>NZ_PISD01000047.1 GCF_002835735.1 Cytobacillus horneckiae | reverse complement strand
TTGACCTTATAATACGAAAGGGGCAGGATAGATTAATAAGGATTTATCAATTTGCAAAGAATAAGGAGTAAATACAAAAATGAGGTGCATTGAATGCTTAAGCGATACATAATCATATTTGGATTCTTATTATTTGCTATTAATCCTATTCAAACTGCAAAAGCAGAAACAGTCCCAAAGACAGTAGGCTCTTATGTCACAACAGAGGATATTATTTCAGACCTTGTATTTCCTACTATTGATAAAAGAGTGATAAAAGAGTATGAGGGTGATCCCTTTTTTGGTTGGAATTGGAAAAGGATCGTTGGTATAACTTACAATGACAATCATTCTTATGATGTAGCCGTAAGAATTCTAATCCCTTCCAAAAACCCTGATAAAAATAAGGAAGACATAGTGAAGGTAAGAATATCCCCCTCCTGTAACAGTGAAAAGCTTAATAAGCTGAAATGTAACCATGGTTTTTTGATAGAAATATTAGATTACAAACATTTGTCTCAGTAAGAATAATATTTCTTTTGCTTAACTAATGGGTGCGTTGATCCAAAATGGATTAACGCCTATTTTTGTTAAAAACTTTTTTACCTAACTGAGCAGCTTATCTATAAAGGATAATGGGATTTTTTTATCGAATTATTGTTTAATTAAGATAAATTCTATAAGAGAAATGAGGCTTAGTTATGTTTAATTGGCTTACAGAAATTGAAGAACCAATTATTCCTTTTAATGAAGATAATGGAGAGCTCAAAATTCACAAGATAGAAAACGATAAGAATTTAACTCATATGAGTGAAGTGTGTCAGATTTTTGCAGCACTTGATGTAATATCAGAGGAAGATGGGATGACCGCATATCCAACCTCTAACCATCAGGCAACTCAATTGATAATGGAAGAAGTAGTACCTCACTATGAAGTAGTAAAAGAAATCTTCATAGACGGAGAATTAAAGGAGATAAATGTTTTTCGTTTAAAAAATAATTCAAGAAGGATAATAGAAGAACTACTTTTAGAAGGAGTTTACCCAGTTATTCCTGACTTATATAGATCAAAGTCTATAAATAGATCTAATTATCCAAGAAGGCTAAAGTATTATTCAATAAATAAAGAGTTAATTAATCAAATTTATAACAAAGAGACAGATGATGTGTTTTCTTTTTTCAATTCTTCCTTCCTTGCAGAGAATCAACCATTAGCGTTGCAGCCAACAGGCTGGAAGTTGCAAAGTCAATTGAAAGACTCTTATACGATTCGTGCATTTAGTACGTTCGCAAAACAATTAGTTCTTATTGTTAATGACCTAGATAATGGAGTTATAGGGCTTGATATATATAATTAATTTCTTTAACTTTGTGAAACAATGTACTTAAACTATCGGGAGCTTTCCTTAAATAAGAAAGCTCTTTTTCTTATGGAACAAAAGCGGCAGATTAATTAGAGCTATTATTAAAGGTATTACAATTAAAGATGGGGCAGTCCTACATATAATTTGTAACGCCTATAAGTAATTGCTTAAATTATCCTGCTTTTTAATAGGTACGGCCAGTCCAATAAAACAAACAGATGAATATAAAATGAAGCTAAAAGCATACGAAGTCAAACTGATCAATTCTCCACCAATAGCGGAACCTACGGACTGCCCAATGCCTAACGCTAAAAAGGCTAAGCTAACGCCCATTGATGGCATCACCTTAAAAAGACGTGCCCCCCAAACAATTAATATGCCTGTCATAAATATATACGACATACCAAATAAAATAGGTGAAAGATAAATAGTCATTAAATTAGGTATTGTAATAATAGCAATAGCAATAGACATTATTACAAGGGTTATACGATAAGACAAAACGATACCAAACTTATTAATAATTCCACCAGCAACTCCTCCTAAAATTCCTGATGCACCCATAAGGATCCAAAAAAAGACACTTGCATGACTGCTCATGTTGTAATTGACTGTTAAATAAGTTTGAGAAAATGTCCAATAAATGGATGAACCATATCCAATGAGTAAGGATGAGAATATGAGAAACTTGGCTTTCTTTAATACGGACATTTTAAATATATTTTGTCCCGAAGTGGAACTTTCTTCTAACGAAATACTTAAAGTATTCCATATAAGTACAATTACTGCGATAAAAGCAAACAGAAGAAAGGCTACTCTCCACTGTTCAGCAAATAAAAAGGCAATGGGACCTGATAAAATAAGTCCAAAACTCGTTCCGCTGTTAATCCAAGTATTCCCCTTGTCACTATCTTCTTTTTTTAAAGAAGTTGTGGCAACTTGACTAAATGCTGGAGAGGCCAAACCACTCCCTAACCCTGCAACAAATGTACTGCACACTAGAAGATAGAGTTCTTGAGAGACTGCAATTCCAAACAAACCGAAAATAGCACTTAGCCCAGCAAATTGAACCACTCTTTTCTCTCCAAATTTACTAACCAAATAGGAGGAGCTTAATAAGGCTAATGTATAGGCAATATAAGCAGCTGAACTTGCCATACCAGCTTCACTTTCTGTTATACCAATAGATGAAGAGATATTTGGTAAAAACAAACCGAAGCTAAATCTTGCAAATGCATAAGTCACACCAATCATAGCAATACCTGGCAATAAAATTCTCCACATTTTCTCACCCCTTTTTAGATAGAACGATCATTATATTTATAAGGTAAAAAAAGTAAATTCAAAATAAATTTACTTTTAGAACAAATGTCTCACTAAGCATAGTAATTCCTTAGAGACTTCTTCCACATTTTCGACTTCTGAAAGTGAAGTTGCACCTTCTAATAACAAGGCTAATCGCATAGCTTCCTGGTGATTAAAATTAACCTTCTTTAAAAATGCTATTAATGACTTTTTATGTGCGATAACATATCGATTAATATCACTTTCCTCAGATGGGTACTCTTCTTTTGCTCTTAAAAACATACAACCTTTCTTATGAGTGCGTATCCAATCGACATGTGCTTCAGCTAAAGACAAAGCATTCGTTTTAGAATCTTGATTTTGTTTTACTACTTCCTGTAAAAGGGAAAAGTACCTTTCTTCCCGACACTTTAATGCTGCTAATATCAGTTCTTCTTTAGAGTTAAAATGGTTATACATCGTCATTAAAGCCACATTTGCTTCATCTATAACTCTCTTAAGACCTACAGAATGAAAACCGTATTCATAGAATAACCTCTCTGCATGGTTTATTAAATCTTGTCTCTTTTTACTCATTTTATATCACCTTTAGATAGAATGGTCATTATATTATCATAAGAATCTGAGATTTTCAACCGATTTTGTCTGATAGACATTTGTTTCTTATTCAACTAAAGGGGGGCAATACTTGATCAGTGGTATTGTCCTTTTCTTATGTCACAAAAGGATAATAACTATGTAATCTTTATTTATATATTTTTGTTGCAAATGCAACAAATTCAGGTTAAATTTAATTTATATCTTTTTTTATTGTATTTACAACAAAATATGCACTGAGGAGTTCATTATGAAAGAAATTCTACGTGAAATTGGAATGATAGCCAGAGCATTAGATTCTATAAGTAATATAGAATTTAAAGAATATGATCTTACAAAAGGACAGTATCTGTATATTGTGCGGATATGTGAGAACGAAGGAATCATCCAAGAAAAGTTGGCTGAGATGATAAAAGTAGATCGAACAACAGCAGCTCGTGCTATAAGGAAACTTGAAGTTAATGGCTTTATTGAAAAGAAAGAAGATAAACATAACAAAAAAATTAAGAAACTATTTCCAACGGAAAAAGGAAAAAATGTTTATCCTTTTATAAAAAGTGAAAATGATTATTCCGATACTGTTGCATTAGAAGGCTTTTCTGAAAGTGAAGAGGAAACCATTTTCAATCTTCTTCAAAGAGTAAGAAAGAACATAGAAAAAGACTGGGAATTTGTAAAAAAGGGCAACAAGAGGAATTATTGATTTTATAAAGGAGCGACATATGAAATGACTGTAAAAATTACAATGTGCACCCGTGATGATTTACAAATACTCCAAGAAATAAGTATTGAAACATTCAATGATACATTCAACGATCAGAATTCACCTGAAAATATGAAAGACTATCTGAAAAGAGCATTTAATTTTGAACAGTTGGAAACGGAATTGTTCAATATATCTTCGAAATTCTTTTTTGTTTATTTTAATAATGAAGTCGCAGGATATTTAAAGGTCAATACCGATAATGCTCAGTCTGAAGAAATGGGCGATGAATCACTTGAAATCGAGAGGATTTATATAAAGAACAAATTTCAAAAACATGGGCTTGGGAAATACCTGCTGAATAAAGCTGTTGAAATTGCGAAAGAAGATAATAAAAAGAAAATCTGGTTGGGCGTATGGGAGCAAAACGAAAATGCAATTGCTTTTTATCAGAAAATGGGTTTTGTCCAAACTGCAGCCCACTCTTTTTATATGGGTGATGAAGAACAAGCGGACTTTATAATGACCAAAACACTCTAACTTTTTTTGAAAGGTGGATTATTATGTATATTCCTTCGCATTTTAAGATAACTGATGAAACACTAGCTTGCGACATTATGAAAGAACATAGTTTTGCGACTCTTTTTTCTCAACATTAGTCGAACGATAGCCCCCAACTGAAATGGGGATGCGAACTATTGAACAAGTGATAATTCGGACCATCTTTCACGAGGGAATACATTTGCAAGCTATAAATGACATGAAAAAAGCCTATATTTGCATGAAACGATATAAAAATATAAAGGAAATGTCATCTTACCTATTCACCTTCTGAGTACATGCCTTAGTTGTCTGGATATTCTTCCACGGGGGATTACGTTCTAACTCCGCTACCTTAAATATTTTAGACCCTAATTAAAAAGGTCAATCAATAACACGGTAGGGGCAGTTTAGTATAATAAGAAAATGAGCAATTTTTCGATTGATATTTTCTATGAGTAATAAAAAACCGATACATATCATCATCGGTTTTTTGCATTTTTTAATTCATTTGAGGAAAAACTGTTTCAAACCTATCTTGCTTTATATATAAATCATACCAAGTATCTGCAATTAAATCAGGATCTCCTTCAGTCCCTTTCTTAATGAGTGTAGCAACAGCAATAAATCCAACATAAATACCTTTTTCTTTTAACACATTGTGTAAATTTTGAGCATAGTTTCTCAAACCAGAACAAGCTATACCAGCATTTCCTAATTGTGGGATAGGATGTACTGCTGATATTCCACTATTAAATAGAATGGCACCAGAACCGTTTGCTTCCATAGAAGGTAATACTGTTTGAACCATCTTGATAGCTGGAAGTATTTGCATTTTGTATTGTTCTTCAACATCTTCAATTTTCATTTCTAAGACGTCTCTGAACATCTGTGGACCAGCATATGGACTAAATTCCACAACATCAATATTTCCAAAATCAGATTCAACTTGTTTTAATGCAGAACTTAACCTTTCTAAATCACGTACATCTGCAACATAATACTTAGAATCAATATCTAAATTTTTCAATTCATTTACTAAAGGAATGAGAGTATCTTCATGTAATGAAACTAAAGCGACATTAAACCCATTAGATCCAAATTTTTTAGCTAGAGATAGACCTAATCCAGGACCTGCACCTATAATTACAATTGTCTTCATATATAAAGCCACCTTTATTATTATAATTAAAGCAACGCATGTTGCTTTAGTTTGATTCTAAAACGATTTATACTTAGTAACAACCAACAAAACTGACAATATGTTGTTATAAGGAGAAAATATGAAAGTAAAAAATATCAGAAGAACGGATACCAAAAAAAGAATAGAAGAATCTTTCACAGCTCTTTTAAGAAAGAGCGATATTGAGGAAATAACTATTAAAAATATTACAGAGCATGCAAAAATAAATAGAGCAACATTTTACGCACATTATGAAGATAAGTATCAATTATTTGATGAAATGATAAAAGAGTCAGCTAGAAACAAGATTGATAATCATACAAAACATGTTAATACATGGAACAATGAACATGTTTTATGTTTAACACAAGCTATATTTGAGTATTTAAATGAAGTGAAAATAAACTGCCCTTACAGTTATCAAAATTTATTTCCTCTATTACGAAAAAAAATGCTGATGGAATTAAAGCAATACCTTGTATCGTTATTCAGCCATATTGATAATACAAAGAAGAATCAGTTTGAAATCTTGATTTACTCTAGGGTTATATACGATGCAGCAGAAGTGGTAGTTACTGAAGAAACTGATTTAACATTACATGAGGTTGTAAGTGAAATGACTAGATTAATCGATTTTTTGTAGTAAGGGAAAATTCCTTTAAATATTTTCTTATGCTAACGGGGAAATACTTCAACAGTTCTTACTTTTTTATGGAATTACCAGGACAGGTTTGTTGAACAAAGCATGAGTTACCGACATAAGTTCTGATATTGTGAGATAATCAAAAGATATTTAGACTTTGAGGGTAAGAGGGAAAAGATGAAGAAATATATTTCGGTAAACTTAATTTTGTTTATTGTACTTTTGGCGGGAACCATACTTACGATATTTATAATATATATGGATATTGATACTTCGCTATCTCATAAATTTATTATAGGATATGTAATTTATCTTCTAATATATGGATTGTTCTCCATCTTTTTAGTTATTACGAATACAAGGAAGTTAAATTGGATTCAAATAAGAAAAAGGTTTTTTACGTTTATTATTTGGTTTATTTTTTTAAGTACCTTGCACTATCTTCTTTCTTATTTTTTTATACGTTCGGAAATGAATGTTTGGGATTTAGGGATTCCTTTGGGTGTATCATTTGGACTGGCATTTTCAGATTTAATGTCTTGGAAAAAGAAAGAATAAAGCATTAAGGTTTTGCTAAGGACTAATATCTTTCTGTACTTTCACTAACAGGTCAAGAGTTAAATTTGGAGGGTTGCTGCGGGTAACCTCATGTAACAAACGGGGCAGGATAGTGGGAGAAGAAACGAATTGATTGTACTCTGTTTACCATTGAATATATAATATAAAAAGGAAAATGGAAAATCTTATTTGACAAACATTGATCATTATGAAAGGAATGAAGACGATGACAAAATTATCTTATAGTGGTTTGAAATATAGAGAAGATGATGTGGAAACAAAATTATTGGTGGATATACAAAATGATTGGCTTGAGATAACACATACCAAGGAAGTCTCTCAAGTAATGAATAAATCAACTGGTGAATATATCACAGTAAATCGAAACACATTGAAAGTTGAAATTGTTTCATAATATGAAACGAAATACATAAAACTATGAAAAACGTAACTGATACTTTCAGTTACATTTTTTCTGTATTTCCCGACTATTATCTTTTAGCATTTTGACTATATCTTATTGTTCCTCTGGAAATAGATTGCTTCCCTCTTTCTTCCTTCTTTTCTGGCCACCTGATTTACAGAGATAATTTTTGCTAAGACCTTCGTAACTCTTTAATTTATTTTGTTTGTAATCAACTTCGATGACCCTTATTATCAATTATGAACTTTTAGTTATTAATTAGTATTATCTATTTGCTCGACATGTAATTGTGATTTGTTATACGAACAAACGAAAATCTGAGTGGGGTCAGGATACCCTTGAGTTCGAAGTTCATTTAGGAGCCATTGTTCATCCTTATCAAAAAGGTGTAAGTATTTTTCATGAATTTCCCCATCTAATATAACCGGTAAGCTAAACGATTCTGTTTTTTAAAACACCGTGAGATTCCCTGAACTTTCAAGTATAGCATAGGAAACGTCGCTGATTTCAGTAATATCCTTGTCGCGAAGTTGCAAATATAAATCATCTAAATTATACCCTAACTTCTTCATCATTTTTTGCTGGCATTTCCCTTCACAAATAATAAAGGAAGGTACCCCATCAACGATATCTCGAGCTTTTTTGCTTTTCATTGTAATAAAAGAAAGTAAATATTGAATTGTAATGAGAACTGCAATAGGAAGTACTTGTATATATAATTTATCTTCTGGTTCAATAATAAATTCGGTTGTTAAATCGGCAATCATTAAAGTGATACCAATATCTAGCACACTAATCTCACCAAGCTCTTTTTTTCCGGTTAGTCTATAAAAAAGCAAGATAACGATAAAACTAATCGTAGTTCTTATACTAATGGTGATGATATCCTCCATTAAATCCCTCCTAATTATTATTAATTATGTCTTATTTGCAACTTAATATGTATTTTACAGACCGATTGGTTTAGAAAAGAACAAAGCTAATATCTATAAGGATCTAGTATGGGGGAATAATTATGATTTTCTCAAAAGCATGGCAATTATATAGAGTAGATAAACAAATTCAAGGTTACTCTGGCCAAACATTAAAGCATATGATATTCAGTTATCATTACTCATTAATTACTTTGGAGATATCTCTATCAAAGAGGTTTCTACCGAGTCTCTAAAACTATATTTGGAGAAAGTGGCCCAGGTGCTTAAGGCATCTAGTATTCATCCTCATCAATTAAGGCATAGTTTTGCTACGACACTCATTAACAATGGGGCTCCACTCGAGGTAATCCAAAATCTCATGGACGAAATAGGTAAACAGCTATTAGAAGAAGCAGAAAGTTGGGCAAAGGAAATTGGAGCAACAGGAATAGGACTGAATAGTGGAAACCGACCAGAGAGAATTAGTGCTCATAAGTTTTATAAAAATAATGGCTATTTAGAAAAATGCGTTGGTTTTGCAAAAAAAGTTATCTAAATTGTACAATGATGATCAAAATTATACAAAATATTTCTAATGATTTTATTTTTCTTTAATGAACGTGGGCTTTCCTTTAATAAGGAAGCTCTTTTCTTATGTCTCAAACAAGGCAGTTTAGTTCAATAAGCTATAGAAGCAAAAACTTATTCTAGGTAATATTAATCTTAAATTTTCATTTTGGGGTATTTTATACTTCTTAACTTGATGGCTATGTGATCTACCCCTTAGATAAGAAATAAGTTTCTTATTCGATTATAAAGAAGAAACACTGATTCTGTTCGATTAATGGACGGATATCAGTGTTTTTCGTATGTAATTAACAAATTATATTTTGATAAATCCTAAAAATAAATATGGGTGAAAACCCCTTTACAATTTAAAAACAATGTTGTATCGTTGGTTACATGAGTATACAACTAAACCGGTAATCAACATGGATCGAATAGAGATATGAAAGGAGTGTTCCTGTTGAAACCAACATTAGATGAGTCGATGCCCATCTTTCAGCAAATTGCACAAATTATAAGAATCGACATTGTCGAAGGTAAATTATTAGAAGAGGAAAGGGTACCATCTGAAAATGAAATTTCCAACTTTTATAACATCAATAGAGCAACTGTAAGGAAAGGACTGCAAACTTTGGTTGATGAAGAAATCATATACAAAAAGCGTGGAATTGGCATGTTTGTTATGGAAGGAGCCAAAGAAAAATTGTTAAATGAGAGGAAAAAACATTACAAGACGGAATATATCTGGCCACTACTAGAAGAAGGAAAACGGTTGGGGATGAGTGTTGATAAAGTAATTGAATTAATAAAAGAGGAGGTCAAGAAATGATTCGAGTGGAGAATGTTACCTATGGTTACGGAAAGACGTCAGTACTTGAGGATATTTCTTTCACTGAAAATGAACCTGAAATTATCGCAATTTGGGGTCGTAATGGAGCTGGAAAAACTACACTAATGAAACTTCTCTCAGGACAGGAAAAACCAAACAAAGGAAAAGTTGAAATCATGGGAATGGCTCCTTATAACCGTTCAGAAGCTGTCCAATATGTATGTTATATGCAAGAGGATCATCCATTTAGTTCCATTTGGAGTGTGAAAGATGCATTAAGGTTTGCAAGTTATTTTTACTCCAATTGGGATGAGGATTTGACACAACGATTGTTAAAGATCTTTCAACTAAATGAAAAGAAGAAAGTATCCAAGCTGTCAAAGGGAATGAAGTCCGCTCTACAGTTTATCATAGGGATTTCTAGTCATGCAGAAATTACAATTCTTGATGAACCAAGTAATGGATTGGATGCAAGCATGCGTAAGAAAATGTATCAGTCTCTGCGGGAAAGTCATGAGGCACATCCACGATTAATACTTTTATCTACTCATCATATCGAAGAAATACAACCTTTATGTGAATCACTTGTTGTTATACATGATAAAAAAGTATTGTTACATGAAACGATAGATGAGATAAGAGAGTACGGAGTATGGTTGGCAGGCGAAAAAATCAAGATAGAGAAGATATTAGATGGACAAAAACCATTAGAAATATACGAATTAGGTTCAAGTGTGAAAGTGATGATTGATGTACCATATAATGACGAGTGGAAGGAAATTGCATCCTTACACGGACTTTCGATTGAAAAAGCAAAGCTTCAAGATTATTTACTAAATAAAACAGAGGAGGCATAATAGGGATGAATTCTTTATACGGAACGGTGCGGTTAGTATCCGAAGATGCCTTATACTTCTTCTTTGGGAAGCTTGTGTTTCTCTATATAACTATTCCCTTGACATTAGTTTGGCTCATTATTGGCTATATATTTGGAATTGGAGATGATGTAGTTGCTGCGATTTCAGGTCCAGCTTATTTCTTGATTGCTTTCTTTGGAATTGGTGGGTATAAGTCACTGTATCCAGTAGCAATTGGGTTAGGGAGCACAAGGACACAATTCCTCAAAGTGTTCTATGGTGTTAGTATATTAGGTGTTGTTTTAAGTATATTATTTCTAAATGTATTGCAACTTATTTTAAAAACTGTATTCCTACAATGGGACATCGACCCATATATCTTACACCCTGGAGTATTCTTAGTAAACGAATATCATTTCTTTACGTATTTATGGATTGATCTCATGTTTGGCTTGTTTCTTGTTGGAGTTCCTTTTTTACTGTACTGTATCAATTTTAGATTGGGAATGCGTAAAAGTATTATCGTTCTTATGCTGTTGTCGTTTGTTGCAATGTTTCTGTATTATGGTGGTTATTTGAATAGTAGTATGGAATGGTTTTTGGGACTGGATTTAGATGCTTTAGGAATGACTCTCATTACTTTATTAGGTTTATGTGGAATTGGAGCATTACTATTAACCTATCCTATAATGAGAAATGCTTCGTTAAAGCCTAAGTCAAGGAAAGAATAGCAGCGATACGCCTATTAGCTTTAGATAGATAAAAACCAACTCTTGAAACAAGAGGGTAGCACGGTCAGTTTTCGTTTGCTAGTAAAAGTAGTGATAAGTCAAAAAAAACCTACTTCAAACAACTCTTAAGAGCGTTAAGTGGCGGGGGAGTTCACTTCCCTTCGTACCTAAATATAATTAATAAACTTGCAGTACGGTTCGAAAATGAAGAATTTACAGATGAAAAAGAGATAGAAAAAATGTCTGGATACAATAATGCTATTGTTTCTATCTTGAAGTGTATAAACCTAATATATGAGTATGATGTAAAGATTAATTAAAGTAACGGGGCTTTCCTCAAATAAGGAAGCTCTTTTCTTATGGAAGAAAAGAGGCAGGTTAGTTGAATAGGAAACTAGTCTGCACACACTATAATTATAATATAATTAGGAAAATACAGAAAAAGGAGCGGGTATAAATATTTCATTTAAATACAGGATATGGACTAGACCCTGATGGATTTATTGTAAGCGATGTGAGTAAAGACAAAATTGATGATGTCTATAAGAACTGTATTCGAGAATCTGTGGAGAGTCTTAAAAGTTTATTTCATGAACAATTGCATAGTGTTTATGTGTACGGTAGTGTAGCAAGAGGAGATGCGATTGTAAAAAAATCAGATTTAGACCTTATCGCTTTGTTAGACGGCAAATTGAGCTCCATTAAGTTGGACAAATTAAAGAAGCTGGCTGAAGAACTGTCCCAAAAATATCACTCTCTATTTCGTGATGTTGGTATAGCGGTTGCATATTACGACTATACAGTTGATCCTTCAAATTATTACGAAAATGCATTTCTTAAGGAAATCTGTATTTGTGTGTATGGAGAGGATTTAGGAGAACGATTTGGTCCGTATAAACTTACATCTGAGATTGCAATCAGTTTTAATGATGATATTTATGAAGCTCATAATCGGACGTTAAAAAGATTAGAAACAGCTACTATGGAAGATGTTAAAACATTTACACAAGGCTTTGCTCGTAAACTCATTCGAACCTATTATTCTATGGTTATGGTACGTTCTCAGATTTGGACAACACGACTTCATGAACAGTCTGAAGTCTTTATTCACCACTTTCCGGAAAAAGAATCAATTATTCGTACTCTGATAAATTGGATAGATGAACCACCGACGGACCGAGAGGCTGTGTATAATTTATTTAAGTGTGAGGGTGAATGGGCTAGTACCAACTTTTTATATGAATGTAAAATTCCTTTTAAATTATAGTGGGGTTGTAATGAATAGTCTGATGCCAATGAGGCAGTATTTTTATTTTACAAACGAGGCAATTTACAAGAAGGATAATGTTATATTCAGTAAAAGTAGGAATAGATATCTCAATATTACGGTGAGAGAATTATGGGAATTGATTTAGAAAACGTCTAATGACTTATGGTAATAACAAATTAAATGAGCATCTCTTACATCGGGGGAGAAATTGCATTAGGAGGTACGCTCCGAAACCATTATAAAGACATTGAAAGAATCCAACCGAGGCCTTTTTTTAGGTGAAGGGTTAGTAAAAGTAAACGCTCCGAACTTTGCCGTGAACTTTGAAAGGCTCTGATAAATTCGGAAGTTTACTTCAAGGGTAAGTGTTGCACGAGAGCTATAACAAATTAAATAGGCTGCCCTTCTGAAAGCTCTTTTGATTAAAAAATGGTCGGGACCATTCCTCCATCCATACGGATTGGTGATCCTCTAAATGCAGATGCATAGGGTTTGCATAAGAATGCAGCTAGTTTTCCAATTTCAATCGGTCTGATAAATCGCTGTATTTCAGATTGTGGCAGATTATTGACCATGAATTGTTTTTCTTTTTCTGAGAAGGTTAAGTTTTCATTTCTGTAAATACCCTCAATTATATCCTGGACATTTTCAGAAAGTGTTGGTCCAGGCATAATTGTATTGACGGTCACTTCTGTTCCTTTTGTTAGTATAGACAAGCTTTTTGCCAATGATAGCAGCATTGACTTTGTCATACAATACTGAGGCATTTGTCCAGAGGGCATTACTGCTTCTTCACTTGCAATAAAGATGATGCGTCCATCATTATTGTCCAGCATTTTTGGAAGATAATGTTTACATAATCCATTTGCGGCTAAGACGTTAGTTTCGAAGTATTTTTGCCATATTTCATCCGTAACATCCTCGTATTGCATGATTTCGTAAATACCCATATTGTTAATTAAAATGTCTACATTGGGGAACTTTTTAAATAATTCCTCTCTCTGTTGAACATCCACAATATCGGCTGCAGCATTTTGAGGAGTAGTAAGCGGGTATTCTGATTTGATTTCCTGTACAGTTCGTTCTACCTCCTCATAATTACGTCCATTTATGAGAATATTAACTCCTTCTTTAGCTAATTCTTTTGCTATTGCTTTACCAATGCCTTTTGTTGAGCCGGTAACTAAAGCGGTTTTATTTAATAATTCCAAGATACATTTCTCCTTTAAGCTGGTTATCAATTTAGTTCGTTTATAAGTGCATGTTCAGCACGCCAATTTAAAGGGGTTTCACCTTCCCAACTTCGAAAGGCTCGATAAAACGAGCTCTGATCTTTATATCCAACAAGAAATGCCACTTCTTTAATATCTAGATTAGGATTAGCCAAGTACTGTTTTGACTGTTCATGACGGGCTTCCTTTAACAGCTCCTTAAAGCGGGTTTCTTCATTAGTAAGCCGGCGCTGTAAGGTTCGTTCGCTCATGCCGAGCTCACTTGCTACATCTTGTATGTCGAGTCGTTCTCCTGTTAAATTGCGTTTCAATATCCACTTAACTATCTCCGTTATGGAATGACTGTGTTGCTGTTCCTCTAATGTTTGCTCCAATACTGGTGTTAAAATCTCCAGTAAGTCAGCGTTGTAGGAAGTAAAAGGACGATTAAGGTCATCTCTTTGCAATGTCAGACTATTACGTTTTGCTCCAATGTGGATAGGGCAGCCAAAGTATTCTTCAAGCGCCTGTACTTGATCAAATGAATGTGTAAATTCCACTGATTTCGCTTTTATAGAATAACCGGTGCCTCGTCGTCCAAGTTCCAGTAAAAACGCGAGAGTGGTCCCAACAAGTAGGGGTGGTCCAGTATGCTCAGTATCAAACCATTCCAGTTCAATTACACAATTTGTGTCTTTCTCCATAATGCGTAATTTTTCAGGAGGACACATTTCTTTGTACCGAGTCATTCTTTCAAGAGCATCCCGATAATCACGGGCATGGTAAGCTGCCAGTACAGACGGGGGATACTGCGTTGTTTCAAATACTGTCGGAAGTTGCAGCATTCCAACTTCCATGTCACCGATGATATCGGAATATGCTTGCCATAATGCGTAATATTGGTCAACAGTGACAACTGGTTCAGTGATTACAGTAAGCGGCATTTTTGCTTTTCGAACCAAATCATGAGCATTAATTCCAAGTTTTTTTAGCCCCGTCCAAAGTCCATCCGGTATTCTAACACGAGTATTTATAGTCATTCCTATTACACCTTTCTATCTATCAGCACATTACAGCCAGCTCTGTTAACGGGATAGTTATTTCATTTTACTTATATATTGTCTTTCTGTAATTAGCAGGGAACGACAATCCATTTGCCAAAGACGCCAAGAATGAGAAATTCTATTGTAATTATAACAACTTTAATTATTGCTTAAAGCTACTCACTGAAGATATAGAGGTAATTTCACTTAATAGTTCCGTAACCAATGAATGAGCGGAATACTTAATTTGACTTTGTTATTTTCCGGTGAATATTACTGTATTCGATGAATTAGAAGTTTTCGAGGGAGACGATATATTTTTATTGAATTTCCATCTGCTTAGAACATAGAATTTCAAAATGGAACAAAATCCGAAAGCGTTGTCATTAGGCCGTAGTCGTACGAATTAGTGTCTGTCAAAGTTTGTGATTGCAAGTACTGGTAATGTATTCACTTGGCATGAGAAGCATACTGATTTGGAGTTTTCTTTATACTATGGCGACAGGATTTGGCCCAGAAATTTTTCAACAAAACGGACATTGTAAGCAAGCCATATACTTGTTTACGGAATCATTTATATTCTATTCAAACTTAATAAAAATGTGGATATCGTAAAAAACTCCTAAGGTGATATTGGTCAGCCTCTTTACAATGGTGTTATCATGGATTCGAGGAAGGGCGGATACTACATCAAAAGCACTGAAAGTAAGGTGAAAAAATAATGAAAAATGAAAAAGAAAAAATGTTGAATGGTGAACTTTATTATGCAGCTGACCCAGAATTGCTAAGAGAAAGAACGAACGCTAGAAGGTTAACGAGATTATTTAATGACTCACTCGAAACTGATGATAACAAGAGGTTGGAAATATTAAAGGAACTATTTGGTTCCACAGGAAGGAACTTTTACATAGAGCCAACCTTTCGATGTGACTATGGTTACAACATTCACATTGGGGAAAATTTTTATGCTAATTTTGATTGTGTGTTTCTTGATGTTAGTGAGATTCAAATAGGTAATAACTGCTTTATTGCACCCGGAGTTCATATTTATACTGCGACTCATCCACTGGAAGCAAATGAAAGAATATCTGGTGCAGAATACGGAATTCCAGTAAAAATAGGTGATAATGTCTGGATTGGTGGGAGAGCTATGGTTAATCAAGGCGTTAAAATAGGTAATAATGTCGTAATCGCTTCAGGTGCAGTTGTAACAAAAGATGTGCCAGATAATGTGGTGGTGGGTGGAAATCCTGCAAAAATAATTAAACGAATGGAAGAATAAATTGTTGTGGAACGAGAGGGGCTGAGTAAATAAATTAAATTAGATTCTGCTTCTATGTCTAATTTAATAATTAATTTAAGAATGTTAGAGTCTATGCGTGTACAGGATATTTCTTATAGCTATTCCTTGCTTAATCCCAGTACGATAATATAGCATTTAATCTGTAATTTTAGAATTTTTCGGAGGTAAGAGTTTTGAAAAATTGGATTGACAATCATTTTAGTACTTTTAATGGCAGTATTTTTTTAGCGAAGGGTAACGATGTTTTAGTTAATAAAGGGTATGGGTTTGCTGATAAAGAAAAGAAGAGTGAAAACAGTTCAGAGACAAGATTTATGATAGCCTCAATTTCGAAGATCTTTACAGCTACAGCAATCATTCAATTGTATGATAAAGGAATGTTAAATATAAACGAACCAGTAAATAACTATTTAGATATAAATTCCTTAGAAGAAGATATAAAAAATTATCCATCTTTTGAATCATACGTCTGGATTAAAGAATTTTGTTATGTGTAGAAAAGCATTTAATTTAAATGAAGAGAATAAACCAATCAATATAGCGAAAAAGATTTGTGATATGAAGAGAAACTTTAAGGCAGGAGAAAAGTTTGCCTATAACAATACAGGATATTTGATGCTAGCATTAATTGTAGAGAAGGTTTCACAAGTGAAATATGAAGATTTTATAATGCAGAATATATTTTTACCACTCAAGATGAATAATAGTTCATTTGTTTCAATTATTAATGACGACTACGCAAAGGGGCATAAAAATGGTAAGAAAACACCATTATTTCATGCTACTGCTTTCTTTGGAAGTGGAGACATCCTATCAACAACCGGTGATTTACATAAATTTATAGTCGGACTCAATGATGGGAAGCTTATCAATAAACCGTTGATAGAAGAGATGCAAAAGATCCATGCTCAAAATACCATTTTGAAATATGGTTATGGATTTGGCTTTATCATTACAGATAAACTCGGAGAAACATCTGTAGGCCATAGCGGGTCAATTCCAGGTGGCTATGCCACGCAGCTATGCTTTTATCCAAAAAGTGATTTAGTCATTATCGTGCTATGCAATGATATAAAAAATGTAAAAAGAGTCATTCCAGGCATGCTGACAGCTCAATATATTGAAAGAAGTATATACGAAAGAATCACGGGAGAAAAAATAAGTACAATGCAGAAAATTATGCCGTAAAAAGTTTTTTATTTATCGGAGTTTACGCAATTCTATCACATGGTTCATACTAGAAACTTTTCTTTTTTTTTGCTGCTGTAGCTATTCCCTATCAAGAGGTTACGAGTATAATAATTTAGATCGTCTATGATTCTATTATGAACAATAATTAAGGTTTAAAGGTCTCCATCATGTTTAAGGAATAAAATGTATATTTTGGTTTGATGCCCCTGCCTCAAAGTTTAGAGAAAGCTTTATTGGTGAAACTGACCGTAAAAGCCTGATAATCAGAACTCAGACTAAATACGGCACGTCCTGTGGCAACCCGCCTTAGTGACCCGCATCCTGCGAGAGAGCCCCCACTAACCACCAGTGGGGGGATGAAGGATAACACGGATGGAAGTTTCACTTTATTAAAAAATAGTCCTCTTGCTACACCTTCCGTAATATGTAATGATCAACCTGATATTAGCTAGTCTTATTTTAATAGTAGTTACACATATTTGGTAAGCCCCTTCAAAAACCATAATGCCCTTCCAGGCATCTACATCTATAAATTTTACATATTATGGAATGTAGGAAGACGAGAAACGTCCTTTTAATCATATCCCCAAACAATACCCATTAATATGAGCCACGTCAACAAAGGGATGGCTAAACTTTTAATGGCTTCCAACCACTCGTACTTTTTATTTCGGCTTTTCAATAGTCTATCGGTAATAAAAATAACAAAGAGGCTCCTATGCTAATCCAAAATAATACTAAACTAAAAACGATATGTAAGGCTCCTGAAACAAATATTTCTGCGTTAGTTTCTTTCGCTTTAATCGAAATAAACTCTCCTATTTTATCACTAATAATAGAGGTTAAAATCCCATAGATCATTATAACTGGCATACTGTACATCATATAAATAGGTGTAACCGAAATTACAGAAAATAAATAATTTTGAATTGAAGTTATATTATCTCCAAAAGGATTTGTCCAGATGAAACCTAATAAAACGGTAAAAAGAGTACCAGATATTGAAGCTGAGATTATTTTCCTCGATAAAATCATCCTCACCTCTCTTTGTCCACATATATTTTATCATATCAATGGTTAAGATTTGGTCTATATCAACATCTTGGCTTTATCGAGATAAAGAAAAGAGCAGCTGCAGCAACTGAGTGTTAAGCATAAGCCCCCTATATCGTAAGTATTCTCAGTGCTTATTTATTGCAGAAATGATGTGGGTTAACGAATGATCATTGTACGTATTTCTAGAGATTCATTATATAGAAAGCTATCAAAGAGAGGAATTTTCTATTATAACTAGATCAAATTCCATTTGTGTTAAAGAATTTATAGAGACAAAGGTTGATCGTGCTGAACTTCTTTTCTTTGTCTACATTTAACATAAATTAGTGTTTATGAGATCTATAGGTACAAATGGAGGGAGCAGTTTTACATTGGGCATGCAGGTCATCCTCTTCCTCTTGTTTAGAGAATATATATTTACAAGATTGTCTTTAATATGTTAACCTCTTTTTATATTGGTTTACATATATGGAGGAATATCTTATGACACAGCATTTTTGGATATCTGGCACAGATACAGATGTCGGAAAAACTTTAGTAACGGCATACTTCATGCGATATTTTCAAGCAAAAGGAGAAACCGTCACACCTTACAAGCCTGTTCAAACAGGAATCATTGTAGAGAATTCGAAGGCATATTATGGAGATACGGCATTTTATCAATCATTCAGTGAAGAAATCTTAGTAGAAGGGCATTTGAATAGTTATTCTTTTGAAGAGCCTGCTTCACCTCATTATGCTGCCATGTTAGAAGGCACAGTAATAGAAGGAGAGGTCATTCTACAACATATTGAGCAGCTAAAGTCTTTGTATGACTATGTGATTTGTGAAGGGGCAGGTGGCTTGTATGTTCCATTAAATGAACAACGCAACTATCATTTTCTCCGCTTAATTCAACAATCACAGTTACCTGTAGTATTAGTTGCCCGTACAAAATTAGGCACGATTAATCATACATTACTATCGGTCGAAGTACTTAAAATGAATAATATCCCAATTGCTGGTATAGTATTTAATGCGTTTGAAGGTACCGAACTGGAGAGTAATAACATAAAAACAATTGGGAAAATCACTGACTTACCTTCTATAGTCATTCCAAAGTTTAAAAATCTATCAGCTTTAAAGAATTTTCTGCTGGAAGATACTGAATTTTTCGAAAGGTTGTTTAGTATATGATTTCAACCATTTCAACCTTACAAAGAAGAGATTTAAATCATGTTTGGCACCCTTGTTCTCAGATGAAGGATTATGAAGAGCTTCCTCCTATTGTGATCAAAAGCGGGAAAGGCATTTACTTGTATGATGAAAATGGAAAGCAGTATATTGACGCTGTATCTTCTTGGTGGGTCAATTTATTCGGACATTCTAATAAACGTATTAGTACCGCCTTAGCCAATCAAGCTTTTCAATTAGAACACGCGATATTTGCCAACTTTACTCATGAACCAGCCATTTTTTTAGCAGAAAAGCTTGCAGAAATCACTCCGGATGGATTAACTAAAGTATTCTTTGCTGATAATGGATCATCTGCGATAGAAGTGGCTTTAAAAATGAGCTTTCAATATCATATGCAAAAAAATAAACCAAATAAAAAACGCTTTCTAGCTTTAACAGATGCCTATCATGGGGAAACCCTGGGTGCACTATCTGTTGGAGGAGTGGATCTATATCATGCGGTCTTTCAACCTTTATTACTGGATACGGTGCGAGCACAAGGACCCGATTGCTTTAGATGCCCATTTAATAAGAAGCCTGACAGTTGCAACACACCGTGTCTATCATTTGTGGAAGAAAAATTAAAGGTGCATCATGAAGAGCTGACCGCTATCATTATTGAACCATTAATTCAAGCTGCGGCGGGAATGAAAATGTATCCTCCTTCTTATTTAAAGAATTTAAAGGAGCTGTGTCTGCAATATGATGTCCATCTTATAGCAGATGAAGTTGCAGTAGGATTTGGTCGAACGGGAACGATGTTTGCCTGTGAACAAGCTGGAATTACACCTGATTTCATGTGTTTATCAAAGGGCTTAACAGGCGGTTATTTACCATTGTCCGTCGTTCTAACTACTGAAAAAGTGTACGCGGCATTCTATGATAACTATGAAACGATGAAAGCTTTCTTACATTCTCATAGTTATACAGGTAATCCTTTAGCCTGCAGAGTGGCATATGAGGTATTACAAATATTTGAAGAAGAACATTACATAGAACAGATTGAAGAGAAAGGCGCCTTCATGAAGGAGTTAGCATCCAGTGTATTTCATCACCAGTCATACGTTGGCGAGTACAGACAAACTGGTATGGTAGGGGCTATTGAACTAGTAATAGATAAAGAGACAAAAGAACCTTTTCCTAGTAAAGATAGAGTTGGATATCAAATTTATCAAATTGCTTTAAAGAAAGGCTTGCTCCTAAGACCATTAGGAAACGTTCTTTATTTTATGCCGCCTTATGTAATTACAAAAGAGGAAATAAGGACCATGATTGATCTAACAAATGAAGCGATACAGCAATATTTTGATAATGCCTTCGTTAAAGGAGGTGCTTGAAGATTAATAAGAACTCAACCGTTTCATTAGCCTTCATTTCTTTATTTTCTGCTTTAACAGCTATTGGGGCATTTATTAAAATTCCGTTACCATATGTTCCGTTTACACTGCAAGTCCTGTTTGTCTTTTTAGCTGGGAGTTTATTAGGAAGTAAAAGAGGGATGCAAAGTCAGCTTGTATATGTCGGGATTGGCTTAGCAGGTCTTCCTGTCTTTACACAAGGAGGAGGGATTGGTTATTTTCTACAACCGACATTTGGTTATTTAATTGGTTTTATTGCTGGGGCATTTGTAGTGGGATGGATAATTGAACGAATAGCCAACCCAAAGACATATCAATTTATTTTTGCTAATTTGGCAGGATTATTGGTGATTTACTTAATAGGGGTACCTTATCTATATTTGGCACTAAATATATGGATGGGCATCCAAAGTAGCTGGGCACATGTATGGATGGTTGGTTTTGTTTATAGTATTTTCGGCGATATAGTGATTTCAGTTATTGCTGGCATTTTAGTTACAAGATTATATAAAGTATTTCATAAAAATCGAAATGGCCAACCTATCAAAGTACAAGAGGAGAGAACGATATGAATTGGTTACAATTAGCACAAGAAGTGATTGAGGGGAAAAAAATTAGTAATCAAGAGGCTAGTAGCATTCTTAATTGTAAAGATGATAATTTACTGCTGTTAATGAATGGTGCTTTTCAGATTCGTAAGCATTATTATGGAAAGAAAGTTAAATTAAATATGATCATTAATGCGAAAAGTGGATATTGCCCTGAAGACTGTGGTTACTGCTCACAGTCTTCTATTTCCACTGCTGAAATTGAAAAGTATCCATTTATTTCGAAAGAGGAAATTTTAGAAGGCGCTAAACGGGCATTTGAAAATAAAGTTGGAACGTATTGTATTGTCGCCAGTGGCAGAGGGCCGACTAGAAAGGATGTCAATGTTGTCAGTGAAGCAGTTGAAGAAATCAAAGAAAAATATGGACTAAAAGTATGTGCTTGCTTAGGCCTATTAAAGGAAGAACAGGCAGCTCAATTAAAACAAGCAGGCGTCGATCGGTACAATCATAATTTAAACACTTCTGAGAAGCATCATTCATATATTACAACTACACATACATATGATGACCGTGTAAATACGGTTGAAATTGTGAAAAAGCATGGCATTTCACCTTGTTCTGGAGCCATTATTGGAATGAAGGAAACGAAAGAAGATGTCATCGAAATTGCTCGTGTATTGCATGAGTTAGACGCAGATTCTATTCCTGTAAATTTTCTTCATGCAATTGATGGGACAAAACTAGAGGGTGTTCAAGAATTAAACCCTCGTTATTGTCTTAAAGTGTTAGCGCTATTTCGTTATATCAATCCTACGAAGGAAATTCGTATATCAGGTGGACGTGAAATAAATTTAGGAAGTTTGCAACCTCTAGGTCTATATGCAGCGAACAGTGTTTTCTTAGGAAACTATTTAACAACGGAAGGGCAAGAAAAAAATCAAGATATAAAAATGCTAGAGGACTTAGGGTTCGAGATTGAATTAGTTTCAAAACAAGAAGAAGCATTTTCTTCTTAATTGTTTTATCCACATTAGATAGATGTTTTTTCGAGATGTGATTTTCAATAATTAGGCCTATTATGAAGTAACTAAAGTCTAATTTCTCATTAGCAAAACCGAGAAATTAGACTTTTTCATCGCAATAGGGAGAACATCCTACTAAGCAAAGGAAAAAAGCTTCGAAGATTAGCTCGTGGGAAAAAAGCGACTAGGTGTATACTCTTTTTTTTCAATCAATGCGGTTCATTAAGCTGTACAAAAAGCCCGTCATCCTCTAGCCATTCGGCTATGAAAACATGACTGTACTTAGAAATACCTTGAGAAGAGAGTTTTGTTCTTAACCAAGATTCATCTAATGATAAATCTTTAAGTTCATCCCATAAGACTTCACCATCCCGAATAAGTGTAACAGGCACATAAGCAGGCTTTAATGCCATATTGAAATCTCCTTGGGTCGTTTTTTGATACTTGTTCTTTTTCAATATGCTTATAGAACCGTTCGCTTCTAAATAACAATAAGCAACTTCTCGGATAGAGAACGTTTCACTTTGCCTAAGCAGGCTTTGGAGCTGATTAAGGTTCATTCTATTTTTCTTTAATGCTTCACGATCGACTATTCCATTTTTAATAAGAGCTGATGGCTTTCCTTCAAATAAGCCACGAAAAGATAGATATTTCTGGCCTAAATATTCTACAGAAAAGAGTAAAGCAGCCCATAATAGCATGGAATATAGAATATAAAAGACACCTATGCGGTGATCATATAACGCATTGCCAAGCAATTCGCCTAATACAATAGAAGAAATAAAAGTAAAAGGGGTTATTTGGTTGATAATTTTCCTTCCTACTATTTTGACGATGATAAAAAGAAGGAAGAACCCGATTATAAGTTCAATTGTTAAATTTAATATATTCATGATGTGCATACTCCCGCTATATTTCATTTCAAGGTCCTAGATTTATTTATTTCCAGATACTATCTAGTCTAAAACAAATAATTGCAGAAGGATTTTGTGTAGTTGCAAAAATAAGACAAGAAGCACCTAGTGCCTCTTGTCTTAAGGTTTTTCATATTCTGCGAACTTAAAGCTGATCAACTGCTGTAGCTTCTAATTCGACCTCGATATTTCCGTGCACTGCTTTTGAGTAAGGACACATTTCATGTGCTTTATGAACGAGTTTCTCCAATGTGCTTTGGTCAGTTCCTGCAGCTTTAACTTCGAGTTTTATCTCGAGGCTGTATCCTTGCTGTTCATCCTTCAATAAACTTACATTCCCTATGACTTGAGTGTCAATTGGGGTTTTGTCCAGTTTCGATACGTTTTGCAGCGCACTTTCAAAACAGGCAGCATATCCTGCAGCAAATAATTGCTCTGGATTTGTCGCTTCTGGCATTTCTTTTGCCCGCTGCGTACCTGGCATGGCGATTGCCATATTGAAATTTCCGTCTTTAGAAACGGCTGTTCCTTCACGTCCACCTGTAACTGTAACGGCAGTTGTAAATAATTTTTTTGCCATGATAACACTCCTTTTTATAAAAACTGTGATGAATAATAACTCTTACTACATATATATCCTCTTTTATTAATGTTACACGTACATATAGGATTTTCATTTATTTTATGAATGAATTAATGATGAATGTTCATTCTAAAAATGAGCTGTAATTTTAAAAGGAAGTGAACTGAATGTCATCTTTCCAACAAGAAGAGCGCATCCTTATTTGTGTATACTATGGTCAAAATGGTTTGCGCCTTATACGAAGAGGCGCCGATATTGCCAATAAACTCAGTGCATCGTTGTTTATTCTCGTGCTAGACCCTTTGCCGGAAAAGGAATATAAGCTAGATAAGAAAGTAGATATGTCCATATTTAAGGAAGTGGCAAATGAATATGGCGCGGAATTAATGATTAAGAGAAGCCGCATGAAAGATATTGCCAGCATGATTGCGGAAGAAGCTAAAGAGAACAAAGTGACGCAAATTATGATTGGCCAGGTGGCCGAGAGTTTATGGACCACCCTTCTTGGCAGATCAATCACAAATATTATTCTAGAAAAAGCGCCATTTGCAGATCTTCATGTGATGCCACAAGAGCTGTCTGAAGAGAATATTGGAGAGTTTGAACGGGGGATTCAATCGTACATAAAGGAAAACAAGGATGGAACCTACGAATTATCTTTTAAGAACGAACAGGATTTTGATTACGAAGGAATATTTTTTAAATGGGCGCAAACAGATTTTAATAGCGGGATTTTTGCCTTTAATAAAGATGGCGGTATTATTGAAGTTCGCGTTAAAGATGGCATTGTTTATAGGTTAATTGATATTGATGAAGAGGAAGATGAAATATAATTCAAAAGGGCTGTCCAAAAAGTCAGTATGAACTGACTTTTTGGCAGCTCTTTTAATGTCCCCGACCAACAAACCTTATGATAACGAACAAATCCAAATCCTCTACGATATTCAGGAGTTCATTCCAAGTCATCAAGTGGAAGAAATCGACCACTAATTTCGAGTGAAATGGTGGATGATTCAAGAAAACCCCACCGAGTTCAGTTGATAAGCAAGCGCCGGATTCTCATCAAGAAAACCCTCCCACCGAGTCTAGTTGATAAGAAAGCGCCAGATTCTCATCAAGAAACCTCCACGCGAGTTCAGTTGATAAGAAAGCGCCAGATTCTCATCAAGACCCCCTCCGCCCGAGTCCAGTTGATAAGCAAGCACCAGATTCTCATCAAGACCCCCTCCGCCCGAGTCCAGTTGATAAGAAAGCGCCGGATTCTCATCAAGAAAACCCTCCCACTGAGTCTAGTTGATAAGAAAGCGTCGGATTCTCATCAAGAAAACCCTTCCACCGAGTCTAGTTGATAAGAAAGCGTCGGATTCTCATCATCAATGGGTTCGTTGAAATTTTGAATGAAAGTCAAGATGAATTACAAGTAATCAGAAGAAGTGGCAACAGTACTTGAAGAAATAGTCTTAACCATAACGGAACAAGTAGACAAGGAAATATATGCGAAAAAACGGCCAACAGATACGCGGTGTTTAATTCCTCACGCCGAGTCTTCTTTGGCGCCCATGTCAAAAACAGCGATCGCTTATGTAGGTTGATGGCAGTGAAGAAAAACTATTTGTATGCGATAGATGAAGGAAAGGAGCCGTGTTTTGATTGTGCCATTAACCCACAATGTACAAAAAGTAGCAGGCATTTGGCTGGCTAATTCCCTAGCTGAAAAGAAACTAAAAAACTGGTTATTCTTTTTTATTCGGACAAATAATTTTAATGAACAAAACGTTTTTAAAAGTTTTAATGTATTTTAAATGGTTATTCATAAAAATTCTGAATTTTTATGTAATATAAATTAAAACGCTTACAAAGGGGAAATAACAATGATTTCTTTAAAAAAAGTATCAGCTTTTTTACTTGCAGGTGCACTTGTTGCTGGAATGGCCGCTTGCAGCAGCCAAAATACATCCAGTGATGAGAAAAGTGAGGGAGGAGCTGGATATCCTAAAAAAACAATAACTGTGGTCGCTCCTTCTGGTGCAGGCGGGGGCTGGGATTTAACTGCTCGTTCGTTCGCTAAAGTGTTAAATGAAACGAAGCTCGTTCAACAGCCAATGACTGTTGAAAATAAACCAGGAGGCGGCGGTGCTGTATTCATGGCTGAATATGCTACCCAGCAGGCTGATAACAATGACATGCTATTGGTCAATTCTCCTCCAATTATCATCAATCATTTAAAGAAAGAAGGCAACAGTCCCTATGGATATAAAAATACGACACCATTGGCTCAGTTGACTAAAGATTACGGTGCGATTGTGGTGAAGGCAGATTCAGAGTTTAAGGATTTGAAGTCTGTGCTTGAGGTAGTTAAGAAGGATCCAAAAGCGCTCACTTTTGCCGGTGGTTCAGCTCCTGGGTCGATGGATCACTTAGTTTCTATTCTGCCTGCTTATGAGTATGGAGTAGATCCGACAAAAATTAAATACGTATCCTATGACGGCGGTGGTGAGGCAATTACGGCCCTGCTTGGCGGTAATGCAGATGTAATTGGCACAGATGCTTCAAGTGTGAAAGAGTTTATGAAGTCAGGGAAAGTAAGAGTGCTGGCGATTACTTCTCCAGAACGCCTGACAGGAGATTTTGCTGATATCCCTACTGCGATTGAATCAGGTGTGGATGCTGAGTTTACGATTTGGAGAGGGGTATTCGGTCCGGAGAATATGTCAGAAGAAGCGAAAAAATATTGGGATACAGCCTTGGACAAACTAGTCGATTCACCAGAATGGAAAAAAGAAGTGGAAACGCAAGGCTGGGAACTTGAGTATAAAAACAGTGCTGATTTCAGCAAGTTTTTAGCTGAACAAGACACTCAAGTACAGCAATTATTAGAAGCTTTAGGTATGGAGAAGTAAACAATTGGCGAAGGGAATTAATTTTTCCTCAAAGAGATTAGGAAAAGGGTATTTTTTTGAAAAATGACTGCTCCACCGTCTGCCCCTCTTTGCATTAGAAAGGACAACTTTCCAATGGTGAACTAATCGCTTATGCCTTTGTCATGGGAGGATATTTAATGGATATTAAATTTGATCGTTGTGCAGCAGTTGTATTTTTGGCTGTAGGGTTGCTCAGTGTGATAGGGAGCAGGGGTATTGCAAGTTCGTCCTATGGAAGCGTAGTAGGACCTGATATTTTTCCGCTGTTCCTTGGAATATTGCTGATGATTTTGGCCATTCGACTATTTTATGAGACCTTTCAAGTTTCAAGAAGCGCCGGAAAGAAAGAGAAGCTTCGATACAAACCTTTCTTTATTATTTTTATCGCTACATTGCTTTATATTCTAACTCTGGAAACAATTGGTTATGTCATTACGACATTCGTTTTCCTTTTCATTTGTTTTCAAACGATGGAAAAAGGCAAGTGGGTGACATCACTTATCATTTCAGCTGGCTTTTCAGGTGTAATTTATTTCTTATTTGTAAATGTATTAAAAGGAACACTTCCAGGTTGGCCGATCTGGTTTAGTTGATAGGAGTGTTAAAGAATGACGACAATTGAATATTTAATGAATGGTTTTGGAACCGCACTTATTTGGTATAATCTTCTTTTCGCTTTTGTAGGGGTGCTAATAGGAACGGCGGTGGGGGTTTTACCTGGCATCGGTCCAATGAGTGGTGTTGCACTGCTCATTCCGGTTACAGCGACGATAACCGGTGGATTGCCTCCTGAACAAGCGGCAACCAGTGCAATCATCCTTCTTGCAGGTGTTTACTATGGGGCGATGTATGGAGGTTCAACGACCTCGATTCTTTTAAATACCCCAGGGGAATCGTCCTCGGTGGTCACGACTCTTGATGGCTACCAGATGGCCAAGAAAGGCAGAGCGGGAAGTGCGCTCTCGATTGCGGCCATCGGCTCCTTTGTAGGTGGAGCAGTAACAATCATTGCTATGGTGCTATTGGCTGAACCGTTATCAAATATAGCATTGAAGTTTGGTCCTGCTGAATACTTTTCTTTGATGCTATTAGGTTTAGCCGCTGTAAGTGGATTAGCGGGGAAATCTGTAACAAAGGCTTTAATGATGACAATTTGCGGCTTGCTAATTGGAACGATTGGTATTGATAACGTCTCAGGGATTGCCCGTTTTACTTTCGACATTCCATGGCTTTACCAAGGAATAGAATTTTTGACCATTGCGGTCGGCTTGTTTGCCTTAGGCGAGGTATTTAAAACAATTTTGGAAAAAGAAGAGGAAGAGGAAGATATAGCAAAGATTAATAATCTTCTGCCATCTAAATCTGAATTGAAGGAATCAGCCGGGCCGATCGCACGCGGCTCAATTTTAGGCTTTTTTATTGGAATATTACCTGGCGCAGGAGCTACATTGGCCTCATTTTTTTCCTATTTAACAGAAAAACGAATATCCAAAACACCTGAAAAATTTGGAACTGGAACAATTGCTGGTGTCGCTGCCCCGGAAACGGCAAATAATGCGGCTTCAGGCGGAGCGATGATCCCGTTATTGACGCTTGGGATACCTGGATCGGGAACAACGGCCATTTTAATGGGAGCCCTTATGATGTATAACGTTCAGCCGGGCCCATTATTATTTGATGAACATCCAGATGTTGCCTGGGGGTTAATAGCAAGTATGTTCATCGGCAATATTATGCTGCTGATTTTGAATCTGCCATTAGTGAAGGTATTTGCGAAAATCATCCTGACTCCAAAGAAATATTTATTGCCGATTATCATTGCCATTTCTATTTTTGGTGTATATGCTGTCCAGGTTTCCACTTATGATTTACTGCTGCTGCTTGCATGCGGGGGTTTGGGCTACTTTTTAAGCAAAAACGACTACCCGATTGCACCGCTTGTTTTAGGACTTGTATTAGGCCCAATGATTGAAAATAATATGCGCAGAGCTTTAACTATTACCGATGGAGACTATAGTATATTCTTTACACGTCCGCTTTCGCTTACATTTTTAATTATTACTGCATTGTGGCTGCTCATTCCAGTATTTATGAAAATGAAAGGCAAGAAAGTCATAATCAATGTTGAAGGCTAATAAAACAGAAAATTGGGAAAAAAACTCCTTTTTAATAGGAGTTTTTTTTTATATGATGAGAGATGAGGTGGATAGATGCGTTTACATATTAAATTGATGCTCGGTATTTCACTATTAATTATTTTAATAGGCTCTATTTTTGAATTATCTTTTACAACGATGATGGAGAACACATTGAAACAGGAAAAAGGAGAACAGGCCTTATCAGTTGCCCAATCTATCTCTCATATTCCAGAAATTAAAGAAGCGTTTTTGACTGATCAACCTTCCTTAATTATACAGCCAATCGCAGAAAAGATACGGAAGCAAGTGCGTGCAGAATTTATCGTCATTGGGAATCGTGCAGAAATTAGATATTCACATCCCAATTCTGATAGATTAGGCCAAAAAATGGTAGGAGGGGACAACGAACAAGTATTTGAAGGCCAATCCATCATCTCTGAATCGGTGGGAACGCTAGGCCCTTCCTTAAGGGGGAAAGCACCTATCTATTTAAATGGACAGGTAATTGGCGTCGTTTCTGTCGGTTATTTACAAGATGATATTAAAAAGGAAATTACTTACGTTCGCAGACAAATGTTCCTCGTTACATTCTTCATTCTAATAGGAGGCATTTTTGCGGCCTACTTTATTTCAAGGAATATGCGTAAAGCTACATTTGGATTGGAGCCTAAGGAAATAGCATGGATGTATCAGGAAAAACATGCGATTTTAGAGTCCATACACGAGGGAATTATTGCGATAGATGTATTTGGAAAGATAACGGTGGTAAATGAGACAGCGCATAAGATACTTCAAGTCGATCATATGTTGCGCGGACGAAGAGTGGATGAGCTCCTTGAAAACATGCATTTGCTTGCTGTCGTACATACCGGCAAGGCAGAGTATGATCAGGAATACATCATCCATGGAGAAGTTTATTTGGTTAATACGATCCCTATTTTAAGCAAAAGAGGGATCGTCATTGGTGCAGTAGCCAGTCTGAGAAATAAATCGGAATTGTCCGATCTTCTGCAGGAATTATCACATGTTAGAGCTTATGCTGAAGGATTGAGGGCTCAAACTCATGAATATTCTAATAAGCTTTACACGCTCCTAGGATTAATTCAGCTTGGTTCATACAAGGAAGCAATTGACTATATATCGAAAGAAGTAGATGGCACCCAAAGCTTAATCCACTTTTTGATGAAGGAAATACCTGATCCAATTCTTGCTGGGTTCATTTTAGGAAAGAAAAGTCTTGCAAGTGAAATGAAAATAGATTTTACGATTGATGCATCTAGCAGCTTTAAGGATTTGCCAGTTGAAATAGATCGAGAGAAGGTGGTGACAATCATTGGGAATTTGGTGAACAATGCCTTTGAGGCTGTCAGAGAGAGTGGCAAGGAAGCTAAGGAAGTGACCCTCTTTCTGACTGATTTGGGCAAAGAGCTGATTATTGAAGTGGAAGATAATGGAGTAGGGATTGACTTGCAGAATAGTGAGTCTATCTTTGAAAAAGGATTTACAACAAAAAATACAAATGCAAATGCTGGAATCGGATTAAGCTTGGTTCAAAATGCAATAAGTGAACTGGGAGGATATATTACTTTCACTTCTGATAAAGACAAGAACACAGTTTTTACAGCTGCTATTCCAAAGAGAAGAGGTATTTAATGAATGAATGATGGTCGAGAAATAGAAGTACTGATTGTAGAAGATGATTTGCGGATTGCAGAAATACAGCGGCAATATATTGAAAGTATTGAAGGTTTTCAGACAATTGGAATTGCTGCAAGTCATTTTGAAGCTAAAAAGTTTATCGAAGTATTTCAGCCTGACCTTATCTTGTTGGATGTTTACTTTCCAGATATGAGCGGGATTGACCTATTAAAGGAAATAAAGCAGCAGGATAAACAAATGGGCGTCATTATGATTACTGCAGCAAGGGAACTGGAAATGGTACAGGAGGCAATTACAATCGGAGTATTCGATTATATGATCAAACCTGTTGTATTTGATAGATTTAAACAATCCTTAATGGGATATCAAGCATTTCATCAACAGCTGCTTGATTCAAAAGGAAGCGACCTGCCGCTTTCACAGCAGCAAGTAGATCATTTACTTAGGAGAGACAAGAATTCAATTGAAAAAGAGAAAGTAGCGAAAGAAACCGTTCAATTGCCGAAAGGAATCGATCGCCTAACGTTAGAGAAGGTATTGGGTGTTCTCGGCAATACAAAGGAAAGAGGGTTGACTGCTGAGGTCATCGCTGTGGAGATAGGGGTAAGCAGAACGACGGCACGGCGTTACTTAGAGTATTTAATGTTTGAGGAAAAAATTGAGGCAGATTTATCATACGGGCATGTAGGCCGCCCTGAAAGAGTGTATTCTGTAAAAAAATAAATAATGGCCATGCCTGAAAATATTAATTAAAGCAAAAGTTTAGTTAATATTCCATTCAATGATGGATCTTACTTTTGATAAAGCGTCTGTATCCGACTCGGTACAGACTTGATGACATATTTTGTTCCCTTTTATTAAAAAAGTTTCTCTTTCATTTTCAATCCTTCAGCTTCTAACAAAAAATAGCCTTTTAATTAAAATAGGCTATCTTGTCCAGCTCATAATAATTTGCTTTTATGCGTTTGTTTTAAATGATATTTTTTCCAACTTAATAGTACAACGGGCACGAGCAGAGGAATCGTTGAAATAATAGTTAAAGAAAAAAATAAATGATTTTCAACCCATTGAAAGTTTCCGAGAACAAAACCAGCACTCATCCAAAAGAGCAACCAAACTGCGGCACCAAGCATATTGTACTTTAAGAACAACAAGAATGGAAACTTCACCATTCCACATACAAAAGGAACGGTCGTACGCATTAATGGAACAAATCTAGCGAGAAAAATGGAAGTATACCGATATTTCCTTATGAAGGTATGTGCGTTTACCATTTGGTTTTCCGTTAACCAATGTCTTTTTCTATTGACCTTCTTCACGAGGAATCCGAGCGAAAAGTTTTGGCTATCCCCCAATAAGGTAGCAAAGAAAAAGATGGTGATTAAAATTCCAGCATTGAGCTTGCCCATTGCTGCTAAGGACCCGCAGGCAAAGACAATGGAGTCGCCTGGCAAAAACGTAAGAACGACAAATGCAGTTTTTAAATAAACAAATAAAAACAGGAGGGCGTAAACAATCCATCCATAGGTATAGATAAAATCAGATAAATGTTTATCAAAATGGGAAATAAAATTGATTAACTCATACATGCTTTACTCGCATCCTCTTTATGTCTCTTACTTTACTTTTTCACATATTCATACGATATTCACAGATATGGTTTTGGTTTAAAAAAATTAGAATGCAGCCTTGCCCAAAATTTTTCAGGGATAAAAAAAGAGGATGACAAATGAAAATGCCGTCCTATTATTGGACGGCATTAAAACAATTTTTATCTACCTTTTATTGGTTTTTTTACAGGGTCTTTAACAGGTTCTTTTATCGGCTTTTCATCACCGGGTTGTTTAACCGGTTCTTTAATTGGTTCTT
>NZ_PISD01000046.1 GCF_002835735.1 Cytobacillus horneckiae | reverse complement strand
TAAAAGTTTGCCCTTTCTTTGCCATAGAAAAAATCCCCTCCAAGTAGCATTCTTTCCTTCATGGTAACATGAAGGTTTTTTTGAATGTCTACTTAAAGGGGACATTAACAAAGCCAGATTTTCCGGGCAGCTTTTTTAATGCTATTCTTTAACCTTTGCGAACACGCATGTATCTCTTAAAGTTTGGCCATCTGTTGCCAAGCTATCCTTTCTCAAAATTCCTTCCAAAGTATAGCCTAATCTTTCAGGAATATTTCTGCTGCTTGTATTTTCAGAATCACAGCGGATTTCGATGCGATTCGCTTGCAGGTGAGAAAATGTAAATTGTGTAAGCTGTTCTACTGCTTCAGTAATATAACCTTTTTTGCTATGGCGAATATCACACCAATAGCCAATTTCAAATTTTCTCACATCCCAATTAATGCGATGTAAGCCAATCGAACCGACGAAAACGTCCCCATCTTTCAGGAAAATATGCATTCGAAAATCCGATCGCTTAATAAACTCAGCGTAAGATTGTCTGATTCCTGCCTCAACCTCTTCCACGGTTTGCTCATTTTTTGCAAAAGGCAGCCATTTGCTTAATGATGCCCGCGAGGCTGCAATCGCTTCGTGAACAAGTATCCCTTCACCATGCAAGCAAGGGCGGAAGTATAGTCGTTCGGTCTCAATTTTTTCCGGAAAATCAATCAATACTGGATCCATATAAAGAAGCCCCTTTAATTTTTTAAACAATTATATATGGAGCCTACAGCAGCGGCAACACATTTTGGGAAAATAAATAATTTTCTTTAAAAGGCTCTTCAAAAATTTTAATTTCTATTGTCATACATGAGAGGGACGAGCATACATTTTAATAAGTGAACTTTACAGGAGGAAGAGCAATGAAGAAAAAAATGTACCAGAACGTCGTCGCAAATCATTTCCGTGAGCATTCCTCAATCTACTTATTTGTCATTGTGCTTTTTCTTATGGGCGTTATTTTTGGCGCTGTTGTGGTGAATAGCTTAAGCTTAACGCAGAAGGATGATTTATTTAATTATTTAACACAGTTTTTTGGCCAGGTCGCAAGTGAACAAGTTGCTGCCCCGAAGGATTTATTTCAACAAAGCCTTTTTCATAATAGCAAATTCATTGGATTAATATGGCTGTTAGGCATATCCATCATCGGTATGCCGATTATATTGGTTCTGTTATTTGTTAAAGGGATGGTCGTTGGCTTTACAGTCGGATTTTTAGTGAATCAAATGGGATTGCAAGGATTTATCCTATCATTTGTTTCGGTATTACCGCAAAATCTTATCATTATTCCGATCTTTATTATTACAGCAACCTTTGCCCTTGCTTTCTCAATGAAGATGATTAAACGCCAATTTATGAAAAAGATCAGCAGTCCGGTCATGCCATTGTTTGGCAGATACGTGTTCGCCTTCCTTGCAGCCATCATTTGTTTAGGCGGAGCTGCTGGTATTGAAGCCTATATTTCTCCTGCTTTAATGAAGTCAGTCATTGAATCGGTGATATAAATATCATTTTGTGAAAATTGTTGCTATTTAAATTTGCAGCATGAATAGATGCGCTTTTGCATAAAAGCTTAAATACAAGTGTGCAGAATCCAGCAGGGTTCTGCATTTTTGTTTGTTTAATAAATGATAACAATTATTATATGATAGTCATTATCTAGTCTTATTTGTAATGATTTTAGTTTGATTCTAAACATCTATCTGTTATAATGAGAATGTTAGTGGTGAGGGAGGGACATTTGGTATGGAAAGCAGAATTGACAGAATAAAAAAGCAGTTGCATTCATCCAGTTATAAACTAACACCACAGCGTGAAGCTACGGTTCGCGTTTTGTTAGAACATGAAGAGGACCATTTAAGTGCGGAAGATGTATACCTCCTTGTTAAAGAGAAATCCCCAGAAATTGGCTTAGCGACTGTTTATAGAACACTTGAATTGCTAACAGAATTGAAGATTGTTGATAAAATTAACTTTGGTGATGGTGTATCCCGCTATGATTTACGCCAGGAAGGTGCAGCCCATTTCCATCATCATCTAGTTTGTATAGAATGTGGAGCGGTAGACGAGATACAGGAAGACCTACTTGAAGATGTGGAAGAAGTTGTTGAAAAACGGTGGAATTTCAAAATTAAAGATCATCGTTTAACTTTTCATGGTATATGTTATCGCTGTCAAGATAAGAAAAAAGATGATTCAGAATCGTAATGGAAAACCTTTTCTAGATGGAAAGGTTTTTTTGCTATCAGATAAGCAATCAGCGCAATCCAGGTATAATTCTTGTCCAAATTGGCATATCTTTTAATATTAAGAATTGTTTTGGGGGAGAAGTTATGAAATCTTGGTTTAAAGTTGCTTATCAAACAGTAAAAGTATTTGTACTATTTACAGGATGCACAATCCTTTTTTATTATGGTATTATGTGGTTAAATGAGGAGTATCAGGATTATCATCGCTATGATGAACCGAATGGTGCAGCTGTAAAAGTAGTTGCAAGTGCGAACGAAACAGATTCAACATGGTTTGAGCGGTTAATCCTTTTCTATTTAAATGGGGAGTAATGGTAGCAATGAACGATCACCTGAAAGATTTCATCCATTATTTAGTTGTTGAAAAAGGACTTGCAAAGAATACGATTTTATCCTATGAACGAGACTTAAAGAGCTACTTAACTTATTTAATAAAGGTAGAAAGTCTTAATGATTTAAATAAAGTGCAAAGACTGCAGATTGTTCATTTTTTGGCGCATCTAAAAGAGCAGGGAAAGTCAGCCAAGACGCTCGCTCGCCATATTGCCTCAATCCGTGCTTTTCATCAGTTTCTTTTACGTGAAAAAACGACTGATAATGATGCATCCGTACATATAGAGTCGCCTCAGCCAGAAAGAACGCTGCCAAAGGTGCTCAGTATGGAGGAGGTTGAGACATTGCTTGAAACCCCAAAGGCAATAGACCAGTATGGGATTCGCGATAAAGCAATGCTGGAGCTTCTTTATGCAACGGGCATACGCGTTAGTGAACTTATTCACTTGACCGTTTCGGATATTCATTTATCTATGGGCTTTATTAGATGCATCGGCAAAGGAAATAAAGAGAGAATCATTCCTTTAGGTAAAACAGCCCAGGAAGCACTTGGAGTATATTTAAATGGTGGAAGATCAATGTTTGTATCACCTAAACATAAGGATGATACATTATTTTTAAATCATCATGGGAAAGGGCTGACGAGGCAAGGGTTTTGGAAAATATTGAAAAAGCTTGCCGGAGAGGCTGGAATTCAGAAAGAATTAACACCCCATACTTTACGTCATTCCTTCGCAACCCATCTGCTTGAAAATGGTGCAGATTTAAGAGCAGTCCAAGAAATGCTTGGACATGCAGATATTTCAACAACGCAAATATATACTCATGTGTCAAAAGCTAGATTAAAAGATGTATATAAACAATTTCATCCGCGGGCGTAAAATATGACAGAATGATATAGTTTTAATAAACAGCCTAAAGAAATTCAATAAAAGGGGCTGTTTTTCTTTTGGGAATTAAGTACAATATAGATGTCAGACTTCTGACATATAGGCGTGTATCTGTGTTGTTTTTTTATTAAAAGGGTATGATATGAAATGATAACGGTTTTATTCTTGCTCTCTATTTTTTGTAATCGGATACATTTATCGCAGATTAGCGGACAGAAAGACCGCCACAGGAATCTAAGAAGCATAGGTAAAGGATAACTGCCAGTCAAAGCCCGATGACCACAACTTAGACTAAACACGCCACGTCCTGTGGCAGCATCTGAGTGACCTGCATTCTGCGGGCACTGACGAGCAATCAGTAGGGATGAAAGAAGACGCCAACTGACGGAGATTTCACTTTATTATTAAAGGCAGTTTTTGGAGCAAAGAGAGGTAAACCTCAGCTCGTTTTTGCGCTTTTGGGATTCTTCTTCAAGCGCTCGCTTTTATAGGGTGGTCATGTACTCATATATATAAAGAGGGAGGAAATAAAATGAAAGACTTTACATATAAAAGAATTTTTTTAATCGTAATGGATTCTGTAGGTATTGGCGAGGCACCTGATGCTAAAAGCTTTGGGGATGAAGGAGCCCACACGCTCGGACATATTGCTGAGAAAATGGGCGGTCTGCATATGCCTAATATGGCAAAGCTAGGTCTAGGAAATATAGAAAAAATTCAAGGAATCCAACCAGCTGATCAGCCTCATGCCTATTATACAAAGCTTCAGGAAGCTTCTGTCGGAAAAGATACAATGACAGGTCATTGGGAAATTATGGGTTTAGTTGTGGATACTCCTTTTCAAGTATTTCCGGATGGCTTCCCAGAGGAGTTAGTTTCTGAATTGGAAGCAAAAACCGGCAGAAAAGTGATAGGCAATAAACCGGCAAGCGGCACAGTCATCATGGATGAGCTTGGCAAAGAGCATATGGAAACAGGTGCTTTAATCGTTTACACATCTGCAGATTCAGTCCTGCAAATAGCTGCACATGAAGATATTGTTCCATTAGAAGAGCAATATAAGATTTGTGAAATTGCAAGAGAATTGACGCTAAATGAAAAATATATGGTTGGCAGAGTGATTGCTAGACCATTTATCGGGCAGCCTGGTAGCTTTACAAGAACTTCAAACCGCCATGACTATGCACTAAAGCCTTTTGGACGCACAGTAATGAATGAATTAAAGGACGCTGGCATTGATGTCGTTGCCATTGGAAAAATTAATGATATTTATGATGGCGAAGGAGTGACCGAAGCTGTCCGCACGACTTCAAATATGGATGGAATGGATCAATTAATCCGTTCAATGAGCAAGGACTTTACAGGAATCAGCTTTTTGAATTTAGTTGATTTTGATGCTTTGTTTGGTCATCGCCGTGATCCAGAGGGCTATGGAAAAGCATTGGAAGAGTATGACGAAAGATTACCTGAAGTGCTCTCGAATTTGGAAAAAGATGATTTGCTGATCATCACTGCAGATCATGGCAATGATCCGATACATCATGGGACAGATCATACGAGAGAGTATGTTCCTTTACTAGTCTATTCGAAGAAAATGGCTTCAGGAAAAGAGCTTCCTATCGGTAAAACCTTCGCCAATATTGGCGCAACGATTGCTGATAATTTTAAAGTGAAGATGCCTGCTGCAGGCGAAAGTTTTTTACATTTAATTAGTGGGGAAAGGAAGTAAACAGATGGACGTTACGATGATAAAAGAGGCTGCACAATTTTTGCAAGGTAAATATAACGGCAAACCCCGGATTGGCCTTATTCTTGGTTCAGGTCTAGGCGTTTTAGCGGATGAGATTGAAAGCAGTGAAAGTATTTCATACAGCCAAATTCCTGGCTTTACGGCTTCAACGGTAGCTGGACATGCAGGACAGCTTGTTTTTGGCAAACTGAATGGCATTGAGGTTGTCGCAATGCAAGGGCGCTTTCATTATTATGAAGGTTATTCATTTGATAAAGTTACTTTTCCAGTTAGAGTGATGAAAGAGCTTGGCATCGATCAGCTGATTGTGACAAATGCGGCGGGCGGAATTAATGAAAATTTCTCACCTGGCGATTTAATGCTGATTACGGACCATATTAATAATATGGGAGGCAACCCGCTAATTGGGCCAAATGATGAGGCGCTTGGTGTTCGTTTTCCAGATATGTCTGAAGCCTATTCCAAACGTTTAATTGCTGCAGGAAAGGAAGTGGCAGCAGAATTGAATTTATCCATTCAAGAAGGCGTTTACGTGGCCAATACAGGTCCAGTATATGAAACACCGGCTGAGGTCAGGATGTTAAGAACAATGGGCGGAGATGCTGTTGGCATGTCCACTGTACCGGAGGTCATCGTTGCCAATCATGCAGGAATGAAGGTTCTTGGCATTTCCTGTATTTCAAATATGGCTGCCGGCATTCTCGATCAGCCATTAAATCATGAAGAAGTGATTGAAACAACTGAAAAGGTAAAGCAGCAATTTCTATCTTATGTAAAAGGGATTGTACAAGCAATCGGTTAAATATGAGTTTAAGGCAGGGGGAATTACTATGCGTATGGTAGATATTATTGAAAAAAAACGTGACGGTCATAGATTATCAAAAGAAGAAATCAATTTCTTTGTTAACGGTTATACAAATGATACGATTCCCGATTATCAAGTGAGTGCTTTAACAATGGCTATTTTCTTCCAAGGAATGACAGAGGAAGAAACCGCTGATTTGACAATGGCGATGGTTCAATCTGGTGAGCAAATTGACTTAAAGGCGATAGAAGGAATAAAGGTTGATAAGCATTCTACAGGCGGCGTTGGCGATACGACTACGCTAGTTTTAGGTCCTTTAGTTGCTGCAGTTGGCGTGCCGGTTGCTAAAATGAGCGGAAGAGGGCTAGGTCATACCGGTGGCACGATTGATAAATTGGAAGCAGTAAAGGGCTTCCATGTTGAAATTGAAAATGAAGAATTCGTTAAGCTCGTAAATGAAAACAAACTAGCAGTTATCGGGCAAAGCGGAAATTTAACACCGGCTGATAAGAAACTGTACGCATTAAGAGATGTTACAGCTTCAGTAAATAGCATTCCGTTAATTGCAAGCTCAATTATGAGTAAGAAGATTGCTGCAGGCGCAGATGCCATTGTGCTTGATGTTAAAACTGGAGCAGGCGCGTTTATGAAAACATTAGACGATTCAATCGAACTTGCTAATGCAATGGTGCAAATCGGCCATCATGTTGGACGAGAAACGATGGCTGTCATTTCAGATATGAGTCAGCCATTAGGTTTTGCCATCGGCAATGCGCTTGAAGTGAAGGAAGCAATTGACACACTTAAGGGTGAAGGGCCGGCTGACTTAACAGAGCTATGCCTAACTTTGGGCAGTCAAATGGTGTATTTAGCTAAAAAAGCAAGCTCAATTGATGAAGCTAGAAAAATGCTTGAGGATGCAATTGCAAGCGGTATGGCGCTGCAAACCTTTAAAACATTTCTACAATCGCAAGGCGGAGATGCTAATGTAGTAGATCAGCCTTCGCTCCTCCCGCAAGCAAAATATACGATTGAGCTGGAAGCAGAAGTGGATGGCTACTTATCAGAGATGGTCGCCGATGAAATTGGCACAGCTGCAATGCTTCTTGGTGCAGGAAGAGCAACGAAAGATTCGGAAATTGATTTAGCAGCAGGGTTAGTTCTCCATAAAAAGATTGGAGATAAAGTTACAGCAGGTGAGTCGCTCTTAACGATCCACAGTAACTTTGAAGAGGTAGATCATATTAAAACGAAATTATATGAGAATATCACCATCTCAGCTGAGCGTGTGGAATCACCTGTATTAATTCATAAAGTCATCACAGCATAAACATCAAGCTATCCAATTAGCCATTATCCATCTCGCTATTGGATAGCTTTTTTTATCGAAAAAGCGATCTAACTTAAAGAACAAGCTCCATCGAAAATCCCCTCCTTATCGGAACACTCCAGCTCGTGCCAATAAAATGAAGGCATACATTTTAGTTTGTATATACGCCCAATTGTATTAGGAAACAAAAATTCTCTGAGAAAGGCAATGGTTTGGTATAAATTATCTGCAAATGGAAATGATGGAATCTATAAAGAATGGAGGGTTTATGCGATGAAACGAGTAATCTCAATAGCTACTGTTTTTTTGTTGATGTTATCAAGCTTTTCGCCGCAAGCGTTTGCGCGAGAAAGTGAAAAGAGTGAAGAACTAGTCGAAAATGCAAAGTCAGCTATTTTAATTGAACGCGACACAGGCGCTGTTTTATATGAAAAAAACAGCAATGAGCAGTTGCCTCCAGCAAGCATGACGAAAATCATGACGATGCTGCTGATTATGGAAGCCATTGATGAGGGAAAGCTTTCATGGGATGAAAAAATCCGTACGAGTGAATATGCAGCATCCATGGGTGGTTCACAAATCTTTCTTGAGCCAGGGGAAGAAATGACTACGAAGGAAATGCTTGAGGGGATTGCCATCGGATCAGGAAATGATGCATCTGTTGCTGTTGCCGAGAGGTTAGCAGGTTCAGTGGATAAATTTGTCGATAAAATGAATGAAAAGGCGAAGGAGTTAGGCTTGAAGGATACGGTGTTTAAAAACCCGACAGGTTTGCCGGTTTCTGATCACTATAGTACGGCATATGATATGGCGATGATGGCTAAAGAGCTTTTAAAGTATGAGGATATTACTAAGTATACTGGGACGTACGAAGCTTATTTAAGAGAAAATACTGATAAAAAGTTTTGGCTCGTTAATACTAATAAACTCGTCCGCTTCTATCCAGGGGTAGACGGATTAAAAACAGGCTTTACACAGGAAGCGAAATATTGTTTAACGGCTACAGCAGAGAAAGATGGTATGCGCGTGATTGCTGTCGTTTTTGGTGCGCCAACCTCTAAGGAGAGAAACGCAGAAGTGACAAAAATGCTCGATTATGCATTTAATCAGTATGAAACTCACCCGATGTATGAACGAAATCAGTCGCTCGCAAAAGTAGTAGTCAGCAAGGGTGAAAAGAATCAAATTGAAGCATTAACAAGTGAACCAATATCCATTCTTACTAAAAAAGGTGAGAGTGTAAAAGAAATTAAACAATCTGTGAAACTGAAAGAGAATGTAAAAGCGCCTGTCAAAAAAGGTGATGAGATAGGGACAATAACATTTAAAAAAGATGGGAAAACAATCGTAGAAAGTCCGTTAGTAGCAAAAGAAGGCAGTAAAGAAGCAAGCTTTTGGACATTATTCAAAAGGTCGATGGGACTGTTTACGAAATCTTAAAGATGAGAGCTGTCGAAATCCTTCGTGGAACATACTAAATTTAGCGAATCTTCACTAGTTTTGTCCTCTTGAAGGAAAAGGGCAAGCGCTTATAGAAATTGACTCACTAAAGGCGAAAAAGAGCTTAAATCATTAAGCTGAAAAAGCCGATCCATTTTAAGTAGCTGTATATTAAAGGAGGCTATGGGTAGTGAGTCTAAACATTAATTTGGAAGTAAAGCATGATGTTTTATGTATTCGATTAAGCGGAGAGCTCGATCATCATTCTGCAGACGAACTGCGCGCGCAAGCGACGAAAGCAATCGAAGAGCAAGACATTCATCATATTGTTTTAAATCTTGAACAATTATCGTTTATGGATAGTTCTGGCTTAGGCGTTATTTTAGGCAGATATAAGCAAGTGAAGCAGTTGAATGGCGAAATGGTTGTATGTGCAATCTCTCCAGCCGTGCAAAGATTATTTGATATGTCAGGTTTGTTTAAAATTATTCGATTAGAACCGACAGAAGAATATGCTTTGCAAAGATTGGGGGTTGCATGATGAAAAACGAAATGCAAATCCAATTTAGCGCGTTAAGTCAAAATGAATCTTTTGCTCGTGTAACAGTTGCCGCATTTATTGCACAGCTCGATCCAACAATGGATGAATTAACTGAAATTAAAACAGTTGTTTCAGAAGCTGTAACCAATTCAATTATTCACGGCTATGAAAATGACTCAAATGGCATTGTTTATATTTCTGTAAGCATTGAAGACGGTTTAGTCAATTTGTCCATTAAGGATAAAGGGATGGGCATTGTAGATATAGATGAAGCACGGCAGCCGCTTTATACAACCAAGCCTGAATTAGAAAGGTCTGGAATGGGCTTTACAATAATGGAAAATTTCATGGATGAAATCAGCATTGTATCACAACCTGGTGAAGGCACAGAAGTCCGTTTGAAGAAGCATTTATCAAATAGTAAAATGCTATGTAATTAAGGAGTCTTGCTATGGATGTGGAGGTTAAATCAGGAAAGGCACAAAACTATTTAAAGGATCATGAAGTCAAGGAACTGATTAAAAAAAGCCAGGATGGCGATCAAGGTTCACGAGATTTAATTGTGCAAAAAAATATGCGTCTCGTGTGGTCAGTTGTTCAACGGTTTCTTAACCGGGGTTATGAGCCTGATGATCTTTTCCAAATTGGCTGTATTGGGCTTTTAAAATCAGTAGATAAATTCGATTTAAGCTATGATGTGAAGTTTTCAACCTACGCAGTTCCGATGATTATCGGGGAGATACAGCGCTTTATCCGCGATGATGGAACTGTAAAGGTGAGCCGATCATTAAAGGAATTAGGTAATAAGATTCGCAAAGCAAAAGATGAATTGTCTAAATCACTTGGACGCATTCCTACTGTTTCTGAGCTCTCTGAATTTCTTGATATTCCATCTGAAGATATTATTCTTGCTCAGGAAGCAGGACGGATCCCATCTTCCATTCATGAGACAGTTTATGAAAATGACGGTGATCCCATTACCTTGCTTGATCAGATTGATGATGGAAATGAAGGGAAATGGTTTGATAAAATTGCTTTAAAGGAAGCGATTAGAGAACTCGATGAACGGGAAAGGTTGATTGTGTACCTCCGATATTATAAAGACCAAACACAATCTGAAGTAGCAGAAAGACTGGGGATATCACAAGTGCAAGTATCCCGCCTGGAAAAGAAAATACTCCAGCAAATGAAAGAACACATGGATTTGTAAATCCATGTGTTCTTTTTTTATGACTAAGACTGGATAGTTAGCAAAAAAATGAAAAATTTAACAAATCTTATCCAACCCAATTATTGGTCTTCATGAAGTAAATATTAGTAACTCATACTATATGCAAGGAAATCTTTGTGTGGGAAGTGAAGGGATGGATCAGTTAGTATATATTCGCATGCGACATCGTCTGCAAGTGAATCCGCACGAACTTGTATTTCTAAAAGATGTAGCACAAATTATTGCAGATGAGTCAATTTTAGAAGAATTGAGCCGTGTGCCGCTATATAAAGTAACGGCTGAGGACAGAAATATTATCATAATCGATGTGATGAAAGTAATCAGGCAATTGACAGAAAGGTTTGCACCTATAGAAGTTCAGATGATAGGACCAGCTCAGACGATTATTGAAGTAGTTGCCCAAAAAAGAAAAATATCAAAGCCGATGTTTATCTTAATCTGGCTGCTATTATTTTTCGGAGCGGCTCTAACAATCATGAACTTTCATGAAGATGTGAGCATGCAGGAAGTTCAGCAAAAAATATTCACACTCGTAACTGGTGAGATAGACCCTAAGCCGCTCATCTTTCAAATCCCTTACTCAATCGGACTGGGACTTGGAATGATTATTTTCTTTAATCACGTATTTAAGAAGAGATTAAATGAAGAGCCAAGCCCATTGGAGGTTGAAATGTTTAATTACCAAATGGATTTGGATAATTACGTTTCATTAAATGAGAATAAAGAAAGTATGAAAAAAATTGATGACCATTAAAACAATTTTCGTCATGTTTCTTGGTCTGTCAAGCGGACTGGCGGTAGGGGCTGGTTTTGTCGCATTCTTATCAGTATTAGGCATTATCCCGCGGCTTACGCAATTATCAAAAACAATGAAAATGATACATTTTTATGAATGGGCGGCAGTTCTAGGTGTGATGGCAGGTGCGATGGCTGCGATGTGGAACCCGGTATTTTTTTTTACGCCAGTCGTTTTAATTCCAATCGGACTTGCCTGCGGAATTTTTGTAGGCATGCTTGCAGCTGCGTTAACTGAAGTACTGAATGTTTTTCCTATATTAGCAAAAAGAATTGGTGTCGATGGACAAATCGCCTATTTATTAATGGCCTTTGTTTTTGGGAAAATCATTGGCTCTCTTTTTCAATGGATATATTTTGTAGGCAAATAAAGATATGACAGGAAAGGACATCATATATGGATGAACGGAGGCGTGTCATTTTAATAACTGACGGGGATGAATATGCTAAACGGACGATGGAATTGATAGCAAAAGAGGTTGGCGGCAGATGCATCTCAGCATCGCGGGCAAATCCGACAGTTCTTTCTGGACATGAGATAGTTAAGCTTATAAAAAGAGCTAAAAAAGATCCTGTATATGTCATGTTTGATGATAGCGGCTTTGTTGGAGAGGGTGCCGGCGAACAGGCGATGAAATATGTAGCCAATCATGATGACATTGAGGTGCTTGGTGTGATCGCAGTAGCCTCAAGAACACGCCATGAAGAATGGACAAGGGTGCATGTAAGTATTGATCGTTATGGAGAATTAACAGAATATGGCGTTGATAAATACGGCATACCAGAGTTGGAAGAAGGCAGAATAACAGGTGATACCGTTTATTGTCTCGATACATTGAATGTCCCTTTTATTGTAGGAATCGGTGATATCGGAAAAATGGCAAAGGTGGATCATTATAAAAATGGCTCACCGATTACAAGAAAAGCAGTAGAACTTATCTTGGAAAGGAGCGGATTTAAATGGCAGAGCACAAGGAAGTAAGAAAAAGGCCAATTCCTAAATCAGTCAAAGAATTGGAAGAATATATGACAGACCGGGTAGGACTTGGTGAAAGCTTTGATCTTGGTGTGCGAAAATTAAAGGTGTTAAAAAAAGAACTGCATCTTTATTATATAAACGGGTTGACAGATACCCAATTTATTATTGAAATAGTCGAAGAGCTTGTAGCAATTAACGATCATGAAAGGCTATCAACACACCTTTTTGACATTGTTGAAAATCGCATCGTTCATCAGTCGGTTGACCGCATAAAGACGATTGACGAATTGGTTGATCAAGTTTTATCAGGCCTGATTGTCGTTGTTATGGAGGGGGAAACGACTGGCTTAGTAATCGATGTGAGAAGCTATCCGGGAAGAACACCTCAAGAACCGGATACTGAAAAGGTTATTCGTGGATCAAGGGATGGTTTTGTAGAAAACATCATTGTCAATACTGCCTTAACTAGAAGGAGAATCCGTGATGAACGACTTAGGTTTGAAATGATGCATGTAGGTGAGCGCTCAAAAACAGATGTCTCTATCGGTTACATAAAAGGGCTAGCAGACCCAGATTTAATCGATATTATAAGAAAAGAAATTGATGCAATAAAGATTGATGGCTTAACAATGGCTGATAAGTCTGTAGAGGAGTTTATCTTGCATCAGAGCTATAATCCTTTTCCGCTGGTCAGATATACAGAGCGTGCTGATGTGGCTGCGACACATCTAATGGAAGGACATGTCGTCATCTTTGTTGATACCTCGCCAAGCGTAATTATTACACCGACAACTCTTTTTCATCATTTGCAGCATGTGGAGGAATTCCGACAGGCACCGGCAGTAGGTACGTTCGTAAGATGGCTAAGATTTCTCGGGTTAGCTGCCTCCCTTTTTTTATTGCCATTATGGTTTTTATTCGTATTAGAGCCGTCATTATTACCCGAGCCTATCGCTTTTATTGGACCGAATGAAGAAACGAATATTCCTATTCTTATCCAGCTGCTTTTAGCGGATTTAGGAATAGAATTTTTAAGAATGGCAGCCATTCACACACCGACCCCTCTTTCTACAGCTATGGGCTTAATAGCTGCTATATTGATTGGTGACATAGCGATTAAGGTAGGATTGTTTGTACCAGAGGTAATTCTATATGTGGCGGTTGCTGCGATAGGTACATTTGCCACGCCAAGTTATGAATTGAGTATCGCTAACAAATTGATTCGGATAGGCTTGCTGGTGGCGGTCGCGATTTTTCATACACCTGGGCTTGTCGGTGGCATCACGCTATTTGTTCTCATTCTTGCCAGTATTAAATCCTTTAGAACTCCGTATTTATGGCCGTTTATCCCGTTTTGTCCCGGCGCATTTGTTCATATCCTGATTAGAAGAGCTGTACCTGGCTCGAAAATTCGTCCGAGCATCACACATGCAAGAGATAGGTATAAACAGCCTGCTAGAAATAAATAGTTGATTGCCGATTGCGCACCATGTACGAAATATGATAAAGTATTTTCAACTGTATAAAGGGTTAAAGGATGACAGAATAGACAGTTTCTTTAGATGCTGTCTATTTTACCATTACTTAATAAGAGGGCATGAGCACATCTTTTATAGTTTTTAGATATAAAATGTATTTTTTTTAAATGATTTTTTGTAATGGAAAGAGGGGAAAGCATGTATTTTCACGGAACGTCAAAGGTGAACGATAAGGGGCATTTAGAGATTGGTGGAGTCGATACCGTTGATTTAGCTAATAAATATGGCACACCATTGTATATTTATGATGTTGAATTGATTCGAAATAGAGCAAGAGGCTTTAAGCAAACATTTGACGATTTAGGCATAAAAGCACAGGTTGCGTATGCAAGCAAAGCATTTTCTACTGTGGCCATGATTCAGCTTGTCGAACAGGAAGGGCTTTCTCTTGATGTTGTTTCCGGAGGGGAACTTTATACCGCACTTGCTGCTGAATTTCCTGTAGATCGCATTCATTTCCACGGCAATAATAAGAGCCGAGAAGAATTGGAGATGGCACTCACAAATAATATCGGCTGCATTGTTGTCGACAACTTCCATGAAATTCATTTGCTGGAGGAAATAGCGGATAGCTTAAATAAAAAAGTAAAGATTTTGCTTAGGGTAACTCCAGGGATTGAAGCACATACCCATGACTATATTTTAACTGGTCAGGAAGACTCTAAATTCGGGTTTGATTTGCAAAATGGTCAAGCTGAAAAGGCATTAAAATTAGCTATTGAGTCAAATAATCTGGATGTTCTTGGCATTCATTGCCACATTGGTTCACAAATATTTGATACGACAGGTTTTATATTAGCAGCTCAAAAGATCTTTACTAAATTGAACGATTGGAAAACAGCGCTATCCTACGAACCAAGAGTACTTAATCTAGGCGGAGGTTTTGGCATTCGATATACGGATAATGATGAGCCCTTGTCACCGGATAAATACGTTAAAGAAATAATAAATGAAGTAAAAAAACAGGCTGAAAACTATCAGATGAACATGCCCGAAATCTGGATAGAACCAGGCCGGTCTTTAGTGGGAGACTCTGGTACAACGATTTATAAAATCGGTTCATCTAAAGAAGTTCCGGACGTAAGAAAATATTTGGCCATCGATGGGGGAATGAGTGATAATATTCGTCCTGCTTTATATCAGGCAAATTATGAGGCAGTCCTAGCAAATCGAGTGCTGGAACAACCTGAAGAAACTGTTTCAATTGCTGGGAAATGCTGTGAATCAGGCGATATGCTCATCTGGGATTTACCTTTACCAAGGGCTGGAAGTGATGATCTATTAGCAGTTTTCTGTACAGGGGCATACGGTTATTCTATGGCAAATAATTATAACCGCATCCCGCGGCCGCCAGTTGTTTTTGTTGAAAGTGGTTCAACCACATTAGTTGTCCGCAGAGAAACATTTGAAGACATGGTTCGCCTTGATCTGCCAATCAATGAAAGAGTAAAAAATTAATTTAAGCAGGAGGAGAGGAGACTTTCCTCCTGCCTTGTCTTGCCTGCCATAGTTTTCAAAAAAAATCTATTGGATTCTGTTAGCTTATGGTGTACAATGGGTGTTATCTTATAGTGAGTCGGTAACCTGAGCTGATTTTTAGTCTCTATTGTATAAGTGCTGAAAAAAAGGAGCGCAGATTTGCACCATGAAGCGAAGCAATATTTTATTATTTTTGTTTATTTTAGGAATCGGTTTTGTATGGGGCATTATATATTGGATATTTATCGCACCTGGAAGTTAAATTTTTTGAGCAAACGAACGTAATTGTACATATGATATCGTAATGATTATCGTTTAATTATTTTAAAGTATGGAAATAATAGCTAATAAACGGTTTAACAAACAATGAGGGATTATAATGCTAATTCGATATAAAAAATCATTTGAAAAAATTGCAATGGGTCTTTTATCTTTTATGCCGAACGAGAAGGATTTAAGAAAACTTCTTCAAACGATTAAAGATTATGAGAATGAAGATAATTTGCAATTATTTTTGTGGAGAGAAGAAGAGGATATTATTGGCCTTGTCGGTGTATCCTTAACTGAAAACAACATTGAAGTGCAGCATATTTCTGTGAATCCATCACATCGACAACTAGGTATTGGCAAAGCAATGATAAAGGCACTGAATGATATGTATGCGGAGAAGGAATTAACCGCAAACGAATACACAGAAGCATTTTTACTAAAATGTGAAGAAGGTTGTAAAAGCAGCGATTAATAGTCGCTGCTTTTTAAGTTAGTCCTTGCCCATCTCCAGCGCTTTCTTTCTCTCCATTATTACATCAGTCCGATCTCTTCTTGAATGCCGATGAACTAAATCTTCATTTAGCATATCGCTGTGTGCTCCCCAGTTAAACTCCCTTTTCAAACAAGCTTGTTTTGCCGCTTCAGTAAGCTGTAAATCAGCAATAGGGAGAAAATAGCTTTTGTAGGGTAACTGTGAAGCAATCGAGTGAGACAAATGCTCCATTAATTTGAAAAGTTCCTTCTCATCTAATCCGAGTTGAATTAATTCATTCCGCCTCTTATCTAAAATTATGATCGCTTTTTGCATTGTGCGTTCAGCGCCTTTGAAATTGCCTCTTCGGTGGTGATAATTTGATACGGCAATTTGGATAAGGCCAACCCAAACAGAGCTTTTATTATTTTTATCCACACTTTTCCAATATTCCTCAAGGATTTCATGACATTCAAAATAATCTCTGTCACCATGGAAGTGTGCTAAGTATTCTATGAAGGGTTGTGGATGCATTTTCCTTTACCTCCTTTATCGGCGCCTTTTTCTACAAGTTTAGCCCAATAGTATCATAAATTTCGCCCTGTTAAAAGAAAATGCCCGCATATTAGCGGGCATTAAAGGGCAAGTTTTATGTGTTTTTTTAATAGCAGTTGAAAAGCTAATAATTGTTATGAAAATTCTTTTCGCTGTATAGAAATGCTATCGCCAGCTACTTTTGCACTTCTATGTTAAAATAACCAAGAAGCGCCTACGATTACAAGTAAAATAAACAGAACTACAATTAGTGCAAAGCCTGCACCAAATCCGCAATCATCTCTATGATGATGATCTCCACCACAATCTTGTCTGGACATTTTCTTATACCTCCATTATCGCCTATTTGTCATTACCTTTTCATTGTATGTAACTGGTTATTCATTTGTTTGGGCTCTCATAAATTAGGCGATTGTTAACAAGATTGTAATGGATTAGTCCAATGTAATCATCTATACTGTAATAGAATAACAACTAATAGAACAACATTAATACTATAGAAATTTTGGTGGAACATATGCAGCATTATAATGTTAAAATTGATGCATTTGAAGGGCCGCTTGATTTGCTTCTTCATTTAATCAATCGGTTAGAAATTGATATTTATGATATCCCTGTAGCAGAAATTACAGAGCAATATTTAATCTTTATTCATACAATGAAAGAGTTGGAGCTTGATATTGCCAGCGAATATTTGGTAATGGCTGCAACCTTGTTAGCGATAAAAAGCAAAATGCTTCTTCCTAAACATGAGGAAGACGAGTTTGATGAGGATCTTGATGTGGAAATGGAAGAAGATCCCCGTGACGAGCTTGTTGAGAGGTTAATAGAATACCGGAAGTATAAAGAAGCAGCAGAAGAGTTAAAAGAACTGGAACAGGAAAGAAGCTTAATGTATACTAAGCCGCCTAGCGACCTAGCTGGGATCGCCAAGGATGCAACGCCGGAGAAGGCAAACTTGGATGTATCTCTTTATGATATGCTCGGTGCGCTGCAAAAACTGATGAGAAGAAAGAAACTCCAAAAGCCGCTTTCCACAAAAGTTGCCCGTCAGGAAATCCCGATTGAAAGGCGGATTACGGAAATTCTTACAGTTTTAAAAAGCTTTAGAGGAAGAAAAAACTTTAATGATTTATTCACAATTCACAATCGAGAACATGTTGTAGTAACCTTCCTTGCCGTATTAGAGTTAATCAAAAGAAAAGAAATTCAAGTAACCCAGGAGAATAATTTTGCTGATTTATTTGTAGAGTCAACGGAGGCTAGTTAAATGAATAGTGTAAATTGGAATGGAATTGTTGAAAGCCTTTTATTTGCAGCAGGAGATGAGGGGCTTTCATTAAAACAAATATCAGCTGTTTTAGAGATTGGGGAAATAGAGGCAAAGGATAAAATGAATGAGATTATCCAAATGTATAATAGTGATCCAAACCGTGGGCTGCAAGTCCTTGAGATTGGCGGCACATACCAGCTGGCAACGAAAAAGGAATTTGCGATTTACTTAAAAAGGCTTGTGGAATCGCCGTCGTCTACTTCACTATCTCAAGCAGCACTGGAAACGCTGGCAGTGATTGCTTATAAGCAGCCAATTACAAGGATTGAAATCGAGGAGATTCGCGGTGTGAAAACAGAGCGGCCTCTGCAAACATTGACAGCTAAAGCGCTTATTAAAGAAGTGGGCAGAGCCGAAGGAAATGGCCGTGCCTATTTGTATGGAACAACAAAGGAGTTTTTAGATGCGTTCGGCCTGAAGGATCTGGCAGAGCTGCCAAAGTTGCCGGAGCAATCTGAAGACGATGAATTCGCTCAAAATGAAGCTGATTTATTTTTTGATACTTTAAAACAAGTATAATAAATGAGAAAAGTGCATAGATTCTAGATAATTCTGAACACTCTTGTCGGGTTTTATGTTACTATAGAATTAAAAATAGGGTATGTAATATTACCCTCAGCGTGTTGGAGAAGATAGATTTAGTAGGAAGTGTCCGCTCGACCATGCGGGAGAGCAGCGAGACCATTGAGGCGCCTAGCGCCGAAGCGGCTTCTCGAAGCACGAACCGCTAAAAAGGGGCGGTAAGCCTCAAAAAATCCCTAATCTCATCATTTTTATTAAGTTTCTTTCTCTACTGCCTGAGTGTATGTAATAATATCCTGCATCTTCTCACCAAGTACTTCCGTATGAATGCGAAATTAATTTTTACATCACGTTCATTTTAACAAAAGATACCCGTATTCAAATAAGAGTTAGGCTGTTATGAATGAGGAGGGTTTTGCATTGTTAATTAAGGATTACAAGGGCTGGGAGCTCGAAAAAGCTGTGCCGAATTCATTCGAAGACTTTTTTAATAGAAGTGAAGTAACTTTTGAAAAGGATGGACGCGAAAAGACTTTAACCATTACATATGTCCAATACTTTGAAGAATTCATGAGTGAATTTACTCCGTTTAGGCAAGATCCATTATTTGAGATAGGATCAAGAGAAGTGGCATTTAAAGATATCGTCGCCGCTGTTTGCCTGCTAAACCAACCGGATTTTAGCGAGCGAAAGCGCGTATTTGTCAGTTCAAAAACAGAATTTTTATCCCTGTTTAATGGCTTTGACTTTAACAAACTCCCAGATAGACTAAGAACCGATTGAAAATTAAAAACCAAATTCATCATGCAAATGAGACAATAAAAAAATGAATAATGCACCTTATAATACAGGAGGAGAATAATGGCAAATTCAATTGTTGAAACACAAATGAAAGATGTGCAGCAATTCCTCAGCAGTGCAGTAGTTATCTTTGAGGACTTTTTAAATGAAACGACCTTAAGTGCCTTATTAGAAGAAAAGCAGGGCGACAAGGATTATTATAAAAGCATTTTGACGAATTTAAGAAAACTATTAGTTTATTGTGAAGAGGGGCATGATGCCTGCCGAATTATCTTGATGAGCGATCAATTCCAGCGCGGAGCAGCCGAAAAGACGCTGTACCGCTTATACCATCACTGTATTGAAGAATTTTTTGCTCCGCGAAGCGATTCTTGGTATGAAAATAGCCGTTCGGCTTATACTGGAAAAAACTCAATCCGCTTTCATAAAGAGGTGCCAGACAGCGTATCCAATTTGTTTAAAGGGTTAGAGAGCGACTTCCAAAAGATAAGAGAAGAGCTAGAATATTATGAAACAGATTATCGCACGAAGATGATGCAATCAAAATAATTGCAAAGCACTGAATGGATTTTACTAATGCTTCCGGTCGGAAAATCTCAAACCATTCATTTTTATTTTTAAATTGAGTTTCTCTACTGCCTGAGAACAGCCATATTGGCTGTTCTTTTTTTGTCAAAACATAATTATAACTGGAATGATTAGCTATAATTGTTCAAATCATGTCATAGGATGAAAAGAGCAGGTCATAACCAGGAGGGGTTTTTTTGAGCAGCATGAATGCCTATTTAAAAGAAGTGTTTAAATGGAATAAGGAAATGCGGGATTTCCTCGAAAGCGAAAATATTGATGAAAATAATGAATTATGGGGGAAATTGGACCGGATTACAAATGTAATGGATGGCATCACTGATCAGATGAGTACAGATCAATTAGAGGAAATATCAGAACAAGTAGAAGAGCTCCATGAAGAGATGGAAGCTTATTTTAATGATCGTCTTCAGCTTGGCAATATTTATGTGAATGAGACATCCGTACCAATTGGCCAGCATGTGCTGCCGCCTCTACCTTACGGATACAATGCGCTTGAGCCATATATCTCTGAAGAAATTATGCGCCTCCACCATGATAAACATCATCAGTCATATGTAGATGGTTTAAATAAAGCGGAAAAAGAGCTTGAAAAGGCTCGCAGGAACAGCGATTTTTCACTAGTTAAACATTGGTCAAGAGAGCTTGCATTTCATGGTTCTGGCCATTATTTGCATACGATTTTTTGGAATAATATGAGCCCTGAAGGCGGCGGAAAACCATCAGGGCCACTGCTGAAACAGATTGAAAAATCTTTTGGCAGCTTTGAAAAATTCAAGAATCAATTTACAGCAGCAGCCAAAGAAGTGGAAGGTGTCGGCTGGGCAATCCTTGTCTGGTCGCCCCGTGCGCGCCATCTCGAAATACTGCAATCAGAAAGGCATCAGCTTCAGACCCAGTGGGATACAATTCCTCTGCTTGTCCTCGATGTATGGGAGCATGCCTATTATTTACAATATAAAAACAATCGGGGAGATTATGTGGCAAACTGGTGGAACATCGTTAATTGGCAAGACGTTGAACAGAGATTCCAGCATGCATCACAACTAAAGTGGAAACCTGCTTAGGCTAAAAGACTAACTTTTGGTTAGTCTTTTAGCAAGGAGAGTTTGGGATTTTCCATGGCCTACTGCTCCCTCCATAAAGATTTGAACAATATGTGTGCTTCGTTGGTACACAATGCCTCGAAATAGGGAAAATGAGTAAAATGAACACTTTCTTCGCAAAAGCAGTGCCCGAAAACGGGAACTACGTCGAAAAAGCGCGACTGTCTCGCTTCTCTCTCGCAGGAGTCGTGCGGAAACCTCTCCAAGTTCAACTTTTCTTATTATGGCTTTCTCTACACTCTGAAAGACTAGCTTTCGGGTTAGTCTTTTTAATTGTGCTTCTTCGGTGACCCAATGTGTGCAGAAGACTAGAGAAACTCTCTTGAAATCATTTCCATTTGTTTTTCAAAGATGAAATTGTCATAACGGAACTTGTCCTGCATAAACTTGTACAAACCAATAAATGAGGCGGGGTCTGTACAATGAAAAAATGGAACAAGCTCATAGTCTTTTCAATCATAACCGTTCTATTATTTGCAATTGTTCCGCAAAAGGCAGCGGCAAATGTTTCTGTCAGCGCCAGAAATGCGATATTAATTGAACAAGAATCCGGACGAATATTATATGAAAAAGCGGCAAACGATCAAAACCGGATTGCAAGTATAACAAAAATTATGACTGCTGTTTTAGCAATTGAATCTGGCAAGCTGGAAGATATGGTGAAAATAAGTGAATCAGCAGTCAAGGCTGAGGGTTCTTCTGTATATTTGAAGCCGGGTGAAGAGGTGAAGCTGGAGGACTTAGTTTATGGACTTATGCTTAGGTCCGGTAACGATGCCGCTGTAGCGATTGCGGAATATGTCGGAGGCAGTCTCGATGGATTTGTTTATTTAATGAACCAAAAGGCAGATGAAATTGGCATGAAAAATACTCGCTTTGCCAATCCACATGGACTGGACGATCATGAGAATCATTTATCGACAGCATTTGATATGGCGATATTAACCCGCTATGCAATGGAAAATGAAACCTATCAAAAGATCGTCGGTACCGAAGTACATAGAGCGCCGAATCCGACAGAATCATGGGACCGTGTATGGAAAAATAAAAATCGCCTCTTAACTGGCTTATATAAGTATACAACTGGCGGAAAGACCGGCTATACGAAGCGGGCAAAAAGAACCTTAGTTTCATCTGCATCAAAAGATAATCTTGACTTAATTGCCGTTACTTTAAATGGGCCAGATGATTGGAATGATCATATCCAAATGTATGAAAACGGGTTTGATCATTATCAAAAAGTTGAAGTACTAAGCAAAGGTACGATTGAAAAGATTGAAGATGATTTTTATAAGGGGAAGGTTTATTTACATAGCGCCTTCACCTACCCTGTAACAAAAGAAGAGAAAGGCTCATTTGAAGTAGAGTACAAGCTCATTAAACCAAAGGAAGATTGGGAAGATCATGCGCGCGTGCCAGAGATTGTCGGGAAAGCGGTCGTCTACTTTGAAAATGAGAAAGTGAAAAGCCTCCCTATTTTCTATCAGCAGCCAGAGCGAAAAGAAAATCAATCCTTTTTTGATTATTTTCGCAGCTTATTTACCTCAATAGTTGGTGTTAGAACAGATGATTAATATTATATGGGCATTTTTAGCGATAGTAGGAATTGTGTTCGCTATGTTCAATGGCACAATCAGCGAAGTAAACGAAGCTGTTTTTAAAGGAGCAAAAGAAGCGGTGACGCTGTGCATCGGATTAATTAGTATTTTAGTATTTTGGCTTGGCATGATGAAGATTGCAGAACATGCGGGTCTTCTCGATAAGCTGGCGAAGCTATTTAGACCGCTTATCACTAGACTGTTTCCAGAAGTGCCAAAGGACCATCCGGCAATGGGCTATATACTCTCAAATATGATGGCAAATCTGTTTGGGCTCGGAAATGCAGCCACACCGCTTGGCATAAAGGCGATGGAAGAGCTAAAAACATTAAATGGCGGAAGCACAGAAGCGAGCCGTTCGATGATTACTTTTCTTGCTATCAATACATCAAGTATTACATTAATCCCGACAACCATCATTGCCATCCGTATGAATTATGGGTCCGCTTCACCAACTGACATCGTGGGGCCGACATTAGTGGCTACTATTTGCTCAACCATTTCTGCCATTTTAATAGACCGCTATTTTTATTACCGAAGAACCCGTAAAGGATGAGATAGCATGCAGATTGTATCATTAATTTCCCTCTGGTTTATACCTGCATTAATAGGATTCATTTTATTATATGGAACATATAAAAGGGTTCCTACCTACGAGAGCTTTGTTGAGGGAGGCAAAGACGGAATAAAAATTGCGATTTCGATTATTCCCTTTCTTGTAGGGATGCTAGTCGCCATATCGATTTTTAGAGCTTCTGGCGCATTAGAGTTTTTTCTCGATATGATTCGGCCGTTATTCACTGCGATCGGGATTCCTCCTGATGTTGTGCCACTGGCTATTATACGCCCGATTTCCGGTAATGCTGCATTGGGAATGACAAGTGACTTAATCGCTGAACATGGGCCTGACTCATTGATCGGAAGAATGGCGTCAGTAATTCAAGGAAGCACGGATACCACATTTTATGTCCTGACAGTTTACTTTGGTGCGGTTGGCATTAAAAAGATGGGAGACGCTTTGAAAGTTGGTCTGTTAGCAGACCTTGCCGGTTTCATTGCAGCAATTGTGATTGTGTTAATAGTTTTTGGCGGATAATATTCATATTAGAAAAGAGCAGCTATCAATTAAATGTGCAGAGACTGGGACATAACTAAACCATTCTTAAAACCGAATCATTTCTAATTTAATTTAGTGATGTTATTAAATAAACCGACTATTACGAAACTCTAATCAGAATTTCGCTTGATAGTTCGGTTTTTTCATTGGCTGAAATACTTCTGTCCAAGCCTCTTTTTCTATTATTTTGAAGAGTTCTTTCTATTTGTAATATAAAAAAGTTGCAAAGTTTAGTCAGTATATCATCCTGCAATCCTTCCTACTTTTTTTACCCACTTTGAAAAACGCTGAACTTATGGCATAATTCATAAGGATAGATATATGAGTGAATTTGAGATTTTTGAGGTGACTTATAATGGAAAGGTTACAAAAAGTCATTGCCCATGCAGGCATTGCATCACGTAGAAAAGCCGAAGAGCTGATTGCGGAAGGCCGGGTAAAGGTGAATGGCAAGATTGTAAAAGAACAAGGGGTAAAAGTCTCCCCATCTGATAAAGTGGAAGTAGACGGGATTCCGGTTGAAAGAGAACAGCCAGTATATTTCCTTCTTTATAAACCTAGAGGAGTACTATCAGCTGTTTCTGATGACAAGGGCAGACAAGTGGTAACAGATTATTTTTCAGAAGTGGAACAAAGAGTCTACCCGGTAGGCAGACTGGATTATGATACATCTGGCTTATTAATTCTCACTAATGATGGTGAATTTGCTAATCTGCTTATGCATCCACGTAATGAAGTAGAAAAAGTGTATGTTGCCAAAGTGAAGGGAATACCAACAAAAGAAAGCCTGCGCACTTTGCAAAGAGGTGTAAAATTGGAAGATGGAAAAACAGCTCCAGCTAGAGCAAAAGTAATTTCCGCCGACAAGAAGAAACAGACGGCAATCATTGAGCTGGTTATTCATGAAGGGCGCAATAGACAAGTGAGAAGAATGATGGAAGCTATTGGGCACTCAGTATTGAAGCTGAAGCGTGAGCGCTATGGATTTCTTACATTAAAAGGATTATCCGCTGGCGAGGGCAGAGAACTATCTGCTCATGAAGTCAAGCAATTAAGAACGCTTGCTACACAGAAAAAGTAATAAACTGGCTGAAAATTCATAGAGTTGTCACAGTTACTTCACACCGTTTACAAGGTCTAATATGGAAGTAATGATATAATAAATACCAAATGTTTAGAAAAACTTGGCTTTTGCCAAGTACTTCTGCGAATGCCTGAGTTTTTCTTAAGCATTATTTTAACAAGACTTCAAAGGATATAGGGAGTTTATATTCTTTATCTTTCGAATTGATTAAAATAATGCTACAATACCTAGAATTTTTTAGGGGGAATTTTTATGAAAAAACGGCGGCTGGTAATGCGTTCGGTCATACTACTCATTTTGGGAGCGGCCGTTGCCTACACTTTATATGCGAATTTTAGTAAAGATAAAATTCATAAAGTGGAAATGGGAAAGGAAGCACCTGATTTTGTCCTTGTAGATATGGATGGTGAGACACATCGTTTATCAGATTATAAAGGACAGGGCGTCTTTTTGAACTTTTGGGGTACATGGTGTAAGCCATGTGAAAAAGAAATGCCATACATAAACAATCAGTATAAGCAATTTAAGGATCAAGGGGTACAAACGATAGCAGTCAACATAAGCGAGTCTAAACTTGTCGTAAATAAATTTTTGGAACGGCATGATCTTGAATTCCCAGTAGTTATTGACAAGGACAGGCAAGTAGAGAATGCTTATGGAATTGGCCCGCTGCCGGCTACATTTTTAATCGATCCAGAGGGGAAAGTTGTTAAATATCACACGGGGACATTAACAGAACCTATGGTCAGGGAGTTTATGGAACAAGTTAAACCATAGTTTATGGGGAGTTTTTTATGATGAAACAGGTAAAATGTGAATGTGGTCATGTGAACCCACATGGTACAGTACTTTGTGAATCTTGCGGAAGAGTTTTAGTAGAAGAAGAAAAGAAGAAAAAATTAGTAGACATGCGCTATGAAGGAAGTGCAAGAAGATCCCAAACGTATAATAAAACAATCATAGATAAAATTTGGAACTTCTTTTCTTCCGTAAAAGTGGGCGTCACACTGATTATTATTACACTCGCTGCATCTGCAATTGGAACGATATTCCCGCAAGAAATGTACATTCCGACGACTGAACCGGCTTCAGTATACTACGAAAGCCAATACGGTGTTGCCGGAAAGCTATATTATCTTCTTGGCTTTCATAATTTATATAGCTCATGGTGGTATTTGCTATTAATTGCGTCTATTGGAATATCACTTGTAATATGCAGTCTTGACCGTGTCGTACCATTATATCGGGCATTGAAAAATCAAAAGGTCAGCAGACATGAAGGATTTCTTAAGCGCCAACGGCTATTCGGTACATCACAGGTTGAAGAATTGGACAGCTCTTATGAATTAGTGAAGGAAAAACTGAAAAAAAATCGCTATAATATTCGCGAAGAAAACGGTAACATTTTAGCGGAAAAAGGCAGATTCTCCAGATGGGGTCCTTATATCAATCATATTGGACTTATTATTTTCTTAGCAGGCGGTATGTTGCGATTCGTGCCAGGTATGTATGTGGATGAACTGTTATGGGTTCGTGAAGGAGAAACAGCAGTCATCCCGGAGACGGATGGAGAGTATTATTTAGAAAATCATCAGTTTATTCTTGAAGTTTATGATAAAGATAAAGATAATGAGGCATTTAATAATGCAATAGAAAATAGCGGTATGGTAGCAAAGAATTTTCAGTCAGATGTTACTTTATATAAGAAATCTGCTGAAACAGTGGCAGGAGAAGAACCTATTTTAGATAAGGTTCAAGACTACGAGCTGCGCGTCAATGAGCCTTTAAAATTTGAAAACTTCGCACTATACCAACAAAGCTACAAGCTTGATGAACTGAATAAAATGAGTTTTGCTTTGACTAATAAAGAAAATAATGAAGAATTTGGTGATTTAACCATCGATTTATATAACCCTCAGGATGAATATGATTTAGGAGATGGCTATAAGGTGGAGGTTATGAGCTACTTCCCTGATTTTGAGTTTGATGAAAATTCTGAGCCTGTCACTAAGTCGCGAATTCCAAATAATCCTGCGTTTATATTCAAGATGATCACACCGGATAAACCAGATGGTGAAGTCAGCTTCGTTGCGATTAAACAAACAATTGAGCCATTTGGGGATAATGAATTTAAAATGGCATTCAAAGGTGTGGAAACGAAAAACGTGACTGCCTTAACCGTTAGAAAAGACTTAACGTTAGGAGTACTGGCGGTCGGCGGCTTTATCTTTATGGTAGGTGTCGTTCAAGGAGCTTATTGGAATCATCGCCGTATTTGGATTCGTCGTGTAGATGGAGAGGTTTGGGTTGCCGGCCATACAAATAAAAACTGGCACGGTCTTAAACGTGAAATTTCTACTATTTTCGATGGCACAGGTATTAACGAGCCAAAAGATCAATCAGATGAATCGGACAAGTCGATTGAAAGTAATAGTAAGGAGGAATAAACGGTGGTTAGTTTAAGCGGAAATTTATTATTTGCTTCATTTCTTCTTTATTTAGTTGGTACAGTTGTCTTTGCTGGCTCAATTAAAGATAAGAAAGGCAGAGAGAAAGATCATGGCCCGAATAAATGGGCGAAAATAGGTGTAGGAATAACGATCGCCGGGTTCTTATCCCAATTAGGTTATTTCATTACAAGATGGATTGCTGCTGGTCATGCACCAGTAAGTAATCTATTCGAATTTACAACATTTTTTGGCATGTGTTTAGTCGGCGCTTTTATTGTCATTTATTTTATTTATAAACTTCCAGCTTTAGGTTTATTTACATTACCAGTCGCACTGTTATTAATCGGGTATGCTGCTATGTTCCCGCGTGATATTTCGCCACTCGTGCCATCATTGCAAAGTAACTGGCTCCATATTCACGTAACAACTGCTGCACTGGGGCAGGCGATATTAGCGATTAGCTTTGTTGCTGGACTAATCTATTTAATCAAAGCAATCGATCATACGAAAAGCTCAAAGGAATCAAATTGGCTTGAAGCGGTTCTATTTGGAGTGGTTTGTACTGTAGGCTTTATCGTCATTTCATCGATTTTCTCATTTTCTGGTTACAAGTCGGAATTCCATTGGGTAGACAACAATGATGTAGAAGCTAATGTAGAATTTCATTTGCCAGCACTAGTGGGTCCTCATGAAGGAGAGCATTTAACGCCTGAAAAATTTAGTCCGCTAGTGGAAGCACCAGGTATTATTGATGCGAAAAAACTCAATACAGTGATTTGGTCTTTAATGACGGGTGTAATCCTCTATCTTTTATTTAGACTGATATTCCGCAAGCGAATTGCTCAAGTTTTACAGCCGCTTACAAAACGGGCAAATTTAGATTTAGTTGATGAAATCGGCTATCGTTCCGTACTGATTGGCTTCCCAGTCTTTACCCTCGGTGCATTAATATTTGCGATGATTTGGGCACAAATTGCCTGGTCGCGTTTCTGGGGTTGGGATCCGAAAGAAGTATGGGCATTGATTACATGGTTATTTTATGCAGCGTACTTGCATTTGCGCCTTTCTAAAGGATGGCATGGGAAAAAGTCAGCATGGCTTGGCGTTATTGGCTTTCTCATCATTATGTTTAATCTGATTGTTGTCAATCTCGTAATCGCTGGTCTTCATTCCTATGCAGGATCGTAATCAACTGGTAAAATAGATATATGTAAAAGGTATACTATGATGCCTTCACTTCACTATAGTGAGGTGAAGGTTTTTTACTATTAACAATGGTATCAATGATAAGGAGTTGTAATCCTATGGAAAAAGATATTAAAGTTTTAGTTGTTGATGATGAGGAAAGAATTCGCAGATTATTAAAAATGTATTTAGAAAGAGAAGATTATATGATTGAAGAAGCTGAGGACGGAGAAACAGCTCTAGTAAAAGCGTTGGAAAACGAATATGATGTCATCCTGCTTGATTTAATGATGCCTGGTAAAGATGGCATTGAGGTTTGCAAAGAGATTCGTGAGAAAAAGGGAACGCCAATTATCATGCTGACAGCTAAAGGTGAAGAAGTTAATCGTGTGCAAGGATTTGAAGCTGGCACAGATGATTATATCGTAAAGCCGTTTAGCCCGAGAGAAGTCGTTCTTCGTGTAAAAGCATTGCTTAGGCGTTCTTCTAAAACAACCTTTGTGCAATCAGAATCATCTGCAAAAGATGTCATTGTATTTCCATTTTTAACAATTGATAATGATGCACATCGCGTCCTTGCCGATGGCAAAGAAGTAAGTCTGACACCGAAAGAATACGAGCTTCTATATTTTTTGGCAAAAGCACCGGATAAGGTATTTGACCGTGAACAGCTATTAAAAGAAGTTTGGCATTATGAATTTTTTGGTGATTTAAGAACGGTAGACACGCATGTGAAAAGATTAAGGGAAAAATTGAATAAAGTTTCAGAACAGGCAGCTAGAATGATTGTAACCGTTTGGGGTGTAGGCTATAAATTTGAGGTTATTAATGAATGAGACTTTGGCGCAGTGTTGTAGGTAAGCTGTGGGCTACCTTTTTAATATTAGTTTCATTTGTTTTATTTATATTAACGATTATGCTCCTTGAGTTTTTTGAGAATTATCATATCGACCAAACGGAAAAAGGGCTGACTAATACTGCAAATAAAATTGCGCGGATTTTAGAAGAGCACGACCGTGATGTCGGCTTGGAGATTGCATGGGAGCTAGTCGACGATGTCACAAAAGTCATTATTATTAAGGGGGATGATGAATACTATTATTCACCTAATGATGACAATGCATTTGAGCTCCCGCTATCCTATTTACATGACGATAAAGAGTTAAGAGCGGTGTTTACTGAAAACAAACCAGTGAAAAAAGTATCCTCTTATTTTGCAATAGATGATGAGCAGATAGATGATCCTGATATATTGATTATCGGTGTACCGTTGCCTGAGTCAAATTCTGAAGACGGCGCCGTTTTTATCTATCAATCGCTGGAAGTCATGCAGGAAACCACCCAATCTACGACCCAATATATTTTATTGGCTGCTGGAGTGGCCATCGTCTTAACAACTATATTTGCTTTTTTTCTGTCAACTCGAATTACCTCCCCGCTTAGGAAAATGAAAGAAGCAGTATCTGCGGCAGCAAAAGGTAATTTCGACACGAAAGTACCTTATTTGTCCAGGGATGAAATTGGCGAGCTTGCGATTGCCTTCAATCGGATGGGCAGGCAATTAAAATACAACATGGATGCTTTAAGTCAAGAGAAAGAGCAGCTCGCCAGCATTTTAAGTAGCATGGCAGATAGTGTCTTTACATTTAGCAAGGATGGAGAAATATTGATTACAAATCCTCCTGCTGATCGTTTTCTTTATAATTGGGAATACGAACAAGGGAACGAGCATAATCGAACGGTTCCTCCACTTGTGATGGAGCTTTTTCAAAGTGCCGTTGAAACGGAAAGTGAACAAATTGCTGAAATCAATGTTCAAGGCCGTAATTGGGTCATGATAATCAGTCCGCTCTACAATGATAAATATATACGCGGTGCTGTCGCCGTCATAAGGGATATGACAGAGGAAAGGCAGCTGGACAAGCTGCGCAAAGATTTTATCGCAAATGTTTCGCATGAATTGCGCACGCCAATCGCGATGATGCAAGGCTATAGTGAAGCCATCGTCGATGATATTGCCGGTACCGAGGAAGATAAAAAGGAAATGGCAAAAGTTATTTATGATGAATCATTAAGAATGGGCAGACTTGTAAACGAACTTCTAGATATTGCCCGCATGGAAGCCGGTCATATTCAATTGACAAAAGAAGCAATTGATGTGAAGCCGTTTATAAAGAAAATTGTACGTAAATTCCAAGGCTTAGCAAAGGAAAAAAACATTCAGCTTCAAGAATCACTTGAAAGCAAAGGCGTTTGGTCAAGCTTTGATCCAGATCGGATTGAACAAGTATTAACCAATCTGATTGATAATGCCATCAGGCACACCCCTGAAGGCGGAGAAGTAATCGTCTCAGAGCAGAGCAATGACCGTGGATTAATTATTGAGGTTATCGACTCTGGCTCTGGAATCCCGGGTGAAGATTTGCCATTTGTGTTTGAACGCTTTTACAAAGCAGATAAAGCAAGAACTAGGACAAAAGGCCGATCGGGGACAGGCTTAGGTCTAGCGATTGCAAAAAATATCATTGATGCCCATAAAGGTCAAATTACAGTACAGAGCAAACTGGGACAAGGAACGACATTTTCCATATTTATTCCCCGTAATAATGATTAATTGGGAGAATTATGCCGATTGTTCTTGATTCATGAGAAACATGAATAAAAAGGGAAGGATTTTCGCAGAATATCCTTCCCTTTCTTTTTTTTCAGGAAAAGTGTATGAAAGAGAATATACCTCAATTCCAAATTTAAGCTATAATAATCGAATAAGGCTAAATAGGATGTCATATTGGCATAGCCTATTTTACGAATTATACATGATAAAAAAATTTGAGTTATAATAATGGCATATGAAAAGGATTGGTTCCTGATTAAAACTTGATACATTTGTTTTTAAGTTAAAAATAGCGCATAAATGAAACGAAGGCATTTGCGGGAAGGACTCGTCGAACGCCAAGTTTGTCTAATTATATACGTACTTTTTAATACAATCGTTCGATTGTAACTTTTATTTGCTTGATTACGACTATATTTATAGAACGGGGAGGGGAAGCGATGGACTCCGTTTTTGATGACCTATATAAAAATTACCATCAAGATGTATTTCAGTTTCTTTTTTATATGGTCAGAAACAGAGAATTAGCAGAAGATTTAATGCAGGAAGTATATATAAGGGTATTAAAATCATATGAGAAATTTGAAGGGAAGAGCAGTGAGAAAACATGGCTATTTTCAATTGCCCGCAATGTAGCAATTGATTCCTTCCGTAAAGATAAAGGCTGGAAGCAAAAATTAATCGAGAAGTTTGATTGGTCGCAGCAGCAAGTGAAAGACGATCATCCGCTTCCTGAAGAGATTGCATTGCAAAATGAGGATGTCCAAATGATATATCGCGGCTTGGAAAGCTGTACTGTTGATCAGCGATTAGTGATTATAATGAGGTATATCCAGGATATGTCAATAGCAGAAACCGCAGAAAGCCTTGGCTGGACAGAAAGCAAAGTTAAAACGACCCAGCATCGCGCCTTAAAGGTATTGAAACGGCATATTGTTGAATTGATGGATAAGGAGGGAATGGATAGTGAGGAAACAGGATTGGAGCGATAATCACCTTGAAGACTTGTTAAGGCAGATGCCTAAAGTAGAAGATCTTCGCGAGAAACATGAAATCTATCAACAAGTCTCAATGAAAATGAATAAAAGAAAACAACGAAAATGGATTATCCCTTCCGCTGCTACTGCTGCTGCCTTGCTTCTAATATTTATTCTCGTTCCTTCAATGATAGACTGGCAAGAGTCTGCTGACAGTTCTATCGAAAGTCAAGAGAACGGTTCAGGTAATTCACGCAATGATGAAGTTGTACTGCAGCAATCCAATAGCAATAATAATAAAGAAGAGCCCGCCTCCAGTGCAGCTGAAGATAATCATGAAGAAGAGAAATATATAGAAGAAGAGAATGATGCAGAAGAGCAAACGGAAGTAATAAATGATAAAGCCGAAGATGGTCAGCAGCAGGATGATTTCTCTAATGAAGCAAAATATGCTGCCGTTAATTATGAAACAACCGCTGTATATGATGAGGAAGTCGGTGATCAGGAAGTACTTACTTACTCAATTCCTGATACTGAAAGCCAGAACTTCATTCCAGTCAGTATTATTGTCCAAGAGGAGCCCGGAAAATCAAGAATTGATTTGTTTATAGATCATATCGATCATCTGAAAGAAAAAGAGTGGGGGCTAAGTGATTTTAATCCATTCAATGCAGCATTTAAATTTAGTAACAGCGATCGTGTGCTTCATATGGATTTTCCAAAAGAGGCGAATATTACATCAAGCGCGAACACGATGATGCTCACTGCAGCTTTGAATGATATGATGTATAACTACGATATTAGTGAAATTGCATTCTCTACTGCTGGTGAGCCAGGTTTATATTATGGCAATGAAGGATTTAGAGAAACATTTATGCCTGAAGAGGAACCTGGAAACTATGCTTATTATTTCTATTATCCGGAAGAAAGCAACGCAAAACCTTTTATCGTTCCTTATCGAAAGAAATTAAATTCGATTAAGGATGCGTTTGCAGCAATGAAAACGAATATTGCAGATAATAGGCTACAAGCTTCCATCTCCGAAGATATTGAATTTGAAGCCAAGGAAGTTTCAGATGAACAGCTTGTTATTGAGTTTATCAATGATGGAGATATGGGTAATGATGAAAAAACACTCCATACGATTGAAGCGATATTGCTAACTGCAAAGGAATTTGATTACACTGAAGTAAAAATGGAAAATGTTGAGATAGATCAAGTCGGCAATTTTGATTTAAGTGATGAATTAAAAGTGCCTGTAGCTGCCAATAAGAGAACGATTAATTAGTAAAAAAAGACTAAGACATCCATGTTTTAGTCTTTTTTATTGAATAAAAACCATTAAAGTTCAAATAATAATATACGTACTTTTTATTCATGCCTAATTGTTCTAAAAATGGACAAGCTATCATAGTGTGAATAGGAGTAATAGTTAAGCTAAGTTTTGTAATTTAGGAGGAAATGATTTTGAAAGATTATATCAGACGCATCTTAATTGCAGGCATTATGCTCGTTTGTGTCAGCCTATTGTTTTTAGGAGGCAAATCGGCAAAGGCGGAGTCGACGAATGATTGGATGTGGCCTGCTGAAGGTGTGATTACCGATACTTTTGGTACGAGAAATGGTCATCATAAAGGAATCGATATTGCTGCTGAGCCGGGAACCCCTGTCCATTCTGTTGAGCAAGGGACAGTGGCGAAATCCTATTATTCAGATTCCTATGGAAACGTTGTGTTTATCCGTCATGAAAATCAAACTGAAACCATTTATGCGCATCTTCAAAATAGATATGTACAGGAAGGGCAAAAGGTAGCGCGAGGAGAGACGATTGGCACGATGGGCAATACTGGGGATTCTTCAGGTGTTCATTTGCATTTTGAGCTTCATCAAAAAGAGTGGACGTATAATAAAAAGAATGCGATTGATCCATTTGTCGCCTTTGGAGATAAAGAAATTGGTCATGCAATTACAGTTGCTGGACAGCCGATGAATTCAATAGAACATACATATATAGTTAAGCAAGGTGACAGCCTATGGTCAATTGCAAAAAAATCAGGAACTTCTGTAGAGGAAATAAAAGCGGTTAATCATTTGTCTCACGATGAAATTTCATTAGGACAACAGCTAATCCTGCCAGATGAATTAGAAGATTATACATATATTGTTCAAGAAGGAGACACGTTAACAGAAATCTCTTTAAAATATAATACAACGATTGATTCGTTAATACAGATAAATAGAATAGATAATCAAACAATTTATCCTAAACAAGTATTGATTATTCAAAAAAATAAATAAATTGAATTGTCCAAGCTCCTTTAAAGGCGTATAATAATTACGTACAATCAAGGAGGCTTACATATGTTAACTGACTATCATAACCATCTGGAAAATGGAACATTAACAATGGACTATTTGCAAAAGTTCACAGATGCTGCTGCAGCCAAAGGCATTGGAAGCTTCGGCATTTCTGAGCATGCCTATCACTTCTACCAAACAGCAGATATATTGCAAAATCCATGGGTGAATGAGAGACGATTCTATGATATGAAAGATTATGTCGCTCTTTTTCAGGAAGCATGGAACAAAGGTATGGATGTAAAAATGTCCATTGAGATGGATTATACTCCAGGAAAGCATGCAGAAATGGAAAAGTTCATACAATCATACGCATTTGATTATGTTATTGGGTCTATTCACTGGGTAGGCGACTTTGGCATAGATTTAGCTGAATATAGAAAAGAATGGGACCGCCGCGATGTGAACGAGGTATACAAAAAGTATTTTGATCAAGTCGTTACTTTAGCCGAATCAAACTTATTTGACATTGTCGGGCATTTGGATTTAGTGAAAATATTTAAATATGTTCCAAAAGACGAAGAGTTTTTACTAGAACAATATGAACGGGCAACAGACGCATTGGCAAATTCTAAAACATGTGTAGAAATTAGCAGTGCTGGCCTGCGAAAGCCAGTTGGCGAGTTATATCCTGATAAACGCTTGCTGCAAAAATGCTTCGATAAAAATATACCCATCGTCCTGTCATCTGATGCACACTTCCCTGAGCATGTTGGTGCTGACTTCGATCAATCTCTCGCACTTGCGAAAGAAGTTGGCTACAACACCATCATGACTTTTTCAAATGGGGAAAGAAAAGAATACCCTCTTGGTTAAATGCTCATTTTGCTGAGCTATTCACTAGCTGTTTTTTTGCTATTGAATGGCTTTTTTTGTTTGCCTCGTAGTGGCTTCATCTGAATAGCGAGCAAATGTTGGAAATGTTCATTCGAAAGAAGAAGGGGAGAGTAGCTTTAACGAAACAAAAAAATTTATTCGGCAGAAATCGAGGGGAAAGAGTAAGTGAAGCAGAATAATCCGAATTTATTCCGCTGAATTCGCAGAGGAAGAGTAAGCCAGCGGAAAGCCAAATTGCTTCATGGCGGAATAAACCGAACGAGAAACAAGCGGGTATCTTTATTTGATAAACAGAGTGTACTCTCCTGAAGATGAACCGTCTCCCATAAAAAAGAGCAATCCAATCGTCCCGAAAAAAATCGACTGATTGGTTTGCTCATTCTTACCATTATAAAATAATAGGATTAATTGAAACGATTTCATCCAGTTTTTCTAATGAAGTCAATTCAGCTTCGCTTAGTGGTTTGTCAAACGCTAGAACCATGATGGCTTCGCCTCCAGCTTTTTTCCGTCCGACTTGCATGGTTGCGATATTGATGCCCTGATCTCCCAGGATTTGGCCGACATGTCCAATGACTCCGGGTCTATCCATATGCTGGATGTACAGCAAGTTTCCTTCTGGAAGGAAATCGATGTTGAATCCATTTAAATAAACGATTCTTGGTCCGTAATGATCAATAAAAGTTCCTCTGACTGTAAAGGCGCTCTCTTCCCCTTTTGCGGTAACGGCAATGCAATTATCATAGCCAAATGCATCTGTTGATATTTTTTCGCCGACTGTGATGCCTCTTTCTTTTGCGGTGAGAAGCGCATTGACTTCGTTCACGTTCACATCAATTCTATTTTTGAAGAAACCGGATAACATAGCTTTAGTTAAGTAAGTGGTTTCAAGGTCAGTAACTGAACCTGAATATGTAACTGAAAGTTCATGAACGCCTTCTTTTACACATTGTGACAGGATGTGGCCAATTTGTTTAGAAATTTGATAAAACGGCTGTATTTTTTCATACACATCATTGGAGATAGCAGGCAAGTTGATTGAGCTTGATACAGGCTTGCCTTCAAAGAAGGAGCGGACCTCCTTTGCAACTTGTGTAGCGACATTCAATTGTGCCTCTTTTGTTGATGCACCAAGATGAGGTGTAACAATCACATTGTCATATTTCAATAACGGATGCTCACCAGGAGGCTCCGCTTCAAATACATCAAGTGCAACACCGCCGACATGACCATTTGCTACATATTTAGCCAAGTCCTGCTCATCGATAATTCCACCGCGGGCGCAGTTTAGTAAATAAATACCTTTTTTTGTCTTTTTTAAAGCTTCCTCGTTGATTATGCCTTTAGTTTCTGGAGTAAGAGGTGTATGCACAGTAATGATATCTGCCCCTCCGAGCAGTTCATCTAATGTAGAAGATTCTACTCCAAGTTTGGCGGCTCTTTCTTTTGTTAAAAATGGATCAAACACATTCACATTCATGCCAAATACTTTTGCTCGTTTAGCGATTTCGGAGCCGATTCTACCCATGCCGACAATGCCGAGACGCTTGCCATATAATTCTGTCCCGATAAATGCATTTCGTTTCCACTCTAGATTCTTGACAGAGCTATGTGCTTGAGGAATATTTCTCATTAATGAAGCCATCATCGCAAAAGTGTGCTCGGCCGTTGAGATGGTGTTTCCATCTGGTGCATTAATAACGATAATTCCTTTTTTAGTAGCTGCGGGAACATCTATATTATCTACACCGACGCCTGCCCTGGCAATGATTTTTAAGCGCGGCATCTGATTTAGAAGTGCTTCAGTAACTTTAGTTGCACTGCGGACGAGCAATGCGTCAATGTCTTCTAAACGAACTTCAGGATCGTCCGTTTTCTTTTCGATAATTTCGGCTTCTTCTAAGCCTAACAGCGGTTCGAGACCTTCTGCGTTAATCGCATCAGCAACTAATATTTGATACATTATGAACCCTCCTAAGATAGTGGACCAATTATCTGATAATTTTACAAGACGAATATTATTCTGTCAATTTAAATTATTGTTTGTATTTACCATGGAAACGCTTTAATGTGGTAAAAATAAGGGGTTCATTAAAAAAATATTTAATTTGAGATAAATAAGTGCAGGAGACTTCACAAACGGAATCTTTTTCAGTATAATGAAGTTGTTAAAATAAAATATGGTCTATCTTCGGGGCAGGGTGAAATTCCCGACCGGCGGTGATAAGCGTTTAGTTTTTTCTTGCTTTAAGCCCGCGAGCCTGATAGTGCTGTTCAGTTGGATATTAACTGCAGTACGCTATAATCGGGCAGGATTTGGTGCGAATCCAAAGCCGACAGTAAAGTCTGGATGGGAGAAGATGGAGGTTCTGCGTACGTTCAAAAAATATTTATTGATTGAACGTTTCTTAAGAATGTCTTTGTAATTCTCCCTCAAGTTAATGCTTGAGGGTTTTTTATTGCAAAGATGCTTATTTGCTGAACCTTTCTTCTATAGGAGAGATAGCCTACCAAGGAGAGAGGAAAATGAAAAAACTGAATGTAAAAGCTTTCGTTTCAATCGGAATGCTTAGTAGCATTGCTTATATTTTAATGCTATTAAACTTTCCGCTGCCGCCATTTCCAAACTTTTTAATGATCGATTTTAGCGATATTCCCGCTTTAATCGCCGCATTGATTTTTGGACCAATTGCTGGAATATTGGTGGAGCTTTTTAAAAACATTTTAGATTACTTTATGACAGGCAGTGCTACAGGAGTTCCTGTTGGTCATATCGCAAACTTTATTGCAGGCGTATTATTTATATTGCCTACCTATTATGTGTATACAAAATTAAAATCAAAAAAGGGCATGACAGTTGGGCTGATTATTGGAACGAGTGTGATGGCAGTATCAATGAGCTTGCTTAACTACTATGTATTCCTTCCTGCGTACACGCTATTCTTAAATATGCCGGCAATGTCAGCACCAGAGATGAAATCAACAGCGATTCTGTTTATCCTGCCGTTTAATTTTATTAAAGGGTTACTAATTGCTTTAGTATTCATGCTGATTTTTGCAAAAATGAATACTTGGATTGCAAAACAAAAGGCATTAAATTCAATTGCTTAATATAAATAAAAACAGCAGCCTATCATTGGCTGCTGTTTTTTTGTGTATGGGGAAAAAATAAAAAACTCCCTTGCCGGGAGTTTTTGGCTTGAAAAGTTTAGTTGAGGATTATTCGTATTTTAGAGGATCACCATCAAATGATTCATCGGCTACTTTAATGGAATCTGTAGGGCAGCCTTCAAATGCGTCCATCATGTCTTCAATTAGAACATCAGGAATCTCAACAATACCTTCGTTATCATCTAATGTTACAAAGGCGATGCCTTCATCATCATAGTCATAAATATCTGGCGCTGCTGCACCGCATGCTCCACATGCAATGCATGTTTCTTTGTCAACAATTGTATATTTTGCCATGAAAAAACCTCCTGAAATATTTAAATCTTATTTATAACCCTTGCTTCGCATTTTTAAGCCGAAACACTTACCACAATTACTATTGTAAAACTGTCTCGTTAACATTTCAATAGAAAACTGTTTTCGCAATGCTGAGCACATAAGGCTTTAAGCCCTATTAGACAAGTATTAAAGCGATTACAAACCTGAGAAAGATGTTTCGTGATAAAATAAATGAAAGACATAAATGTTAGAATGAAAAACCATTTTCAACAAAAATTAATTGAACAAATTATGAATAAAAATACTACCAATTTAACTGTAATATGCATAATTGAACTAGCCATATTATTGCCATGACCAATGAATTTATGAAAGAAAATATATACAGAAACAGGTGATTGAATGAGAATATCTTATACTGAAAAAGTGATATTGCATTGTTTAACTAAAATTGGCAATCAAAGAACCATTTTTTCAATTCTGCATTTGCTCAATGGAAAAAAAACTTCGCAAACGATTCAAGATGCCCATCTCTTTCATCTAACGGAATTCTTCCATCTCTTTCCTCGCCTGCAAAGAAATGAGTTTACTGAAATATACAAAAGGATGGAAAAAGTCAATATCATCATTGAAAAAGAAAACCTATCGTTTAAGCTGACCAATAAAGGGCAGAAAATAATAAATGGGTCATCAAATCCCTTGCCTGCTTATGTGAATGGTTGGCAATATCATCGCTATACTGCTCGTTTTTGGGAAAGGCTCTCTTTACTAGTGCAAGTTGTTTCTCAGTTAAATAAACAAAATCAACGATATATTCCAATCCAAACAAAGAAAGAAGTTCATTATTGGCTTAAAAGCCTCTTAAAACAATTAAAATGGAAGAGAGAAGATCTGGCTAAACAATTATTTGGCGAATTAAGCGCGTTATTAGGAAAAGATGAAAGCATCCGACCGATATTATTAGTGATAAGATTATCAGGTTATAGTAAAATTGGTCTAACAGCTGAACAAGTCTCTGACAAACTTCGCATGAATGAAGATGAGTACCATATTCATTTCTTAAATATCCTGCATTATATGATACAGCAGGTAGAAAAAAGTCGAACTGAATTTCCAATTCTGCAGCAGTTAATACTTGATGACGATCATTCATTTTCATTATTGACGAAATCGACGAGCAAGACCTATCAATTGTTGCAGCAAGGATTATCGATTGATGAGATAGCTGCGTATAGAAATTTGAAAAAAGGTACAATAGAAGATCATATTGTTGAGATCGCATTAAATATTCAAGACTTTACGATTGATAAATATGTTAGTCAGTTTAATCAACAGCAAATTGAAAGAGCATCAAAAAATGTATCTACAAAGCAGTTAAAATATATACGACAATCTGTACCAGGTGCAAATTATTTTGAAATTCGATTAGTGCTTGCTAAAAATGGAATACGGTGATGTTTTATGGAAAAAATGCTGCAGAAAATATTCGGTTATTCATCGTTCAGAAAAGGCCAGAGAGAAACAATCTCATCCATCTTATCAGGGAACGATACAGTAGCGATGCTGCCAACCGGTACGGGTAAGTCCTTGTGCTATCAATTGCCAGGTTATATGTTAGAAGGCTCAGTCATCGTTGTTTCCCCGCTGCTATCACTCATGCAAGATCAAGTGGACCAATTGATGATGATTGGTGAAAAACGAGTTATTGCATTCAATTCATTTTTATCTTATGAAGAAAAGTATCGTGCGTTACATCAATTGAATGAATATAAATTTATATTTACCTCACCGGAGATGTTGAAATCAGTGTCATTTATCGAGCGGTTAAGTAAATTAAATATCGCATTGTTTGTGATTGATGAGGCACACTGTATTTCTCAATGGGGATACGATTTCCGGCCTGATTATTTAAAAATTGGCGAGGTTAGAACAAGATTAGGCTCGCCATTGACATTAGCATTAACCGCAACAGCTACAGCTGAAGTGAAACAAGATATTAAAGCGTCTTTGGCCATTGAGAACAGCAATGAATTTATTTATTCTGTCGATCGGCCAAATATTGCACTTCTGGTAGAACATGTAAATAGTTCTCAAGAAAAAATGGATGTTATGCTCGATTATTTAAGAAAAATGAAAGGGCCGGGAATTATTTATTTTTCGAGTAAAAAGATGGCTGAGAGAACAGCGATGGTTTTAAAAGAGCAAGGGTTTGGCGATGTGATGGCATATCATGGCGGACTGACTCAGGAGAATCGAAAATTAATCCAACAGCAATTTTTATATGGTCAGCTGGACATTATTTGCGCAACGAGTGCATTTGGTATGGGGATCAATAAAGACAATCTCCGTTTTGTTATTCATTTTCATATGCCGATGCAGCTTGAATCTTATTTACAGGAAATTGGCCGAGCGGGTAGAGATGGCGGTAATAGCCTAGCATTGCTATTATACGCAGCTGGAGATGAACAGCTTCCTCTTCAGCTTGCAGAGGGAGAATTGCTGTCTGATATTCAAATTGATGCCCTATTACATTGGTTCTCTCAAGTTCCTGAAGGCTGGCATCAATTATCCGCTTATGAATCGGAAGTGACTGCAATAGCTGGTCTAACAGAAACAAATTATAGGCTGCTTAAATCCTTCAATGATCAAGCGGTGGCAGATGGACAAGGGTATGATTCCTTGCTTACTTTAAAACAGATGATGGCAAACCAATACAATGTAAAAAGGAAAAAAATTAACGATATGCTTCAGTGGATTTATTCATCCGCATGCCGCCGAAAAAAAATCTTGCAGTATTTTGACGAAGAGTTGACAATAAAGGTAGATAATTGTTGCGATATTTGTGGAATTGATGTAAATAATTTTACTATAAGCAATCATTTAGAAAAGCGTGAGGTCGAGTCCGACTGGGAAAAGCTTTTAGCAGAAATATTGATAAATTAAGCGAGTGAAATGAATGAGGGATAAATATTCTGACATTGTTAAAGAATTGACGGATCGGGAGTTATTATTTCATCTATATTTAACGCAATTACTATTGTTAGTCATTTCACTAATATTAGGTTTTTTGTTATTTGATTCTTTTTCAGACTTCACAGCACTATTTAAATGGGCGGATATAAATATTATCATTATTGGTGGGACAGCAGGGATCATTGTAGTGTTAATAGATTTGGCATTAATGAGAGTGCTGCCTTCTTCCTACTATGATGATGGAGGGTTAAATAATAAAATCTTTCGCTCACCTAGCCTCTTTCAAATTGCGTTTATCACGATGCTGGTGGCGTTTAGCGAAGAAATCCTATTTCGCGGCGTGATTCAAACCAATTTCGGTTTAATAGTATCAAGCATTATTTTTGCACTTGTCCATTACAGATATTTATTCAATTGGTTTCTATTCTTGAATGTTGTGCTACTTAGTTTTTTAATCGGATTTGTCTATTATTTCACAGAGAATTTAGTAGTTACTATTTTAATGCATTTTATTATTGATTTCTTGCTTGGTATGTCGATTAAATATCGTAATCAATATAATAGATGAATAGGAAGGGAAGATTTATGAACAAAGAAGCCCCGTTTAGAGAAAAGGCGGTTAGTCATCGACAAAGAATACATAAAAAACAAGACAGCAAAGAGCAGCAAGCTGATTTTAACGAGCCGGAAAAAGTTGTTGCCGGGCGTTCAAGAACAAGTATTCAGAGAGAAAAAAGACAAAAAAATAAAAGGAAATCAGAATATCCGGTGATACGGCTATTGGCTGCCTTCTTTATTACATTACCGATAGTCACCTTATCCGTATATTATTTTTTCCTGCCGGGAGCCTCATCAAATTCTGAGACTGCCTCCGATTTTGAAACTGTTGGATTTTCAGGCAATAACGGAACAACAGAAGCGAATGCAGTTGTAGATGATGAAGATAATGAAGAGGAGAAGAAGGCAAAAGAGCAGGCGGAGAAAGAAAAAGCACAAAAAGAACAAGAACAAAAAGAAAAAGAACAAAAAGAAAAAGAACTGAAAGAAAAAGAACAAAAGGAAAAAGAGCAAAAAGCAAAGGAAGAAGCAAAGAAACTGGAAGAAGAGAAGAAAAAACAGGCAGCTGCTGAAAAAGAACAGAGAGAAAAAGAAGAAAGAGAAAAACAGAAGCAACAGGAACAACAGCAACAGGAATCAAAAGAAAAAGTTATATATCATACAGTAAAACAAGAGGAAACAATGTACAGAATTGCAATGACCTACTATCAATCTCAAAACGGGATTGAGAAAATTAAGCGGGCAAATAATCTGCAATCCAATGAAATACATGTAGGACAAGTTTTAACTATCCCGTTAGATTAACAAATAGACATTTAATCTTTTATCCAATCATATAATGTGGTCAAGCATATGTATTGAGTATGATTGGAGTGATGATAAATGGAGACATCTATCATAATGCTGGATGAACGAACAGATCAGGCAACGAGGCAAATGCTGCAAAAGGTTGTTGAGAGAAAAAATAAATTCGAGCGTTTGAAAGAGTGGCATTTGGTCGTCATGTGGGCTGTCGTATTTCTATCCTTTAGTTACTTTGCGTTTCTTTATTATCAGTTGATGGTTCCTTACGCTTATTCGTTTGCTGCAATGTTTTCCGTATTTGTCAATCAGTCGGCCAATTTATATTGCCTTATTTTCATTATCGGCCTTTTTGGATTAATGAACGTTTTGCGCCAAAAAAGGGAGAAAGCGGAAAAGGAATATCATGCATTAAGGTGTGAAATTATTGATAAAAGTAAGGATTTATGGAAAAAGGAAGATGAGTGGAAAAATCGCCATATTGTCTATGATATGATGAAAAAAAATTACGACATCAATTTATTTCATGAAAATAAATAGAGGCAGGAAGCCCCGCGGAAGTTGCACTATAGCTGCGGGGCTTGATTTGTAAATAAATATACTGTTCAAACAGAAATTTTTCAGGAGGAGTATGGTTTTTCCTTTACCAATGTCAAATAAATGATGAATTAGAAGAACTTTTTCTTTCCTTGCTCACCTTTTAAAATTTCAACAGCTTCCCTGAAGCGCTGGGAATGAATGATTTCGCGTTCTCTTAAGAAACGAAGGCTGTCATTTAAGTCCGTATCATCACTAAGATTGATTAGCCATTGATAGGTGGCTCTTGCCTTTTCTTCAGCTGCAATATCCTCGTATAAATCAGCGATAGGGTCACCTTTTGCAGCGATATAGGTCGCTGTCCAAGGATTGCCAGCGGCGCTTTCATAATATAGAGCATTATCGTGGTTTGCATAATGAGTAGCAAGGCCTGCTGCTTTCATTTGTTCTGGAGTGGCATCTTTCGTTAACTTAAATACCATTGTTGCAATCATTTCTAAATGGGCAAACTCTTCTGTACCAATATCGGTTAATAGTCCAATTACTTTATCAGGAATAGTGTAGCGTTGGTTTAAATAACGCAGTGCTGCAGATAGTTCACCATCTGCACCACCGTACTGCTCGATTAAATATTTTGCCAGCATTGGGTTACAGGTGCTTACTCGAACAGGATACTGAAGCTTTTTTTCATAAACCCACATAATTCCTCTTCCTCCTAAGTTGAAATACGGTCATGTATGCTTATGTTACACTTGCCATGGCCATGGCGCATCATCCCAATTCCATGGGCTTCCAGAGTAGCTATTTCCGAATTGCAGCAATGGTCCATATTTGCTTTCATATTCCTTTTTAATTTTTTTTCTTTCTTTAGCGAAATAATTAAACTGATTAATTGCATCTTGATCATTATTATGAGTGTCTAAGTATAAAGTCAGTTCAACTAACACAAAGTCAACAGCTTGAAGATTTTCCAGCAGCTCATAATATTCAGGAGGCAGTTGTTTCATCCTATTGCCCCTCCTTTGCTTTTTCATATGGACTATAATACGGGTCGTAAAATGGCTTCCAAAGAGTACCAGCTCTTAGTGCTTCTTTAGGCGAGAATTGTGGGAAATCTGGGGGTTGAAATCCTATATATAAGTTTGGTGGAGTGGAATATGATTTTACTCTAATTGGTTTGCAAGGATCAAAAGGACTGATGTATGGGTAATAGAACTTTTCTGGTGTTGACATGCCTTCCCTCCTTTTTCAGGAATATCTTTAAAGCATATGAAAAAAAAGGCATAATGATGTTTTTTTTTAATAGGTAGGGCAGCAATTTTTATGGAGTATTTAATTCATAGGCCGATAAAAGAGATAGAGGTGTCGTTTATGTTGTTTATGCTGTTGATTGTAATAATTATTTGCATAATCGCATTCATAGTGATCAAAATGTTTAGGCAGGCATTTGAAGACAGAGTGCTGTATCATGATATGAAAATGGATAACTTCCCAAAAAGCATGGGCGAAATAAAAATCTTTTTTATATCTGATATCCATCGTAGGCTGATTGGTGAGAACATCATTACGGAAGTGAAAAAAAGCCATGTAGATTTAATAATTATTGGTGGGGACCTAACGGAAAAAGGGGTGCCGTTTTCCAGAGTAAGAGAAAATATCCAACGCTTGCGAACGATTGGGCCTACATATTTTGTATGGGGAAATAATGACTATGAGACAGATTATCATGAATTAGATGCAATGCTTCTTGACATGGGTGTAAAGATTTTGGACAATTCGGCAGTATCCTTCATTGGCGAAGAAGGAGAACGCTTCACTCTGCTAGGAACCGACGATTTAAGCAGGGAAAGAGATCGTCTGGATTTGGCTTTATCTGATGCGGAAGATGATGGATTTAAGCTATTAGTAAGCCATGACCCTGCAATTATAGAAAAAATAGAAGAACACCACCATATCTCGCTTGTTTTATGCGGTCATACTCATGGTGGGCAAATTCGGATATTTGGCTTTGGGCCTTACGAACTTGGAGGTATAAAAACAGTCAAAGGTCTAAAATTATTTGTAAGCAATGGGTATGGAACGACTGCTTTACCGTTGAGATTAGGTGCAAAAGCTGAAACGCATATAGTCACTTTATCAGCGACAAAGTGACTTTTATACGACTTAAAGCGGGAGAAAAAAGCAGGACGACTCACCAACTTAGGAAATGTTCATAAACTAAACACATGAGTTGGTTCATGGGCAGGGGGTAAAGAAATGCATTTGGAGCGTTTGAACTTTAATAAAATTAAGATTTTTCTTACGTTGGATGATCTGATAGATAGAGGATTAACAAAGGAAGATATTTGGAAGGACTCTCTAAAGTGGCATCAACTATTTCAAGATATGCTCGAAGAAGCAAGTGAGAAATTTGGCGTGGATATTTACGGTACCGTTGCAGTTGAAGTTTTTTCAATGCAAGCACAAGGTATGGTAATGATTGTTACAATGCAAGAAGAAGCAGAAGAAGATGAAGAGTTACTGAAGGAAGGCTTTGTCGATTTGCAAATCGATTTTGGTGAACAAGATTATATTTTATATGAATTTAATGATATTGAGGATGTAATTGCTTTATGTAAAATATTAAACATTTTATATATTGCTGAAAGCACTCTTTTTGCAAAAGACGGGAAGTATTATTTATATGTTAGATGTAATGATAAAGCTTATGATAATAAAGTTATTCCCATTCTTGCCGAATATGGAACATTATCACTAAAAAGCATTCATGTTCTCCATGAATATGGTAAGGTAATCATTGAAAATAAAGCAATTGAAAACATTATTCGGTATTTTATATAACAGCAGGAGACGGGTATCCCGCTCCTTTTTACATTGATTTTTTCGTCGGAATTGCTCGCGTCAGCGGAATCTATCACGTACATTCGGCAGCAACACAGACAAAATACTCGCCCGTCCTAATAAATCGATTTTATTTTGACATTTGAATAGATTTCAATTTAATGGAAGGATAAAATGCAAGCAGTTTAAGATAATAATAAAAGGCGAATGGATTTGTTTGAATATAGGGAAAATTACTATTTGTAAAAGGGATGATAGCGTTTACATAAAAATTCAAAAAAATAAGCTTTTTCTTCTTGCATAAATTAAGTAAAGGTGTATACTATGTCATGAAAGCGGACAACTAAAGAATGTGATTTTTTCTAGGAGGTTTCAAATAGTGGCCGATAAAGGTACTGATCATATTAATCAAGAAGAGAAACTTGACGTTTTGAAGTCAACACAAATCGTAATACACAAAGCGTTGGAAAAGCTTGGATATCCTGACGAGGTTTTTGAGTTACTAAAAGAGCCTATGCGCTTATTAACTGTAAAAATTCCGGTCAGGATGGATGATGGGACGGTGAAAATCTTTACTGGATACCGCGCTCAGCATAATGATTCAGTCGGTCCTACAAAAGGGGGAATTCGTTTCCACCCGAATGTAACTGAAAAGGAAGTTAAAGCACTTTCAATTTGGATGAGTTTAAAATGTGGTATTGTTGACCTTCCGTATGGTGGAGGAAAAGGCGGCATTATATGTGATCCACGAGATATGTCATTCCGTGAACTTGAGAGATTAAGCCGCGGCTATGTACGTGCAATTAGTCAAATTGTTGGACCAACAAAAGATATTCCTGCACCAGACGTATTTACCAATTCGCAAATTATGGCGTGGATGATGGACGAATACAGTCGGATGGATGAATTTAACTCACCTGGCTTTATTACAGGTAAACCGCTTGTTCTTGGCGGTTCTCATGGAAGAGAATCAGCTACTGCTAAAGGTGTAACGATTTGTATCCATGAGGCAGCGAAGAAGCGTGGTATTGAATTAAAAGGGGCACGTGTTGTCGTTCAAGGTTTCGGTAATGCTGGAAGCTTCCTTGCTAAATTCATGCATGATGCCGGTGCGAAAGTAGTTGGTATTTCTGATGCTTACGGTGGCTTGTATGATCCAAATGGACTTGACATTGATTATTTATTAGATCGTCGCGATAGCTTTGGAACAGTGACTAAACTATTTAATGATACAATTTCCAATAAAGAATTATTAGAATTGGATTGCGATATTTTAGTTCCGGCCGCTATTGAGAATCAAATTACTGAAGAGAACGCCCATAAGATTAAAGCGAATATCGTTGTTGAAGCAGCAAATGGACCAACCACGCTTGAAGCAACAGAGATTTTAACTGAAAGAGGCATTTTGCTTGTACCAGATGTACTCGCTTCATCTGGAGGAGTAACAGTTTCTTATTTCGAATGGGTACAAAATAACCAAGGCTACTATTGGTCTGAAGAAGAAGTAGAAGAAAAACTTGAAAAAATACTTGTAAAATCGTTTAATAATATTTATGAAACAGCACAAACTCGCCGTGTTAACATGCGATTAGCAGCTTACATGGTCGGAGTTCGCAAGATGGCTGAAGCATCTAGATTCAGAGGTTGGATTTAACGGTTAAATCCAAATGAAATTGCTATCATAAGTTTTTGCAATTGAAACTCAATGGAAAATCTCCTATCATGAATGATAGGAGATTTTTTTAGAGAAAGAACGAGTGTAATTGTCTAAAGAAATTAATAAATTGATATTATTTTGGGTTACTGCTAAGGGGTGAATCAGCATGATAAAAAAAGATGTAATTGTTATTGGAGGAGGACCGTGTGGATTAGCAGCTTCAATTGCAATGAATGAGATTGGAAAAGAAACACTTGTTATTGAAAAAGGTAATGTTGTAAATGCCATTTATCGGTACCCAACTCATCAAACATTTTTCAGCTCAAGTGAGAAGCTTGAAATTGGGGAGGTTCCATTTGTAACGGTTGAGCAAAAGCCTCACAGAAATCAAGCGCTCACCTATTATAGAGAGGTAGTTAAAAGAAAACAGCTTTCAGTAAATGCCTATGAAAAAGTATTGAAGGTTGAGAAGAATGAGGACGGTTCATTTACAACTACTACAGAGAAAGAAGCTTATCAGTCTACATATGTCATTGTGGCAACCGGGTATTATGATCAGCCGAATTATATGAATATACCGGGTGAAAATTCATCAAAAGTTTTTCACTACTTTAAGGAAGCGCATCCGTTTTTTGATAAAAAGGTAGTCGTAGTAGGCGGGAAAAATTCTAGCGTCGATGCAGCAATAGAACTTGAAAAAGCAGGTGCGCATGTTACTGTCCTTTATCGTGGGAGCGGTTATTCTCCAAGTGTGAAGCCGTGGATATTACCGCAATTTGACTCATTAGTGCGTAATGGTTTAATAAATATGGAGTTTGAAGCACATTTATCTGAAGTAAAAGAAGAATCAATTGTTTATAAAAAAGATGGACAAACCATTGAAATCGAGAACGATTTTGTTTTTGCAATGACAGGCTACCATCCTGATCATGAATTCCTTCAATCAATGGGGATTGAGAAGGATGATTTAACTGGTAAGCCGATTCATAATCCAGATACTTTTGAAACGAATGTTTCAGGAATATTTATCGCCGGAGTGATCGCGGCAGGCAATAATGCAAATGAAATTTTCATTGAGAATGGCCGTTTCCACGGAGGGAAAATTGCTGTGGCAATTAGAGAAAAAGAGAAACGTTAAAGTAAAGATATAGGCGCTGGAGATGATCTGACATCTCCAGCACTTTTTTATAGTTGAAACATTTCTTCAATTTCATCAAATTTTTTATGACTGGCTAGTCCGATTAATAATTTTATCCTTGCTTTTTGACCATTAAGACCATTTGTGAAAATAAGTCCCAAACCTTTTAATTGCTTGCCCCCGCCTTCATAGCTGTATATATCTTGTGCAATTCCGTTGAAACAGCGTGACACAAGAACAATAGGGACTTTTTGATTGATTAAGGCATTAATGCCGGGCAGCATCGCAGGAGGAAGGTTTCCTTGACCGAGTGCCTCGATGACAATGCCATCACAATTTGTTTTGGCAATCGCTTCTAAAAGTGAGGAATCCATGCCTGCATGTGCTTTTAATAGCATAACCTGTTTATTGACATCTTCTATTGTGTACTGATGCCGATGGACAGGCAGGTGATGAAAAAGTACGCCTCTTTTTGTAACAATGCCAATCGGACCGAATTGCGGACTTTGAAAGGTAGATACATTGCTAGTATGCGTTTTCGTTACGTTTTCAGCCGTATGGATTTCATCATTTAAGACGACTAATACGCCTTTATTCATGGCCTCATCACATGTAGCGACCCTGATGGAAGAGATTAAATTATACAAGCCATCAGCTCCAATTTCATTGCTCGATCTCATCGCACCAGTAACTACAATTGGCAGTGTATGCTGTACAGTCAGGTCAAGAAAATAAGCTGTTTCTTCCAATGTATCTGTCCCATGAGTGATGACAACTCCTGCAATCGCTTCTTTCTTGACATAGTCATCTATCATTTCCTTTAGTAAAAGCATTTCTTTAGGGGTTATATGTGGAGAAGGAAGATGAAAGGGCTCTTCTACTAGCAATTCTGCCAATGAATATAATTCCTTCGTCTGCCTTTTTAATGGGTTCTCTTCATTAGGTTTTACCGCTCCTGTTTCAGTATCTTCGCTCATTGAGATGGTGCCGCCTGTATGGATAAGGAGTATCTTTTTTTTAGTCATTAAACTTCCTCCTGGTTATTCATTTGACATTGCTGTCATTCGTTTGTTTTTTTTCCTTTACTTACTTTTACAAAATCCATTTTCAATCTCACTTTATCATGATACGATTAAGAAAAAGGATTGAAAAGAGGACAGCTCATGCTGGGTATTTTGTCTGCAGGAATCGCTCCTGGATTAGCACTATTAAGTTATTTTTATTTAAAAGATCAATACGAGTCTGAGCCCTTTTCAATGGTATTTAAAACATTTATTTTCGGGGCGCTGCTTGTGTTTCCGATTATGTTTATACAATATGTATTTCAGGCCGAACAAATATTTCAGTCGAATTTAGTATCAGCCTTTTTATCTACAAGCTTACTGGAAGAGTTTTTTAAATGGTTTATTCTGCTTAGTGTGATTTATCCCCATGTAACCTTCGATGAGCCATATGATGGCATTGTTTATGGTGCATCAGTCTCACTTGGCTTTGCTACGGTTGAAAATATCTTCTACCTATTTACACTTGGTATAGAGCATGCCATTGGAAGGGCGTTGCTTCCGGTTTCCAGCCATGCGCTTTTTGGTGTCATCATGGGTTATTATATTGGAAAAGGTAAATTCTCTGCAACTAATAATCGAAAATGGATCTTCATTTCATTGGCGGCTCCTTTTTTTCTTCATGGCACTTATGATTATATTTTAATTACTTTAAAGTACTGGCAATATTATATGGTTCCATTTATGATTTTTCTGTGGTGGCTTGCTTTGAGAAAAGCTAAAAAAGCGCGTATACTCAGCGGTCATTTTCATCAAATGAAATATGAAAGAACGTTTCATCAATGATCCCCCCTTCTAAACGTGTTCAGGCTGTAGAGAAACTCATTTTGAAAAAAAGTGGGGATTCTCCGAGGCTTACCACTCGCTTTTTAGTGGGGCGGGCAGACACCTTCACAAAATCCAACTAAATTTACTTTATCACTTTCTCAACACTACCCCCTTTCAAAAGGGGGTTTTTCTTTTGAAAATATACTCATATAGTCTTGTGTAAAATATATCCATATGGTGAATTGAGACATCTTTGAATAAAAAACCAGTTGCTACAAAAAATAGGTGTAATGTTAAATAGATTTACTTTTGGAGGGTACTATCCATGAAAAAGACATTTATGGTTTCAAAGGTATTTATTATCCTGGCTTTAATTGCAGCCATTACACCTATCAGTGAAATGGACCAAAGTGCCAATGCTTTTTCACAACAAGTGATACAGCATGGTGCAGTGGGTGATGATGTTATTGAGCTTCAGTCAAGGCTTCAGTATTTAGGTTTTTACAATGGCAAGATAGATGGTGTATTTGGCTGGGGGACTTATTGGGCTTTGAGGAATTTTCAATACGAATTTGGCCTCGATATTGATGGACTCGCAGGGCAAAAAACTAAAGACAAGTTAGTACAGGCGTCAGATTATAATGAGGGCTTTGTCAAAGAGCAAATCAATAAAGGCAATAAGTTCTCTCATTATGGAGGTACAGACTTAAATAAGCAGAAGCAACCTTCTAGCTCTGGCGGAGGGGCTGCTGGACAAGGCGGCGGAACGGGAACGGCTGATCAAAATGGAGGTTCACAGGGATCAGCTGGGCAAGGAACAGTGTCTGCAACCAATGTACCAAATGGATTTTCTGATAATGATATCCAAATTATGGCGAATGCAGTTTATGGGGAAGCACGCGGTGAACCGTATATCGGTCAAGTTGCTGTTGCTGCAGTAATAATCAATCGTGTCGGTAGTGCATCATTCCCGGATACTGTCTCAGGTGTAATATTTGAACCAAGGGCGTTTACAGCAGTAGCTGATGGTCAAATCTGGCTGACGCCAAATGAAACGGCAAGACAAGCAGTTTTAGATGCGATAAATGGATGGGATCCGAGCGGCAGTGCGTTATATTATTTTAATCCAGATACGGCAACGAGTCCGTGGATATGGACACGCCCGCAAATCAAGAAAATTGGACAGCATATATTCTGTAAATAAGGGGTGAAGTACAAATGCTAAGAGGAGTATTAATCGGTGCCCTTTCAGTCGGATTAGTAGGAGCTGCTGTTTGGGGCTATCAGGAACATCGCGAGAAAAATGCGATCCTAATTAATGCGGAAAATAACTATCAGCGCGCATTTCATGAATTAACCTATCAAGTTGATTTGCTGCATGACAAGATTGGATCAACATTGGCAATGAATTCTAGAAGCTCATTATCACCAGCGTTAGCTGATGTGTGGAGGATTACATCTGAAGCCCATTCCGATGTAGGGCAGCTCCCGCTTGCATTATTGCCGTTTAATAAAACGGAAGAGTTTTTATCTCAGATAGGCGATTTTAGTTATCGGACAGCAGTGAGAGATTTGGATAAAGATCCATTGACCGATGAGGAATATCAATCACTGCAAAACTTGTATAAACAGGCAGCTGACATTCAAGATGAATTAAGACAAGTACAGCATATGGTATTGAAAAACGACCTGCGCTGGATGGATGTCGAAACCGCACTTGCTTCAGGAAACGAAGCTGCCGACAATACAATAATCGATGGTTTTCAAACGGTTGAAAAGACGGTCGAAGGATATGATGAAACTGACTTAGGACCTGCCTTTGTCAACATGCAGAAAAAAGATGAAAACTTCAAATATTTGGAAGGTGAGGAAATAACGAAAGAAGAAGCAGTGAAAGAAGCGAGAAAATATGCTGGCCTTCCAAAAGATTCAAAGGTCCGTGTAACGGAAAGTGGAGAAGGATCAAAATATGGGTTCTATAGTGTGACGATAGAAGCGCCAAATAGTCAAATAGAAGCTAATATGGATATCACTAAAAAGGGAGGCTATCCAATTTGGTTCATCATGGCTAGAGATGTGAAGGAACAAAATATCAGTTTAAATGACGCGAGTAATATTGCCATTGAATTTTTAAAGGAAAATGGCTTTGAAGATCTAGACTTATTTGAAAGTGCTCAATATGATCAAACCGGTGTCTTTACCTTTGTATCAAAACAGGATGATGTAAGGATTTATCCTGATTCAATAAAAATGAAAGTTGCATTGGATGATGGGAAAATATTAGGATTTGCTGCTGAAGATTATTTAAAATCACATCATCAAAGAGAAATACCTGAAGCTCAATTATCTCTCGAAGAAGCTAGAGCAAAATTAAATCCCCAAGTGGAAATAATGGAAGACCGGATGGCAGTTATTTTAAATGACCTCAATCAGGAAGTCCTTTGCTATGAATTCATGGCTACACTAGGTAATGATACTTACAGAATTTTTATTAATAGTGAAGATGGAAGAGAAGAGAAAGTAGAAAAATTACAAAATGCTGAACGGATATATGAAGATGTAGTTTAAAATATGAGAGCCCCTTAAGTCGATAACGACATTTGGGGCTTTTTTTTTGTAAAAAAATATTAAAAGCTATATTCAAAACTTTGCTTAAAACCGCATTTATTCCGCTTAAGCAATTGAGAAGTGTAGTCATGCCTCCCAATAAAAACCGATATAATAATCTTACCTGTCCTGCTGGAAAGGTCTCGCAAATATAACACCAATCTCTTAAAACCATTAAAAAACGTTGGTAAATTGTAGAAATATTATATATAATTTGAATGATATCTTTTTGGAAAAGTAAAGAGTAAAAAATACTATTTTTAAAAGTATTTTCTAATCTTATGTAAACGAATATTCATTAAGGATTGGTGATTTCATTGATTAATGTTGGTGATGAAATAATTTTGACACCTTATTTTACTGATAATGAAGAAAAGTACAAATGTGAAATAATCGCTATTTGTGATCAGCAATTACATGTGAGTTACCCAGTGAATATAGAAACAAATAAAACAACATTTCTCTTGGAAGGGACTCAAGCTAAGTGCATGGTTTTGTCTAAAAGAGAAGGACTATTTTCATTTGATTGTGAAGTCACTGGAAGAGAAAAGAAGAACATCCCTGTAATTAAGCTGTCTTATTCTGATAAGGAAATAATGGTAAAGATGCAAAAGCGCGAATTTGTCCGTGTAGACGCAGCGGTTGATGCCGCAGTTCATCCAATAGGCAATCAATTCGCCCCGTTTGTTACTGTAACAGAGGATATTAGTGCTGGCGGCATTGCCATTCGCGTGAAGAATCCATTTTCTTACTTAGCAGGAATGAGCTTTATCACTTGGCTGGTGTTGCCGATGAAAGACGGACAGTTTCATTATGTGAAAACCGAATGCGAAGTTGTCCGCCTCAGGGCAGTGAACGAGTTAAAATCAGTTTTGTCGTTAAAATTCAAGACAGTGCCATCTGATGTCCGTCAAAAGCTTATCCGCTTTTGCTTTGAGCGTCAGCTTACCCTAATGAAAAAGCGAGATAATCATATTGCTAAATAGAATAAAACGCATATCTCCTTGCCATAATGTTATAAATAGGAGGGATTGCATGAAAACCTTTGAAAGAATCTTATTAAAAATAATTATTATTCAATTTTTCTTTTTGCTGCTTTCTCAAGTCTTTTTTCACCATATTGGTGCTTTTCCAGAGTTGAAGCAATTAACGCAATATGAAGGTGTGACAGATCAAAATTTTAGTGAATTCCTAGAAACCTTTTCTTCACATAAGGAGAAATAGATAAAGAGGGTGTCCGCTCGACTCCAGCGGGAGTAACGAGTCAGTCGAGCGGAAAGCTTAGAAGATCCCAAACTTTGAAATTTATTCCTACAGGTGATCAATTTATTTTTTCTTATATGTTTACAATTCCCACAAAAGCAACCCCTCTAATCTCCTTTCTTCATTTTTTCCATAAAAAACAAAAGATTGCACAATATAACTAATAGAAAGATATTACATTCACTGAATAGATTCAATCTATGATAAAATAGTACGGTAAAAGATTATTTTTAATGGGAAAGGCAATACAGGAGGGTTTATGAGAAAAATATCGATAGCAATAGATGGTCCTGCTGCAGCGGGCAAGAGTACAGTAGCGAAAATAATAGCTGAAAAGCTAAATTATATTTATATTGATACTGGAGCAATGTACAGGGCGCTAACATATAAAGCAATTATGAATAATATTGATTTTAATAGCGAGAGGGAACTCATTTCTTTATTGAAAGAAACGAAAATAGAGTTATTGCCTAGTGATGAAGGCCAACTGATTTATCTTGATGGGAAGGATGTAACAACAGAAATTCGTACTTCTGAAGTAACCAACTCTGTGTCGACGGTTTCAATGCACAAATTAGTCAGAGAAGAGATGGTCAGAAGACAACAGAGCTTTGGTTTGGATGGCGGAGTCGTAATGGATGGCAGAGATATCGGTACACATGTGTTACCACAAGCTGAAGTAAAGGTGTTTTTATTAGCCTCAGTTGAGGAGAGGGCTGCGCGAAGACATGTGGAAAACGTCAATAAGGGTTTTTCGTCTGACTTGGAACAATTAAAGCAGGAAATTGCCAATAGAGATAAGCTCGATTCAGAAAGGGAAATCGCCCCGCTAAAGAAAGCGGATGATGCGGTAGAAATGGATACAACTTCCTTAAGCATCCATCAAGTGGTCGACAAAATCATGAGCTTGGTTGATGAAAGGATTAATTAATTATGGGGTTATATCATTTTGCTAAATCATTAGTTTACGGCCTATTAAAGCCGGTGTATAGAATGGAAGTAATCGGGACTGAGAATTTTCCAAAGGACGGGGGCGTATTATTATGCTCCAACCATATTGATAATCTTGATCCGCCGATGGTTGGTATAACTGCACCAAGAACAATCCACTTTATGGCTAAAGAGGAGCTGTTTGAAGTTCCTGTACTAGGAAAAATCTTACCAAACATTAATGCTTTTCCAGTTAAACGGGGAATGAGCGATAGGGAAGCATTGCGGAAAGGTCTTAAAGTATTAAAAGAAGGAAATGTTCTTGGATTATTTCCTGAGGGGACAAGAAGTAAGTCAGGAGAACTTGGCAAAGGAATGGCAGGAGCAGGATTTTTTGCATTAAGATCAGATGCCTATGTTGTGCCATGCGCAATTATAGGACCGTATAAGGCGTTTACCAAACTTAAGGTTGTATATGGTCAGCCGATTGATATGGGCCCGATAAGGGAAAGAAAGGCATCTGCTGAAGAGACAACGGAATTAATTATGGCAGAAATCGGTAAATTAATTGAGGTTCATAGATAAGCCTTCTTACTTGACAAAAGCGGGTATTTGTAAGAAGTTTATAAAAAGGCATTTTATATTTCAAGAGTATAAACGGTATGTAAAATCTTCAAGGTTTTTAATAAATCATGAAGTTGTTCTATGTTTATTCATGCAATAAATCTTATATTAATAAATAATAAGTTTGCATTATTATTTAAACAAGAGAGCAGCCATTGGATTAAGGAGGAATACATATGTCAGAAGAAATGAATGAAATTGAAGTGAAAAATTACGAGATTGGCGACAAAGTCAATGGTCAAGTAACTAAGGTTGAAGAAAAACAAGTAATCGTAAATATTAGTGACAGTAAATTAGATGGAATTATTCCAATTAGTGAGCTATCAAGCCTTCATATTGAAAAAGCAAGTGATGCTGTTGCAGAAGGTGACGAACTACAATTGGAAGTATTAAAAGTCGAAGAAGAGGCTTTAATCCTTTCTAAGCGCAAAGTAGATGCTGAGAAGTCATGGGAGGATTTAGAAGCAAAATTTAATCGCGGTGAAGTTTTTGAAGCTGAAATTAAAGATGTTGTTAAAGGCGGCCTAGTAGTTGATTTAGGCGTGCGTGGTTTTGTGCCAGCATCTTTAGTAGAGGCGCATTTTGTAGAGGATTTCTCCGATTATAAAGGCAAAACGATTACTTTCAAAATTGTTGAACTTGATAAAGAGAAAAACCGCTTAATTCTCTCTCATCGCGCAGTCGTTGAAGAGGAACAAGGAAAGCAAAAGCAATCCGTATTACAATCTTTAGAAGCAGGACAAGTTTTGGATGGAACGGTCCAACGAATCACTAACTTCGGTGCATTTGTTGATATTGGCGGAATTGACGGACTTGTTCATATTTCCCAATTATCGTATCAGCATGTAGAAAAACCATCAGATGTTGTAACAGAAGGTCAGGAAGTGAAAGTGAAAGTTTTAAGTGTTGATCTTGATAACGAAAGAATCTCACTTTCAATTAAAGATACATTGCCTGGACCATGGGATCAAATTAGTGAGAAAGCGCCAAAAGGCAGTGTGCTTCAAGGAACTGTTAAGCGACTCGTCTCATACGGTGCTTTTATCGAAGTGTTCCCAGGTGTTGAAGGACTTGTTCACATCTCTCAAATTGCTCATAAGCATATCGGCACACCTCATGAAGTGTTAAAAGAAGGACAAGAATTGCAAGTGAAAGTCCTTGATGTAAACGAAAATGATCATCGTCTTTCATTAAGTATTAAAGAGCTATTGGAGAAGGAAGAAGAAGAATCAACAGATTATGAGCTGCCTGAAGAGTCAAAGGGTTTTCAGCTTGGTGAAATGATTGGTGAGCAATTAAAGAAATTAAATAAATAATGGTGGGAATCTAGTGTCAAGATCAAAAAGAAAATGGGACCATATACAATATGCATTAGCAACAGGTCAATCATTAAAGACCGGATTTGATTGTGTATCCTTTGTCCACCAAAGTCTACCTAATACAAAGGTGGATGAAATAGATTTGCAAACAAAAATTGGCGAGCTCTCCTGCAGTTCGCCAATTTTTATCAATGCAATGACCGGTGGAGGCGGTGAGCGGACAATAGATATCAACCGTGATTTGGCAAGGGCAGCTAAAGAAACAGGAGTAGCGATAGCGGTTGGTTCACAAATGTCAGCCATAAAGGATGCAAATGAGAGGGATTCGTATAAAATTGTACGAGTGGAAAATCCTCATGGTTTAATATTTGCGAATTTAGGTAGCGAAGCAACTGTAGAACAAGCAAAAACAGCTGTTGATATGGTTGAAGCAAATGCAATGCAAATACATTTGAATGTTGTGCAAGAGCTAACAATGCCTGAAGGGGATCGAGACTTTACAGAAGCACTCAAAAGGATTGAAAAAATTGTACAAGGCATCGATGTTCCGGTAATTGTAAAAGAAGTTGGTTTCGGAATGAGTAATGAAACTGTTTCTGCTCTCCAATCAGTAGGTGTATCAATTGTTGATGTTGGCGGTTTCGGTGGAACTAATTTTTCGCGAATAGAAAATGAAAGACGGAAACGTCTCCTGTCATTTTTTGACGATTGGGGCATTCCGACGGCCGCTTCAATCGTTGAAGCACGGACGAATCATAAAAACATAACAGTGCTGGCTTCTGGTGGAATCAAATCGAGTCTCGATATCGCCAAATCCATTGCGCTAGGAGCAAATGCAGCTGGAATGGCTGGTTATTTGTTAAAAGTCCTCATCGAACAAGGATATCATCAACTAATTGAAGAAATTCATTATATACACGATGAATTAAAGTATATAATGTCTGCCTTAGGTGCTAATAATATAGATGAATTGCAAAACGCACCTGTCGTACTGACAGGGGAGGTTCATCACTGGTTGAACGAGCGAAATATTAAAACATCTATTTATAGCACCCGGAAAATGAAATAAATAAAACTCGTTAAAAGCCTAAAAGAAAACCAAATCGTTTTCCTTTAGGCTTTTTTTTATTGTTAAATAATTTGGGTACCTGTCACCCACAAAATTCGACAAAATGTGGCAAATTTAGATGAAAAAACAGGTTGAGTTCATGCTGGGTATGTGAAAATGGTGAGTCTCCGCATGTGTGGAATACTGGTAAGGGATATTCACCGGATACCGATGGGATGCGACGTGTGATCAGTATGCCGATTAAGTAGCAGCTGACGTTACTAAAAGAGTTCTTGCATCTCCATCATTGTTTATTATCGTTCAATTCGCGTGCTTCTTCGGGGCTTTGTAGCTCTGTCGCCCCTTTATAATGAAGTGCTTGGTCACGATCAGATTCCACTTTATGACTTCTTTTTAATTTCTTTTCTTGACGATCTTTACCCATTAGTAACACCTCCCTCTTATTAAGATGATATACCACGCTATTTTTATGCAAATAAGATTAAAGTGCATAAAAACAAGCCATAATGGAGATAGTAGGAGGTGTGTATTTTTGGAAGGAATCGTATTTTATTGGATTTCTTGGTCTATATGGATAGCTGTCACTTTTTTATTAGATAAAAAAAATAAGATAAGATATCCGCTGTCACTCGGAGTTTTATTGATTATTATTGGATCAATCTATACTCTGGATTTTGGTGAATTTTCAATAAGCGTTACAGCACTTATTATTTTATCTCTAACCTATTACTTCATTGCGAGATTGAGAAAAGCAGGAGCAATTTATGTATTTATCTGCAATTTGATTATATTGCTAGCATATTGCAGCTTCTTATTGTTTGAATTATTTGATCCTGTTTGGGTTGTTTTTGATAGGAAGTGGATGTTATCTATCATACTTGTTTACTTGACATTAATGGTCCATGAAAACCATTTGATGAGAATTTTAATTATATTAATGGGAACATTGAATGGTGAAGTGCTATTTGCGTTGATTATTAGACAGTATCAATTTCCATATATTGTTGGATCGCTTGCTTTTTTAGATGTGGTAAGTATGGCGGCAGCCGTTATTTTGTTATGGAATGCTTTGGAATACATTGCAGCCTATTTGGAAAGCTATGTCAATCCGCTTGTGAAGGAGAAGCAAAACTATCATGAATGAATATACTTATCCAATTTTACTTGGATTAATTGTTGGCACAGCCACAAGAATCTATATGTTACGGACGGATTATCGGCAATATCCCACCTATCTACACGGAAAAATCATTCATATTGCTCTAGGATTTATTGCAGCTGGTTTAGGCAGTGTAGCGATTCCTTCTATTATGGAAGAGGACTTTACGGCAATTACTTTTCTAACTGTGGCTGCCTCTCAATTTAGAGAAGTAAGAAATATGGAGAGAAATACATTAACAGAATTGGATAGCTTTGAGATGGTCCCGAGAGGTAGAACATATATTGAAGGAATTGCCATTGCTTTTGAGAGCAGAAATTATCTCGTTATGTTTACAGCTTTAGTGAGCACGCTTGCTTATCTTGTATTTAATCTTTGGGTGGCAATTATTGTTGCGACTATAGCCATCATCCTCTCTAAAATAATGATGAGCGGCGGCAAATTAAGTGATATCGTCGACATCGAATATGTTGAGCCTCATTTTGAAGATGCGGGCTTGTATGTTGATAATATATATATTATGAATATCGGCTTGCCTGAAAGGCAGAAGGAAGTGCTGAAATACGGAATGGGGTTCATCCTTAAGCCGAAAAACTTTAATGTACGAACAACGATTGCCAACCTTGGGCAAAGGCAGGCGATTCTTCATGATGTATCGACAGCTATGGGCGTTTTTCGAGATTCGGGCACACCAGCGCTCGTGCCTTTAGCAAAAAGGGACTTAGATGACGGCAGAGTCGCTGTGTTCATCTTGCCTCAGGAAAGAAATATAAAGCGGGCAATTGACGTAATTGGTGAAGTGCCAACATTGGAAAATGCCATTAAAATGCCTAGCGAAGTTCATGCGGAATCTTAAGGAGGAATAAGCTATGGATATAGAAAAGTTTATCCTTGCAATAATCACTACAAATCCTGCTAAAGTACCTAGTGGAACGTCAGTCTTTCACTGTGAAAATAAAGAGGAAATGGAAGTCATTGCCACAAATCTGGAAGCAATTCTAGACGGGATTGCCCATTTGTTAACCGAAGAAATTTATGTGATTGTTAAACATTAACACGATAACAAAAAGCTTTTCTTGTAAGGTTGTTAACACTTTGATAATATAAGATAGTTAGGCCCTTCTTAAAGAAGGGTTTATTTTAGCTGATAGGTAGGAATAATCTTCTTAAAGCACCTTAATAAGGAGATTAAAACTCAGAGAAAGATACAGTTTTAAAGTCGCATTAGAAAAACTAAGGATTTTTTACTAAATGCCTTTGAAATTCTAAAGGTCATACCTATAATCCAATTAAATCAAGTGTGGAGTCCTGCAAGGTTTATTTCAAAATGAGGATTGTTTTAGACTGTATATATATTTAGCGAGCATGCCTAAGAATGAACTGATAGAGGATAGGTGCTAACGCTTTACTATAAAGAAATGAAGGGGTGATGTTCATGACAAAACCAGTATTGGCCATTGTCGGACGTCCGAACGTTGGAAAATCTACCATTTTTAACAGAATTGTAGGGGAACGCATATCGATTGTAGAAGATATCCCAGGTGTAACAAGAGACCGGATATACAGCTCTGCAGACTGGTTAACACATGAATTTAATATTATTGATACAGGCGGAATTGACATTGGTGATGAGCCGTTTCTAGAGCAAATTCGACAGCAAGCAGAAATTGCTATAGATGAGGCAGATGTCATTGTATTTCTAGTTAATGGACGCGAGGGCGTTACCTCTGCGGATGAAGAAGTAGCAAAAATTCTTTACAAGGCGAAAAAGCCTGTTGTTTTAGGCGTAAATAAGATTGATAATCCGGAAATGCGCCAGCAAATTTATGACTTCTATTCCCTTGGATTTGGTGAGCCATTCCCGATCTCCGGATCACATGGATTAGGTTTAGGCGATTTGCTAGATGAAGCAGCAAAGCATTTTCCAAAGCATGATGAAATTAAATATGATGATGATGTCATTAAATTTTCACTCATTGGCCGGCCGAATGTAGGTAAATCCTCTTTAGTAAATGCAATATTAGGCGAGGATCGAGTGATTGTTTCTGATGTAGCTGGAACGACAAGAGACGCAATTGACTCCCAGTTAACATATAACGGAGATAAATATGTCATTATCGATACAGCTGGTATGAGGAAAAAAGGGAAGGTATACGAAACAACTGAGAAATACAGCGTGTTGCGTGCCCTCCGTGCCATTGAACGGTCAGATGTCGTGCTCGTTGTCATTGATGGTGAAGAAGGTATTCTTGAACAAGATAAAAAAATTGCAGGCTATGCCCATGACGCAGGAAGAGCAATCGTGATTGTTGTAAACAAGTGGGATGCGGTAGAAAAAGATGAAAAAACGATGAAAACTTTTGAGCAAAAGATTCGAGACCATTTTCAGTTTCTTGATTATGCCCCGATTGTTTTCTTATCAGCTTTAACTAAAAAGAGAATTCACACATTAATTCCGATGATCAATACCGCAAGCGAAAATCATGCGCTGCGAGTTGAAACAAGTGTGTTGAACGATGTCATTATGGATGCAGTAGCGATGAATCCGACGCCTACAGATAAAGGAAGAAGATTAAGAATTTATTACACTACACAAGTAGCTGTTAAGCCGCCAACATTTGTTGTGTTTGTGAACGAGCCTGAGCTGCTACATTTCTCATATGAAAGATTTTTAGAAAACAGAATCAGAGATGCATTCGGTTTTGAGGGTACGCCGATAAAAATCTTTGCCCGTGAACGCAAGTAACAGAAAATTTAACAATGCTGTCAAAAAGGTGTCATCAAGGAACCTGTTTGGCAGCCTCTTTTTTACATATTTCTTGTGAATTTGAAATGGAAGTAATACAATTTAGTGTAAATTGCCAAATGAAAGCAATCATTATAAAAAAATAAAGGTAGTGATTGGATGAAGAAGAAAATAGAAAAGGTTGCAGTAATTGGAGCTGGCAGCTGGGGAACAGCGCTGGCAATGGTATTAGCTGATAATGGACATGAAGTGCGAATTTGGGGACATAAAGAAGAGCAAATAACTGAAATAAATACGCTTCACACAAATGAAAAATATTTGCCAAGTGTTCCGTTACCTCATAATATTACAGGTTTTTCATCTTTAGATGAAGTATTATCTGAAATTGAAACAATTATTTTAGCCGTGCCGACAAAAGCGATAAGAGAGGTTCTAAATAAAATAGCGAATATAAGGTCTGAGCCGCTTATCATTGTACATGTCAGCAAAGGGATTGAGCCTGACAGCCTGTTGAGAATTTCTGAAATGATTGAGCAGGAAATGCCTGCCGATCTACTTAAAGATATTGTTGTCTTATCTGGGCCAAGCCATGCGGAAGAAGTAAGCTTAAGGCATCCGACAACTGTGTCAGTATCTGCGTCAAATATGGAAACTGCTGAGAAAGTGCAGGACATGTTTATTAATCAAAACTTCAGAGTCTATACGAACCCTGATATTGTAGGCGTGGAAATTGGCGGGGCGCTGAAGAATATCATTGCCCTTGCTGCTGGTATTTCTGACGGCCTTGGCTATGGTGACAATGCGAAGGCTGCGCTTGTCACTAGAGGTTTAGCCGAAATTACTCGACTCGGAGTAAAAATGGGCGCAAGTCCGTTAACCTTCTCAGGGCTGGCAGGTATAGGTGATTTAATCGTGACCTGTACGAGTAAGCATTCAAGGAATTGGCGTGCTGGAAATTTAATCGGCCAAGGCCATAACCTAGATGAAGTATTAAAAAATATGGGAATGGTTGTTGAAGGCGTCCGCACGACAAAGGCGGCTCATCAGCTTGCAGTAAAGTATGATGTGAAAATGCCGATAACCTCTGTGCTCTACGATATTCTCTTTAATGGAGTTAATGCAAAAGATGGTGTGGACATGCTGATGGCACGTTCAAAAACCAATGAGATGGAAGACATTGCGAATGTTTTTGACGACCAAAATAGCATTGTACATGATAAAAAATAATGTTATCAAAAAAATATAGGCATATGAGGATGCGGGTAGCTCATCCCTTGCATACAATGCAACGAAGCAAACTGGTAAAATGAACAGGGTGATAGGGTATTTTAGTCATCATGCCGAGGGAAAGAACTGCCCCTTCTTTTCCTCGGTTATTTTTGTTTGACAGCTGATGGCTAATGTAAATATAAAATTTTGAAAATATATTATTATAATGTAAAGTGAAATGATCGAATTATTGCAATCATACACAAACTTACTTGTAAGGCTGGGAATACGTTATCACAATATGGTATAATACATTTCGGAAAAAGGAGTGGATAGTATGTCACCTGGATTAATGAAAATGTGGATTTCCTTTGCTGCTATGGGATTTATGATTATTGCTATTATCTTAATTTACTTTAGCCGTTTTAAAATTAACAATGGCGCAGTAAAATTTGTTACTGCATTCTTTGCTTACGGATTTATGGTTGTTAGTGGAATTATAATATTTTTAGTCGTATTCAGTGGACCGGTTCCGGAATAAATGTTTTAAGGGAGCACGCTTTAAAGCTGGACAAACATTCCCGCTCCCTTCGTGTAATAGAAAATACATATTCGATAAAGGTTGATTAAAATGAATAAAAAATGGATTGCATTAGCTATCATGGCTGTTGTTATGGCTATCTTAACAGGATGCATGTATCCAGAAGAGCAAATTGCAAAGAATCAGATTCCATACGAGGATCAAATCAATCAGGTTCAAAATGCTGTTGAACAGTATCAAAAAGATAGCGGTGGCCTCTTGCCGATTAAAACAACGGAAGAGGATACACCGATTTATCAGAAATATCCGATAGACTTTAAGAAAATAGTTCCAAAATATTTAGCTGAGTATCCAGGGAACTCATTTGAAGCCGGTGGTGTATTTCAATATGTGCTAGTAAATGCTGAAACGGAGCCTGAAGTAAAGCTATCAGACCTGAGAGTGGCAGAGACAATCAGAGATATTAGAATACGCATTGGTGCGCAAGGCTACCCTCCGTATAAAGAGAACATTCAAGATAGTGTGTTCTCCCTTGATTATTCAAAGATAGGATTTAAAGATGAACCTTTTGCGCATAGCCCGTTCACCGGGAAGGATCTTCCGTTTGTAGTAACAGGTGATGGTCAGATTTATGTTGACTATCGAGTCGATCTCATGCAGCTAATGCAAGATGAGGAGCTGGATTTGAAAGAGGGAGAAGATATGAGAGACTATCTTGTTCAAAATTCATTTTTTGTTCCTGCATACTCGTTGCCATACACAATTGATGAAAAAACAAATGAACCAATCTTTTTATTGAATTAGTCATAACCCTTCTTTTGCAAAATATATTGTAGAGGAAGGGTTTTTTATTTGTGCTAGTCCTTTTCGATTTTAATATGAAATTTAACTCCCGAGTGTAATGCAAAAGAAATAAAGTTGCAGTTGAAAATTAAAGAAAGGGGTAATTTCTTAAAATAGTTGGCATATCAATATAGGACAACGTCATACACATATATTGTACAAATATATATGACTGGATAATATTATCCCACTAACTCAAGATTCAGGAGGGGATCACTTGGAAAAGGTAGATATTTTTAAAGATATTGCCGAAAGAACAGGCGGTGATATTTATTTTGGAGTAGTTGGTGCAGTACGTACCGGCAAATCAACATTTATAAAAAAATTCATGGAGCTTGCCGTACTGCCAAACATGGAAAATGAAGCAGACAGAGCGCGCACCCAGGATGAACTCCCTCAAAGTGCTGCCGGTAAAACAATCATGACGACAGAACCAAAATTTGTTCCAAATCAAGCAGCTAGTGTACATGTAGAAGAAGGATTGGATGTCAATATTCGGTTGGTGGATTGTGTCGGATACACGGTACCAGGCGCCAAAGGCTACGAGGACGAGAACGGCCCTAGAATGATTAATACTCCATGGTATGAGGAACCTATCCCGTTTCATGAAGCGGCTGAAATAGGCACCAGGAAGGTTATACAAGAGCATTCGACGATCGGTGTAGTTATCGCAACTGATGGTACTATCGGTGAAATCCCGAGAGCGAATTATATTGAAGCAGAAGAAAGAGTGATTGAGGAGCTGAAAGAGGTTGGAAAGCCTTTTATAATGGTTATCAACAGCGTTCAGCCGCATCACCCAAGCACAGAGGACTTAAGATTAAAATTATCAGAAAAGTATGACATACCAGTACTTTCAATGAGCGTAGAAGGAATGAGAGAATCCGATGTAATAAATGTGATGCGAGAAGCATTATATGAATTCCCGGTTCTTGAAGTAAATGTTAACCTTCCGAGCTGGGTCATGGTTCTTCATGAGGACCATTGGTTGAGAGAGAGCTATCAGGAAGCTGTTAAAGAAACCGTCAAGGATATTAAAAGATTAAGAGACGTTGACCGTGTGGTCCATCAATTCAGTGATTTTGAATTCATTGACCGGGCAGGCCTTGCAGGCATTGAAATGGGGCAAGGGGTAGCAGAAATTGACCTTTATGCACCTGATGATTTATATGATGAAGTCTTAAAAGAAATTGTTGGGGTCGAAATTCGCGGTAAAGACCATTTGTTAGAGCTTATGCAGGAGTTTGCACATGCGAAAGCAGAATATGATCAAATTTCTGATGCTCTTCGGATGGTGAAACAGACCGGTTACGGCATCGCGGCACCATCCCTTGCTGATATGAGCCTCGATGAACCTGAAATTACCCGGCATGGCTCACGCTTTGGCGTCAGGTTAAAAGCGGTGGCACCATCCATTCATATGATTAAGGTAGATGTAGAATCGGAATTTTCGCCAATCATTGGCACTGAGAAGCAGAGTGAGGAGCTTGTCCGCTATTTAATGCAGGATTTTGAAGATGATCCACTTTCCATCTGGAATTCAGATATATTTGGTCGCAGCCTAAGCTCTATCGTAAGAGAAGGCATACAAGCGAAATTATCACTTATGCCAGAAAATGCCCGCTATAAATTAAAAGAGACGTTAGAAAGAATTATCAACGAAGGATCAGGTGGGCTAATTGCCATTATTTTGTAAGCAACCTAAGGCGAATGTCATTCGAAAATTGAATGATAATCGTCTTTTTTGTGTTTTCGAAAAAAGTATATTATACTGTATACTCCTTGATACGCAGTAAAATGAACAGCTTATTACAAAAATGTTGCAAATAAGAAAAGATTCCCATCAAATAATGAAATATTCTTGATTAGCTCAATCTATTATGATAATCTTTTAACAGAATTATCGTTGTGACGGCTGAAACCCTTATATTATAAGGATTTCACAGCAAAAAAGTTGAAAAAACATATATTTTGATATATGATAAGTTCTGCTAAAACAAAAATACGTCACAACGTATAGAATTCAGTAATTTTGTTTACAAATGTATGTAAGGAATCTTTATTTTACTGGGTTTAACATTATATCTTTGGGAGGAGGTGAAAGTAATGAACAAGACTGAACTAATCAATGCTGTTGCTGAAGCTAGTGAGCTTTCTAAAAAGGATGCTACTAAAGCCGTTGATGCTGTATTTGATACAGTATTAGATGCTTTGAAAAATGGTGATAAAGTACAACTAATTGGTTTTGGAAACTTTGAAGTTCGCGAACGTGCAGCACGTAAAGGCCGCAACCCGCAAACAGGCGAAGAAATCGAAATCGCTGCGAGCAAAGTTCCTGCTTTCAAACCAGGTAAAGCGCTTAAAGATGCAGTTAAGTAATTAATTACATATAAGTGCTTTAAATGAAATAGTTTGTATGTAAAACCGCGATTCTTATCGCGGTTTTTTTATTTGGGTGATTTTTTTGATTATATAGTAACAAATACTACTTTTACTAGAGGAATTCGGTTTTCGATTTTTGCAAGTGTTTGATATACTATAGAGCAGGGCTATAAATGAGGATGTGTATACTGTCTTCGACTTTGCCTGCATGGAAATGATTATGCTAATATGAAAATATTATGTACCTGTTTAGGTATAAGGAGGAAGCTGTATGTCGGAAATCAACCGTCCTCAAATAGAAAACGCTGTGCGGTTAATATTAGAAGCAATTGGTGAAGATCCTAGTAGAGAAGGACTTTTAGATACGCCTAAACGTGTGGCGAAGATGTATGAGGAAGTTTTTATGGGGATGAACCAGGACCCTGAAGAATACTTTGATACTGTGTTTGGAGAAGACCATGAGGAATTGGTTCTAGTGAAAGATATTCCTTTTTATTCTATGTGTGAACATCATTTGGTTCCGTTCTTTGGCAAAGCACATGTGGCTTATATTCCAAAGGATGGAAAGGTAACAGGGCTCAGCAAACTTGCGCGAGCAGTGGAAGCTGTAGCTAAGAGGCCTCAGCTGCAAGAACGGATAACTGCTACTGTAGCAGATGCAATTGTAGACAAGCTTAAGCCGCATGGAGTAATGGTGGTTGTCGAAGCCGAGCATATGTGCATGACAATGCGTGGAGTGAAAAAGCCAGGCTCTAAAACGATCACTTCCGCAGTTAGAGGAGTATTTGCTGAAGATGTAAGTGCAAGATCTGAGGTATTATCACTAATTAAATCATGATTTAAGCATAGGCTAAAAAGATATTTTTAGCCTATCATTCATTTTATTACTCGTTATTGCCGATATTAGGAGGGCTATCTATGAATAAATCAGCATCTAATAGTAATGATTATATTGTTATAAAGGCTAAGGAAGATGGAGTCAGTGTAATCGGATTGACAAGAGGTTCTGATACTAGATTCCATCACTCGGAAAAGCTCGATGAAGGTGAAGTGATGATTGCCCAGTTCACTGAACATACCTCAGCAATAAAGATTAGAGGACATGCAAAAATCTCGACTGCCTATGGAGAAGTTGAAAGTGAGAAGAAGCACGATTAAAAGACGGCATATCAGGATTAGGATATGAATGCACTTTTCCTATATATTACCCTAACATGAAGCCCTAATTTATGATATAATTGTCTCTGCCTTATCATTGAGGTCAAGCGTTTCACCATTCTTCTCACTAATGGTTCATTACTGTTTAGAATGGAAGATCCATGTTCACCGTAGTGAGGGGCTTTTTTTATGTCTGTTTATTGAAGTAAGAGACACTTTTTAGGGCACCTTAATTACATAGTATCCCTTAAAAGCTTATTATATAAGAAATAGCTATATCGGTAACCGTATAGATAATGGCGATTGCCAGTATCGGGGGAATGTTAGATGAATGCAAACAAGGACTATATACAGGATATAAACTTCAAAATTGCTAATTTAAAGGAGCAAGTGCAACAGAAGATAAACCAGCCATATTTATGTAAATTTATTAAAGCTCCTTTTATAGATGAGGATAAATTATTGCTACTGCTATCTATTTTTGAACGTTTACATCTTCCAGAAAGAAAGATGGATAAATATATTGTAACGACGATGCTCGTTCAAATTGCCCTTGATACTCATGAAAGTGTAGATAATCAAGCGTTGCCGCCTGAACAGCTTAAGAGCAGACAATTGACAATTTTAGCTGGAACATATTATAGCGGCCTTTATTATCAAATACTTGCAGAAATTGATGATATCAATATGATTCGAACTTTAGCAGAGGGAATTATGGATGTGAATGAACATAAAATTTCTGTTTATAGCAATTCCCGTGATACAGTTGAGTCGCTTATGGAATCATTAAAGAAAACGGAATCATCTTTGTTTGATCGCATAACTGGTCATTTTAAGAGAAATGATCTTGGCGAACTTGCAGCCAATATCGTATTTGTCAAACGCCTAATGGCTGAGAAGGATAAATTTGTTAAGGGTATGTATTCTGTTCTTTTCGATAGCATGCATAAACTTCTAATAAATGACAATCTATTCAAAGCAGATGATAATCAACAAGAGTACCTGCTGTCAATTAGCGATAAGTATATCGATCTCTCGATACAAGAGGCGGAAAAGTGGATAAAGCAGCTTTCTGAAACGGCCGTGCTTGCGGAGAAACTTGAATCGATTAAACTTAAGCAAACTGTTAAATCATTTGTAGAGGAAGGTTAAAGCGATGGGGCAATCTAAAGAAGAGCGCGTTCATAATGTATTTGAAAAGATTTATGGAAATTACGATAAAATGAATTCGGTTATCAGCTTCCAGCAGCATTTGCGCTGGAGAAAAGATACGATGAAACGCATGGATGTTCAGCCGGGTTCTAAAGCACTAGATGTATGCTGCGGAACAGGTGATTGGAGTATTGCACTATCAGAGGCTGTTGGTGAAAGCGGAAAAGTAGTTGGCCTTGATTTCAGTAAAAATATGCTGAAAATAGGTGAAGAGAAAGTTAAAGAACAAGGGATTAAGAATATTGAGCTAGTGCATGGCAATGCTATGGAACTTCCTTATCCAGACAGCTCGTTTGACTATGTAACTATTGGCTTTGGGTTAAGAAATGTACCAGATTATATGCAGGTCCTGAAGGAAATGCACCGCGTTGTTAAACCTGGCGGAATTGCCGTTTGTTTGGAAACATCACAGCCAACTATGTTTGGTTTTAAACAAGGATATTATTTATATTTCCGTTATATCATGCCTTTATTTGGAAAAATTTTCGCGAAGAGCTTTAATGAATATGCCTGGCTCCATGAATCGGCAAAAGATTTCCCTGGAATGAAAGAGCTGGCTGCTATGTTTGAAAAAGCTGGATTTGCAGATGTTAAATATAAACCCTATACAGGTGGAGTAGCAGCCGTTCATATAGGGAAGAAAGAAAAATAATATTTTGTTCTGAAATGTAATTCATCATTTGCATGTATGAATGTGCATGAGGGATTTATAAGCTGGGTGAGTATCGATATGAAATTGAAAATGATGTATTCATTTTTAAATTCGGATTTGAATGTGATAGAGAAGGCGCTGGAAGAAACGATGCAGGCAGAATCGCCTTTGCTTCATCATGCTTCGCTGCACTTATTACAAGCTGGAGGGAAGCGACTTCGACCTGTTTTCGTATTATTGGCAGGAAAATTTGGTGAATACGATATTAATAAAATAAAGAATGTTGCAGTTTCACTTGAACTTATTCATATGGCATCATTAGTTCATGATGATGTGATTGATGATGCAGAACTGCGCCGCGGCCAACTGACAATAAAAGCTAAATGGGATAATCGTATTGCCATGTACACTGGAGATTATTTATTTGCACGCGCCTTAGAGGTTTTATCTGCAATTGAAAAGCCCATTGCACATCAAATTTTAGCAAATACTTTGGTTGAATTATGTATTGGCGAAATTGAACAAATTAAAGATAAATTTAATTATGATCAATCAGTCAGAACGTATTTCCGTCGAATAAAAAGAAAAACAGCGATTCTTATTGCAGTGAGCTGTCAATTAGGTGCAATTGCCGCTCATGTGGAAGATGAGATACATAATAAGCTTTATAAGATTGGCTATTATATTGGTATGTCATATCAAATCATTGATGACGTTTTAGATTTCATGGCTACGGAAAAAGAGCTAGGCAAGCCGGCAGGCGGTGACTTGCAGCAGGGGAATATAACACTTCCTGTACTATTTGCTATGGAAGATAAGAAGGTGCGGGACGAAATCATCAAAGTGAATGAACATACAACTGCGCAGGAGCTTGGAAAAGTGTTAGCAATCATCAAAGAATCTGATGCCATTGACCGATCTTTAATAATAAGTGATCAATATTTACAAAAAGCTTTAACTCTTATAGAAGAACTTCCGCAAAATAGAGCGAGAAATACATTGCGCGATATTGCCAAAACAATTGGCAAGCGTAAATTTTAAAGAATCATTCCATTTTCCATATAGCACTGCCTCTCTTTTTTGTAAAAGTTGCTAAATTGTCAAAACAATGATAATATTTTTCGTGGATTGGTAAATATGCAGTCTACACTATACATATGTCTTAGGAGTGGAATTGATGGAAAAAACATTTTTAATGGTTAAACCTGATGGCGTTCAACGCAATTTAATTGGTGAAATCGTTTCTCGTTTTGAAAAAAAAGGCTTTCAACTAGTTGGCGGTAAACTAATGAGCATCCCTACTGAACTAGCACAAGAGCATTATGGTGAACATAAAGAACGTCCTTTCTTCGGTGAACTTGTTGACTTTATTACTTCCGGCCCAGTTTTTGCAATGGTTTGGGAAGGTGAAAATGTAATTTCAACTGCACGTCAAATGATGGGTGCAACAAACCCTAAAGACGCAGCACCTGGTACAATTCGTGGTGATTTCGGCATTACTGTTGGTAAAAACGTGATTCACGGTTCCGATTCTCCACAAAGTGCGGAAAGAGAAATCGGTTTATTCTTCAAAGAGGAAGAAGTTGTAGCATACAGCAAGCTTATTAACGAATGGATCAACTAATTACATGAAAGCGCTTGTCATAGACAGGCGTTTTTTTCTTCGGAAAATTTAGCCTCCAATGAATGATTTCTTTATCACTTCTGAATTTTTTCCTTTATACTAGAACAAACAACAATTTCGCAAGAAAGAGGAGATATTAATTGGATTCTCGGGATTATCAGGAATTTATCCAAAATATTAAGAACAAGACCGGAATTGACCTTGCTCTTTACAAAGAAGCACAGATGAAAAGGAGGCTCCAATCTTTTTATGAGAAGAAGGGGTATCGTTCCTTTCAAAATTTTTTTATAGGCATGAGTAATAATGACCAATTGTTAAATGAGTTTTTGGAGAGAATGACAATCAATGTGTCAGAATTTTATCGTAATATCAAAAGATGGGAAGTATTGGAGAATGAGATCATTCCACAATTATTGAAGCGCAAGCGTCAATTAAAGATTTGGAGTGCTGCATGTTCCACAGGGGAGGAGCCATATACGCTCGCCTTAATATTATCAAAATTTATGCCGCTTTCGGAAATCAAAATTATCGCAACAGACATTGATGATGCAGCGATAGCTAAAGCAAAGGCAGGCATTTATTCAGAACGTTCATTAAACGAAGTTCCGATGGATATAAAGCGTAAATACTTTACGACAAATGGAAATTTACATTATATCTCTGATGAGTTGAAAAAAACTGTTCAATTTAGAAAGCAAAATTTACTTTCAGATTCTTTTGATGAAAAATATGATTTAATTGTATGTAGGAATGTTTTGATTTATTTTACAGAGGAGGCGAAAGAACAATTATATAATAAATTTAGTCAAGCATTATTTAATGGCGGATATCTTTTTGTTGGAAGTACGGAACAAATATTTAATCCTTCTACATATGGTTTGAAAAATGAACAGTCCTTCTTCTATCAAAAAGTTTTGTCAAATAGTAATGCCGGTGCATTGAATAATGCTTAGCTCTGTCTTTTAATTGAGGGCTACAAGTTTAACATAATATTTTTCACTTATTAATTATTTTTTAATTTTTTACTATGTTTATATGTTTGCATATGTTATATTGGTACATAATCCTTTAAAGCGTTGAAGGGGGAAAGGGAATTGAGATATTTAACTTCGGGAGAATCACATGGACCGCAGCTAACAACGATAATTGAAGGGCTGCCAGCGGGAATGCCGCTGTTGGAAGATGATATAAATCAAGCGTTGGCTAGACGTCAAAAAGGATATGGCCGCGGAAGAAGAATGCAAATTGAAAAGGATACGGTTCAAATTACAGGTGGTGTAAGGCATGGCTATACACTTGGATCCCCTGTAGGATTAGTCGTTCAAAATGATGATTGGAAACATTGGACGAAAATTATGGGGCAAGGACCGTTGGACCAGGATGAAATGGATGAAGTCAAGCGTAAAATTAGCCGTCCGCGTCCAGGTCATGCAGATTTGAATGGGGCTCTTAAATATGGCCATAGAGATATGAGGAATGTATTGGAACGGTCTTCAGCCCGTGAAACAACTGTACGGGTGGCAGCAGGGTCAGTAGCTAAGAAGCTTCTTTCTTTATTAGGTATTGAGGTAGTTGGCCACGTCGTAGAGATTGGGGGAATTTCCTCCAATAAACGTGAATATAGTACGCTAGAGGAATTAAGAACGATAACAGAAGAGTCGCCAGTTCGCTGTTTGGATAGCGAGGCAGGGCAAAAAATGATGGACGCTATTGATCAAGCGAAAAATAATGGTGATTCTATCGGTGGGATTGTAGAAGTAATTGTGGAAGGGATGCCTGCAGGAGTAGGCAGTTATGTCCACTATGACCGCAAGCTCGATGCGAAGCTCGCAAGCGCTATTATTAGTATTAATGCTTTTAAAGGTGTGGAGTTTGGTATTGGTTTTGAAGCAGCAAAAAAACCTGGAAGTCAAGTTCATGATGAAATTGCATGGAATGAGGAAGAAGGCTATTATCGAAAAACAAATCGCCTAGGCGGTTTGGAAGGCGGCATGTCAACGGGAATGCCAATCATCGTCAGGGGCGTAATGAAACCTATTCCAACATTATATAAACCGCTGGAAAGCGTAGATATTGAAACGAAAGAACCTTTTACAGCCAGCATTGAACGATCTGACAGCTGCGCCGTACCTGCAGCCGCAGTCGTTGCTGAACATGTAATTGCTTGGGAGCTTGCTGCAGCAATTGTGGATCAATTTTATGCGGATAGGTTCGATGCATTAAAGAACACAATTGAGGAACAACGAGCGTTTGCGAGGGAATTTTAATGGAGCTGCTGCGAATTACCACTTCCTCAAAGGAATATCCAGTTTTTATAGGTAATGGAGTCATTCATCAGCTTACTGAATTTGTCAAAACCGAATTATCTTCATTCACAAAAGTTTGCCTCATTGTTGATTCAGCCGTTGCTGACCTGTATTTAAAGGATTTGCAGCCAGCATTAGCGGAGTTGGAGATAGCAATATACAAAGCGCCAAGTGGAGAACAGGCAAAAACATTTGATGTATATTATGAAATAATGAGTTTTTTATTAGATCAGAAGCTAGATAGGAAATCCATCATCGTTGCATTAGGCGGCGGCGCAATTGGTGACTTGGCAGGATTTGTTGCAGCAACTTATATGAGAGGCATACGATTTATTCAAGTGCCGACTACAATTCTTGCTCATGATAGTGCAGTTGGCGGCAAGGTAGCTATCAATCATCCAAAAGGAAAGAATATGATTGGCGCTTTCCATCAGCCAGAAGCGGTCTTTTATGATCTGGAATTCCTCCATACGCTTCCTGCAAAGGAAAAAAGATCCGGTTTTGCAGAAGTGATTAAACATGGACTTATACATGATGTGGTATTCTATGCACATTTAAGAGATCGTCTGCAATCGCTTGAAGAAGTTCCACCAAGCGATTTGCAGGCTTTCCTAAAAAGAGGGATAGAAATTAAAGGTGATTTTGTCTCAGAAGATGAAACGGAGCAAAATGTCCGCGCTTATTTAAACTTTGGCCATACATTAGGTCATGCAATTGAAGCGGAAATGGGCTATGGCGGATGGACGCATGGAGAGTCTGTTGCAGTAGGAATGATATTTGCACTGCAGTTAAGCAGAAAAAAACTTAAGCTGAAATTTAATGTTGAAGATTTTAAAAGCTGGCTGTCTATTTTAGGCTATGAAACAACGATTCCTGAATCTGTCAGTCATGAAAAGCTGCTGCAGCGGATGAAGCAGGATAAGAAATCGGTTGGTCAGCAGATTCACTTTGTATTGCTGAAGGAAATCGGCAAACCGGAATTATGTGAATTGTCAGATGAGGAATTATTAGAAGAACTGGCGCATTTTTGATATAACGGGGGGATAAATGTGATTCGTGGGGTGAGAGGAGCCATCACTGTTAATCAAAATGATGAAAACGAAATCGTACATGCAACAGAACTGTTAATTCGAGAAATGATTAAAGAGAATGAAATTGCACCGGATTCAGTCGCATCCGTTTTTATTTCTGTAACTGAGGACCTGTCTTCTGTTTTCCCTGCAAAGGCGATGAGAGCTATAGAGGGATGGACATTTGTTCCTGTCATGTGTATGAGGGAAATACCAGTTCCCTCTTCTCTCCCAAAGTGCATAAGAGTGATGATGCACGTGAACACAAATATTGAGCAGGAAAAGGTTTGCCATATTTATTTGCGGAATGCGGTAACATTAAGGCCCGACTTGCAAGGGGAAACAAATGCAAGATCTTAGTTGCTTTTCATAAAAAATTGAGGAAGAGGGGAAATTGATATGAAATGGAAAGAGCAGCTTTTAAGTTTAAAGCCATATCAGCCGGGGAAATCGATTGAAGAAGTGAAAAGACAATTCGGATTGAATGAGATCATTAAACTTGCATCAAATGAAAATCCATTTGGCTGTTCACCAAAGGCTACGGCAGCAATAAGCCAGCCTTCAACCTTCTTTGCTTTATATCCTGATGGCTATGCTACTAAATTACGGCAAGCCTTGGCAGCAGATTTAAATGTTGAACCCGAACAGCTTATCTTTGGCAACGGGTCTGATGAGACAATCATGATGCTGTCAAGAGCGTTGCTAACCCCTGAGACAAATACAGTGATGGCTACACCAACATTCCCGCAATATAAGCATAATGCAATAATTGAGGGGGCAGAGGTTAGGGAAATACCGCTTAAAGACGGAGAGCATGACTTAAATGCCATGTTAAAAGCTATTGATGAAAAGACAGCGATCGTCTGGCTGTGCAGTCCTAATAATCCAACCGGTACTTATATTCCTGCGGATAAGCTGCGTGAGTTTATGCTGCAAGTCCCAGAAGATGTACTCATTGTTCTTGATGAAGCCTATTGCGAGTATACGACAGTGAACGATTATCATGATTCTATTGAACTCGTAAAGGATTTCCCGAATGTGATTGCATTAAGAACCTTTTCAAAAATTTATGGTTTGGCAAGCTTGCGAATCGGCTATGGTATTGCACAGCGAGAGCTCATTCAGGCAATGGAACCGGTGAGAGAACCGTTTAACGCCAACCGTTTTGCTCAGGAAGTTGCAATTCATGCTTTAAATGATAAAGCCTTTATTGAAAACTGCCGACAAACCAATCAAGAGGGACTGGCACAGTATTATCAATTTTGTGAAGAAGAAGGGTTGAGTTATTACCCGTCACAAGGAAACTTCATATTAATCGACTTCAATGTTGATGGCGATGAAGTATTTCAATTTTTATTAGAGCAGGGTTATATCGTACGATCCGGCCAGGCATTAGGTTTTCCAACAAGTGTCCGCGTAACAGTTGGCTCACCAGAACAAAATGAAGGTGTCATTAAAGTGATGAAGCAATTTATCCAGGAAAGAGCATCATTATCTTAATAATTTTTGAAAAATAAGAGGAAATTCGAATCGTTTACTTATTTCAGAGGTACTATCAGCCTCTGAAATTATTTTTTAGCAAAACTAAATAGGAACATGGATTTGAAAGGGGTGTCCGTTCGACGCTCGAACCGCTAAAAAGCGAGCGGTAAGCCTCGGAGAATCCTAACTCCAATCCTTCATTTTATATTTGTGATGAGTAGGATTTATCGTTATAAAACAATTAGCTTAAGCGCCTATCGCCTCATAACCGCAGGCATTCCTTGTTCAGCTGAAAATCGGATTACCCTATGCTTACATGATTCGCTCCAGCTTGTTGTGTAACGTTGAATAAGGGAAGTTGTCTTTGAGGATTACGATGGATGGAGGCGGCTTGAGCACTATATTTAAAGAGGTGAAGAATGGTGAAAGGCCGCGTTTTTATCATCGGCTTAGGTTTAATCGGTGGTTCTTTGGCATTATCTATAAAAAATAAACATCGTGATTGCATCGTCATGGGATATGACATTAATGAAGAGCAGACTAAGCTTGGAAAAATGCTCGGTGTAATTGATGAAACGATTTCAACAATAAAATCGGGTGCTGAAAAAGCTGACTTGATTATTATTTCTGCACCAGTAAATGAAACATGTAAAATTTTATTTAGCTTGTCAAACATGAATTTAAAAGAGAATGTCATCATCTCAGATGCGGGCAGTACAAAAAAAGAAGTTGTTGAGGCAGCTTCTATATTAAAGGATAAGGGCATTCCGTTCATTGGCGGTCACCCAATGGCGGGTTCTCATAAAAGTGGGGTTTCCGCTGCAAAGCCGCTGCTATTTGAAAATGCGTTTTATTTATTGACGCCCCAGCCGCATATTGATGTCAGCCTAATAGAATCTTTGAAAACATGGCTTGCAGGAACGAATGCACGCTTTTTAACAGTTTCCCCAGAGGAGCATGACTATTTAACTGGTGTCATTAGTCATTTTCCGCATATTATTGCTGCTTCTCTTGTTCATCAGGCTGAAAAAAGCAGTCAATCACAGCAGCTAATTCCTAGATTAGCTGCTGGAGGCTTTAGGGATATTACGAGAATTGCTTCTAGCAGTCCTCAAATGTGGCGTGATATTTTAATGCATAATAAAGATGTTCTCTTAACGTTATTGGAAGATTGGCGAATAGAAATGGAAAGGGTGAAATCTTTGCTGCAAGCGGCGAATGAAAAGGATATCTTTTCATACTTCCATGATGCGAAACAATTTCGTGATGAATTGCCGCAGAAACAAAAGGGAGCTATACATGCGTTCTATGACTTATTTGTCGATGTACCTGATTACCCAGGGGTCATTTCCGAGATTACTGGCTATTTAGCGGACGAGCAAATAAGCATCACGAATATTAGCATACGAGAGACGAGAGAAGAAATAAATGGTGTCCTTGTGATTAGCTTCCAAACGGAGGAAGATCGCGATCGTGCGATGGATTGCATAAAAAGGCAGACAAATTTTGACCAAACAATTGGAATGTAAGAAGATAAGGTGAAACTTCCATCAGTGGGGTTTTTCTCGATCCACGACTGATGGTTAGTTGGGGCCGCAGAATGCGGGTTACTCAGACGTTGCCACTGCCGTATATGTAGTCTAAGTTGTGATAATCGGGCTCATTTTCGCAGGGAATCACGAAGTGAAAAAATTATCTATGAAGAGAAGGTGAGAGAATGAAGCAAAAAAAATTAATGACTCAAATACCAGCCCTGAACGGTGAAGTGATCATCCCAGGTGATAAGTCAATTTCCCATCGGTCGATCATGTTTGGCGCGATCGCAGAAGGGCGTACGGTTGTATCGAATTTTTTAATGGGGGAAGACTGTCTTAGTACTATTTCCTGCTTTAAGAAATTAGGAGTTGAGATAGAGCAGACAAAACATGAAGTGATTATTAATGGAAAAGGGTTAAATGGTTTGAAGGAACCTTCAGAAATTTTAAATGTAGGAAATTCGGGAACGACGATTCGTCTAATTCTTGGCATTCTATCTGGACGCCCGTTCCATTCTGTTTTAATCGGTGATGAATCTATTGGAAAAAGGCCAATGACACGGGTGACGAACCCTTTAAGACAGCTAGGTGCAACAATACACGGAAGAAGGAATGCGGAATTTACGCCTTTATCAGTGACAGGCGGCAATTTGACTGGTACGACATATAAATTACCGGTAGCGAGTGCCCAAGTGAAATCCGCGCTATTATTTGCCGGGTTGCAGGCTGAGGGAAAAACGACTATTTTGGAGCCTGAAAAAACAAGAGACCATACGGAAAGAATGATTCGAACATTTGGCGGTAAAGTCACTGAAGAGAATGATGCTGTAATCATTGAAGGTGGCCAATCACTGCGAGGGACGAATATCCATGTTCCTGGGGATATATCATCGGCAGCATTTTTCATGGTTGCTGGAGCGATCGTGCCGAATAGTGAAATTAAATTAAAGAATGTCGGATTGAATCATACAAGAACAGGAATCATCGATGTAATGAAGCAAATGGGAGCGGATATGGAAATCATCCCTGCCTTTACAAAAGAAGATGAGGAGCCTATCGGTGACATTATTATTCGTACATCATCTTTAAAGGGGACAACCATTTCGGGGGCACTTATTCCAAGGCTGATTGACGAAATCCCTATTATTGCACTTTTAGCCACTCAAGCAGAGGGGCGGACCGTCATAAAAGATGCTGAAGAATTAAAGGTGAAAGAAACGAACCGAATTGATACTGTCGTAAATGAGCTTTCACAGCTAGGTGCGGATATTGAAGCCACTCCAGACGGCATGATTGTTACAGGCAAAAAAGAACTTAAAGGCGGCAGCGCGGTATCTAGCCACGGAGACCACCGGATCGGGATGATGCTGGCTATTGCTGCAGCAATTTGCGATGAGGAAGTCTTGCTCGAAAATGAGGAAGCAATTTCTGTATCATACCCTAATTTCTTTACGCATTTAGAAAATTTAATCGACTAAAACCAAGGAAACGACTTCTTTTTTGAGGCGTTTCCTTGTTTTGTGATAAAATCATCATGTGTTCATAAATAATAAAAGAATCATAAAATCATTTTTTTCTCATAGCTTGTCTTAAGAAATGAGAAAAGGGTGATAGGATGACTTATATTATAGAAAATGCAAATGTTGTAAAAAAAGGAGAGCTAGTACGTAACTCCTATTTAGTTGAAGATGATTTAATTCGCTCTGTGAAGACTGCCTTTCCAAAATACAGGCATATGAAAATGGATGCCTCTCCCTATATAATGACTCCCTCTTATGTATTATATATGAAGGAATTGCCCGTATATAAATCCATTAAAGAAACAAAACAGTTCTATTTAAATGATTTCATTTTAAAAGGCTGTCTTGTCTTCTTAACAACCGTATCTGTCCGATTCAAACATCATTTACGACCTGAACTTAATAGGCTGAGAACAAAGTTGCTAAACTGTCCAGTTGATTATATTATTGGAGTACGAATTTCCGTTCGTTTATTGCAGCCTGATTTTATCCGGCAACTTAAACGAGAAAAAGTCCCTGCTATTTTTATCGAAGTGAAACATGAGAAGGAACTTGATGAAGTGCCGTGGGGATGGGTCAAGGAAGCGTCTTTTCCATATCACTGTCCGTTTATCCCGATTTTTTCAACTGAAGATAGTAAAGAAAGAAAAAGGTTGAAAAGCAAGTGGAATGAAGTGATGGAAAATTATAAATTGCCCAGTGTCGATGATGAATTAAAACATGCTCAACCAATTCCATATCCTACACAGGCGAAAATAGGAATTTACCCTTTAAAGTCAAATTTGCAGCCGGGGTTTGAGTTAACTTACAATTTTTACAGCTATAGCAGGGAAATCACAAAAATTGAAGAATTAGATTTATATCATTATCATAGAGAGAGGCTCGTTATTTCTGTACTTCGCGGTAAAGTCATTCGGGCTGGAAATGCTGTAGCATTTAAACCTGGGTTCGGGGAACAGGTTACGATAAACACCCCGTCGTATTATCAATTATTAGAATAGCCAGTTGAAAGGATACTACTATGGATAAAGTGAAGAAAATAATTGCCTTGTTAGAAAATGGTCTACATGAAGAGGCGTTGCAAAAATATAATGAAGTATTATTTAGCGGAACGCATGAGGAACGATTTGTACTTGCTGAAGAACTTATGCAATACGGGTTCTTGGAGGAAGCAAAAGTTTTGTTCGAAAGATTGCTGGAAGCATATCCTGAAGAAGGAGAATTGCTCGTATTGCTTGCTGAAACTTTAATTGATCTTGGTAAGGAAGAAGAGGCGATTTTAACGCTTGAAAAGATTAATGAGCAGGATGGCAGCTATCCACAGGCGCTCCTTCTTCTTGCTGATTTATACCAAATGGAAGGACTATATGAAGTAAGCGAAAAGAAATTGCTGCAAGCGAAAAGCATCCTTCCAAACGAGCCGGTAATTGATTTTGCTTTAGGAGAGCTCTTTGCTGAACAAGGAAAGTTTCTTGAAGCCATTAAGGCATATGAAAAGGTGCTTCCTCACGAGGAAGTAATCGGCGGAGTAAATGTTAATCAAAGAATGGCGGAGAGTTTAAGTGCTGGTGGAGCTTTTGAAGAAGCGCTTGCCTATTATGAAAAAGCACTAGATGACAAATTAGAAATACACACCTTGTTTAGCTATGCGTTTACTGCGCTGCAAGCAGGCTATAATCGGGTAGCTATTGAAAAATTCAATGAACTGAAGGAAATTGATCCAGAATTCCATTCGCTGTATTTGAACCTTGCAAAAGCCTATGAGCGGGAAGAAGACATTGAGAATGCACTTGAAACAGTTAAATCGGGTATTAAACAAGATGAGTTTAATAAAGAACTTTACTTCTATGGTGGCAAACTTGCTTTAAAGAATAATGACGAGGAATTAGCAATAGAATTATTTAGAGAAGCGTTGGCTGTTGATCCAGAGTACATGGAGGCAGCAATTACATTAAATAAGATCTTTTTAAATCAGGAAAAATATGAAGATGTAATAGAAATTGTTGAGATGATGACAAAGATAGAAGCGGTGGAGCCACAGCTTTTATGGGATGCTGCTGTCAGTTATCAGCAGCTTGAAGAATATTCACAGGCATTAAACAAATATAATGAAGCATATAATTACTTTAACAAGCAGCCGGATTTCTTAGCCGACTATGGATATTTTTTAATTGAAGAAGGAAAAAGGAAGGAGGCTGCCGAAGTTTTTACTGAGCTCACAAGAATGGAACCTAACAACGAAGAATATCAGGATATACTGCAGCGGCTTTTAGACGAAGACTAAAAAATATAGGACATAATAGACACACTAAAAGTCCCCTGAAAAGCTGATTAATCAATTTTAAGGCTGCAGCAGAGGAGGGAATCAAAAATGACGGCCCCTGTATCTGTCAATGAAAAGAAGGATTTTATTCGTTGGTTTCTTAATCATTATCAATTAAAGAGACGAGAATGTGTGTGGATTCTTAATTATTTAATGAGCCATGACCAGTTAATGGAAAAGGTGCATTTTGTAGAACAAGCACAATATTGTCCACGAGGACTAATCATGTCAACGCATTGTGTAGAGGAAGCACCTTTCAGGTTCTACAAAGAAAATGTAATGACAACTGATGCTGAAAAATCATTTCATGATATTCGCTTAAATCGCGATGAAGAGATTTTTATCCAGCTGAATTTTCATGCATCAAACAAGGCTCATCAATATGCCGCTGTGCTTGAAGAAAATCCATTTATGCCTAAAACATTGCGCATTAGTGAAAAAGACCGCTTGATTGCAGAAAGATTCCTTTCTGAAAGTCTGGAGAGATTCCAAAAAGAGCGGCTCTTAAAGGAAATTGATGCGGCGTTAGACAGGCAGGATAAGGAAGCCTTTACAAAACTGACAAATAAACTAAATAATCTTCAACGATAATTTAGAGCCTGCTGAATGCAGGCTTTTTATTTTACTAGTAGGGAAAGGGTTTAAATTTAGCTTCTAGTGAAAAAATCGCAAAAGCAAAACTAGGACATTCGCCGGTAGAGATTGGCGAACACCAAGTTTTCTCAAGTAAAGTATTTTCAATGTTCAAAAAAAGTACAATTCTTCATTTTGTGCGACGGCTTAGAACGTGGTATGATAATAAGGAATATTTAAACGGTAATGGAGTGAAAAGGATGAAGTGGAATTCACAGGATATTCAATTGTTTATAAAAGAGAGAGAGTACATCGATACAGCGGTTGTCCCCCTTTATCCTGTTTCGTTTAGGGAAGATATGAAACAATCAGTTTCAATGACAGAATTTATTCAATTGCTAAGCGGACAGCTTGAGAAGCAATTTAAAGGACGGCTTCTTATGCTTCCAGGAATCTCTTATTTAAAAACTCTATCAGAGGACAAGCTGACGAGCGATTTGAAAGAATGGGAAGATGAATTAATTTCTCAAGGTTTTAAGCATATTTTTTACATAACTTCTGATAGTGATTGGAAAACTGTAGAAGACAAGCTAACTGGTGGACTCATTTGGATGCCTTCCATCCCGTTAGAAAATATGGATGACCAGTATAAAAACTCAATCTTGGATGACCAAGTAAAACAGCTGTTGAATTTATTTGTAAGAAAGTGGCAGAATAATGATTGAAGAGTCAAATTAATCACACAGTTGCAATGATTCATTACAGGATTATATTGACCTTCCATAAAGATTGATATATCATTGGTATGTCCTAGTTTTATATTGTGTTGAACTTTGTCCGTTGGACTCGACTACATAATAGAGGGGGGAAAAGTATGAGCAAAAATCGTGTATCTAGACGTCAATTCCTAAACTACACACTCACTGGTGTAGGCGGTTTCATGGCAGCCGGTATGTTAATGCCGATGGTTCGATTTGCTGTGGATCCTGTTCTGCAATCTAAAGGTGAAAGCGATTTTATTCCAACACCACAAAAAGTTGATGAAATCACAGAAGAACCAACAAGAGTTGACTACAAATTTGAGCAAGTGGATGCATGGTATACCTCAGAGGAAACTGGAACTGCATGGGTATACAAAGATGAAAAGGGAGAAATTGTCGCGTTATCTCCAGTATGTAAACATTTAGGCTGCGTAGTAGACTGGAATACTGATAAGTCAAATCCAGAGCATTTCTACTGTCCTTGCCATGGTGGACTTTATACGAAGGATGGTAAAAACGTGCCAGGCACACCGCCAATTGCAGCGTTAGATGTTTTTCCAATCAAAGAAGTAGACGGGTACTTATATTTAGGTAAAGCAGAACCGCGATAAAGGAGGCGTAATAATTGTTCAATAAAATTTATGATTGGGTAGATGAACGTTTAGATATTACGCCAATTTGGCGAGATATTGCTGACCATGAAGTGCCAGAGCACGTAAACCCAGCGCATCACTTTTCTGCGTTTGTATACTGCTTCGGAGGTCTAACGTTCTTTGTAACTGTAATTCAAATTTTGTCCGGTATGTTCCTAACGATGTATTATGTTCCGGATATTAAAAATGCATGGGAATCTGTTTATTATTTACAAAATCATGTCGCTTTTGGACAAATTGTCCGTGGAATGCACCATTGGGGCGCAAGCTTAGTTATTGTTATGATGTTTTTACATACTTTACGTGTATTCTTCCAAGGCGCATACAAGAAGCCTCGTGAGTTAAACTGGCTTGTCGGCGTAGGTATTTTCTTCGTCATGCTTGCACTTGGCTTAACTGGATATTTGTTACCATGGGATATGAAAGCATTATTCGCTACAAAAGTTACCATTCAAATTGTTGAGTCTACACCGTTTATCGGTGATATGCTGAAAACGCTCATAGCCGGTGACTCTGAAATTGTAGGTGCTCAAACAATTACACGTTTCTTTGCGATTCATGTATTCTTCCTGCCAGCAGCACTATTTGCGTTAATGGCTGCCCACTTCATCATGATTCGTAAACAAGGTATTTCTGGACCATTGTAAAATGTATATCTTCTAAAAGAAGGAGGGGAATTGCTACATGCATCGTGGAAAAGGTATGAAATTCGTTGGAGATTCACGCATTTCTGCTGAACGTAAAACCTTTATTCCGAAAGATTATTCGGAATATCCAGGCAAAACTGAAGCCTTTTGGCCAAACTTTCTATTAAAGGAATGGATGGTAGGTGCGGTTTTCCTCATCGGGTTCTTATGTTTAACAATTGCTCATGAGCCTCCGTTAGAAAAAATTGCGGATCCTAGTGATACAGCTTACATTCCGCTGCCAGACTGGTATTTCTTATTCTTATATCAATTGCTAAAATACACATATGCATCCGGACCGTTCAACGTCATTGGGGCTTTCGTCATTCCAGGTTTAGTATTTGGAGCATTGGCGTTAGCACCATTCATTGACCGCGGACCAGAACGTCGTCCGTCAAAGCGTCCATTTGCAACAGGATTTATGCTGCTTGCAATTGCTGGCGTTACATTCCTGACTTGGGAATCAGTTGCCCATCATGACTGGGAAGCAGCAGCCCAACAAGGTAAGATAGTAGCTGAGGCAGAAATTGATACGGAAGCAGAGGGCTATAAGCTAATGGAAGCCAACACTTGCTTAACGTGTCATGGCAATGAATTGGAAGGTGGAGCAGGTGCGCCGGCTCTTATCGATGTTGATTTGACACCGGAGGAAATTCATGATGTCATTGTCAACGGTAGAGGTGCGATGCCTGCCGGAATCTTCACTGGCACAGATGAAGAGCTTGAAAAAGTTGTAGACTTTATTTCAAGTATTGAAAGTGAATAAACAAAAAGAAGCTGACTTGGTCGTCAGCTTCTTTTCATATTCTATATAATTGTGAGGATGAACAATGAAACAGATTTACCCTATCCTTGGAAACCGGATGTTTCTAATAATTCTTTTAATCATTAATACTGTTGGCACTGTTTACGGATATTACTGGTATAAATGGCAATTGGTTGAGACACCGCCGATATTTTTACCGTTTGTGCCTGATAGCCCTACAGCAAGCTTGTTTTTTGTTTTTGTACTAATTGCTTTCTTATTAGGCAAGAGTTGGCCGCTGCTCGAGGTATTGGCTATTGTAACTCTTGTAAAATACGGCATTTGGGCAGTTGTTATGAACCTCCTCGTTTTTCAGGTTACAGGTGTGGTTGATCCGGCTGCATTAATGCTCATCTTTTCTCACGGTGCGATGGCAATACAAGGCATTCTTTACGCGCCTTTTTATCGAATAAAATTATGGCATTTAGTTATTGCGGCAATATGGACGTTGCATAACGATGTGATTGATTATGTTTTCTTCATGCTACCGCGCTACTCTGTATTAAATGATTATATCCCGCAAATCGGATATTTTACGTTTTGGCTTAGTATTTTTTCTATTGGCATCACCTATTATTTAACCATTCGTAAAAACCGGTTTTCGCTTGAATTGCCAACTAAATAAAACTTGTTTTATTTTCTTTGTACAATCATATATTGTACAAAGGGAGGAAAACTTTTGTGAATAAAAGGCGATTGCGACAAGCAATTAAAGGACCGCTGCCATTAAGATACGTCTTGCTTATCACTTTTTTTATTTTTATCCTTCTAACTTTATCGGGCTTGTTACTTATCAATAAAAATATTGAACCAATGTTAATGGAAATAGCTGAAACACAGGCAAGGCAATTTTCAGCTCAAGCTATAAATGAAGCAATAGCGACGGAGATCTCAAATGTTGATGTGAGAGATCTCATAATTAAACATGATGACGGGGATAGTGCGAGTTACAGCACCAATCCGCAAATTTATAATCGGGTCATTTCTGCAACAACATCAAGTGTACAGGAATATTTAAATTTAGTTGAAAGCGGAAATGTGGACCAGCTCAAGGCGTTGAAAAATGATGAATTAATCGATTTTGATGCTTCCAGTTCTGAAGGAGGAATGATATATGCGATCCCTCTTGGGATGGCTACAAAGATTACATTATTTTCAAGCCTTGGTCCAAAAGTACCTATACGATTTGAGTTTTTAGGTGATGTTATTTCAAGCATTGACACGAAGGTGATTGAAACAGGAGTCAATAATACATTTCTTGAGATTTATATTGTGATAAACGTGAGAATGAAAGTGATTATCCCATTAATGGAGAGAAATATCGAAACAGCTAATTCCGTGAAAATTGGCGATATCTTCCTGCAAGGCAATGTGCCTCAATATTATCATGGCGGTGGTAACGGTCAAAGTGAAGAAAATCCATTAATTATACCAAAAGGTCGATAAAATGCCAAAAAGACTTTGGCATTTTTTTTATGCTTAAATACAAAATATTCATGGTCTAACCTTGTCCTAACGTACATACATTTTTAATAGTAATCCTTGGGAGGGACAAGTTCGTATGAGAACAAAAACATTTTTTATTGCATTAATCTTATCAATATCATTGATATTACCGTATATGGTCATTGCGAACACTGACGATGATACAGCTTCAATAAATAAATTAGATGAGATATCTGACGAGGCGCTGCAAATGGTCAAGCTGCACCGGTATGATGAAGCGCAAAGGATATTAAATTATTTTTCTAATCAGTTCGTTGTAGCAACCGGCGGCAATCAAATCTTAACAAGCGATGAACTGCGTGCAGTTACAGCTTCTCATAACGAAGCTGTACAAGCTGCTGCGAGCATAAATATGAATCATGAGGACAGGCTTCAAAGCTTTACTAAGTTCCGTCTTGTTATGGATACAGTTTCTACTTCAAACCAGCCATTGTGGGCAGAGATGAAAAATCCTATCATGTCTGTATTAGGTGAGGTTAAAGGCGCTGCTGAAATGGGCGATATTGATGCATTTCATCAAAATTTCAATTCCTTTTTAGCTCTTTATGATATCATCTATCCTTCTATAAAGCTCGATATTGATTCTGAGCGCATACAGCAATTAGATACGCGCATTAAATATGTTGATCAATACAGGACTCAAGTGCTGGAGGACGAAGAAGATAGCATGCAGGAACTTGAAACATTGGCGGCAGATATGGAAGAAATATTTGAGGAAATAACGGAAGATGAAGCGGATCCATCATTATGGTGGGTGATTATTTCAACAGGCAGCATCATTATTCTCACATTATCCTATGTAGGCTGGAGAAAATATAAAGGCGGCAAGAAAAAAGAAAACAATCCAGAAAGCTAAATGGTTGAACTTCACTATTAAAACAAGGTAAAATAAGCTCAAGTAAAAAAATATTTCCTTTCCATCAGTTGTCCTCATTGTGTGATAGTTGATGAAAAGAATATTAAGAAGGGCAATGACATCTAGTGGGTTTTATTTGAATTGAGGTTTGTGTCAATCCTTAGATTAAGCGAGAATGGTTTTTAATCGCTTAGACAGGTTTGTCAGCCATCCGGCAAATGCAACGCTCTTTCTATTGCTACATGTAACCCTTAACCAGCCTCTAAGGTTATACGTCTAACGTTCAGTTTTAATTGACCACGAAAAGGAGCAATTAGTAATTTGAAATTCCACAGATGTATTATCTTTCCCCTTTAATTAAATCCAGGAGAAGCTATAAGTTAAAATTGGTCATAATACTGTGACTAAGATTATTTGGGAATGTTAACCTTGTCCGTAAAAAAAGACTCCTCCCAAAAAGTTCTGATAATTACGCGAATTTTCAGTTAATATTATGAGTTTTTTGGAGAGGAAACAAGCCATATCTATCTTTATTAGGAGGTTCATCTATGACGTTCTTGGTTTATTTTGTTATTATTATGCTTGTGCCGATTGGCATTCAAATGTATTTGAAGAAAACGTACAGCAGTCACTTGAAAATTCAAAACTCTTCCGGTTTAACTGGTGCACAGGCTGCCAGAAAAGTGCTGGATGAAAACGGACTTTACAATGTATCTATTGAGCCTGTGAAGGGGCAGCTTTCAGACCATTATGATCCTAGAGATAAGGTCGTGCGTTTATCTGAAGACAACTATTACGGTACATCCATTGCCTCCGTATCTGTTGCGACTCATGAAGTCGGCCATGCAATTCAGGATGCGGAAGATTATTCATTCTTGCGTTTTCGCCATGCTTTAGTACCCGTTGCGAACGCAGGATCAAATCTTTCATTTTTCTTTATTTTGGGAGGCCTATTATTCCAAGCGACTGGCATGATGCTAATAGGGATTATTTTCTTCGCAGCCGCAGTGCTTTTCCAGCTTGTCACTTTGCCAGTTGAATTTAACGCCTCATCGCGCGCATTAAATGTCATGGTTGGCTCAGGGATTATTAGAAATGATGAAGAAGGCGGAGCAAAGAAAGTATTGAATGCTGCCGCATTAACATATGTAGCTGCAACTGTTATCGCAGTGCTCGAATTATTGCGTTTCGTTCTTGCCTTTGTTGGCATGAGAAGCGAAGATTAATAAAAAAGTAAAGGAGGAGCTTCGTCGAAGCTCCTCCTTTACTTTTCTAACGGTTTTTTATTTTCATCAAGTGTAAACCCTTCTCCAAGCACATCATGTACTTGAGACATCGTAACAAATGCGTGCGGATCAACTGAATTAATGATGCTTTTTAATCTAGTTAATTCATTTCTGGCGACAACACAGTACAAAACATCGCGGTCAACTTTCGTAAATGAGCCATGACCTTTTAGAACTGTTACGCCTCTTTCCATCTCATTCATTATTTTCGCTGCAATTTCTTCATTTTTCTCTGAAATAATCATTGCTCCCCTTGCAGCATAGGCACCTTCCTGAATGAAATCAATCACTCTTGCACCTACAAAAACAGCAACCAATGTATACATTGCTTCTTTGTAGCTTAAGTAGAAAATTAAAGAAATAATAATGACACAGGCATCAAAAATAAACATCGTTTTGCCCATGCTGATGCCCGCGTATTTATTAACAAGCCGCGCAATAATGTCTACACCGCCTGTCGTTCCGCCGAATCTGAAAATGATTCCAAGTCCCACGCCGATAAAGACGCCGGCAAAAAGGGCAGCTAATGTAAGGTCGTCGTTCAATGGCATATTGATTTGATAACGCTGGAATATCCAAAGGAAAATGGATACGCTGACTGTTCCAATTATGGTATAAATAAAAGCTTTCCGTCCAAGAAGCTTCCAGCCGATAAAAAATAACGGAATATTTAAAATTAAGTTCGTATAAGAGGGGTCCCAATCTAATAGGAAGTAAAGCAATAAGGTTATCCCAGTAAAACCGCCCTCAGACAGGTTGTTTTGCATATTAAAATGAACAATGCCAAATGAAAATATGGAAGAACCGATTAAGATGAATAGTATATTTTTAATTTTCAAACCGGATAGCATAATCGTCCTCCAATGCCTGTAAATGACAATAAATAAGATACCTCATTATATAGGATTGGCGTTTTAAGAGCAATATACCAATAATAAAATATAAGTGATGGTGTGTTTTTAAGGTCATATTATTGTAAAAACATTTATGTTTAGCTAACATGGAAGAGAATGTTCATAAATATCATTTAGAGGTGATACAGCTTGTCTGATGACAAAACAATGAAGCAGCTTCAAAAAGAAGTGGATGAATACATAGGTCAATTCAAGGAAGGTTATTTTAGTCCGCTTGCCATGCTTGCAAGGATGACAGAAGAATTAGGTGAGCTTGCTCGCGAAGTTAATCATCATTACGGTGAAAAACCGAAGAAAAATAGTGAAGACGAAAAAGCAATAGAAGAAGAAATGGGAGATATGCTGTTTGTTCTCATCTGCCTTGCCAATTCATTAAACATTCAATTAGATGATGCCCATGATCGTGTCATGAATAAATTTAATACTCGTGATAAGAACAGATGGACAAGGAAAGATAAGGAGGAAGATGGACAATGAATATTGTGAAGATAGTGATAGCTGGGCCGCGTGGAAAGATGGGGAGTGAAGCGGTGAAGCTTGTACAGGAAACGGAAGGGTATGAGCTTGTAGCTGTATTAGATCATAAAAATGATGGCGGTATGCTGAGCGAGTTTCCTGGGTTTTCAGGATTGGATATACCTGTATTTGCGGACATTTCCGCTTGCTTGAAAGCGAGTGAGCCAGATGTATTAATTGATTTAACGACTCCAGAAGTGGGGATGCATCATACAAAAACCGCTTTGCAATATGGCGTTCGCCCTGTTGTTGGGACAACTGGCTTTACAAAGGAAAATTTAAAGGAGCTTGAAGAACTCTGCCATGAAAAAGGAATTGGCGCAATTATCGCCCCTAACTTTGCACTAGGTGCTGTATTAATGATGAAATTCTCTCAAATGGCTGGTAAATATTTTAATGATGTAGAAATCATCGAAATGCATCATGATCAGAAGCTTGATGCGCCATCAGGAACTGCTGTCAAAACTGCTGAAATGATTGCAGAGGTCAGAGAAACAAAAGTACAAGGACATCCTAACGAAAAGGAAACGATCGAGGGTGCAAGAGGAGCAGATTATGATGGGATGCACATTCATTCCGTTCGTCTACCAGGGTTAATTGCCCATCAACAAGTGATGTTTGGTGCAAGTGGACAAACATTGACAATTAAACATGATTCCTATAATCGTGCCTCATTTATGTCTGGAGTTAAAATCGCTGTTGATACAGTATTAAAAATTGATACATTGGTGTACGGATTAGAAAATATTATTGAATAAAATGGAGGTGCCCAATGAATATTGCCTTAATTGCCCACGACAAAAAAAAGAATGATATCGTTCGGTTTGCCACAGCTTATAAAAACACATTAGCGATGCATCAACTGTATGCAACAGGAACAACAGGGCTTCGTATTCAAGAAGAAACAGGATTGGATATCCACCGGTTTCAGTCCGGACCAATGGGAGGCGATCAGCAAATTGGTGCGATGATTGCCCAAAATAAGATGGATGTTGTTTTGTTTTTCAGAGATCCTTTAACAGCACAGCCGCATGAGCCGGATATTAACGCATTAATCCGCTTATGTGATGTATATGCCGTTCCATTAGCGACAAATATGGGAACGGCAGAAGTAATTGTTATGGGGTTAGAACGGGGAGATCTCTCCTGGAGAGAAATCGTTAGCGGAGAGTGAAACAACATGGAAAGTATGAAATTAGATATTTTAGCGTTTGGCGCACATGCGGATGATGTAGAAATCGGAATGGGCGGCACGATTGCAAAATATGCAGCCCAGGGTCTTAGTATTGGGATATGTGATTTAACAGAGGCGGAATTATCTTCAAATGGAAATGCTGCTTTGCGTAAAGCGGAAGCAAAACAAGCGGCACAGCTTCTTAATGTAGAAGTTAGAGAAACTTTATGCATGAAAGATAGAGGTCTTTTTTTGAATCAGGATTATATTAGGCAAGCAGCTGAGGTGATACGAAAATATCGTCCTGCGATTGTATTTGCGCCTTATATGGCGGATCGCCATCCTGACCATGGAAATGCTGCTAGGATTGTAGAGGAAGCTGTTTTTTCCGCGGGTGTGAAGAAATATGAAACAACAGAAAAACATAATGCTCATAAAGTTAGACATATGTATTACTATATGATTAACGGATTTCATACTCCAGATTTTGTTGTGGATATTTCTGAGTTTATAGACAATAAAATTTCTAGCTTACAAGCTTACAGGAGCCAATTTGTAAAAACAGACGAATCTGTTGATACGCCGCTTGTAAATGGATATGTTGAGATGATTGAAGCAAGAGAGCGTTTATATGGGCAGCAAGTTGGGTTAAAATATGCAGAAGGTTTTAAAGTGAAGAAACCTATTATCATTGATAAAGATTTAATTGGAGTATGATATGAAAAATAAGAAATTAAAAATTGGAATTACTTGTTATCCAACAGTAGGTGGATCAGGGGTTGTCGCTACAGAATTAGGAAAAATGCTGGCGGAGAAAGGTCATGAAATCCACTTTATCTCATCCAGTCTGCCTTTTCGTTTGAACAGAATGTATCATAATATCTTCTATCATCAAGTAGAAGTGAATCATTATTCTGTCTTTCAATATGCACCATATGACATCGCCCTCGCCAGCAAGATGGCAGAAATTATTAAGAGAGAGAAGCTTGATTTACTGCATGTTCATTATGCCGTTCCACATGCGATTTGTGCCATATTAGCAAAACAAATGAGCGGCAGGGATGTGAAAATTGTAACTACGCTCCATGGGACAGATATTACTGTGTTAGGGTATGATTCCTCATTGTCTGATGCGATTAAATTTGGAATCGAGCAATCTGATGCTGTTACTGCTGTTTCAAACGCGCTTATTGCGCAAACCTATGACTTAATCAACCCTGATCAATCGATTATTCCTGTATATAATTTCATTGATCAGAGAATATACAGGAAACAGGATTCCACTTATTTACGAGAAGAGTTTGGCATCGCGAATGATGAAAAGGTTATTATCCATGTTTCCAACTTTAGAGGCGTAAAAAGAGTGCCTGATGTAGTAAAATCTTTTGCGAGAATCTCTGAAAAAATGAAGGCAAAGCTGCTTTTAGTTGGAGATGGCCCGCAAATGAATACAGTCGCACAGCTGGTTGAAAATATGGGTCTTAGTGAAAAAGTGCTGTTTTTAGGTAAACAGGATAATCTCGCAGAGTTATATTCCTTAAGTGACCTGATGCTGCTTCTTTCAGAGAAAGAAAGCTTTGGATTAGTCGCCCTTGAAGCAATGGCATGCGGAGTGCCTTGTATTGGGACGAATGTCGGCGGCATACCAGAAGTAATTTCAGATGGTGAAAATGGCTTTATTTGTGAGTTAGGCGATATTCATGGGATTGCCGACAAAGCTGTTGCCCTTTTAAATGATAAAGAATTGCATCAAATGTTCTCAGAGCATGCAGTATCGACTGTACGTACGTCATTTAACGCAAATAAAGTCGTATCAGAATATGAACAAATCTATTATCAACTTTTAAGCGGTGATGGTAAATGAATATAGCTTTTCAAAGGGCTGTTCCAATTTTAGAAAAGTTAGAGGACAATGGATTTGAAGCTTATTTTGTAGGAGGAGCAGTAAGGGATGCGATTATCGGAAGAGATATCTCGGATGTGGATATCGCGACCTCTGCTACTCCTGACGAAGTGAAGAAAATTTTCCTTAAAACCGTAGATGTCGGGATTGAACATGGGACTGTACTCGTTTTATTTCAAGGGGAGCCATACGAAGTAACGACATTCAGAGCAGAATCACAGTATGTTGATTTTAGACGACCAGCAGAAGTGAAATTTATTAGAAATCTTAAAGAAGATTTACAACGCAGGGACTTTACGATGAACAGCATTGCACTTGATAAGCATGGAGTGGCAATCGACCCGTTTTCCGGCATGGAGGCGATTAAACTTAAGCAAATCGTTACAGTAGGCAAAGCGGATGAAAGGTTTACTGAAGATGCTTTAAGAATGATGCGGGCATTGAGATTTCATAGTCAATTAAATTTTGACATCGAAAGAAATACATATGAAGCGTTAAAACATAATGGCCACTTGCTGCAGCATATAGCTGTTGAGCGGAAGCTGGTGGAATTTAATAAACTGTTGGTTGGCAACAATCGAAAGCAGGCATTACAGCACCTCGTTGATACTGGATTATACATATATTTACCTGGTCTGGCTGCAAAAGGGAAGCATATTTCCGCTTTGGAAGAATATGATTATGCCGGTTTAACTTTAGAAGAAATGTGGGCCTTTATTCTCTATGGATTAAAATTAACTGAACCCGAACGTAAAATTATTCTAAAAAGCTGGAGAATGCCTGCTAAAACGATAAAATATATCCTATCATTATCCGAATGGTTACATGATAGATTTACAGCTCATTTTAATAAGCAATCTTTATATCAAGCAGGAAAACAAAAAGCATTGAGTGCAAACAGAATATATGAAATCATCACAAAGCAAGAGCGATCTTCAGGTGAAGCGTTGATGGAGCAGTATCATCATCTTCCTATTAAGGACCGAAGCGAATTGCAGTTAACAGGTGATGATTTAATGGACTGGTTCAATAAACCTGCAGGCCCTTGGATTAAAGCTTGTATTGAAGAAGTGGAAGAGGCTGTTGTTTATAGCAAAGTGAAGAATACAAAGGATTCTATCAGGGAGTGGCTGTTACGATGCAATCAGAATTAAGAAAAAAGCTGTTGAATGCTTTTACTAATAATGAAGAGGAATACTTATCGGGACAAGCAATCGCAGATGTGCTCGGCTGCTCCAGAACAGCTGTATGGAAGCATATAGAGAGCCTGCGTAAAGAGGGGTTTGAACTAGAAGCAGTCAGACGGAAAGGATACCGCATCATAGGTACACCGGATAAGGTTATCGCTGATGAAATTAGTCTAGGTCTCAAAACAGAAGATTTTGGCAGATCAATTCATTATGAAGAGGTTGTTGAAACAACGCAGAAAGTTGCCCACCGCCTGGCGAATGAAGGTGCAAAAGAAGGTACCATTGTTGTTGCAGAAGAACAATCAAATGGCCGAGGCCGGATGGATCGTAAATGGGTATCACCAAAATACACAGGCATTTGGCTTAGTATTATTCTCCGCCCGAATCTTCCTCCACATAAAGCGCCGCAGCTCACGCTTATTGCAGCTGTGTCAGTTGTACAGGCAATAGAAGAAGTGACAGGATTATCACCTGAGATTAAATGGCCGAATGATGTTCTCTTAAATGGCAAAAAAATTACTGGTATTTTAACAGAAATGCAGGCCGATGCAGATCGGATTGCTTCTATCATCATGGGCATTGGCATCAATGTAAATCAAAGTAAAGAGGATTATCCGCCAGAGCTTCAAGATAAAGCGACTAGTCTGGCGATAGAAAAAGGTCAAAAAATATCAAGAGCTGAACTGATTCAGGCCCTACTTTTAAAGCTCGAAAACCTTTATAAAATTTACATTGAAAAAGGGTTTCATCCAATTAAACTACTTTGGGAAAGCTATGCTGTAAGCATCGGCAAGTATATAACAGCCAGAACATTAACTGGAGCAATCGCCGGCAAAGCAATTGGAATCACTGATGAAGGTGTACTCCTGCTTGAGGACGGGGAAGGTAAGACTCATCATATATACTCGGCTGATATTGAGATTGGATAAATAAGTAGGCATTCGCTGCAATCAGAAAACAGACAATTTTATAAGTGGTTGTGAGTGGGAAGCGGCTGTTTTTTCTTGTGCCAGTTAAAGGAGTGGCTCAAGTTTAAAATGGTCGTTTTTTGCGTACATGGCGCAAAAAATGCTAGACTTTTCGAGGAGCGGGGCAGGTGAACTCCATCTAATATTTATGACAACGAAAATCCTCTGGAATAACCGCTATTTATTCACCTAAAGCATTCGGTTCAAAATCCCTTCGTGTAAATAACCGCAATTTATTCACCTGAAGCATTCAGTCCAAAATCCCTTCGTGTAAATAACCGTAATTTATTCACCTGAAGCATTCGGTTCAAAATCCCTTCGTGTAAATAACTGCAATTTATTCACCTGAAGCATTCGGTTCAAAATCCCTTCGTGTAAATAACCGCAATTTATTCACCTGAAGCATTCAGTCCAAAATCCCTTCGTGTAAATAACCACGATTTATTTGCCCTTCGAATGAAGCTTGCTCCACATTCAATGCGGAGTAAGTCTAAATTATGCGGCAGAGCAGAAAACAACATCACTGTACTGCTTGGTAAATAGTAACCTAGTTTGCGAAAGCATCATATAGGCACTTTCAGCCCGCTGTCACAACAAAAATTAGGGGAAATGAATTGTATCGAAATTGTTGGTTTTTAATTTCTGAATAATCAGATAAACATAAAGAAATTTTTTATAGCCAAAAGTTTCTTATGTTTGTTATACTTTTGGTGGGCAGTATCATTTAGAACTGCACCTGTAAGAAAATCGATGTGATAAGTATAATCTGCCTAGATCCATTATGGACCAGGACAGAGGGATGAGACACTATAATGAGCGATTTCACAATCCTTCTGTATTTGCTATGGAAGGATTTTTATTATTTATTGACTCATTGTCATTGTTTCCATCGCCTCTTCCTAAAGAAAAAAGGAGGATGTAAGATGAAGCAAACAACAGATTTCGTAAAGATGAAGAACAATGGAGAGAAGATTGCTATGCTGACAGCATATGACTTTCCGGCTGCTAAGCAAGCGGAAAAAGCTGGCGTTGATATGATTTTAGTTGGCGACTCTCTCGGTATGGTCGTTTTAGGTTATGATTCGACCATACCAGTGACAATGAGCGATATGATTCATCACGCAAAAGCAGTGAAACGAGGGGCTGCCAATACATTCATTGTTGTAGATATGCCATTTATGAGCTATCACCTTTCAACAAAAGATACTTTAATCAATGCTTGCCAGCTTATTCAGGAAACGGGCGCACAGGCGGTTAAAGTCGAAGGTGGAGATGAAGTAATTGATCAAATAGAAGCGCTTACAAAGGCTGGGATTCCAGTTGTGGCTCATTTGGGCCTTACACCTCAATCTGTAGCGGTTCTCGGAGGATATAAAGTACAAGGAAAAAATGCCGCCGCCGCTTTAAAACTGCTTGAGGATGCAAAAAAATGTGAAACTGCCGGGGCATTTGCTATTGTGTTGGAATGTGTGCCACAGCAACTTGCGAAAGAAGTAACTTCGGCATTAAATATACCGACAATCGGCATCGGTGCTGGTCCTCATGCTGATGGGCAGGTCCTTGTCTATCATGATGTTCTTACTTATGGTGTCGATCGGGTTCCAAAGTTTGTAAAGCGTTATTTAAATAGTGAAGAAATGATGGAGGAAGGCTTAAGAGCCTATGTAAAAGAAGTAAAAGGCGGGCTTTTCCCTGAAGCACAACATTCATTTAATATGAAGGAAGAAGAACTTCTAAGTCTTTACGGGGGCAAATGATGAAAGTAATTTCGAAGATTCAAGAAATGCAGGATTATGTATTAACAATGAAGAAGCAAGGCAATTCTATCGGGTTAGTCCCGACGATGGGGTATCTGCATGAAGGTCATCTTACACTGGCAAAGAAAGCTAGACAGGAAAATGATCTCGTTGTCATGAGTATTTTTGTGAATCCGCTGCAATTTGGGCCGAAGGAGGACTTGAGTACGTATCCAAGAGATTTGGACCGCGATTTAAAACTTGCTGAAAATGAAAAAATAGATGTTATTTTTCATCCTTCAGTTGAAGAAATGTATCCTAATCCACCAGCTGTTTTAATGCATGTCGGAGACCGGACAGATGTTCTTTGCGGAAAGTCAAGACCAGGCCATTTTGATGGTGTAGCATTAGTGGTATCAAAATTGTTTAATATTATCCAGCCGGAGAGAGCCTATTTTGGGCGTAAAGATGCACAGCAAGTGGCGGTTATTGATTTAATTGTAGCTACTTACAATTTCCCAATTGAAGTGGTTGCTGTTGATACAGTTAGAGAAGAGGACGGTTTAGCTAAAAGCTCAAGAAATGTATTTTTGTCTGATGAAGAAAGGCAGCAGGCACCAGTGCTCTTTCGAAGCTTGGCTAATGCCCAATCACTCATAGAAGAAGGGGAAAATAACCCGGACAGCATCATCAAATTTATTAGTGAAGAAATTACCGAAAAGACAAACGGAAAGATAGATTATGTAGAAATCTATTCCTATCCAGAATTGAAGGAAATCGTTGAGCTGAAGGGGACAATTATTATTGCACTTGCTGTTAAATTCCCGAAAGCACGCTTAATAGATAATATAGTCATCACGAACGTATAGATAGGAGGAATTGTCTTGTTTAGGACAATGATGAACGGAAAAATTCACCGTGCCACAGTTACAGAAGCAAACTTGAATTATGTAGGAAGTATTACGATAGATTCAGATATTCTTGATGCAGTTGGGATGCTCCCGAATGAAAAGGTACAAATCGTAAATAATAATAATGGCCAAAGATTTGAAACTTATATCATTCCAGGCGAAAGAGGCAGCGGTGTCATCTGTGTAAATGGAGCGGCGGCAAGACTTGTACAAGAGGGAGATATCGTCATCATCATCTCATATGCAATGGTTGCCGAAGAAAAGCTCGCTTCTCATAAACCGAAAGTAGCAATTATGGCAGAAGGCAATAAAATGAAAGAATTAATGCATGCTGAACCCGCTCATACAATCATGTAACGGAAGAATGCTGGATAGGGAGATCTCCTATCCAGCTTTTTTATTTAGCAATAAGTTAACAAGTCAGAATGATAACGTGTAAAATGAATATTAGTTCCTTTCTAAAAAAAATCGCTTTATTTTGTTAAATTAAATGCCCGATAACTTTCTCTTTTCTTCTTTTTATGATACCGTTTGATTGACAGAATGTTAGAGGTGTAAGCCATGAGTAATAAATATGTCGTCATTGATTTAGAAACGACAGGAAATGCCCCTAAAAAAGGCGATAAAATGATACAATTTGCAGCGGTTGTTGTAGAAAATGGAGAAATAATTGATCAATTTTCTTCGCTTATTCAACCGAATCAAAGCATTCCTCCCTTTATTGAAGAGTTAACAGGATTAACTGATGACATGGTAAAGGGTGCCCCGACTTTTGATGAAATAGCCCCGAAAGTGTTAAAGATGCTGGACGGAGCTTATTTTGTTGCCCATAATGTGCTATTTGATTTGTCCTTTTTACAGGAAGAATTGATAGATGCAGGCTATAACGGATTTTATGGGCCTGTTCTCGACACAGTAGAGCTGGCGCGAATTTTGTTGCCTAGCGAGGACAGCTACAAGCTTTCAGATTTAGCTAATCAATTCGGCTTAAATCATGATCGGCCGCATCAGGCAGATAGTGATGCATATGTTACTGCAGAGCTATTATTAATATTGGAAAAGAAACTAAAATATTTACCTGTACAAACGATCAAACAGCTACATAAATTATCTGGCGGACTAAAGAGTGATTTAGATATATATTTGGATGAGTTGATACAATGGAAGGAAGCGACACTTGAAGCTTTACCGGATCATTTAGAAATATATCAAGGAATTGCATTAAGGAAAGCGGAACAAAAGTCTGAGAAGCCGACTTATGTAAAACAAATAGATTTCCCTACAATGACTGAAGATAAAACGGCGTTATTTAAAAAAGCCTTTCCTTTATTTGAAATCAGAGAAGGGCAATTCTCCATGATGGATGCAGTATACGCTGCATTTGGCAATGAACAGCATAGCTTAATAGAAGCAGGGACAGGTGTAGGCAAGTCGCTTGCCTATTTAATCCCATCTGTTATGTATGCAGTTCAAAATAATGATCGGATTGTCATTAGTACATATACAACGCAGCTGCAGGATCAGCTGCTTCATAAAGATTTGCCGCTATTAAAGAAGATGCTGCCATTTTCTGTAGAAGCTGTTGTTTTAAAGGGGAGAAGCCATTATTTAAGCCTGCAAAAGTTTGTCGCATCATTGAATGAACTGGATGACAATTATGATACGAACTTAACGAAAATGCAAATTCTCATATGGCTAACAGAAACAGCTACAGGAGATATGGATGAATTAAATTTATCTAGCGGCGGAATGATTTATTGGAATCATATTAAGAATGATGAAACAGTCTTTTTAACTGAAAAATCTTGGATAAATAAAGATTTTTATTATAAAGCGAGAAATCAAGCGCAAAAGGCAGATTTAATCATTACTAATCACAGCATGCTGCTGACCGATTTAGCGTCAGACCACTCTATATTGCCAAGTTATCAGCACGCTATCATTGATGAGGGTCATCATTTTGTAAAGGCCGCAGGTCCCCACTTCGGACTTAGCCTTGATTACTTAAATGTAAGGCTTATTCTTAGTCAAATCGGCACGCTTGAGCATCGTCAGCTTTTATTTAAACTTGAAAAATTACTGGAAGAAACTGATGTGAAGGATGATTCTCTGCTTCATTCATTCGAAATGAATGAATTGATGGTCGAGCTGCTTTTTGAGATGGACGAATTCTTCCGGTTAATTGGCACGGTTGCAAAAAACCGCAAGAAGGGGAAAAAAGGTGTCAACCGCCTGAAAATAGGTCTTAATCAAGCTGATCAAGACAGCAGTCAAAAATTGCTGGTTGGCAAGGCAGAAAGATTTTATTTTTTAACTAAAGATGCTGTCGAAGCGTTGGGAAATCGGTTGAACTATCTAAAAAAACAAGTCGCGCAATTACATGATAAGAGCAGGGCTTTTTTAGAAGAGTTAACTTCAAGCGTCGAAGATTTGAAATTGGTCATGGATTCAGTGAAAGCACTGTTCATGACATCACCTCATGAGCAGGTAACATGGATAGAAATCGACTTAAGAGCGATGCAGAACGTAACGACCGTTTATTCGGAGCCATTGAATGTCGCAAGTCTGCTTAGTGAACGATTCTTTGACCGAAAGCGAAGCATTGTTCTTGCCTCAGCGACAATGACGATTAAAGGCTCTTTTTCATATATGTTAAAAGAGTTAGGCTTAAAAGAGGAAGAATGCAAGCTTGTGAAAATTGAATCCCCGTTTGATTATGACAAGCAGGTGAAATTCATTATTCCAGAAGATTTACCTGATATTAAGGCTGTGCCAATGGAAGAATATGTAGCTTCTATTTCAGAACAAATTATATCCATTGCAGAAGCGACAAAGGGCAGGATGCTCATTTTGTTTACTTCATATGAAATGTTGAGAGACACTCATCAGTTGATTAAGGAATCCGGTTTTCTAGATGATTTTGCTATTTTCGCCCAAGGGATATCAGGGGGAAGCCGTTCGCGGTTGACCAGGAATTTTCAGCGGTTTGAGAAGGCGATTCTTCTTGGTACAAGCAGTTTTTGGGAGGGTGTCGATATTCCTGGGGAGGATTTATCCTGTTTAATCATCGTTCGACTTCCATTTTCACCTCCGGATGATCCAATGACTGAAGCAAAGTCGAAAAAAATTCAAGCAGAAGGCGGCAGTCCATTTTCACAATTTGCCTTGCCTGAAGCTGTTATCCGTTTTAAACAAGGCTTTGGCAGACTGATCCGTACAAAGTCAGATAAAGGGTTAATTATCGTTTTTGACAGAAGAATTGTAACAACCAGCTATGGGAAGGCTTTTCTTCAATCTGTGCCTGCAGTGAAGGCCGAACAAAAATCAATTAACGAAACTATAAAGCTCATAGACGAATGGCTATAAAAATTTACTAAAAATATGGTGTCGATATTTATGACTGCCACTATTACTGTTATACTATTAAGGTAGAGTTTAAAATGTAGCTTGGTAAGTTTCAAGGAGGAAATTTGCACATGGAAAGCAAGATAGAAGTATTATCAACAGTAACAATCCAAAACAGTCCGGATTTATATAAAATTGTCGATTCATTGAATCGAACATTAAAGCGGGAAGATTTAATGTTCGGTTTAGCATTGGACAAGGAAGATCAAAATAAAGCGGTTTTTACAATCTACCGTACATAAGTAGAGTGATGATATGAAGAAAATAATAATAATCAGTATGATTGTTGTCGTAGTCATGATTGGCTTGTCTGGCAAAGTTTATATGAATGCTGTTGAACCGGTGAAAGATGTGAAAGCCGAGGCAGTAAAAAGGGCGGAAAAAGAAGTAAACTTAACGGACACCAATAGGTTCTCTTTATATAATGGTAATGAAACAATATATGTAATAGATGGCAAATTGAAAAATGGTGATGACGTATATGCCTGGGTTCCGGAGGGCAAAGGTGATATTACGGTTAAAAAGAAAACAGATGGCATTTCAAAGGAAGAAGCCGTTCAATCACTTTTAAATGAGAAAAAACCGACCGAGATTATTGCTGTACGTTTAGGGATGGAAAAAAATATTCCTTTATGGGAAATCTCCTATCGCACTGAAGGCAATTTACTCAATTATTATATGATTGATTTTGAGACAGGTAAGGAACGGCTCAAAATCATTGAAAATCTATAAACATATACAGTGGGAATATAGCAATTGTTATTCTATCCGGAGATGTTTTCTGCATCAAAAAATATCACTGGTTTAATTATATTTAAGATAATTATTTGGAGGCATTAATATGAACATTCAATTAGCGCAGCGTGTAAAATCATTAACCCCATCAACGACATTGGCGATAACTGCCAAGGCTAAAGAACTTAAAGCTCAAGGTCATGATGTTATTGGTCTTGGCGCTGGAGAGCCTGACTATAACACACCTCAGCATATTATCGATGCCGCAGTACAATCAATGAATGAAGGCCAGACAAAATACACTGCTGCTTCCGGTTTGCCGACATTAAAAGCAGAAATCTCGAAAAAATTTAAACAAGATCAAGGAATTGACATTGATCCGGCAGATATCATTGTGACAAGTGGCGCTAAACATGCACTTTATACGCTGTTTCAAGTGATATTAGATGAAGGGGATGAAGTAATCATCCCAATTCCTTACTGGGTCAGCTATCCGGAGCAAGTGAAGCTTGCAGGCGGCGTGCCGGTTTACGTTGAAGGTAAGGAAGAAAATGAATATAAGATCACTGCCGAACAATTGGCAGAAGCAATTACAGAAAAAACAAAAGCTGTGATTATCAATTCACCTAGCAACCCTACTGGAATGCTTTATAGCGAGGAAGAATTAACAGCATTGGGAGAGCTTTGCTTAAAGCATGATGTTCTTATTATTTCCGATGAAATTTATGAAAAACTTACTTACAGCGGTCATAAGCATGTATCAATTGCACAAATTTCGCCAGAATTAAAAGAACAAACGATTATTATTAATGGTGTTTCCAAATCACATTCAATGACAGGTTGGAGAATCGGATATGCGGCAGGGAGTAAAGAAATCATTCAGGCGATGACAAATCTTGCAAGCCATAGTACGTCTAATCCAACGACTACAGCACAGTATGGAACAATTGCTGCATACTCTGGCCCTCAGGATACACTAGAGGAAATGAGAACAGCATTTGAGCATCGATTGAATGTTATTTATGATAAATTAATAAAGATTCCTGGGTTTACGTGCATTAAGCCGCAAGGTGCTTTTTATCTATTTCCTAACGTTAAACAAGCCGCTGAATTGACAGGCTATGCAGATGTTGATGCGTTTGCAAAAGGCTTATTAGAGGATGCAATGGTTGCAGTTATTCCGGGATCTGGTTTTGGCTCACCGAACAATATTCGTTTATCATATGCAACTTCTCTAGACCTATTAGAAGCTGCAGTAGAGCGAATTCATCAATTTGTTGAAAAAAAAATGAAATAATTCTAAGAAGACAGTTGTTTGAGAGAGCGGTTTAATGCCCGCTTTCTCTTTTTTCCCAAAGTGGTAGAGGAGTGCAGCCATAGCATCTCCTAAAGGCTAAGGCAGTTGCCTTTTTCGTCTTAAGAAGGGTATAATTAATAGCGATTGATATTGATGTGGAAATGTTTTGGAAGGGGTATTACATTGATTAAAACAACTATTTCTGAAGTTCATAAATATGTAGATCAAGAAGTGAAAATTGGAGCTTGGATTGCCAATAAACGTTCAAGCGGTAAAATAGCGTTCCTTCAGCTTCGTGATGGATCAGGATTCATTCAAGGAGTTGTAGTGAAGGCAGACGTATCTGAGGATATGTTTAAATCTGCGAAATCAGTCACACAAGAATCCAGTGTGTATGTCACAGGCAAGGTGCAAAAAGACGAACGTTCTCCGCTTGGCTTTGAATTGCTTGTAACAGGCTTGGAAGTCATTCATGAATCAACAGATTACCCGATTACACCAAAGGAACATGGAACAGAGTTCTTGATGGATCATCGTCATCTTTGGCTGCGTTCCCGCCGCCAACATGCTGTGATGAAAATTCGCAACGAAATCATTCGGGCTACATATGCATTCTTTAATGAAAATGGATTTTCTAAAGTGGACCCGCCAATTTTAACAGGCAGTGCACCTGAAGGTACATCAGAGTTATTTGCTACAAAGTATTTTGATGAAGATGCCTATCTTTCTCAAAGTGGCCAACTCTATATGGAAGCAGCAGCGATGGCATTAGGTAAAGTATTTTCTTTCGGACCGACATTCCGCGCGGAAAAATCTAAAACAAGACGCCATCTAATTGAGTTCTGGATGATAGAGCCGGAAATGGCATTTTATGAATTTGAAGATAATTTGAAAGTTCAAGAAAGCTATGTTTCTTACATTGTTCAAGCTGTATTAGATCATTGCAGTCTGGAGTTGAAAACACTAGGCAGAGATACGACCGTTCTTGAAAAAATTAAAGCGCCATTCCCGCGTATAACTTACGATGATGCCATTAAATTTTTACAGGAAAAAGGCTTTGACGATATTGAATGGGGCGATGACTTTGGTGCACCTCATGAGACAGCCATTGCTGAAAGTTATGATAAACCAGTATTTATCACGCATTATCCAACATCATTAAAACCTTTCTATATGCAGCCAGACCCGACTAGAGACGATGTAGTCCTATGTGCTGACCTCATTGCTCCAGAAGGCTATGGTGAGATTATTGGTGGTTCTGAACGTATTCACGATCATGCATTGCTGAAACAAAGGCTGGATGAACATAAATTAGATATTGATGCTTATAAATGGTACTTAGAATTGCGTCAATACGGCTCGGTTCCTCATTCCGGTTTCGGACTAGGTTTGGAGCGAACAGTAGCCTGGATTAGCGGCGTAGAGCATGTGCGTGAAACGATTCCTTTCCCAAGATTATTAAATCGTTTGTATCCTTAATAGAATCTTTCAGGAAAATCCGCGATTTGCGGATTTTTCCATTTTTAGGAGATCAAGAAGGAAAAGTTACCGGTTATTCTCCACACAAACAACTATAGGTTCATGATATACTGATATGGAGGTGTCCGAAATGGCAAAAAACACAATGATAAAATGGCTTCAGGAAGGAAATATTACAATTCCTGGAGTTTTATTGTCTCAATATAAAGAAATGAATTTAAATGAACAAGAGTTAATGCTGATTCTCCATATGATTTCCTTTATCGAAAAGGGGAATGAATTCCCTACTCCTGTTGATTTATCTGAACGCATGACCATACCGGTTTCCGAGTGTACAGATTACTTAAGAAAACTTATCCAAAAGGGATATATTGAAATTAAAGAAGTTTACAGAGAAGATGGTATACGTTGCGAGAAATATTGTCTCGATTCCTTATGGGATAAATTGGTCGATCAATTCCTTCTTTCTAAGAAGAAGGAAGAAGCTGTGAAGAACAGACAGAATGAGACAGAGCTATATTCGATTTTCGAAAGTGAATTTGGCCGCCCATTATCCCCGTTTGAATGTGAAACATTGGCACTATGGATGGATGATGATCATCATGAGCCTCAAATTATAAAAGCCGCATTAAGAGAAGCGGTGATGTCCGGAAAGTTGAACTTCAGGTATATTGACCGCATTCTGTTTGAATGGAAGAAAAACGGAATTAAAACGGTTGAACAGGCCATGAATCACGGCAAGAAGTTTCGACAAAATCAAACGCAACGCAGAAAAGAAGCTTCCCAGCCTGAAATCTCTACAGATAAAGTTCCTTTTTATAACTGGCTAGAACAATAAGATTGATGAAGTGGTGATTAACTTGCTTAATAAGAATGATATTAGAGCTTGTCTCGATACGATGGCAGAGATGTTTCCAGACGCACATTGTGAATTAAATCATAGAAATCCTTTTGAACTCGTCATTGCCGTAGCGCTATCAGCTCAATGTACGGATGCGTTAGTAAATAAAGTAACTAAAAACCTGTTTGAAAAATATCAAACACCTGAGGACTATTTAAATGTCCCAATTGAGGAATTGCAAACGGATATCCGTTCAATTGGACTGTATCGAAATAAAGCTAAAAATATCCAAAAATTATGCCGTATGCTAATAGATGATTATGGCGGGATTGTGCCGGCAGATCGTGATGAATTAACAAAGCTGCCTGGCGTAGGCAGAAAGACAGCAAATGTTGTTGTCTCCGTTGCGTACGACATTCCAGCAATCGCGGTAGATACACATGTGGAAAGAGTAAGCAAGCGCCTTGCTTTTTGCAGATGGAAAGACTCTGTACTTGAAGTAGAAAAAACATTAATGAAAAAGGTACCAAAGGAAGAGTGGTCAGTCACTCATCATCGCATGATATTTTTTGGCCGCTATCATTGCAAAGCTCAAAACCCGCAATGTCCTGAATGTCCCTTGCTTGATTTATGCCGTGAAGGAAAAAAAAGAATGAAGGCAAGCCTGAAATGACTTTAGTTATAAATGTCGATCATCATTTGAGCCATCCCCTCTTTTATCGGGAAGGGGAGTCGCTGGAGTTGAGAGAATTGGAGTCAGTGACGGTTTTGCCGCCGTTTAAATATGAACTGGCCCATTATGCTAATATTTCTACATTAAAACCATGGGAAGGTACTGAGAAGTTTATCCCACTAATTTTAGCAGAGTGGAAGAACATTCATGCCGAGCTTCTACATATCTTTGAAAAAAGAGAAAAACATGCAGCTTCTGCTCATATGAAGAACGGCATTGCACTGTTTCTGCAATTTATTTATTGGGTGAATGGCAAGCCTGTTGGATTTACCAATAACAATATTATTGACCCTACATTAGCAGTTGCTCCATCAAACACTGCTGAAAGAATAGCATTTATAAGCAGACGTCCAACACTTTATCAATCTTTTATTCAGCTGGGAGAATTAATGATTGAAATGGAAAAACAATATGCGATAGCAGCACTCAAGAAAAGAAAAAAGTAAAAAAAGATGTGTAAACGTACGCGCCATTCCTTTTTTTATGCAAATTTTATGCCATAAATTAATTATTTATCCAAAATTTTAAAAAATAATTAACTTGCAAACTTTTAAAATTTGTTAGATAATCTTTTTGTAATTTACTAGGAATTTCCTAATGGGCAAATATTGTAATAAATCACAATTATTAATCAAAACTCGAGGTGTCTCACATGAAAAGTACAGGAATTGTTCGAAAAGTTGATGAATTAGGCAGAATTGTTATCCCGAAAGAATTGCGGAGAACGCAGGAAATTGCTGAGGGAGATCCATTGGAAATCTTTGTAGAAGATACTAAGATTATATTGAAAAAATATGAATCTTATAAAGCGTGTATGATTACAGGGGAAATATTATCTGATAATCTTACTTTAGCTGACGGAAAGATTGTTTTAAGCAAAGAAGCTGCCCAGCACCTACTAGAAGACATAGAAGCATATATAAAAGCAGAAGAAAAGTAATTAACCCTTGGGCTGCCTGGAATGTTTATTTTGGATTCTTTGGCGGTACTATTCATTATTAGAGCTTTTACTGTTAAATATCAAAAAGAAAGGACTTGGCGAATGCCAAGTCCTTTTTTTTACTCACTGTTACCAGGGTTCGTTTCTCCTGGATTTTCAGGTGGTGTTTCTCCTTCACCTTCACCAGGGGCTCCACCTTCATCGGGATTTTCTTCTCCATTCCCGTTGCCAGTTTCATTCCCATTCCCGTTACCAGTTTCATTCCCGTTGCCATTATCATTGCCGTTTTCATTTCCGTTCCCGTTCCCGTTACCATTCTCGTTGCCAGTTTCATTCCCGTTGCCTTCGCCTTCGTTATCCCCAGGATTTTCTTCTTTTTCTTCATCAGGATTTTCTTCGTCCTCAGGGATTTCTTCCTCTTCTTCGTTACCAGGAATTGAGACACTTGCTGTTGCAGGATCGCTTGCCATATCATCCTTAACAGCCTTCACTTTAAACGAGTAAGTCGCTCCTGGCTCTGGGTTATCAACTGTTAATGATTTTTCTCCTGTGGTTGTGAGCTCCTGTTCACCGCCATCATTGATAGATGCAGTGACAACAAACTGCACATTTTCCTCTCCACTGTAATCCCATGAAAGCGAGATTTGTTTAGATTCTTCATCATATTTTGCACTTAAACCGGAAGGGGCATCAAGTTTATCGTATTTCTCAGACACTTGGCTTGGTGCATTTCCTTTGACTGCATATTCAGTAATAACTTGATCAGATGGTGTGTAATCACTTGCTAATTTAGCAGGGTTGCTTCCTCTTTCAATTGCTACTTTCTCGACTGAATTAGGCATTTTAAAGTCAGCCGTATCTGTACCTTCTGATACAGTTTGCATAAGGTCCTTAAACAATAGCTGCGCGATTTTTTGATCGTAATTGTTGGCAGCAACATAATTCTTCCTATCTTCATATCCTGTCCAAATAGCAGCAGTATAATTTGTTGTATAGCCGGCAAACCATGCATCTGGCACAGCGCCATCAGGTATGCCGTGTTTAGCTTTTTCTTCACCAGTGTAATTTGTTGTTCCAGTTTTACCAGCTACCGGCAGACCCGGAACATTCGCCATCGTACCAGTACCGCTAGTAACAGCGGTCTTAAGCATGTCACTGATCATAAAGGCTGTATAATCGTTCATTACAGCTTCAGTTTCCGGTGTAAGATCGATTTTCGTGCCATCGCGCATTTCTATTTCTGTTACTGAATGAGGTTCAGTGTAATAGCCTTCATTGGCAAAGGCGCTATAGGCACCTGCCATTTGCATTGGTGAAACTTCTGGCGTGCCAAGGGCTGCAGACTCGTATAAATTCTCTAAATTGAAACCAAGGTTATTAACAAATTTAAGCGCATCCTCTTCACCAACTTCTTGGCGTGCTTTAACAGCAGGAATATTTTTAGATTGTGCTAATGCTTGTCGCATCGTCATCGGGCCGCTAAATTGTTTATTCCAGTTATTGATGTTTTGACCGCCGTCTTTATATGTGTGCGGCTCATCTACTAGAGTATGATATGTTCCCCATTTCAATGAATCAACAGCAGGACCATAAGCGGCTATCGGCTTAAATGTAGAACCAGCCTGTCTTTTTAAGTCAGTAGCATAGTTAAAGCCACGCTTCACTTCTTGATTGCGGCCGCCGCCGATTGCTCTGATTTCTCCAGAGTTGGAATCCAGCAGGGTAATACCCGCCTGGAATTCATCATCAGGATATTGAATGACTTCATCGCTATTTAATAACTTTGTTACATGTTTTTGTGCCTTTTTATCAACCGTTGTATGGATGATTAAGCCATCTGAGAAAATATCTAAATCAGGATATTTTGCTGAGACCTCATCGATGACAACGTCAACAAATGAATCGTATGGTGAATCATCCTTTTCACGCTCAGCTTCCGCAACTAAACTGTCTGTAACAGATTTTGCCTGAGCTTCTTTCATTTCGCTTTCAGAAATAAATCCATGCTGATTCATTAATGAAAGGACAATATTTCTCCGTTTTTCCGCTTGTTCAGGATGGTTAAATGGATTATAGTTGTTTGGGCTTTGCGGCATCCCGGCAAGCAATGCAGCCTCGTGCAGCTCCAGCTCATCTAATTCCTTACCAAAATAGATGCGGGACGCAGTTAGCACCCCATGGCTGTTTTCAGACATAAAAATTTTATTGACATACATCTCGAAAATTTCTTGCTTTGTATATTTTCTCTCAAGCTGGAAGGATAGCCATGCTTCCTGTGCCTTCCTGCTGATCGTTTTTTCATTGTTTAAGAATGAGTTTTTAACAACTTGCTGTGTGATGGTACTTGCGCCTTCAGAGCCAAATCCTCTCGTGACGTTGGCGATTACTGCTCCGCCTAATCGAATCAAGTCCATTCCATTATGTTCATAGAAGCGCACATCCTCAGTTGCAAGAAAAGCGTTCTCTACTAATTCAGGTATATCTTCATAATCGACATAATCGAGCTTACCGGCCCCTACTTTGGTGAGTTCATCACCATTTTTATCTAGAAGGACTGATGGAATCGGGTCTTTCAAAAGTGCTGGATCAAGCTCTGGTGCATCCTTTACCATAAACGCGAAGGTAGCGGCTCCCGCAATCATTCCAATAATTCCAAGCGCGACTAATATTAAAAATATTCGTTTGAAAATGCCTTTTGAAGACTTTTTCTTTTTTGGCTTGGAAGTTTGCTGCTTGCGACGCTCCTCCCTAGATTTATATTGTTCTGCCATATAGGTTCTTCCTCTCTTTCACATACATCGATAGATTATCATATAAAGTCATAAACATAATCTATTATTTTAATATAGTCAATTCTCGGCTGAAAGCCAAGTTTGATGAGATGACCTCTCTCAGAAATTTCGGATTTGGTCATGGATTTACGTCCGCCATTCTCCATTCTGCCCCAAAAAAACAGTAAATCTTCGGCATCAATTAAATATACTTCATCAGTAGCAGAAAACCTCAGCAGGACAAAGCAAATTCCTTTTTGCTGCAAAACAGCTTTCATATGCTGAATTTGATGGGGATGGAAATTTTTAAAAGGAAAGGATGAAGTATTTTGTGTTTCCTTTGCCTCAAAATCAATGTATTTGCCTTTATACACACCATTATAGTCTGTTGTGGAAGCTTGTTTAAAATATGCCTCCTTAATCACAGCAGCGCTTCTCCGCGGATAATCAACCTGGACGATTTGTACAGGTGTAGGCTTTTTATGAATGGCTGCGATTCCGCGTTCTAAGTAATATTGATTGCTTTCATTTATATCTTCCTCCAAGGTCATACCGCGTTTTCCGTAAGACCATTTTTTTTCTTGCTTTTCCACTTTTGAGTCATTTTTTACAGGAGTGTATTTCCTGCCGTTAGGATAATGAAACTCCATTTCTTTCACCTCACAAGCTAATACCTATCATACCAAAAGTAAGCATAGATTGGGTGAATAAAAAGCACTAAACGCATTTATGGATTGGACCATTTCATCCATAACATATTTGACGTAAAAAACGCAAAGAATGTTTCATTTATTTCAATATATTGAGTGTCTAGTAAAATATGTCAGGAATAATTACCGTTTTTCTTCATAGGATGTCGAATAAGGGGCACTTTTCAAAAATTCCTTCTTTCTTTGCCGAATCACTTCTAGTTTTGTCAAGTGTGAAGGATTAAAAAAATGCGGAGAGAATACAGTGTATAACAAATCAGAAATATTCAGGAGGAGGCATGACAAGATGAAGCCAAATATGGTGGAGAAAGATGAACTATTACTCATGCTTAAGGATATTTATAGCCAATTGGAAGAGTTGGAGCTCGTACTGGAAGAAAGCTTAACAAATATACGTGAGGAAATGCATGACCAGCAGGCAGAACAGCTGCTAACTTGCTCGGGAAAATTAGAAAGTATCGAAGAGAGAAGCGGAAATCGGGAGGAAGTGAAAGAGAGAGCGGTGCCAAAGGTGTTAAAATATAAACTAGGCTACAGGTAAGAAATTTTACTGCTCCATTTAAATAAGATAAAATAGAACTTGATTTAAGTTGGGTAGCTTAAAAGTTAATAGCTACTTTTTTATTTTGATGGAGATGATCGATTGAGCCAATTACAGAAGTTATCAATAAAAATGCTAGAATACATTGATCAAATAGAAGACCGCTATAAACAAGGAAGAGATACCGGGGAAAAAGGAGATTTTTATCTTGAAGTAAAACCGTTTGCCGATAAAGTAAAACAAGATAACGACAAGTGGAAAGCCGAAGCAGAGAAGTGGATCAAGGACAATTCTCCGAAGGGGCTGCGTATCCAGCAAATTCAGTCTGCTTATGATCAAATGGATACAAGTTCAATTCAAGCTTTTTTTCCTGAGACAAGCAAATCCCGTTTTACGAATCAAGTAAACTCAGCAAAATATGTCGTTCAGCGTTTACTAGTGTTAATAGAAGAAAAGGAGTCCTGAATTTTCAGGACTCCTTTTCTTACTTAATCGTAGAGTATTCCGTGTGTTTGTTTTCTCCTAATTTGAACTAATGAGGGATCCGTCTTTAAAGCTCTCAGGAATAACGGCTCCAAGTGCTTCTAGGTCACGAACAAGATTGCGATAATCAAGAATGGAAATTTCATTTTGAATATAAGCTCTTTTTGAAAAGTCTAATAACTGGTTGACATGTTCTGGAGTTGCATCCTTTACTTGTTGAAACTTCTTTTTAAGTTCGTGAACATTCATTGTGAATCTTCCTCCTCAAAGTAGATTAATCTCTTACTTACAGCAAAATGCCATAATACAAGTTACAGTATGAAGTTTTTGCTATAACATTAGGAAAAAACGAAATCTTGTTATTATGTTAACATGAATATTCAGCATTCTTTATTTTTATAAAATTTAAACTTCCGACAAATTCCTACAATGATAGACAAACGCAAGAAATAATTTCTTGTTTCATAATCACCATATGGGCAGTTGTAACATAAATTGTAATGATGAATGATAAGGAGGATGTTTGCCATGTTTGGCCGAAAAAGGCAGAATATAAAACCAAATCAAATGCCGGCTAATTGGAGTTATGGTAATGTCTATGCTCCGTATAATGTGAATATGTCCTACTCTCCCGAAATGAGGCAGCAACCATATATGAATTATGCTGGAGCACAACCGAATTGGAATGAAGCCGTTCCACCGTATCAGGGACAAAACTATCCAGGAGCCTTCCCTTTCCAAGCGGGTCCTATGAATAATATTCAGCAAGGCTATCCAACTCAACAACAATATCATGGGATGGAAATGAATCAATATGGCGGCGGGTATGGGCAACCATCGCCAAGCGTCTTCCAAAACCCGTTGGAGCCTATGAATGAACCTTTGCAAAAAAACACTCAGCCTCAAGCTTCCTATCCATATATGAATCCATATCCGAAGCAGTCTTTTGTTACAAAGCAGCCAAGCGGAGTGCAATCAATCATGAACTCATTTAAGTCGCAAGACGGATCATTGGATTTTAATAAAATGATGGATACAGCAGGACAAATGATGAATGCTGTCAATCAAGTGTCATCGATGGTAAAAGGGGTAGGAGGATTCTTTAAAGTTTAAGCAATTTTTACTTAAGATGGGCCTTAATGGGCCTTTTTTTATGCAATTTTTATACTATTTTTTTGTTCATTTTATGAAAATGGAATTATGTTAAGATAACAACCTTATAGGAATTATGTTTGGTGTTGATTGAATATTTTGGGATTACATATGCCTAATGGATGGAAAAATTATTGTTGACAAATATTCTCACCGAGTGAAAAATATTAGCATGAGTATTAATTAGTCAGGAGGCAATCGAATGGCACGTTTTGTGCAGCAAATGGTCATAATTTTCATTCTTATTTTATTTCTTGCTGCTTTACCTACAATGATTTCGATTAATATGGAAGAAAAGTCAATACAATGGAGCTTTAGTCAATTTCCAGCAGCGGTTTCAGATTTTATCAGTCAATTGAGCCAAGGGAATTTAGGCACTTATCAACTTGGGCTTCAAGAAAGGTCGATTGCTCAAGATATAGGGGATAATTTCATCACTTCCCTTATTATTATGTTTTTCGGTGTGGTAATAGCTGTTTTCATCAGTGTGATATTCGGGATATTTTTAAGCCGGCTTCGCATGACAAAAATTTTCCGGATGATGATGAATGTGCTGTCAACCATACCGGATTTTATTTTAATTGTCCTTGCTATGCTTTTGGCAATAAAAATTTACAAGTGGACAGGCATTCGCGTCATTTCATTACGACCGGATGGCGGCGCATTAAATATATGGTTTCCAACGCTTTTAATAGCAGTGGCGCCAACATTATATATGTTTAAATTAATTGCTGAGAAGTATTATCAAACTAGTGGAGAGGATTATATTAGAACGGCAGTAGCAAAAGGGATGAATGTTCATACGATTAATTTTCAGCATGTATTTAAAAATATCGAGCCTTTTATTATAGCTGATTTAGTGAAGGTCATTTCGCTTGCGATAGGAAATTTATTTATCGTTGAATACATATTAAATGTTTCTGGCATTACTAAATTTATTTTTCAAAGCACAGAAATTCAGCCGATTGCTATCGGTCTGATATCTATGCTATTCATTTCATTTATTGTTTATTTATCTATTAGGCTATTAATTTATCTATTCAAACGAGGGTTCATATATGAATAAACTACAGCAAATCAACTATTCACTTTACATCGGAATCCTTTTTGTCGCAATCTTATTATTTTTATGTTTATTCGGACCGATGCTCGCCCCGCATTCAATGACTACTACGCTTGAAGTGCAATATAAGGATGGCGGGGTCATTGCTCCTCCTCTTGCCCCCTTTGAATCATGGGCATATCCACTTGGCACTGATCAATGGGGATATGATATTTTGTCGATGATTCTCAATGGGCTGCGCTACACTGTACTGATTGCTGTTGTTGTAACAATGATAAAAATGATTTTAGGTACAGTCATAGGCATGTATATCGGTACTTGGAAAAAGGTGCCGCACTGGATTGTAGCGTTTGAGAATGCGTGGAGCTATGTTCCTCTGTTTATTATTGTATATTTTTTCTTATTGCCGATTAACAACGCAACGCTGCTTGAACCAGGAACATTAATTACCTATTTTATCATCATTATGTCCTTATTGAGTGTGCCGAGCATCGTTTCCTCTGTAAGAAAGAAAAGTTCAGAAGTATATAAGTCAGACTTCATAAAGGCTTCGACAACTTTAGGTGCGAAAAAGTCGCGAATCATTTGGCATCATATTTTTCCGCAGTTGAAGGAATCACTGCTGGTCATGTTTATTCTTGAGATTGTTTATGTTATTACGATTATGGGACAGCTGGCATTGGTAAATATTTTTATTGGCGGTACGATTGTTAGGTTTGATCCGCTTATTTATTTATCCGTCACTAAAGAGTTATCTGGTCTTGTCGGACAAGCAAGAGGAAATATTTACGGCAATACACATATTCTAATTATTCCGCTCATTGTGCTATTGTTTACAACCATCTCCTTTAGTTTGCTTGCTTCAGGGTTGAAAAATAAATTTCAGGCAGATTATCAGCGGACTCCTTGGATAAAGACAGGTAATGAACCGAAAATTGCACCAAATAGAAAGAACTATAATAAAAAGAAAAGCGATAAAAAATTGAATGCCAGTCACCTAACTTTTATGGCACTATTAGCAGCATTTATCCTTGCAGGAACTTTTGTGATTTATACAAGTGAAACAAAAGTTGGTGTAAAGCAGGAGAGCAAAGCAAGCTATGATATTGCTTTTCAAATGGATGAGGATGGCCGCTTTAACGTACAAAGTGATATTTTAATTAAAAATGAATCAGAAGACTCCTGGAATGATATTATGTTCTTTTATCCTGCGGAGCAAAGGAACATAAATATAGAAGAAATCAAAATAGACAAACAGTCTGCAGCGTATGAGATAAAGAATGAGACATTAAAGATTATCATTCCGGAAAAAAATAAAAAAGCACGAAAACATAAAGTAAAGATTCAATATTCCTTTGAAATGACAAAAGATAGTATGAATGTATTAGCTGATTGGTATCCAGCAGCGGCGGTCTATCAGAATGGTAAATGGAGTGTTGAGAAAAAGGATTACGCTCAAGGACCGATGTATCATTCACGGTTTTCGGACTTTGACGTTCAGTATCAAACTCCTGAAGGATATAGAATCGTAACATCAAAAAAGGATGATGGCGCTATTGAGGAGAAAGGCTCTGTAAAAACAAAATCGGAAATAGCATTTCCTGTTGTGATAATGAAGGATGAAGTGTTTGTGGATAAAGAAACGACTAGCGGCACGCATTTGCGCTTATTTGCGGATTTATCAGCAGCTGAATCAGAAGATTTACTACAGCAAGCTAGCAGCGCGATTGAATTTTTTAATGAGGAGATTGGCTCTTTTCCATATGAACAATTAGATATCATTCAAAGTGATGCTGATACAACTCAAACCTATCCAGGGATGATTGTTTTAGGGCGTGACGTCTCAGCACACGAACTTGTACAAAGCGTTGCCAAGTCATATTTTCAATCCAATATTGCCAGCAATCCTCATGAACATTTATGGATTAGTGAAGGTCTATCTTCATTTGCTGCATCCCATTATTTAATGATGGCGGAAAACCAATCGGAAACAGATGCTTTTTCTGTGTCTTTATCTCAAGTGGATCGAATGAAAGAAGCAGGCTTAGGGAGGCAGAAATCAAATGTACCACTTAGTGAGTTGAAAGATTTTGGATTTATCTCAGCACAGCCGGCATTGCAAATTAATATGATGATAAATGAACGTTATGAGCTAAAGGGCGTTGATCCAATGGATGTAAAAAGCCAATATTTAGCTGGATTTTATAAGCAATATCGATCCAAGGAAGTGGACACGACTGAATTTATTCAGTTTACAAAGAGCTATTTTAGTGTACCTTCAGGCTATTTTAATAATTGGCTGGATACTAAAGCAAGCAGATAAAATGACTGCATGCTTCAGATTTTAGATAAAGTGAAAGCGATGAAATTTTAGTTGAATTTGGAGAGATGTCCGCTCGCCTGCGGTAACCCTTTGAAAATCCCATCTACTCCTTTTTTAGTCCAGAGCCTCAAGCAAGCAGACCAAATAACTGCTTGCTTTTTAGTGGCTAATGTAAATTTGCTATTCAATCGAATCAAGCGTAATTCGTTTGCCTTTGTGCTTAGGTACTTTTATCGTTAGCAGACCGTTTTCATGTGAGGCTTTTATTTTCTTTTCATTTATTTGAAAAGGGAGTGGCACAGTTCTCGTAGATTGCTGGTAGGATTCCTGCCTTTTTGTAACTTGCCGGTTTTCATCTTCTGTATTAATAACATTTAGGCTGTTTACAATAATTTTGACATAATTATTGATTACATCAATCTGAATTTGTTCTCTATTAATACCGGGAAGCTCGGCTAAAATTACATATTCATCCTGTGTCTCATTTAGCTCAACATGAAATGATGTTGAGAAGGGAAATGGATTTTTGAAGAAATCATCCATTGTTTGAAGAAAATTTTTAACAGGTTTTTCTTGAAAAAAATGATTCATTGACTTCATTAAATCACCAAAAGGCTCTTTTTTATTTCCGCTCATTTAACTTCCCTCCTGCGCAAGGAATTTTCTTACTATCTTATGCAATGGTCAAGTGTTAGGTGAATGTCTACAATTTCAGCAAATGGAAAATGTAACCTTTATAAAAAGCAGAGAAAAGGCTTTTTTCACGAACGTTCATTCGCTAGAATAGAAGTATGAGGTGAAGACGGTGAAAATGCGAAAAAACTTGAGTGAAATGATTAATGAAATAAAGATCTCAGATAAATTTAAAGAAAATATTGTCCATTGGCATACAATTGAGGAAAAAGAGGCGCGTGTCAAGGATATGCCTGATACACTGCACCCTGCGCTTAAAGATGCTTTGCTACAACGAGGAATTTCTCAGCTATATACGCATCAAAAGTCAAGCTTTGAAGCAGCGTCATCAGGCGAAAGTATTGTTGCGGTCACACCGACTGCTTCAGGAAAGACGCTATGCTACAACCTCCCTATACTGCAATCAATTGTGAATGATCCAGATTCAAGAGCACTGTATTTGTTTCCAACAAAAGCATTGGCTCAAGACCAAAAAGCGGAGATTAATGAAATCATTGAGGAGTCAGGGCTGGAGATTAACAGCTATACGTATGATGGCGATACTCCGGCTAATATTAGGCAAAAGGTAAGACGTGCCGGCCATGTTGTAATGACAAATCCTGATATGCTTCATTCGGCCATTCTTCCCCATCATACAAAATGGGTATCATTATTTGAAAATCTAAAATATGTCGTTATTGATGAACTACATATTTATCGCGGTGTTTTTGGATCGCATGTAGCAAATGTCATTAGAAGGCTGCGCAGAATCTGCCGCTTTTATGGGAGTGATCCTGTATTTATTTGTACATCAGCAACGATTGCGAATCCGCTTGAGCTTGCACAATCTTTAACAGAGAAAAAAATGAAACTCATAGATAATAATGGCGCGCCGAGCGGAAGGAAGCATTTTGTCTTTTATAATCCGCCCATCGTAAATAAACCGTTAAATATTCGTCGCAGTGCCACATTGGAAGTTAGAAGTCTTGCTGTTGAGCTGCTAAAGAACAAAGTGCAGACAATTGTGTTTGCAAAGAGCCGTGTGAGAGTGGAAATTCTGCTGACCTATTTGCAGGAGCTCGTGAAACATATGCTTGGCCCGAAGGCGATTCGCGGCTATCGCGGCGGATATTTGCCAACCGAAAGACGGGCAATTGAGAAGGGACTCCGTTCGGGAGAAATTTATGGTGTCGTCAGTACGAATGCACTGGAATTGGGCGTGGATATTGGCCAGCTTCAAGTATGTATTATGACTGGATATCCCGGCAGCATTTCAAGTTCATGGCAGCAAGCAGGCAGAGCGGGGCGCAGGCATAGTGAGTCATTGGTCATTATGGTCGCCAGCTCTAACCCGCTCGACCAGTTTATTATAGGTCACCCTGATTATTTCTTTAATCGAAATCCAGAGACTGCAAGAATAAATCCGGATAATTTAATTATTTTAATTGATCATATAAAATGCGCTTCTTATGAATTGCCATTTTCAGAAGGTGAACGCTTCGGAACATTTGAAACAGAAGAGGTTCTTGAGTATTTAGTAGAGGAAAGGGTGCTTCATCAAAACGGTAATAAATTTTATTGGATGAATGATGCATTTCCTGCTCATAACGTCAGCCTCAGGTCAGCATCGCAGGAAAATGTCGTCATCATTGACCAATCTGATGTCGCTCATGTAAAAGTAATCGGTGAAATGGACCGTTTTTCTGCGATGACACTGCTTCATGATGAAGCCATCTATTTACACCAAGGTGTGCAATATCAAGTTGAGTATCTCGATTGGGAAGAGAAAAAGGCTTTTGTCAGAGAAGTGGCAGTCGATTATTATACTGATGCAAACCTTGCTGTGGAATTAAAAGTTTTGGAGCAGGATCGTGCGAAGCAAGCGGTATTAGGTGAAGTTGGTTTTGGTGATGTTAGTGTAACTGCTATGGCGACGATATTTAAGAAAATCAAATTTGATACCCATGAAAATATCGGTTCAGGTCCGATTTCTTTGCCGGAGGAAGAGCTTCATACAAGTGCCGCCTGGCTATCAATTGATGAAATCGGGCTGCAGTTTGAACAGGAACGACTTGAGCAGGGCTTAATTGGTACTGCACATGCCTTAAAGCATATTGTTCCATTGTTTGTCATGTGCGATCCATCAGATGTTCATGTGGTACCTCAAGTGAGAGCTGTTCACAATGAACAGCCGACAATATTTTTTTATGATAAATATCCTGGTGGCATCGGGTTAAGTGAAAAGGTATTTGAAGGAATTGATACGATTATGAAAGAAGCAAGAAGAATGGTCGAGCGCTGTCTATGTGAATCCGGCTGTCCTTCATGTATAGGAACAGACCCGTCATCCTCAACAGCTAAGCGGGACGTTCTAAAAATATTTGCACGTTACGATAAAGGTGATTATATTGTCTATTAAAAATAAGTTAAACCGATTAAAATCGCATATTGTGCATCAAGAAAAAGAACCAGCACAAATAGAGAAAAAGATTCAGCCCTCAGCTGCTGAAATGCCTTATAAACAGCAATGGAAGGAGGCCGGTGTTAAACCGTACTATTTAGATGATGCCTTTTGCCTTGTGCGCGAAGTGTATTTTCCTTTGGACTACCAGCATGGACACTATAAATTTTCAGATCTAATCCATGCGGTAAGTGCATGGAATCGCAAAGAAATAAGCCATCCACTTTCATCGAAAGGGCATAAGCCTAATGATTTATTCTTTTTTGATACGGAAACGACAGGTTTAGGAGGCGGAGCAGGAAACACGATATTTTTGCTTGGCCATGCCAGCTTAACTGAATCTGGCGTCGTCCTTAAACAGCATATTTTACCTAATCCAGGCGGTGAAGTTGCACTATATAAGAGTTTTCTAGAAAGTATCGACTATACAACAATGGTGACATATAATGGGAAGGCTTTTGATTGGCCGCAGGTAAAAACAAGGCATACGTTAATTAGAGAACATTTGCCAAAGCTGCCGCCATTCGGCCATTTTGATTTATATCATGCAGCAAGGCGGATGTGGAAACATAGACTGGAACGAACAAAGCTTTCAATTGTAGAAAAAGAAGTGCTAGGGATTGAAAGAAAGGATGATATTCCCGGATTTTTAGCCCCGATGATTTATTTTGATTTTGTTGAATCTAAAAATCCAGAAGGAATGTTAGGTATAATGAAGCATAATGAAGTGGATATTCTTTCACTTATTAGCTTGTACACTCACCTTTCTTTTCAGCTTTTAGGGCTTGATCAAAAGCAGTCTGAACGGGAGACATTTGAAACAGGCAGATGGTTTGCTGCATTAGGAGAAAGGGAGGCAGCGAAGGAAAAGTTTACGAAGGTATCTGGAGGAAACAGTTTTGATGCCTATAAAGGCATGCATGCACTTGCCTTTGAATATAAAAAGCAAAAGGAGTGGCTACAAGCCATTCCACTATGGGAAACAGTCATTGCAAAAGGCGACCTGAAGGAGCAGCTCGAAGCCAGTATAGAACTTGCTAAAATATATGAGCACCGACAAATTGATTTTAATAAAGCAATTTTTTATACAGAGAAAGCAGAAAACATTTTCAATGGTAATTTACAACTTAAAAGAGGAAATATAAACCTTGAGAATATTGCCAAAAGAAAAGCAAGATTGACGAAAAGGATAAACCGGGAGGAGAAAATAAGGCATATAGATTAAGCTTTTTTAGTAAATATAAAATCATTTCAAAAACCACTATTTCCTAGTTGTATACATTCTAAAATCCTTGTAAAATAATCCGTGTAACGGAGAGGTAGAAAGAACTAAACTAGTGGGGCTGATTATATGTATAAAGCAATTTTGTATGTATTTTTTCTTATTGTTATATTTACAGCAGTTTTAATGACAACAATGAAGGATAGCTTTTACAGCTTTCTCTAATATAGATTAAAAATTGGGTCGCAATATAGGTATTTTCCTTAGTACAAGAATCCCTGTTTTACCATAGGTTATTAATGTGAATTATAACTTAGAGAAAGGGGATCTTAATATGCGTCATTGCGGACCAAAAACACATGTATGCCCACCGATCGTACATCCAACAAAATGTAATGTCCAACATACTTGTGAAAATGTAATTGTGCCACATATTCATCCTAGCCATACAACTACTGTGAATCATGTTAACTACAAGCATCAACACCATTTTCCGCACACTCAGTCTTTTGCTAACGAGGTGACTAACCAGCAATTTGTAGCAGGAGCAGGACAAGGCCCAGGATTTGGAGGTCCAGGATTCGGAGGTCCAGGATTTGGAGGTCCAGGATTCGGAGGTCCAGGATTTGGAGGTCCAGGATTTGGAGGTCCAGGATTCGGAGGCCCAGGGTTCGGAGGTCCGGGATTCGGAGGTCCAGGATTCGGTCCAGGAACAGGAGTTGCTGGAGCGGCTGATCCAGGACTTGGTGGCCAGGGTTATGGCCCTAAAGGCTTCGGTAGACCAGGATTTGGAAGATAATTATATAAATAAGTAATACATTTAAAGGCGACTGACATTTCTGTGCATCGAATGTCAAGTCGCTTTTTTACGATGAAAACAAGATTTTGAAATCATTTCGATTAAAATGGATCATATGTTAAAATAGATGTATCTTTCGATTTTAAGTTTATAAGGAGTCAATAATCATTGGCACAAATTGCTGTTGTATCAGGTTATAAACCATTTGAGCTAGGTGTATTTAAACAGGATGAACCAGCGCTCACCTATATAAAAAAAGCGATAAAAAAAGAGCTGATTATCCTACTTGAAGAAGGTTTAGAATGGGTGATAATAAGCGGGCAGCTAGGCGTCGAACTTTGGGCGGCAGAAGTAGTTTTGGAGCTGCAAATAGAAGGATATGAGCATTTGCAGTTAGGTGTGATAACACCTTTTTTACATCAAGAAGAAAATTGGAAGGATAATAATAAAGAGCTGTACGAATCCATAATTGCTCAAGCAGATTTTGTTGATTCTGTATCGAGGAAGCCATATGAAAGTCCTAATCAATTTCGGATGAAAAATCAGTTTCTAGTGGCAAAGAGTGATACGCTTCTCATGCTCTATGATACAGAAAAAGAAGGAACACCTAAATATTTATATGAAGTAGCAAAAAACCACATGGAAAACCATGACTATAATATTCGCCAAATTACCTTTTATGATTTGCAAATGATTGTTGAAGAAGAACAAATGAGAGAAAATGGATTTTAATGCAGTAAATGAATACATTAAAATTGACAAATCAGCAGTTATTTGAAAGAATAAAGAGTAGTATTGGCGATACTTGAGGTGAGTGTTATGCTATCGGATAAAATTAAACTAACGGCTAAAGATATCTTGGAAAAAGAGTTTAAAACTGCAATGCGCGGTTATAGGCCGGAAGATGTTGACAAATTTTTAGACTTGATTATTAAAGATTATGAAACCTTACATGCAGAAATTGAAGAGCTTCAACAAGAAAACATGAAGCTAAAAAAACAGCTGGAGAATTCTTCAAATCGTCCAGCAGCTCCTCAGCAGCAGCCTGCTGGGACAACGAATTTTGATATTTTAAAGCGTCTTTCCAACTTGGAGAAGCATGTTTTTGGAAGTAAATTATACGATTAATTCCTTAATTACTAAAAAAAAACATTGCTATTCGTTTTGAAATTACATATAATATTCGTTGTATCATTAATAGCGTTCGGGTAATCGCTGCAATAGTTCACTATTGTAGAGGAAAGTCCATGCTCACACAGGCTGAGATGCCTGTAGTGTTCGTGCCTAGCGAAGTCATAAGCTAGGGCAGCTTGCTTAAGCGCAGGCTGACGGCAGGGAAAATACCTAAGTCAATTGATATGGTATGAATACCTATAAAAGTGCCACAGTGACGGAGCCTATTCAGAAATGAATAGGGTGGAACGAGGTAAACCCCGCGAGTGAGAAACCCAAATAATGGTAGGGGCACTTTCCCTGAGGAAATGAACAGAAGGGAAGGACAGACTGCGGTCTGTAGATAGATGATTGCCACTTCGTACGAGACTTATCGTCGTTCGCAGTACGTAGTACAAAACATGGCTTACAGAACGATATTAGTGTAATAAAATTTAAGAATTTAGGCTCTCCTAATAGGAGAGCTTTTCTTATATATAACGCATAATCATGAAAAGGGTGAAACGATGTCAAAATATAATATCATTGCCACTTCTGCAATGGGGTTAGAAGCGCTTGTAGCAAAGGAAGTAAGAGCGCTCGGCTATGAGTGCCAAGTGGAAAATGGAAGAATTTCCTTTCAAGGTGATGAAAAGGCAATCGCGCGCAGCAATATGTGGCTAAGAACGGCTGACCGCATTAAAGTAAAAGTAGGCGAGTTTAAAGCAACAACGTTTGACGAATTATTTGAAAAAACAAAGGCGCTCCCATGGGAGAATTATTTACCAGAGGAAGCGGAATTTCCTGTTTCGGGAAAATCGGTGAAGTCTAAATTGTTCAGTGTGTCTGACTGTCAAGGTATTGTTAAAAAAGCAATTGTCGAGCGGATGAGAACTCATTATAAAAAAACGGGCTGGTTTGATGAAAATGGTCCTCTTTTTAAAATTGAAGTCGCCTTACTAAAAGATATTGCTACAATTACAATTGATGCCAGCGGCAGTGGGTTACATAAACGAGGATACAGAACTGGCCAAGGAGAAGCGCCGTTGAAAGAAACCCTTGCAGCTTCTCTCATTATGCTTACGAATTGGACACCGGACAAACCATTTGTTGATCCGTTTTGCGGATCAGGGACGATTCCAATTGAAGCAGCTTTAATTGGCCAAAATATTGCACCAGGATTTAATCGCGAATTTGTATCAGAACAGTGGGGCTGGATTTCTGATCAAATTTGGGAGGATGTCCGTATGGAAGCGGAGGACTTGGCAAACTATGATCAGCCGCTGGACATAGAGGGTGCTGATATTGATCACCGCATGGTGAAAATAGCAGAGGAAAATGCGTTTGAAGCAGGTCTTGGTGACCTAGTAAACTTTAAGCAAATGCAAGTAAGAGATTTTACAACGACAAAAGAATATGGCGTCATTATTGGCAACCCTCCATATGGTGAACGACTTGGAGATAAACCGGCAGTTCAGCAAATGTATAAAGAAATGGGTGCGGCTTTTTCTACCTTGGACACATGGTCGATCTATATGCTTACATCTGATGAACAGTTTGAGACCTTCTTCGGCAAACCAGCTACAAAGAAGCGCAAGCTCTTCAACGGATTTATAAAGACTGATTACTATCAATATTGGGGAAAACGCCCACCGCGTTCAAAATAACATCGTTCATACTATTATTTGATAAGGAATATTTTATCTTGCAGGTATATTTTATCTAGCGGTGAATAGAATAGATATATCGAAAAGTAGTATGGAGGTTGTGACAATGAAGGATGCATATATAGATTTCAATAAAATCATGCAAGCAATTAACGGAACAATAGAAGCTGTTCAAGGGGAGCAAAACCCGCCAGCAGAGGTGCTAAACCAACTAAAAGCAGCCCAGCAAGACATACAACAAGCATTGTCATTTTCATTATCACGAACAAACTAAAACGAACGTGCAAACGAAAAATGCAATCAAAGCCCAAGTCGAAACCACTCAACCAGGTTTCGACTTTTTACCTTTGTCGAAATTTGTAGGTGACAGGTACCCACGAAACCGTACCTTCTTCTTGACAGTTCTTGTATTTACGATAAAATGAGTCAGTGTTGTTTATTAATAATAGAAAAATGAAATGTTTTGACGGAGGGGTCTAATGCAAAACCGTATGCCATTTGCAATATCAAAAACTGAATCTTTTTATGAAAAATTAAGCGAGTGGATCGGGGATGTATTTTACGATATATTACCTGAAGCTGGCTTTGAAATCCGTGATGAGCAAATATTTATGGCCTTTCAACTTGAAAAGGCATTTAAAGAAAAGAAAGTCATCTTTGCGGAGGCTGGTGTAGGGACAGGGAAAACAATCGTCTACCTTTTATATGCATTATGCTATGCGCGCTACCGTCATCAACCTGCAATCATTGCATGTGCTGATGAAACTCTAATCGAGCAGCTAGTAAAAAAAGAAGGCGATATTGCTAAGCTAGAAAAAGCACTTGGTTTAACTATAGATGTAAGGCTTGCAAAATCACGTGAGCAATACCTTTGCTTAAATAAATTGGATCGTGTCATTTCAAACCCAAATTCTGAAGAGGATTTTCATGATGTTCACGACTTGCTTCCCGACTTTGTGGAATCCGGTTCCTCCATGCAAAAATTTGCTCCATATGGTGACAGAAAAGACTATCCAGAGTTAACAGATGATAAATGGAACCAGGTTGCATGGGACTCATTGCAAGATTGCTTTACTTGCGAAAAGCGCCATCGCTGCGGACAAACGCTGCACCGTGATCATTATCGCAACTCAAAGGATATTATTATCTGCTCCCACGATTTTTATATGGAGCATATTTGGACAAAGGAATCCCGTAAACGAGAAGGGCAATTGCCGCTCCTGCCAGAAGCATCTTGTGTCGTTTTTGACGAAGGCCATTTATTGGAATATGCCTCTCAAAAAGCGCTAACCTATCGTTTTTCAGAGCAAATTCTTGAATCGCTATTAACAAGACTGATGGCAAATGACGTCCGTGAGAAGACGCTAAACATCATTGAAGATGCGATTTATCAGAACGAACAATTTTTCCACGCCCTTTCGCTGGCAGCGGAAAGTGACTCGATTTCTGATAAAAAAAGCATCAAAAAAACAGAGAATCTATTAAAAGAAGGCCGCAAACTGCATTTATTAATCAATCAGCTTGAAGAAGAGCTCGTTTTTGAAAGCGAAATGTATGTCATTAATGAATATGACTTAAAAGTAGTCGAGGAATATCTTGAGCAAATCTCTTACTCTTTATCGTTGTTCCTAAAAGATTTAAAAGGGATAATATGGTTTGAGGATCATCAAGGCGAGAGAACGCTTGTCATCATGCCTAGAATGGTCGAAGATATTATGAAGGAAGAAGTATTCTCCCAACAAATTCCTTTTGTGTTTTCTTCAGCTACGCTCTCAGAGAACAAGTCCTTTGATTATATGGCGAGCAGTTTGGGTGTAGAGAATCATCTTTCCTTCACAGTCGAGTCGCCGTTTGATTATGAAGAGAATATGCAAATTCACACACCTGTTTTTGGAGATGATCATCTAAATGGAAAAATGGAGTATACGCTTGAAAAAATAAAAAAATCAGCTGGCAGGGCGCTTGTTCTTTTCAATACGAAGGAAGATCTGCGATTGTTTAAGGAATTTAGCAAGGCTAAAGTTAAATGGCCTATTTATTTTGAGGGTGAAGCAGAAATAAGTACACTCGTATCACATTTTCAAAATGAGGAGCAATCCATCCTTTGCTCGGTCAATCTTTGGGAAGGGCTCGATATTCCTGGGCGTTCATTAGAAAATGTCATCATTTTCTCATTGCCATACCCGCCAAACGATCCTGTATTTACTGCGAAACGAGAAGGTGCGCAAGATTCATTTAATGAAGTGGACATGCCTTATATGCTGCTCCGTCTTCGCCAAGGAATAGGGCGTTTAATTAGAACGCATGAGGACAAAGGCGAGATTCATTTACTATTAAATGAATCAACTTCTGGGAAGGTTACAGAAAAGGTACTATCTATATTGCCTGTAACAGTGAAATAATTAAAAAAAAGAACTTGCATACAAATGCAAGTTCTTTCTTAAAGTATCAGAGAATATCAATAATGAGCGAATCTTCAATTAGTCATCCAATCATTCACTTTTTTCCGGTAGTATATGTTAAAATAGGTAGCAAACAAAAAGTAAGGGGGAAGATGGAAGTTGACGACAATAAATCAAGTAGAAGAAGGTTTTTTAAGCTTTATACAAAAAATGGTCGCTTATAATGGAGCGCTTTCAGTTATGTATTGGGATCTCAGGACAGGTGCTCCTAAGCAGGGAGTAGAGCAAAGATCAAATGTGATCGGGATATTGTCCGGAGATGTGTTTGAAATGTCAACTAGTGCGGAAATGGCAAATTATTTGTCAAAGCTCTCAACAGATGAAGCGAAGCAATCACTATCTTCAGTGACGAACAAGCTAGTTGAAGAGTGCCAAAAGGAATATGACCGCAATAAGAAAATTCCGGCTGAGGAATATAAGGAATATGTGGTGATACAAGCCCAAGCAGAAAGTGTTTGGGAAGAAGCGCGAGAGAAAGCTGATTTTGCAATGTTTAAACCATACTTAGAAAAATTAGTAGATTTCAATAAGAAATTTATTGATTATTGGGGCTATAAAGAAAATAAATATGACACGCTATTACATATGTATGAACCAGGGATGACGGTTAAAATCCTTGATGATGTTTTTGGAAGGCTGCGCAGTGAAATCGTTCCGCTCGTGAAAAGTATTTCTGAAGCTGGTAATCAGCCGGAAACTGATTTTCTTTATGCGCATTTTCCAAAAGATAAGCAAAAAGCATTTACAATTGAGATATTAAAGCAAATGGGATATAACTTTGATGCAGGTCGACTTGATGATACGGTTCACCCGTTCGCAATCGGGCTAAATCCAGGAGATGTAAGAATAACAACACGCTATGATGAGAAGGATTTCCGCATGGCTGTTTTTGGTACGATTCATGAAGGCGGACACGCGATTTATGAACAGAATATTTCTAAAGAATTGGTTGGGACTCCTTTATGTGACGGAACTTCTATGGGCATTCACGAATCGCAATCATTATTTTATGAAAATTTTGTTAGCAGAAATGCCTCATTTTGGAAAAAGAACCTTGAGTTATTGAAAAAATATTCATCTGGACAATTTGATGATGTGTCAGTAGATGATTACTATCGTGCCATAAATGAATCTAAGTCTTCCCTTATAAGAATCGAAGCGGATGAACTGACTTATCCTCTTCATATTATGATTCGTTATGAAATCGAAAAGGGATTATTTAATGATGAAATCCAAGTTGAGGAGCTTCCTCAAATATGGAATCAAAAATACGAAGAATATTTAGGTATTAAGCCGGACAATGATGGAGTCGGTGTGCTGCAGGATGTCCATTGGGCGGGAGGCAGTTTTGGCTATTTCCCTTCCTACGCTTTAGGCTATATGTATGCTGCTCAATTGAAGAATGCAATGATGAAGGAACTTCCTCAATTTGATCAATTGCTGGAAGAGGGAAGCTTGCAGCCAATTCAAGAATGGCTTACAGCGAATGTTCATCAATTTGGGAAGATGAAAGAACCGCTTGAGATATTAGAGAAAGCTACTGGTGAAGGGTTGAATGTGCAATACTTAATCGATTATTTACAAGAAAAATATTCAAAAATTTACCAATTGAGCTAATAAAGAGAAGAGTAAGTGAATCTCTTCTGATGGAGCAGGACTATGATGAAACTACTACCATATTTGATGATTGCTGCCGGAGCTAGTCTCTGGGGCATCATCGGCTTTTTTGTAAAGGCATTAGAAAGTGCCGGTTTCAGCTCAATGGAAATTGTCGCAATTAGGGCATTATTCGCTTCGTTCTTTTTAATTCTTATTGGACTTGTTCGCTACCGTGAACAAATAAAATTAAAAAGTGCAATGGATATTCGCTACTTTATTGGTACAGGGATATTCAGCATTGTCTTTTTTAATTATTGTTATTTTACAACAATGAGTGAAATTAATATTTCCATGGCTGTGATCTTTCTTTATACAGCACCGGCGTTTGTTACCATCCTTTCTTATTTTTTCCTAAAAGAGAGCATGAATTTGAAAAAAATCATGGCAGTTATATTAACGATTAGCGGATGTGTACTGATTGCAGGCCTCGCGTTAGGAGATAGCAATCTCACTTTCACTGGGATATTAACTGGCCTAGGCTCGGGATTAGGCTATGCGCTTTATACAATTTTCAGCAAGTTTGCTCTTGCAAAGTATACTCCGTTTGCAATTACCTTTTACACTTTTCTCGTCGCTGCTATATGCTTAATACCAGTTACGAAATTATGGGAAAAAGCAGATTTATTATTGCAGCCTGATGTTATGCTGTTTGGTGTCAGCCTCGGTCTTATCCCAACGGTACTTGCCTATATTCTCTATACTTGGGGACTGGAAAAAACAGAAGGAAGCAAGGCGGCAGTCATCGCAACGGTTGAGCCGATTGTTGCCACAATGATGGGCGTTTTCCTATATAACGAGTCTTTAGCATTCATTCAAATCATCGGAGCCATCTTGATAATCAGCTCTGTTATTATTGTAAATTTGCCAGGGAAAAAGAATCGAAAAACAACGGTGAAAACTATGTAAATAAGTAACAGACTATGTAAGACATAGCCTGTTATGGTTAGTTGGATTTGAGAGGTGTCCGCTTGACTTCCTGCGGGAGAGAAGCGAAACAGTCGAGACTCGCCAGCATAAATCCTTTGCTCTCACTTTTTATTAGGACAGTCAAACAGGCTATGTAACAACATAGCCTGTTTGACTTTTACCATAGTTTATATCCTTTCGATCCTGGAGGGGCATTTTGAATAAGATCAATAAATGGTATCGTGTATGCGAATAAAATGAGAGCAACAGTAATGCCAATCCATATTTTCCAATTTTCAAATACTTTAGGTGTTTTCTCTGCTTCATGCCCAGCTTCTCCAACAGGGAAATCCTGCTCTCCTTTTGGCGAGAAAAAGGCTAAGTTAATGAAAATATAAAGCATCAAAATAATAGATAAGAATAAAATGGAGCCGCCAATTCCTTGTGCTACTTGGTATGGAATCCAATCTGCAGCCACGCTTGAGCCGCCGTATTCAGAAAAGGAGGATCTTCGCGGAGCTCCAAGCAGACCAGCCGCATGCATGGCTCCTGACATAATGGTCATTCCTACAAACCAGAGAACCCCTTGCGTAATCGCCAAATTATTCATTTCTTTTGTTAATATTCTGCCCGTCAAATGAGGCACAAGCCAGTAACTTATTCCAAAAAACGTTAACAAAACTGTTGTTGCCACGGTTAAATGAAAATGACCTGTTACCCAGATTGTATTATGAACGACCTGATTCATTTGGTTTGATGCATTAATAATCCCTCCGGCACCACCAGGGATAAAAGCGACCATTCCAATAAATGGAACTACAAAACGGGCATCTTTCCACGGCAGTTTTTTCAACCAGCCAAATAACCCTTTAGCTCCTTGCGAGCGACCATAGCCCTCAAAAGTAGCAAATAACGAAAAAGCGGTCATTAAAGAGGGAATGATAACAATAAATGTAAGGACTACTTGAAGGAATTTCCAAGTTGCGTCAATACCTGGCTCCATTAGCTGATGGTGAAAGCCAACTGGAATGGAGAATAGCAAGAATAGTATAAATGAAAACCTTGCCAATGAATCAGAGAAGATCTTAGCGCCGATAATCTTAGGAATAATGACATACCATGCCATGTAAGCAGGCAATAACCAAAAATAAACGAGCGGATGGCCAAAATACCAAAATAATGTTCTGCTTACACCAACATTTATCGTTTCAACTAAACCAAGTGACCACGGCAAGAGCTGCAATAAAACTGTTGCTGCCACACCGATTGTAGCGACAATCCACATAATTGAATTGACCACGGCCATAAACGTTAATAATGGGCTGACTGCTTTATTATTTTCTTTTCGCCATTGTCTATATTTTAAAAGAATAACAGCACTTCCGAACCAACTGCCGACAATAACAAAGGCTAGGCCCAGATAGAAGACAGCGTGCGCTTGCAGTGGTGCATAAAAGGTATACAATACGGAAGCTTCATTTAGAAGAATCATTATAGCAGCCATGGCTGTTCCGATTGTCATAATAATAAAGCCAGTCCATCCTAATTTTCTTTGGACCGCTGTTAACGTACCAGACGTTCTGCTTACCGCCGCAATTTGGAAGCCCATAATAAAATAGGTGGTTAAAACTAATGCTAGCACAACACCGTGCAATGTAAGCAGCTGATAGTATCCGATTCCCGCAGGTAATTCAAATAGACCTGATCGAACTAAAACTTGCAATAATCCAGCCATTCCTCCGATAGCCAGAGAGATAAAAGCAACATAGAAATGTGCCATAACTAGCTTTGCATCGCGCTGATCTACTTTTAATCGTGAAGCAGTTTTCATGATTCAATCACCTCAATTTTCGAAGTCATTAAATGATGGCCGGCTCCACAATATTCGTTACATAAAACGAGAAACTCACCCGCTTGGTTAAGGGTAGCAATATATTCACTAACATAACCTGGTTCAAGCATCATATTGATATTTGACCCGGGGATTTGAAACCCATGTATGACATCTTTTGTTGTAGCAATGATCTTCACTGTTGAACCAAGTGGGATTTGGACTTCATTCGGTTGGTAGCTAAATGCTGAGGCTACAAATACAAGTTCATAATCCCAATCTTTCCCTTCTACTTTTTTTAGTCCAGGTTCATCGAAAGGTTCCGTTTCATCTACTTTTTCCGGGTCAATTAATTCTGACCAGCTTGAAGCATGATGACCATGGTGAAAGGCGCTTACACCTAGGACAGATAAGAAAACAAGCAATGAAGCGACACCGAAAATTAACCATAATTTTTCAAACTTATGCATATGCATGATTCTATGCCTCCTTTACTAAAAGCGATAATTAAATAGAATAAATACGCCGAACCAAGTAATAATGATGAATAAGCCAACAATCAATACAGAAACAAATGCTCCTTTAAATGAAGGCTCCTCTTCACCTTTTTTTTGTTTCTTGACTGTTTCAGGTTGTGCCATATGACTCACTCCTTTTGAGAAAAAAAGTTAATGAATACATTTTCATCATACAAGAGAAATAGGTCATTTCTAGTGTTTCTCCACTATTTCACAAACTGTTCATTCGTTGTATAATTACGGTGCGAATAGTGTAAAATTGCTATATCAATGCTAACAGCAACATTTATTTGATTATAAAATTGAAAGCTTTGTGAATTTAGCCTACAGGGTAAAAAGACAGAGACATGAATTCGCAATTCCTTTTGGCTCTGCATTTATTCATTCGTCAAGAGAAGAAAGTACTGAATGCAATTTGCAATACTATGAATATTTTTATAATACACGAATGATTTATTTGTTAATTATAATAATGTTCGTTTTTCTAACATTATCCTATTGAAATCCGTCACTATGATGATATAATGATAGTAATTTAATAAACCGATTCATTCATATAATCGCAGGGATATGGCCTGCAAGTTTCTACCGGATTACCTTAAATGATCTGACTATGAGTGAGCAATGGATGGGATTTTTGCTTTAAGAAAATCTTTTATTTCCACACCTATATAAATAAACCTAAAGGTCATTGCATCACTTGTATTTTTTTAGTGAATGGGATGAATTTTAGGTTTTTTTGTATTTAAGTTTAGGAGGAGTATTATGGAGCTGCTAATTAAGAAGATTAAAAATGAAGGGAAAGTCCTTTCTGAATCAGTATTAAAGGTCGATTCTTTTTTAAATCATCAGGTGGATCCTGAGCTAATGTTTGAGATTGGGAAGGAATTCGCAGCTCGTTTTAAAGATGATGGGGTAACTAAAATCCTGACCTTGGAATCATCTGGAATTGCTCCAGCTGTTATGGCTGGATTGCAAATGAATGTTCAAGTTGTTTTCGCTAGAAAAAGAAAATCACTTACTCTAGTAAATGATTTATTAACAGCAAATGTCTATTCTTTTACGAAACAAGAATCTAATGAAATCTCTGTTTCTCAAAAGTTTTTAAAAGAGGATGACCGCATTCTTATTATTGATGATTTTCTTGCAAACGGCCAAGCGGCTTTAGGGCTTGCCCAAATTGTAAAACAGGCAAACGCTACGATTGCTGGCATGGGAATTGTGATTGAAAAAGGCTTCCAAGATGGAGGCAGCCATTTGCGGGAAAATGGATATAAAGTCGAATCTTTAGCAATTGTTGATTCTCTTGCAGACGGAAAAGTGACGTTCAGACAAGATAAAGTGGAGGAAACAGCCCAATGAATCAAAATCCGTTGAAATTAGCTTCCCTAGGTATCCAGCATGTTTTGGCAATGTATGCAGGTGCAGTAATCGTTCCGCTTATTGTAGGCGGAGCACTTGGTTTGACAGTAGAGCAATTAACTTATTTAGTCTCAATTGATATTATGATGTGCGGAATCGCAACATTGCTGCAAGTATGGAAAAATAAATTCTTCGGAATTGGTTTGCCAGTTGTTCTTGGCTGTACATTTACTGCGGTTGGTCCAATGATCACAATAGGCGGTAATTATGGAATTACATCTATTTACGGGGCAATCCTTGTTTCTGGCGTTTTTGTTATGCTTGTTGCGACATTCTTCGGTAAATTAGTTAAGTTTTTCCCGCCAGTCGTTACCGGCTCAGTCGTTACGATTATTGGACTAACACTTATTCCTGTTGCGATGAACAATATGGCAGGGGGGCAAGGCAGCCCGGATTTCGGTTCGACTGAAAATGTATTGCTTTCATTTGGGACGCTGCTTATCATCCTTGTTCTTTATAAATTTTCTAAAGGGTTTATGCGTGCAATCTCGATTTTAATTGGGATTGTTGTCGGAACAATTGCTGCTTTTATGCTGGGGAAAGTAGATTTTTCAGCGGTTGGCGAGGCATCGTTTTTCCATATGCCGCAGCCATTCTACTTCGGTATGCCAACTTTTGATATTATACCGATTTTAACGATGATTTTAGTTGCAATGGTCAGCCTTGTCGAATCAACAGGCGTTTATTTTGCACTAGGCGATATTACTGATAAAAAGATTAAAGACAAGGATTTGGAAAGAGGTTATCGTGCAGAAGGTTTAGCGATATTCTTCGGCGGGATTTTTAATGCATTTCCATATACTACTTTTTCACAAAATGTTGGACTCATTCAGCTTTCAGGCGTTAAATCGAAAAATGTCATTTATGTTGCCGGTGCCTTTCTAGTCATTCTTGGACTTGTTCCAAAAATCGGCGCGTTAACAACAGTGATTCCTGAGGCTGTTCTTGGAGGCGCAATGCTTGCTATGTTTGGTATGGTTGTTGCTTCTGGTATTAAGATGCTCAGCAAAGTGGATTTTAACTCTCAAGAAAATCTATTGATTATTGCTTGTTCAGTAGGTCTAGGCCTCGGAGTCACGTTTGTACCAGATTTATTTGCGAACCTGCCTGAAAACATTCGCATTATTACAGAAAGCGGTATTGTGGTAGGGAGCTTAACAGCAATCATCTTAAATATTGTATTTAATATGTTTAAAAGACACCAAGCGGTTCATGTAATTGAGGAGTCAAAGGCTTCGTAATTAAGATGCTGAGAGTAAGTAATGCCTAACATATATTTTATTTAAAAAACGTTAATATGTCGTCTCTATATTCTTATCCTTGTGGTGAGATTATTGGAGGTGGCATTTTTTTGTAGAAAAAACAGAAACAAAGTCATGAATTAAAATTGGAATTCTGTTCAAAATGAAAAGAAAGCGCCGCATTCCTATCAAAAAAATGGGAACCGAATTCAAGATGAAAAGAAAGCGTCGGATTCTCATCAAGAAAATCTGAACCCGTGAAAAGAAGAAAGAAAGCACAGGATTCTTATTATGAAAATTGACTATGAGCCAGTGATGAAACATCACTGGCCATTTTTTGTGGTTTCGTAAACCCCTGGCTATGCCGTGGGTTCTAAAGAGCTTCAAGC
>NZ_PISD01000045.1 GCF_002835735.1 Cytobacillus horneckiae | reverse complement strand
CCGTATATTCCTTAGAAAGGAGGTGATCCAGCCGCACCTTCCGATACGGCTACCTTGTTACGACTTCACCCCAATCATCTGTCCCACCTTAGGCGGCTGGCTCCAAAAGGTTACCCCACCGACTTCGGGTGTTACAAACTCTCGTGGTGTGACGGGCGGTGTGTACAAGGCCCGGGAACGTATTCACCGCGGCATGCTGATCCGCGATTACTAGCGATTCCGGCTTCATGCAGGCGAGTTGCAGCCTGCAATCCGAACTGAGAATGGTTTTATGGGATTGGCTAAACCTCGCGGTCTTGCAGCCCTTTGTACCATCCATTGTAGCACGTGTGTAGCCCAGGTCATAAGGGGCATGATGATTTGACGTCATCCCCACCTTCCTCCGGTTTGTCACCGGCAGTCACCTTAGAGTGCCCAACTGAATGCTGGCAACTAAGATCAAGGGTTGCGCTCGTTGCGGGACTTAACCCAACATCTCACGACACGAGCTGACGACAACCATGCACCACCTGTCACTCTGTCCCCCGAAGGGGAACGTCCTATCTCTAGGATTGTCAGAGGATGTCAAGACCTGGTAAGGTTCTTCGCGTTGCTTCGAATTAAACCACATGCTCCACCGCTTGTGCGGGCCCCCGTCAATTCCTTTGAGTTTCAACCTTGCGGTCGTACTCCCCAGGCGGAGTGCTTAATGCGTTTGCTGCAGCACTAAAGGGCGGAAACCCTCTAACACTTAGCACTCATCGTTTACGGCGTGGACTACCAGGGTATCTAATCCTGTTCGCTCCCCACGCTTTCGCGCCTCAGTGTCAGTTACAGACCAGAAAGTCGCCTTCGCCACTGGTGTTCCTCCAAATCTCTACGCATTTCACCGCTACACTTGGAATTCCACTTTCCTCTTCTGCACTCAAGTTCCCCAGTTTCCAATGACCCTCCACGGTTGAGCCGTGGGCTTTCACATCAGACTTAAGGAACCACCTGCGCGCGCTTTACGCCCAATAATTCCGGACAACGCTTGCCACCTACGTATTACCGCGGCTGCTGGCACGTAGTTAGCCGTGGCTTTCTGGTTAGGTACCGTCAAGGTACCGGCAGTTACTCCGATACTTGTTCTTCCCTAACAACAGAGTTTTACGATCCGAAAACCTTCATCACTCACGCGGCGTTGCTCCGTCAGACTTTCGTCCATTGCGGAAGATTCCCTACTGCTGCCTCCCGTAGGAGTCTGGGCCGTGTCTCAGTCCCAGTGTGGCCGATCACCCTCTCAGGTCGGCTACGCATCGTGGCCTTGGTGAGCCGTTACCTCACCAACTAGCTAATGCGCCGCGGGCCCATCTGTAAGTGACAGCTAGACGCCGTCTTTCAGCCTTTCCTCATGTGAGGAAAGGGATTATCCGGTATTAGCTCCGGTTTCCCGAAGTTATCCCAGTCTTACAGGCAGGTTGCCCACGTGTTACTCACCCGTCCGCCGCTAATCTTTGGGAGCAAGCTCCCTCAGATTCGCTCGACTTGCATGTATTAGGCACGCCGCCAGCGTTCGTCCTGAGCCAGGATCAAACTCTCCAATAAAGTGTTTGATTAGCTCGTTTTTGCACCAATGGTGCTAGCTGTATAATCAGCTGTTTTTTAGAATTAACGTTGACGTTTTTTGTTCGTTCAGTTTTCAAAGATCAATCTCATTCGCTCAGAAGCGACCTCTTAAA
>NZ_PISD01000044.1 GCF_002835735.1 Cytobacillus horneckiae | reverse complement strand
AACTCATGGGGTACGCACCCTTTCTGAAAATCGATAGATTAATAGAAAGTGTAAAGTGTAACACACTACACTTTGCACGCAAAGTTTCATGTGGTCTGCGACGCTAAAAGCCAAACCTTGGGCTTTGCCCAAACCCACTGGGGAACTCTTCCCCAGACCCCCTTAATCGAACTCCCCAACCCCTCAATCCTTGAGGGGCTCCCTCGCCGGTAGGCAGCTCAAAAGGTGTTGCCTTTTGAGACACCAAGAGGGTCTTGGTGAAGTGAGTCTATCAACTCCTTATCCTCCCTTCGGTCCGGTACCGTTGACAGACGCCATACGGGCCTCTCTCGCCTTTGTAAGAGGTTGCCCCTAGTAAAAACCCTTAAAAAGCAAAAAAAGACGCTTCTAGAGCGCCTCTCATTGTTTTAGCGATTAATTATTATTCCCCTTATTATTTTTTTGAAAATGTTCTTTGTAATATAAATAATCAACTTTATGTTTTGTGGACATTAATTGAGTCGCTAATATTGCGGTGTAAATTGTCGTCAATCCTAGTGCTACTACGGCTAATAAATTTAAATTACTTTTATTAATGCTACTGTTACTATTCATGAAAGCTCAACTCCCTTCTTTAAAATTAGATTTCTAAATATCAAAGATTTTTATTCGAACACCATCAATTCTCCCCTTGTTTTAGGGTGGAGGCTGGCAAGGGGGTTTGGGGGAAGCCCCCATATTGCGTAGATCCATAAGGCAAAAGAGAAAATTTATGAACGGAAGCTCTGGCGGTTTTGGCGGTATAATGGCTCGAGCAAGCCGATTTCCTGAATTCCTCGTTTTAGGTACGTCGGCTTGGCGAAAGTACAGCACCGCCAAAATTTCGGAATGCAAGGAGAAAAGGGTGGAGATTTTTCGGTGGTCTGTCCGAAAAATACTACCCGAACCTTGCGTGGAGAAAAGCCCTTTAGGAGATATAGAAGGGAACACAGAAAAAATGTTGATATATCAATGTTTTAGTTAAGGTAATGTGTCATAGCTTGTGACACGTATATGTGTCATAGCTTGTGACACATAGTTGAATTAAGATGTGTCATTTTTTGCTTGACTATAGTTCATTTTTGACCTATGATGTGTCATAAATTATACATATAGGTATCACAGCTGATGATACATAACAAGGGAGAGAAGGATTCTATGCCAGCAGAGGTGCGTAAATTGGACGAGCAGAGAAAAATTAATGTTGAGTTAACCCCTGAACAACTTCAAATGCTTCAAAGACTTATTGATCTTGAACAGCAAGAAAACAAAGACAAAGAGCAATTTGAAGAGAAAAAGAAAAATCATAATTTCATCCAGCTTTATCGTGACAACATGCCAGAATTAAGATGGTTAATGGCAAATCATAACTTCGCAAGTTCTTTATTATTTTTTATCTTGGAACACATGGATAACAGAAATGCTTTAGCTTGTTCTTATGCAGTTTTTGAAGATTATTTTGGCAAATCAAGGTCAACAGTTTACAGAGCAGTAAAGCTTTTAGAGGAGAATGGATTTTTAAATGTTTTAAAAATGGGAACATCAAACGTCTATGTAGTGAACGAAGACCTTGCTTGGACAGATGGCAATGACAAAAAGAAATTTGCTAAATACGATGGTAAAATCCTTGTCAGCAAAAAGGAAAACAAGGACTTTGAATACAAAAGCCAATTTGATAAATTTAAAGCCCTTAGAGAACGTGAAAACTTAAAATAAAGCGAGTAGATAACTACTCGCCTTTCTTTATTTCAAGAGCATATTTGCCCTCATTTGAATCTTGGTCAACACTTGTAAAAACACCAATATCTTTTATTGGAATAAGAGTTCCAGAACCTAAATGAGGTCTCTTTCTATCCCTCATAAAAAGCATTAATTCTCCCTCTTGGTCTAGTTTCTCCAACTTCTCAACCAATTGTTTCACCTTCATCAGCGTTCCATCTCCATCCCTTTTTGCCTTTGTGGCTTCTCCATTTTTTCTAAAGAGTCCTGGACTAATTTATCTTGCCTATCATCCAGGAACTTGATTGTACTTCGGTCTACATCATTCATCCTCAAGAACGTTTTTACTCGGTCAAGTTGAGCGTGTAAAACTTTGCCCACCCTCTCTTTAAAAACAGAAAACTCCTTGCTGATCTGCACGAGTTTTCCCTTCAATTTTCCGTTCTCTAATTTCAATTCCCGATTCTCATTTTGGTAAGACCGGTTCTCAATTTTTAGAGTGTCCACCTGTTGTTTTAACTCCTTTTTCTCCTTCAACTGGTCATTATATTTATTAACGAGTCCATTGTACTTTTCTATCAAGTCTCCATAGTTCTTTACAATGTCTGTTTGCTTCACTTTTTGCAGTGCTTTTTTCTCTGCTAAGGAGTCTAAATTCTCTTCAATATCTTTGTAGTAATAGCGAATTTTATCTTGTCCAATTTGCATATCAGCTTTCAGCTGCGTAACTTCTTTTTGAGTCTTTTCCAACTCTTTCTGCAGATTCTCTGCTTGTAGCTGATAAGCCACACCATTGGTCGCATAATCGACTAGGCTTTTGTAGTCTTGTTCCTTCATTCCAACAAGCCCTAGAACCTTTTTAGCTTCGATATTCGCAATCGATTTCGATTTATCATCAATCTCTTGAATATGCCCCATTGTCCGCTCATATTTCTCTTGGGCTTCCTTCTCCATGCTTTGAAACGTTTGAGCCTTATATTTAGCCGTCTCCACGTGTTTACGGCTCGACGAGACCCCTCTTTCCAAATTAAAGTCATTTTGCTTCAGGTACTGATTAAAATCGTCCTGAAGACTCACCAGTTGCTTTTTCTGGCCAAAGAAATCTTTAGCCGATAGTCGGCCATCCTCCGTTACTGGAACGAAGCCTACGTGCATGTGAGGGGTTTTCTCGTCATAGTGAACAGTCGCATAGATTAAATTCTTTTCACCGTATCGATCAGCAAGGAACTCATGAGCCGTTTCAAAATACCTTTTCTGCTCTTTGGGTGAAATTTTATCGAAGAATTCCTTGTCAGAGGTAATTAAGAATTCAGCCAGCTTAACTGCATCTTTACGGATCTTTTTTCCAGAGGTCACATTGTCCTCAATTACTTGGCTAATTTTCTCGTTGTAATCAATCTGCCTTTGACCGTTTATCAAGTCATAATTCAGATGAGAATCAGCTTTATTGATGTCGGGATTCGTTTCACTTTCCCTCTCTCTTTGGTTGTGAAATTGAATCCCTTTTATCGCATTTGATTTCATTTTCTGCATTCGGATAATGGAGT
>NZ_PISD01000043.1 GCF_002835735.1 Cytobacillus horneckiae | reverse complement strand
TTTCTCTTCCCTGCTTTTTTAGCGTAATCTACTTAATCTTATATTTAGCCATTTTTCTATAGAGGCTAGCGAGGTGAATATTTAACTGGGCCGCAGCTTCAGTGCGATCGCCATCTGCACGATTTAACGCTAGCTGTATCGCAGTTTTTTCTGCCTGCTGGACCGCTTCTTCTAATGTTGATTGCGAATGGATGCCAGGCGCATCTTCAATAACAGCACTTGGTGTTTGTGTGATATGAACCAAATCATAGCTAAGGATTGGTCCATCTGATAATGTAACCCCTCTCTCGATCGCTGCTTTAAGCTCTCTTACGTTCCCAGGCCAATTATAATCTAACAGCCAGCTTTTTAATTTGTCATCAATATGTTTTACATTTCTTGAGAGCGAGTCATTATAATGTTCGATAAAATGAAATGTAAGCGGGAGAATATCATCTTTTCTTTCTCTAAGTGATGGAATCTTTAAATCAAAAACATATAGTCTATAAAATAAATCCTCTCTAAAACGTCCTTCATTCACCAATGATTTTAAGTCTTTATTTGTGGCGGCGACAATCCTAATATCCACATATTTCTTGCCAATACCTCCAAGCCGTTCAATTTCACGTTCTTGCAGGACTCTTAATAACTTTCCTTGTGCTTGCATTGGCAATTCTGAAATTTCGTCAAGAAATAGCGTACCATTTTGAGCAAGTTCTATTTTCCCTGGTTTTCCTTCTTTTTTTGCCCCGCTAAATGCTCCTTCCTCATAGCCAAATACTTCTGATTCAAACAGCTCTTCCGGAATCGCTGCACAATTGACAGCAACGAATGGTTCCGTTTTTCTTGCGCTTAAATTATGTATCGCTTGAGCAAATAGTTCTTTGCCTGTACCGCTTTCTCCTGTAATCAACACTGTAGATGAACTGGTAGCAATTCTGGCTGCAAGCTCCTTCATCTTTTTAAGTGTAGGACTTATGCCAATAATATGAGAAAAGGAGAAAGAGTGAGGTTTTGCCGATTGCTTCTCCTTCATTTGATTGCTAATAAAAGAGGAAATTTCGCTTGCTTGTAAATCGTTATTCTTGATAAGAATAATAAACACTCGAAATTGTTTTATCCTGTCTAATTTAATTAAGCATGGGATGCCAAAGATATGTGAAAAGAAAAACCTCTTCTTGCTGAGCGGCCTGCCCATTACCTCTGTTAATTGGAGTGTCCTGTTATGTGTTAAGTATTTTGAGAACTGCTTTCTAAATAAAGGGCTGATTGTTACAATTTCATCCTTTTCATTCACGATCATGAATGCGTTCTCAATAGTTATTTCACTGAGTCTAATCATATTTTCCATGATATTCACCCATCATCTCATTACTTATTTGTTAAAACAAGCACCACTATTTGACCTTTAATTACTTCATTATGATCCTGATTAAAACAGGTGACTTTTTGGGTCACCCAATTGCGCTCTTCATTAATATCAATGACTTCAAGCACTGCCGTAATTCGGTCATTTGTATAAACAGGATGATAAAAAATCATTTCCTTTTGCAGAAGCACACATGGACATCCAGGAAGTTTTTCACTTACAACCTGATTAATAAGCCCCTCAGCTAAAATGCCCGGTACAATTGGCTGCTTGAAATTCAATCGCCAAACGTTTTCCTCATATTGATAAACCGGACTGAAATCATTCGTAAGCCTCTGACATTCAAAAACATCCTCATCAGTAAATGTCCGATCCAATTGAGCCATCTGCCCAATAAACAACCCATCAAGTAAATTCCCCATATTCAAAACCTTCTTTTTAATAAAAATAACTACCTAAATGAATATACTATTCACATTTGTCGAATTTTGACACATAATGTCATATTGTGTAGGTGACAGGTACCAATTGAATTGAATTATGAATTCATGATCAAATATAAATATTTTAAACATAATTAAGATAAAAAAAGAATGGGATCTATCTGCTGTTGAGATAGATCCTTTTTTGGTTAAGGTTGTTGATTGACGGATTCGAATTGGATGTACACGTCCTTTATAGCTGCCTGGATGGCTTGACCTGCTTTGCCGCGGTAGTGCTGCTTTATTTTCCCGATAATATCCTCGATACCATCATTTAAAGAATACCCTCTTAAAAGCTGCCGTATATATTCTTTTCCATGATCTGTAGCAAGCGTACATGAAGCATCTACGATCACACCGTATTTAAAATCGAGCTCTAATGTGATCGTTATGGAATCATACAGGCTTCTCGCTGCCATTCCTTGCGGTAATTTCGCATGTCCTGCAATAAAGTATGTGTTCATCTTTTCCTTCTCCTTCTTATCAGCTGTTCGTCACTGTCGCCCCTTCATAAGGCCACGCATGCAATTGATTTCTAAGCTGTTTATCTTCTCTATAGCCAAGCGCATATTCACCTTGCATAACTGTATGAATTTCTCTTGTACCTTCATATATAACCGGCGCTTTAGAATTTCGCAGGAAGCGCTCAACCGGGTATTCATCAGAATAGCCATATGCACCATGAATTTGCACTGCATCATTGGCAGCATCAAATGCTGCATCACAGGCGATCCATTTAGCTAATGAAGTCTCTTTTGTATTTCTTTTGCCCGCATTTTTTAATGTACCTGCCTTAAATACTAGGAGACGGGAAATTTCTAAATTTGCACTCATTTTTGCAATCATTTGTTGAACTAATTGATGCTTGCCAATTTCTTTGCCAAATGTTTTACGTTCATGACAATATTTTAAGCTTGCTTCAAGGCTCGCTCCAATCAGCCCAACTGCACCTGCAGCAACTGTAAATCGACCATTATCAAGTGCTGACATCGCAATTTTAAACCCTTCACCTTCTTCGCCAAGTCTATTTGCAACTGGAACCTTTACATCAGTTAAAAACACTTCACCTGTATTGCCTGCTCTAATCCCAAGCTTTCCTTTAATCGCTTTTGTTTCTACTCCTGCAAAAGTTCTTTCAACAATAAACGCCGTAATTCCCTTATGTGGTACATCGTGATCAGTTTTTGCAAAAATGAGGAAGTGATCTGCCACATCACATAAAGAAATCCAAGTTTTTGAACCATTCAATACATAATGATCCCCGTCTCTTACTGCCGTTGAATTCATTGCAGCAACATCAGAGCCTGCATTTGGTTCTGTTAAGCCAAATGCTCCGACCTTATCACCTTTTGCCTGAGGGACTAGATATTTCTGTTTTTGCTCTTCATTTCCCCATTGAAAAATAGTCATGCTATTCAAACCCGTATGAACCGAAACAGCAGTGCGGTAAGCGGTATCGCCGCGTTCGAGCTCTTCACAAACAATCGCTAACGTATTGTAATCCATACCTGCTCCACCATATTCCTCAGGTATACAAACGCCCATTAGTTGTAATTCTGCAAGCCTTTTCAGTATATTTGGTTCAAAGTGCTGCTGGCGGTCCCACTCCTGAATATTCGGAATAATTTCCTTATCTACAAACTTTCTCACCATTTTTTTTACACTTTGCTGTTCTTCTGTTAATTCGAAATTCATCATCTTAATTCCTCCTATATCACTTGATTTATTTTTAAATTTTTTATATCTTCCTCTGAATACCCAACCTCTTTTAAGATTTCGCCAGTATGCTCACCATATAAAGGAGGCGATTGTCTAACTTTAACTGGTGATTTAGATAATTTAATAGGTGAACCAGCTAGCTGTAATCCTTCTATTAAGGGATGATCCACCTTCATAATCATTTCTCGTGCTTCAACATGCGGGTCATTAAACATTTCTGAAATGCTATTAATAGGACCATTCGGTATCCCAGCATCATCCAAAATCTTTTTCCATTCGTTTTTTGAACGCTGCTTTAAGAGCGATTCACAAATTGGAATCAGTTCTGCTCTATGTTCTACACGCAATCGATTCTCTTTAAAACGGCTATCTTCTGCCAGCTCTGGCATACCAGCCACTTGTGCAAACCGCTTAAACTGCTGATCGTTGCCAACAGCCACAACAAGGTCTCCATCCGAGGCAGAAAAAACTTGATATGGGGCAATATTCGGATGCTCATTACCTAAGCGTGATGGCTCTATCCCGCCGACTAAATAGTTGCTGGCCACATTTATTAATGAAGCTATTTGGCAATCCATTAATGAAATGTCCAGCTCTTGACCTTCACCGGTTGCATGACGTTGATGAATCGCGCTTAATATTCCAATGCATGTATATAGAGCAGTGAGCACATCAGCAATTGCAACTCCAACCTTCATTGGCCCGCCTTCTTTTTCGCCCGTAATACTCATCAACCCGCTCATTGCCTGGATAATATAATCGTAGCCTGGTAAATCCTTGTAGGGGCCGTTGTTACCAAATCCGGTTATAGAAGCAACAATAATGCCTTCATTTATCCTTCTTAACTCCTCATAACCCAATCCCATCTTTTCTAGCGTACCTGTCTTAAAATTTTGTACAACGACATCACTATCCTTTGCCAACGCTTTAAAGATTTCCTTGCCTTCTTCGGATTTTAAATTTAAAGTCATGCTTTTTTTATTTCGGTTGGCACAAAGATAATAAGCGCTCTCACCATTTACAAATGGCGGTCCCCAACCTCTTGTTTCATCTCCTGATTGATGGTGCTCGATTTTTATTACTTCTGCTCCCAAATCACCTAATATCATCGTGCAAAAAGGGCCGGCTAAAACCCTTGAAGCATCAATTATCCTCACACCTTCTAACGCGCGAGACATATACCCACTCCTTTCTAATAATGTGGAACTTCCAATTGGGGTGTTCATTCATCCCGTACCTGATGGCTATTGGAGCCCGCAGAATGCAGCATTCAGACGTTGCCACAGGACGTGGCGTATTTAGTCTGAATTTTGATAATCATGCTTTAACGGTCCGTTCATCTCCGCCTATCCTTTATCATTCTATCTAATGACTTGAAGTTGGGATCTTACTGGCCGTTAATGCGCGATAAAAATAAAAAGAAGCCAGCAAAACAGACTTGTTGCGTAATCGCAATAGTATGTCTCACTGACTTCTATTCAAAGGCTCGTTTTCCGGCAATGGAAAATCAAGTGAACTCAGTCAATATTTAAACTATAAAATTCTTTAATATTAAGCCGATAAACGCAGCAAGGTCATTGCTGTCATTGGCTTATAAAAATATATTAACCCATTTTTCAGAAAAATACAATATTTTTTAAGATAGATTTATATATTCGTATTGAGCAAAAAAAAAGAGGATGAATGCTCATCCTCATTTTTTCTCATTCGTTATATCTTTACTTATGTCTTGTTCATTATGGTTTTCAAACTGTGAATAATCATAATCTGAACGGTCAGCTGGTGTAAAGTTTTCTGGTGTATAGAAACGCAATAAATCACCATTGACTACTTTATCTGAATACGCAAGCTTCTGCTCAACAATCTCATTGAGCTTTTCACCTTCAGCAATACGTTCTTCATCTTCTATTAACTCACCTGTTTTTGAATCATAATATTTCCCACTAATAGAAGTAATCGTTGAACTTACGAAATCACCATTGCGGAAAGGAATTAAATCATCATGTTGCTCAGAGAAAATATCTGTACCGAAATGGATATAATCCTTTGCATCAATACCAAGCAAGTGAAGCAGCGTCGGTTTTAAATCAATTTGTCCTGTGTACTCATGATTAATTCCGCCTTCCATTCCTGGCACGCGAATAAACAATGGTACCCTTTGTAAGCCTGTATCTTCAAATTCAGTAATTTCCTTATCAAGCACTTCTGACATTGCACGATTATGGTTGCTCGAGATGCCGTAGTGATCACCATACATTACAATGATCGAATTATCATATAGACCTGATTCTTTAAGATAATTAAAGAATTCTTCTAATGCCTCATCTGCATATCGCGCTGTTTGGAAATAGGTGTCTACCGATTTATCACCAGTAGTATGCGGTTCAATTGATGCATCCTCTTCACTGATTGGATATGGATAGTGATGAGTCACAGTAATAAACTTAGAATAAAATGGCTGTGGCAATTCATCCAAGTAAGCTTGTGACTGTTCAAAAAATGGCTTATCCATTAAACCATAATCTGTTAAATTAGACGGATCCATATTGTAATAATTAGAATCATAGAAACGATCATATCCAAAAGCTTTATAAATTTCATTCCGATTCCAGAATGTTCCTGAGTTTCCATGGAATACAGCAGAAGTATAGCCGTGATTTTCTAGAATAGCCGGCGCAGCTTGATACGTGTTCATGCCTTTCATCGTGAAAGCGGATCCTTGCGGTAATCCGTATAAGGAATTCTCTAACATAAATTCAGCATCAGCTGTTTTACCTTGTGCAGTTTGATGGAAAAAGTTATCGAAATAAGTTGTATTCTCTTCCTCAATTAGAGAATTAAGAAATGGCGTTACTTCTTCGCCATGTAACTCATAATTCATTAGGAATGTTTGAATTGATTCAAGGTGTAGATAGATTACGTTCATGTCTTTGCCAATTCCAAATGTTTCTGGATTTGGTTCTGCATAATTAGATTGTGTAAAGTTAATGACTTCAGTTGTATCATTACTATCGGCCATAACTCTCTGTGCTGATGCCTTCGTACTTTGAACAGCATCATACATCGTATAATTGTACATACCTAAATATTTCACAATGTAGTTCCGGTCAAATCCTCTAGTCAACAATTGCGGACGATCAGCCTCAGCCAGTCCTAAGTTTGCACATGAAATTGCTAATCCTAAAGAAAATACCGCAACGATCTTTCTGCGTCCAAAGTCCTTCATTTCGATTTTCACAAATTTAAATGCCAATAGGCCAATGAGAATGATGAAGTCGATAAAGAACAGGAGGTCATAAGGTCTCAGCAAAGATGTTACACTTTTACTTACATCTGCAAAGTTTTGTGTCATCGTTAATGTCGGCAATGTAATGAAGTCCGTAAATGAACGATAATAGACAACATTAGCATAAAGTAAAAATGACATTAAAAAATAAATGACCATAAGCGAGATGTACTTTTTTCTGCCCTTAAAAAAGAAGGCAAATCCTAAGAAAATCAATGCAGATCCCAATGGATTTAAAAATAATAAAAATTGCTGGATTGGACTTTCAATTCCTAAATTAAATTGTGTCAATTGTGTTATATACGTTTTCATCCAAAGGAAGAATACAGCCACGAAGAAAAAGCCAATATATTTATCTAACAATATATTTTGACCTTTCTTTATAAAATTGTTCATTATTGCACCTACCTTCTAGCACATTATTATAACATGCTTTTAAAAAAATTCTATAAGGAAAAGGTAATGAAAATCCTTTTCTTTCCATTCTACCGGATTTTCCCCCTTTATCATACCCTGTATTGCTTATTTTAAATCCTAAATGTGAACAATCTATGAATAATGCGAGAACATAAAATGAAGTGGTCACGGGTCATAACTATACTCTTTTTTAGAAAAATGTCAAGCGATTTGATTCAAAATAAGAAACCAGCCCTTGGATACTGATACTTTAAAAACACATCGTAAAAAGCTGCCCCCAATGAGCAGCTTCGCCTATTTAATCAATCGTATTCAACCTGTCCGATTTTCATGACTCGTTTAATTCCTGCCCTAAAAATTGTGCTAGTTTCATCATTCCATAAATGTCTGCTTTAGCCTCAGCATCTGCATTATAATTTGTATTTGTATTGACATCATATGTGAATGCCTCGCCATTAGCATTTGCAATGAATTCAATTCCTGCGACATCAATTTGCTGATCAGCCAAAAACAATTCGTATTTTGCAATTAAACTTTTATCTACACTATCAATAATCTCAAATTTTGGCTTTTCAATTGCTTCTTCACCAACCGGGCAAAATGCATCGCCGATTTGACAAGAATCGGCAGGGCATAATTCAAAGCCATTAGATGTATCGACTTTAACTGCATATATAAATTTTCCTCCGACAAATTCTGCACGAGTTATAAGTATTTAACGGCAGTAAAGCGTTAAGCTTGGAATTAAGTAAAATCAATCAGTATACAGCGCTGACGAAAAATGGAATACGCACACCGAAAACGATTGGAGCGGTCGGGACAGATCAAATTATTCAAGCTGCTGAGCGTTTAGGTACAGTTCCGTTTATCACCAAGCATAATCGCGCCGGCAAAGGGTTGGGTGTTCAACTCTTTCAATCTGTTGACTCATTAAAAGCTTATATACTGAGTGAAGAGTTTGAAGAGTCAATTGATGGGATTACATTGATTCAAGAATATATTCAATCGGAGGACTCGTTTGGTTTCTTGTGTGTGAAGAAGCGCTCATGCGGTTATAAAAAACACCTTCTGGCGGTTGAGTTGTTAAGTCGATGATCCCTTGGTCGAGATGCCATGATTCATATGGCAATTGTAATTGATCAAGTCGTTTTGTTAAGTGATCTGTCCATTCATTATTTTCATGAATAATGTATATTTTTTTCATTATTTTTCCCCCATGAAATACTTTTATGTAATTCTGACTAATTCTATCAATATTATCTACTTATTATTCCATGTTAGTGGAGATTATTCAACATAAAACTGTATATATAAAAAGCGACTTTCTGCTAGAAAGTCGCTAATTCTCTTCAACTATTCATTTCCTACTAATTTACTTTTATTAACTTCTTCTTTCTTTGAAACTTCGATTGGATCCTCTGCAGGAGCTGCACGTTTAATAAAGAAGGCAAGTATGAGAGCAATGGCCGCAATAAATGTTGAGATAAAGAAGGAGAAATTAATCCCTTGAAGCGTAGCCTCCATACCAATCTGAGCCATTGCTGCTTCGCTTAGCTCTGCTCCGCCATTATTGATCATCGCTTCTTTAGCAAGCTCCTCACCAGTGGATGTGGTTCTGTTCGTCATAATCGTAACCAGCAATGCTGTACCAATCGCACCCGAAACCTGATTCAGAGTGTTGTTCATCGCAGTTCCATGCGGATAAAAACGCGGTGGCAACTGATTTAACCCATTCGTTGAAACAGGCATCATTACCATTGACATTCCAAGCATTCTGACTGTATTTAAGATAACTAGGTGAGTATAGGTAGTATCCATAGCAAGTTTGCTAAAGAAGTAAGTAGTCGAAACGGTAATGATTAAACCGATAATGGCTAACACACGTCCGCCATATTTATCAAATAATTTACCTGTTATTGGAGACATAAACGCCATTACTAATGCACCAGGTAACATCATTAATCCAGCATCCATTGGTGATATTCCTCGAATGGTTTGCACGTAAATTGGAATAAGCAGCATGCCAGAAAACATCGCCATATTGAGCACCATTGTTATGATACTTGCTAAAGCAAACATCGGGAATTGGAATACGCCAAAGTTGAGCATCGGCTCCGTTTGACGCTTTTGTCTAATAATGAAAATGAATAGCGAAATGACTCCGATGATAATTGTTAAATATACATAAGGACTGTCCCATCCTTTACTTCCCGCCGAGCTAAAACCATACAGCACGCCTCCAAAACCGATACTGGAGAAAATTAAAGAAACAATATCCAATTTAATATTTTGTTTTTCCTTTTTATCTTTAAGCCAAAAGAAGCCAAGAAGTAAAACAAGCACCGCGATTGGTGAAATAAAGTGGAATAGCATTCTCCAATCATAATGTTCAACAATCCATCCAGATAATGTTGGCCCAATAGCAGGCGCTGCCATCAAAATCAATCCAAAGATACCCATTGCAGCTCCACGTTTTTCTACCGGAAAGCTTATAAGCATGACATTCATAAGCAATGGCATCAGTATAGCTGAACCAGACGCCTGCATCATTCTGCCAATCAATAGAATAGAAAAGACATCAGCAAAGCCTGCAATAAATGTACCGGTCGTAAATAAAACCATCGCAGCTAAAAATAAAGTACGTACCGAATACTTCCTAATTAAAAAAGCTGTTGCAGGAATTAAAATTCCGTTCACCAGCATAAATCCTGTAGTTAACCATTGCACTGTCGCTGTATCGACATTTAAATCCGTCATAATTGAAGGCAATGCAATGTTAAGCAATGTATTATTCAAAAAAGCAATAAATGCCCCGATCATTAGTACCGCTATTAAACCATAGGGCGGTTTAACGGGATTTTTTTGTGCTGCTTCCATTCTTTTTCCCCCTATATACCTTGAGTATATTTATTTATACTCTTATTTCACGTAAAATTTATCTTATACCAATTATCCGCCTAATGCAATAAAAACATTTCGAGTTTCTAACTAATTTTTATTCTAAATTGGAATATGGTAATATTAAATTTAACTAGCAGTACAATCCTAATGATTTAAAGGTGATTATATGAATGATAGAAAGCTTAATGTATTAAGCCTTGCACATGAATTATTTATTGAAAAAGGTTTTCAAGCCACTTCAATCCAAGATATTTTAGATTATACAGGTATTTCCAAAGGGACCTTTTATAATTATTTTTCGTCAAAAAACGAGTTATTAATCGCGATTTTTAAAACTACATATAATAAAATGGAACAAGAACGGGATGAACTGCTTTTAGGAAAGAGTCCAGCCAGCATTGAAGCTTTTACAATTCAACTTGAACATCAGATGATGATGAATCGAAAAAATAAGTTAGCCGCTTTATTCGAAGAAGTTCTCTTTTCAGATGATCCTGAAATCAAACAATTTATCCGCGAAGGGCAAATTAGACAAATACAGTGGTTTTATAAACGATTTATTGATCTCTTTGGTGAAGAAAAGCAGCCCTATCTACTGGATATTTCCATAATGTTTATTGGTATCCTTCATCAAACAGTTAAATATTATTCCATGCTCCACGAATCTTCATCAAGTGTTTCGAAAGCAGTGAACTATAGTATTGCCAGGATGATTAAAATGACTGAGGAAGTGTCGAATGCTGACGATCAGCTTTTTTCACCGTCATTAATCGACAATTGGCTGCAAACATATGGGCATCAGGATGAGATTCTTAGAAATGAACTAATGGAAGTTTGTACAAACTTGATTGATTCGATCCACCCTACTGAAGAGCATGATTCATTGCAAAAACTGATTGAGTTTATTCAGGATGAAGTACTTCATACAAAAAGACCAAGAAAGTTTTTAATTGAAAGTGCTCTTTTCACTTTAAAAAGTAAAGAGAATCAGCTCGATAAAAACGACCTTGATATTTTTCAAACACTTGTGATGAAATATTTTGAAAAGCTCGGTGAATAGTAAACCCCGCACTTTTAATGGAAAAAGTGCGGGGTTTTTCAGAACCTTCTATAATATATGTTTATTAATACGGTTTTTTCTGATAAAAATAATTTGGTTTTTTGATTTTGTTTTTATATGGTTGATGAAAAATATGTGTCGCAGCTGGAGACATCGATGGAATAAGCCATGTCCAGTCACCAGTTACTTCTCTTCCTTTATCCTTTTCCTTTAATTCAAATTGTTTAAACTGCTGTGCAGCAGTATGATGATCGACTATGCTGACACCTTGATTCTTAAACGAATATAAAACAGCAGTATTTAATTCAACTAACGCTCGATCCTTCCAAAGTGAGGCATGACTTTTTACATTTAAGCCCATCATCTCGGCTATTATTGGTAGTTGATCATATCTTTCCTCATCCGCCAAATTTCTTGCCCCTATTTCCGTGCCCATATACCAGCCGTTAAAAGGGGCTGCAGGATAAGTTATTCCGCCAATTTCCATTTTCATATCTGATATCAACGGCACTGCATACCATTTAAGCGCTAACTCTTTAAACCATTCATATTCAGGATGTTCAAGGTGAACTTCGGCAATTAATTGTTGCGGGATGTCAAATACCTTTGGTTCTTCCTGATTATATTGAATCACTAGCGGAAGAATGTCGAAATTTCCGTATTTTGGCTCCCAGCCTAGTTTTATACATTCTTTAGTAAATTGAATCGAAGACGTATCACCAATTACGCCTTCTTCTGTTTCATATCCAGCATATCTGATCAGCTGATGATTCCATATTCTAAAGGCAGAATTTGACCGGGATTGAGGGAAAACTGTAATAGTTGGACGAATTTTACCCCCGTTTGTCGCAAATTCTATATGCTCGAATAGTGCAGCCGCCATTTCCTCCACTGACTGAATGTTTCTTTTATCAATAATATTTAATGTTTGCCAAAAAAAGCGGCCAATACAACGGTTGCTATTGCGCCACGCAACTTTTGCCCCATAGTCTATTTCTTCATTTGTATGGGTGTAATACCCTTTTTCTGATATCATCTTCAAAACAACTGCTATTCTATTAGCAGTTTCCTGTTCTGATTTTCCTAACTCGCTGTAGCCGTTTTTAATAAATTCTTCTGCTTCTCTCATTAATTCGATAGACAAAATGATCCTCCCTGAGCAAGAGATTAATATACATCTATTTTACCATAGAAATAAATAAGATATGGGAGAAGTGTCATTAGAAATCGCACTTAATACATTTAAAGCTAGTCATGTTCAGCTCGTTCTTTCCATAGCCTTATCTTCTTGGATGTTTAACATGTTTTTCAAATATTGATTTACAAATAACCCATCCGGGTCTAGCTGTTTTCTGTATGCTAAAAAATCATTTAATTTCGGATATATTTCTTTTAATTCTTCATAAGTTCTAGTATGCATTTTCCCCCAATGTGGTCTTCCATTATACTTCTTCATTATTTCTTCCATTTCTACAAAAAAAGGTTCATAGTCCATGCCCTTATACATGTGAAAGGCGATATAGGCAGATTCTCTTTTATAAGACGGGCTTAGCCATATATCATCGCTTTTTACGGTCCTGCACTCAATTGGAAAATGGACATTAAAATGTTTCCCATCCATTGCTCGGCGAATCTCTAATAATGCCGGCATGAATTGCTCTATAGGGATGCAATATTCCATTTCACAAAAGCGAACCTTCCTAGGCGTTGCAAACAGCTGATGGCTTTTTGCCTGTATCTTTTCTTTACCAATCGCTTTTGCGGAAATTTTGCTAAAAAAGCTGCTGCTTTTTGGATACAGTCTGCATATTTCTGATATTAGAAAAAATAAATAATTTTCCATGACCAACGTTTTTAGTTTATGCCATGATAAGTTTTGCGATTTTCCCGAAACAGCATTCATCGTCTTCACTTGCACTGTATCAGAATATGGGAATAAGAAAAATTCAAAATGGCGATTTTTTTTCATAAGCGATTCTAATTGATGTTCTAATTCTTGAAACTGAAGCTTATCGCTTCTATATAAGTAGATTGGACTTTTAATTATCTTCAATGATACTTTCACAATTATTCCGAACGTTCCTAGTGATACTAAGCTTGCCTTAAATAATTGTGGTGACTCCTTTTCTGATAAGGTTAGTATTTCACCGTTTGCTGTGACGAGCTGCAGTTCTATCACCTGTGTAGAAATATTCCCAAATTGCCTTCCTGTTCCGTGCGTGCCTGTAGATATAGCTCCAGCAATACTCTGAACATTGATGTCTCCAAGATTTTCTTGTGCATAGCCTTGATTGCCTAAATACGCGGCGATTTCATATAACCTCGTACCGGCAAAGACTGTTGCTGTTCCGTTTTCATCATCAATCGCCTCTAACCCACTCAGACGATCTAAAGATATGAGGCAATCGTTTGTATTTGCCAAATGTGTAAATGAATGTCCCGCTCCAACAACTCTAATTTTATTATTATTCAGCTTCGCTTCCCTTACTATTTCTTGGACTTCATTAATGGTTTCTGGATACATTATTTGAGCTGGCTTACTTTCACTCGTCGCAGCCCAATTCCGCCATGTTTTCCCAAATTGAATTCTCATAGAAAACACACTCCATCTCCACGATAGGTTTTATAGCAATCAACTATTTGATTCTCTGTGAAACATAATATATCAGTAAACCTTTCACACACTTCTCCCGCCTTTGCCGCTCTAAAAATAATAGCGTCGCCTATTTTCAATTCATCCAAATCGTAATAGATGGGTGTTTGCACTTCACCTGCACCTTCCATTGGCAAAAGCTTAGCCCCTTTTGGGAAGATAGGCATAGGGAGTTTATCTTTATCAACCGCACCAGAGGCTACATATCCTCCGCCAAGACAAGTATAAATATGATCTCCTGGCTTGCGAACAATTGGCAATGCAAAAAATAAAGCAGGTTCATACTGCATATCACGATAATAATCAAATAATAATGGGGCATAAAACCCTGAACCGACAGTCACTTCAGTAATCTCATTTTCTATCACAGTAGTAGTGATACTTCCAGTCCCGCCACCATTTACTAATTCAGGAGGAAAGCCGTGTTTTTTTAAAGCCGAGATAATCGTCGTTCTTCTATTTTCCACTTCGCTAATTGACTTCTGCTTCATTATTGATACAAGCTTATTCTTTATATATTTTGATGGCGCATCATCGCCGACTCCAGCAATTTGAGCTTCATAGCCCATCATACCTTTGAATTTTAGATTGCCGTACTGATTAATTCGTTCAACGACTTTCAGTACTTCATCCGCTGTCTTTAATGGCGATCTGCGCACACCAAAATGAAATCCTGCAAAAGTCGAACTCATATCTACATCAATACATAAATTAAAGGTGCCTGATGTTTTAACAGCAATCTGTGCTAAAAATTCAACGTGTTGAAGGCAATCAACCATTACTGTAATCACTTTTAAGTCATCGCTTAATTTTGATATTTGTGCCAAAGAATCCTCATCCCAGGATGGATAGCCTATCAAGATATCTTTAAAACCTTTCTCAGCAAGAAAGATTGCTTCATCCGCAGTAAAGCACATGACCCCTTGATAAATTGGATCTGATGAGAGTATTCGCTCTAAAACCTTCACAGAACGAATCGACTTTGTTGCCACTCTTATCTTTTTGCCATTTGCCTTTTTTGCTATTTCGCTGCAGTTGTTATCAAGCGCATCTAAATCAAGAAGAAGATTCGGCAAATGTTCATTCTTTAACCAATCGAACGTATGCATTTCATCACCTGCCTAATGACATTTTTATATTCACAAGTATAATTCATCATTTCCGACAGATAAATAAAATATTTAATTTTCTAACAATTTTTATGAATAATTTACCAATATAAAATGTAATAAAGCTGCTGTCTACCATCAGTAGTCAGCAGCTTTTTAAACTTTCTTATTTTATTCCGGTATTCGCTTTAACAGCAACTTCTGCAAATTTCTTCTCATCGCGTTTATTCGATACAACCGCGCCAATGTATGCTGCTAGGAAGCCAGCAGGTATAGAGACGATCGCCGGGTTAGTTAGCGGGAAGATTGGGTCGCCTACAAGAATAGCTGCTCCTTCCACTGGGTTTAACACACTTGGGCTAATCGCAACAAGCACTAGAGCAGTAACTAATCCTGTAACCATTCCTGATATCGCTCCTGCTGTATTAAACTTCTTCCAATAGATAGTGTAAATAATTACCGGCAAATTGGCGCTGGCAGCAACACAAAATGCTAAAGAAACTAAGAACGCTACATTGAGTGTTTGCGCGAACAATGCCAATATAATTGAAAGGGCAGATACACCGATGGATGCATATCTAGCAGCCAGCATTTGCTCTCTCTCTGAAATTTTGCCTTTTTTAATAATCTGACCATAAATATCATGGGCAAAAGCGGATGCTCCAGATAATACCAGCCCAGCAACTACTGCTAAAATCGTTGCAAATGCTACGGCTGAAACGAAGGACATAAGGAAGTCTCCTCCTAAAGCTTGCGCTAATAGCGGCGCAGCCATGTTTCCGGCCGCATTTGCTTCAACAATTGATTGCGAACCAACGAATGCCGCAGCTCCGAAACCTAGGAAAATTGTTAAAATGTAGAAGATCCCTACAATCCAAGTAGCTGTTACAACAGAGCTTCTTGCAGTCTTAGCATCTTTAACTGTAAAGAATCGCATTAAAATATGAGGTAAACCAGCAGTTCCTAGAACAAGCGCTGCCATCATCGACAATGTATCTATTCCATTTGTATACTTAACACCTGGATTTAAAAATGCTTCTCCATGAGGTGTTAACGTTTTCATTTCCTCAAACATTTTAAATATATTGAAGTTAAATTCTTTCAATACTAAAAATGAAATAATGACCGTACCAAGCATCAGTAACACTGCTTTTATAATCTGTACCCAGCTCGTTGCTGTCATACCGCCAAATAAGACATAAGTGGTCATCATTATTCCGACGAGTAAAACAGCAATCCAATAATCAATTCCTAATAATAGCTGAATAAGTGCACCTGCCCCTACTAACTGGGCAATCATATAGAAAATAACGATTGTAATTGTACTAATTGCTGCAACCCCGCGTACCTTCTTTTGTTCAAACCTCGCGTTAATCATGTCAGCAATCGTGTATTTCCCTAGATTTCTTAACGGTTCAGCAACAATATAAAGCACGACTAAATATGCAACAAGATAGCCAATTGAATAGAAAAATCCATCAAAGCCAAATAGTGCAATGGCACCCGCTATCCCTAAAAACGAAGCTGCTGATAAATAATCACCTGCAATGGCGAGACCATTTTGCCAGCCGGTCAGCCCTCCGCCAGCTGTATAAAATTCACTGGTTGTATTTGTTCGTTTTGCGGCCCAATATGTAACAACTAAAGTCATAGCAACGATTAATACAAATAATGATAATCCAATTATGCTCATAATGATTGGTCTCCTTGGCCTTTATGATTTTCGATAATATCATCTGCTGACTGATCGAATCTGGCAGCTTTTCTCACATAAATCATGCAGAGCGTCCATGTCATTATGAATTGTGCAAACGCATACAACCAAGTCCAAGTAATCGCCCCAATAGCAGGCTTATTTAGGATTGTTGTAAATGACGTAAGGATTGGCAGCGTAAAGTAAAATACCATAAAAAAGATGACTGTCGGGATTAAAAATTTCTTTTTTGCAGACAATAGCCCTTTAAACTCATTACTGCTCGCAATTTTTTCGTAATCGTAATTGTTCTTCTCGCTTTCATGTGCCTTTGCTAAATTATCCAACCTATTACCTCCCCTTTTTATATTTTTTCTGAAATATAAGTATATTCTAAAAAATACAAAAAGGATAAGCAACGAAAAATTTACAAAAAAGGGAAATAGTTTACGACAAATAACGACAAATTCTCATTCTAAGCTACTATGCTTACGAAGTAAAACCTTATCTTATCTTCCTATTTAAACTGTTGGAATGGACATATTTAGTCACTTTTTTCTTGTTTTTCATCACAAGCCTTTGCAATTTGTTCATTGCAAGAGTAAAAAATACGGAAATAAAGCTAAATGCATGCTAAAAAAATGATATACTCGATTAGATATGCTACAAACTTGAGGTTAATTTATGAAAAGATATCAATTGCGAAAGAACTTTAAAGGTGAATATAAAAAAGGAACAAAATTTAATATGATTACAGAATCGGAATTTATAGGGGTTAAAGAGTTCGTGCTAAGAACAGAGGACTTCTCAGAAAGATTGGTCATTTCCGAATCCGAATTGAATAAATATTTCAATCGAATTAAATGATAGAATATTCTTCTATTCTTGTCTGATGTTGCTAGAAGTTTTATAATAAAGACAGAATTTAAAGTGTGAAGGTGAAAGGTATGCTAGAAGGCTGGTTTTTGTGGTTTATTTTATTTTGGGTCGTCGTATTAATCGTTTTCATGTCAATTGGTGGTTTTTTTATGTTCCGCAAATTCTTAAAAAGAATGCCTAAGGAAGATGGAAAGTCTGATATGGACTGGGAAGAATACTATGTTGATGAAACAAAGCACTTATGGAGAGATGAGGAAAAGCGCTTATTGGATGACTTAGTCAGCCCGGTTCCCGAATTATTCAGAGATGTGGCTAAGCAAAAGATAGCCGGGAAAATTGGAGAATTAGCCTTAAGTGAGAAAGCGAAGCAAATTGATCAGGATATACTCATTCGCGGCTATATCATTGCCACACCTAAGAAAGATCATAAGTTCTTAAGAAAGAAATTGACACAAAAGAACATTAGTATGAAACCATATGAGCACCTATTTTAGCCCTTCGATTTTGAAGGGCTTTAATTTCGACGTTTTTGACAAAAAGAATAAGCCTGCCTCGGCAGACTTATTAAATAGTTGGTTTTGAACTCATATCGCCAAAATGCACCTGTTGCATTTTACGGAAACTGAAATACATGGCAATTCTCCATGGTACAATCATTGAAAAAGCGAGAATCCAGAACATACCTCCTAATTCGCCGACATCAATTGATGTACTTAATATTGATTTGGCAATAATCCGAATGAGCAATAAACCAATTAGTATAAAGATAAAAGCTTTTGATCGTTTTAAATAAATATCATTTTCTCTTATTTCGAACTTAGTTGTTTTTATTAATAAAATTGAAAAAAGCATCCCTACTAAAACGGCTTCAAGAATTTCCAAAGGAGTGACTCTAAAATATGGAAATACAAACATGAAAGCACCTGTGCTCATAAATAATGGAGGTAGAATAATCTTCTTAGCTGAGGTAGGTTGTTTTGCAGCTTTCATCCGGATGAACATAGCGAAAACCGCCATGAAGATAGCCCCTATTGATGTCCATAACACCATGTCCATAAAACAAACATCCTTTATCTTAAATAATTTCTATCATCGTATCATTCATTATTATAACTTAAACCTTCGTTTAACGTAAGTTTTATGTAGAGATATTCAATTTAATACTCTAGTAACCGCATCAATCACCCGGACTTCATCAAATGGCTTCACGATAAAATCCTTCGCCCCTGCTTCGATGGCTTCAACAACCATCCTTTGCTGTCCCATTGCTGAACACATAATTATTTTGGCAGCCGGCGTATCTTGACGAATAATTTTCATCGCTTCCAAACCGCTCATTTCCGGCATCGTTATATCCATCGTTACTAAATCTGGATTAAGTTCGCGAAATAATTGAATAGCCTGTTTGCCATTTTCAGCTTCCCCAACGACTTCATGATTAGCCTTCTTTAATATATTTGTTAATGTCAACCTCATAAACTTTGCATCATCTACTATTAATATTTTTGCCACGGAAGTCTCCCCCTTAACCTTGCACCGTCGATTATTTTGGTTTCATATATTTTTAGTTCATTGTATTTTGCAAGAATACTCTCTCTTTTTAGAAGAACACATATTTCAATATATCTAATTTTTCATGAAAATTCAATTTAAAATCAACGACAAATTTCGCATTTTCTACTATTTATAAAGGGTGAAAAATTAATTATCTGCATCAAAAAAGCGGGATGTTCTCCCGCTTTCTCACACATTAAAATCCTGTAAAGCCGCCAGTCAGCATTGTTAAGTAGGAAATAATGACAGTCATCCAATCGAAGAATAGAACAATTCCCATCACTATCATTACCACGCCGCCTATTTTCATAATTTTAACATTATGTTTGCGGATCCATTTCATTTTTCCAATAAAGAAAGAGAGGATAAGAAAAGGAATCGCAAAACCTAGAATATAAGCTAACATATAAATCAAGCCCGAACCCGGATTAGTCGCTGCTAATAAAATTACAGAGGCTAATATAGGTCCTGAACAAGGTGTCCAACCAGCAGCAAAAGCAAGCCCAATTAGAACTGAACCAAAATATCCTGATGGTCGATTTTTAAATTCAAACCGTTTATCTTTCATTAGAAATTCTGGTTTAAAAACTCCAATAATCATCAAACCAAATAGAACAATGAAAATTGCACCTATCTGACGAATTAAATCAGCATACTCCCTTACAAATCCACCAATAAATGAAGACCCAAAACCAATTGCGATAAATATAAGTGAAAACCCAAGCAAAAATGCCAAAGTATGGAGAAGACTGCGCTTTTGCAGCATTGCATTTTCATTTTTTAACTCTCCGACTGACATCCCGGTTATGTATGATAAAAATGCGGGATATAATGGCAGGCAGCAAGGTGAAATGAAGCTTAGAAACCCCGCACCTAAGGCGATGAACACATTCAAATCTGTCATTTCAACAACTCCCGAGATTCATTCTTTTTTCCATACTCATTCTATCAAAACATTATGATAAAAGATATTGAACTATGTGAACAATTTGTGTCCGTGTTTTTCCAATTCATAACTTGTCCTCCAAATTTGTAAGCTTATGCATATTCTTTGTTTCATATGATATGCTATAATCATTTCTATTGTTTGACATAAGTTTCTTTTGAATTAATTACCATTATTCGCTATAATAGATGATAATATCTTTTCGGAAGTAACCATATATCATGAAAATGATGACTATACAATTAGGCAGAGGGGTTTAAGGTGCGTGAACAAACAAGAATTGCTTTTACGAATCGAACAAAAGAGAAGAGAGTTAATTCAGATTGCCATGCGAAACGGCCTCAATTCAGCTGCTGCTATCGAATACAGTCAGGAACTGGATGTATTGTTAAATGAATATAATAGAATGTTCGAAAATAGGCTTCAGTTAAACCAATAAATAGATGCACTGCCTTATGCTAATATGAAAAAGCTCCTTCTTCTGAAAAAGAAAAAGGAGCTTTTTTCATATTAGCACGATTTCAAACTTCTATTGATGGTTGATCGACCACTTGCTTTAACGCCTCACCTGAACCATTTTGCAATAAATACATTTTATAGTATAGCCCTTTTTGGGTGAGAAGCTCCTGATGAGTCCCCCTTTCGACTATCTCTCCTTGATGAAGTACTAGAATCAGCTCTGCATCTTGAATAGTGGAAAGTCTATGTGCAATGGCTATGGTCGTACGGCCTTTTCTCATTTTTGATAATGCAAGTTGTATGGCTTCCTCTGTTTCCGTATCAATATTGGCTGTTGCCTCATCAAGGACAAGTATTTTTGGATCGGCAGCTATCGTTCTTGCGAATGCCACAAGTTATCTTTGCCCGCTTGAAAAAGCTGCGCCTCTCTCAACAACTAAATGTTGATATTGATCATTAAGGTTTTCAATAAATCGATTCGCCTGAACAAACTCTGCAGCAGCTCTTATCTCATCGTCAGTCATTGCATGATTATGAAGCTTTATATTATCATTAATCGTGCCATAGAATAAAAATGGATCTTGTAGGACGAGGCCCATTTTCTTGCGAAGCTCTCCTTTGGAATAATCCTTGATCGACTTTCCGTCTATCATGATGTCTCCTCTTCCAAACTCATAAAAGCGCATCATTAAATTAATGATTGAGCTTTTCCCGCTGCCTGTATGCCCGACTAATGCGACAGTTTCACCTGGTTTCGCTTTAAAGCTAATATTTTTCAGTACATCTCTTCTTCCATCATATGAAAAGCTAACATTGTTAAATTCTATTTCACCCTCGTTAATTATATTTTGCACTGTTTCATTTTGTGCCGGTGCCAGCTCCGTTTCATCCATCAATTTAAATACCCTTGATGCAGCAACAATTGCCTGCTGGAACATCGATAGCCGCTGCATAATATTATTAACTGGTTCAAAGAAACGATCTAAATAGCTGACAAATATAAAAACGACACCAATTTCTACAGGATGATCAAATGAGCTTATACCAAAAAAACTTAAGACAACAATTAAAGCAAATACATAGACTAAATCAATAGCAGGACGAAGAAGTAGTCCTTCAATTTTAATATTTCTCATGCCTGCCATATAATGTTTTTCATTGATCTCCTCAAACTCACTGCGCAACCGTTTTTCCTGCCTGAACACTTGGATAATTGCCATGCCTTGAAGGGATTCACTAAGTTTTGCATTCAACTGGCTTAGCCTTTCTCTTAAGTCTTGATAGAATATAGAGCTGTACTTTCTGTATATATACATAATCAAGAAAAGCAGCGGTAGGATGAATAAACAAAATGCTGCAAGCTGAACATTAAGAATAAACATCGCAATAAATATCCCAATTAATAGAAAGCTTCCTTGAATAAAAGTGACAAGAACACTGATAAACATATCAAGAATTGCCTCTGTATCATTTGTGACTCTCGAAACAATGCCTCCTGCGGGTGTTTTATCGAAATACTTGAGTCCTAATGATTGTACTTTTGCAAACGAATCAATTCTTAGCCGCTGAATGATTTTCAATGCAATCTCCTGAAATTTATATAAATGTAAATAGGAAAGAAAAAAGTTCATTATTTGTATTGAGATGTAAATAGCCCCTAAAATTAATAACGGTTCAAATGCAAGATTCCTTGGCGTTAAATAGTCGTCAATAAACTTACCTACTAAAATCGGAGCCACTATATCACCAATCGTTGTTAATAGAAGCAGACTAAATGCAAAGATTATCGCTTTTTTATGAGGTTTTGTATAGGTAAGCAACCGCACCAAAATTTTGTGCTGCTCCTTTCCGTTAATTACTGGCATTTGTTCCATCGCTTCTTACCCCCCATGCTCCACGAGTTGTTCCAGCTGCTGCCGTAAATACATATTTTTATACCAGCCGCTTTGATTCATCAATTCCTCGTGTGTACCTCTTTGTATAATCTGTCCTTCATCGAGCACAAGAATTTGATTAGCATGCTGGATTGCACTTAATCGATGAGCAGTAATCACGGTTGTTTTCCCTGCCCTTTCCTTGCGCAAGGATGAGAGAATCGTTTCTTCCGTTTTTGCATCAACGGCTGAAAGCGAGTCATCTAATAGAAGCACTTCTGGATTCAGAATAAGTGCTCTCGCAATGGAAATCCTCTGTTTTTGACCACCTGACAAGGAAACGCCTCTTTCTCCTACAACCGTCTCATAGCCATCAGTAAATACCTTAATATCTTCATGGATAGCAGCAAGCTTGGCTGCATGATAGATTTCTTCGATTGTACATATTCCTTTCGCAAATGAAATATTTTCAGCAATCGTTGCTGAGAACAGGAAATGTTCCTGCGGGACATAACCAAACGCTTTTCTAAGTTCATCCAGTTGATAGCCTGCCAACGCTCTTCCACCGAAATAGATATGCTCACCATCAAATTCTCGGAGCAGAAGTTTTAACAGTGTTGTTTTCCCTGATCCTGTTTTACCGACTATACCTAATGTCTCGCCTTTATTTAATGTGAAGTGGATATTTTTTAAGACGGGAGCCGTTGTGCTAGGATAGGAAAAAGATTCGATTGAATAAGTGATATTGCCACTCGGAACATTGTCCAGCGCATCTTTATTATTATCAATGTCAATTTCCTCATTTAAGATGCTCGAAATTCTATCATAAGAAGCACGACCGCGTTCAACAATATTAAACAGCCAGCCAAAGGCGAGCATCGGCCAAATTAATAGACTTAAATATGTGGTAAAGGAAACGAGTTCACCAATCGTCATTTCCCCTGCTATCACAAATCTTGCTCCAAAAACGATAGAGAGAAAATATGAGATACCTGCTATAACGGAAATAGTCGGATCATATAATGCATCCACTTTTACGACTGAAACATTTTTCTTCACTACTTCATTTGTTTTACTTGTAAATGCTTCGAGCTCTTCTTTTTCCTGTCCGAATGTTTTAATCACTTTAATTCCTGACACACTCTCCTGTGTTTTGTCATTTAATTCTGAAAAAGATTCCTGTGCCTTATGAAAGCGTTTATGGAGTAACGAGCCGTACCAGCTAGTTAATATAGCCATTAATGGCATTGGAAGAAGTGCGATAAGGGTAAGCTTCCAGCTAATGGTTGTAGCCATTGCAATAACAACGAACCCACCGGTAGCCAATGAATCTACAAGTGTTAATACGCCTGAACCAGCTGTTTGCTGAATTGCATTTAAATCATTTGTCGCATGAGCCATTAAATCCCCTACTCTTTTTCGCTGATAAAACGCTTGCGACATTTTTGTAAAATGACCGTATAGCCTGTTTCTTAGCAATCTTGATAATTTAACAGCTGACCCAAAGATCATAATTCGCCAATAATAGCGCAAGCCATACATAAGTAATGCCACAATAACTAATGTTACCAGCCAATAAATAAGGATCGATTGAGTAAGCGTCCCATCCTTCATATGATCAACGAAAATTCCAACGACCTTTGGCGGAACTAATTGCAGCAGCGCAACAAAAAGCAATAAAATAATTCCCGTCAAATAAGACCGTTTTTCTTGCTTAAAAAACCACATTAAATCCAGAAAAACCTTCATCCTTTGACCCCCACATCTGTATAACCACCCAAACATATGTTAGCTTAAATAGTTTATCAAAAATTCCAAAAACAAGGAAGGATATTTTCGAGCAGAAATGGACTGATTTTGATTTTATGTGTTAACCAAACTATGGTGCCTGCTTATTAACCTACTTTCTCAAAATAAAAAATGAGAGCCCAATCAGCCCTCATCCGATGTTTCTATTCGTTTCGCCTGCATTTCTAATGCAACCTAAAAGAAGTTTCCATATTTTTGATTATTATGATATTGAGTCTCCTTAATAGTGGTTAACTTGAGAGCAATTAGCGGCCTTCAAACCATTTTAACATCTCATTACCTATTATATCTTGTTGCTCTTTAACTGATATTGCCGCTTTATGATCGCCTTTTTGAGGACCATAAATACCAAATTGAGCATGATTACCTCCTTTTATTTCATAGAGCTCTGTTTGTTGTGATAATAGATGTCGGTTTTTTTCGATCTTGTCAATAGTTGACAGACCATCATTCTCAGCATATATAGATAAAGTTGGTACGTTAGTTTGAGAGAAATTATTACTGCTGCTCGGATAAGAAGCTAATAAAATTAGACCACTCACCACATCTGGATGTTCAGATGCAAAAGCAGCAGCGGTAACTCCGCCCAACGAATGGCCACCGACATACCATTTCTCAATTGAGTCGGATTTGTTTATTAATTCTGCCGCTTTATTTCTATCAAACATTGGCAAATTCAACCTTACCTTTGGGATTCCAACGAAGTAACCTTGATCAGAGAGTTGTTGAGCAATGTAACTGTAAGCTTCAGGCTCTACTTTTGCACCCGGATATAAAATAACCCCGACACCCTTACTTTCTCTAGGGTTAAAGACTACCCAGTCTTCTTCGTAATTAATTTCTTTAACTAAATTATCTAGCTTTTTAGATGGCTCATAGGTTTGTTGAGTCCAGATAAAAAAACTTATTAGCACAATCATTATGAGTGAAACAATACACATTAGTAGATATTTTATTATTTTCTTCATGTCAGCCCTCCATAAGATGTCTATTATAGCGAAGTGATGCCAATTCCTGTGCTAGCCTCTCTAACTGATACCACTTTTTGCTGCTTCACTTCGTTTATTGATTTCATTTTACAATATGATGCTACTTTTTGCTTCTTTACTTTGTCCTTTTGGTTTCATTTCGCGGTTTGTACCACTTTTTGCTTCTTTACTTTGTTTTTTGGTTTCATTATGCGAATGGATACTCGCGCTTCTTTTATTGTTGTTTTATATCGATTTCCTATTGACATAGATTAATACTGCCGCGCTTAGAAACCTCTATTTTTTTACGATCTATCAATTCTTCGATTTTCGATAAAGTACGATGTTATAAGACAAAATTAACACCCTAAACTACTTGCTATATCACAATAAAATTTCTCATTTTAAAAAAGAGGACTTTTTACCTATTTGTTGAATATTTGTAAAAAGGAGAGTGGTAAACATTAAACTAGATGAAGAGTGGATTCAGCTAATTATTGAAGCAAAGAAATTAGGTTTGTCTATTAAAGAAATTAAAGTATTTTTAGATAGTAAAAAGTCCTTTATATGAGGGGCTTTAAATAGTTTTTATTCCATTACATCCACGTGCCTTAGAGTCACCATTTCCAATTGACAATGTTTCTCTTATAGAGTGAACTGGAGGAAATCTAAAGTTTAGCTTGCAATGGAATAATAACGTTTTTAAATTCTGCAGTCTATAAACTTCACTCAATAAAAAAGACCATCTTTACTGGTTTATTTCCCCAGTAAAGATAGTCTTTTGAATAGCAATAAGAAAACTAAAGCAATTATGATAATATTAATCGGAGAAAATTCACTTTCCAAATAGATGTTTGTGAATTTTATTAACACAATCGCTTTAACTATAATGACGAAACCATGCTATATCCAACTTGCTTTGCTGTTATTTGCCTGGTTGCTGCTTGTTCATTGCGTTCATCATTTGATTGATTTTCTTTTGGGATGGCTTCATTCCCATTTGCATCATCATCATTTTTAACATTTGTTCATTAATTGGCGGATTTTTCTTTAAGTAATTCATCATATACTTACGAGCAATGAAAAATCCTAGTGCTACACCAGCAAGCAATGCTAATATACCAACTAGTATATACATCCACATACTACTTCCTCCTTCATGTTGTCTATCATACAGTGTACTAGACCAAAGGATACTATACAATATTTGCTTCGTAATTTCTCTTATTTAGACAAATTTTCTTTCTTTTATTGGCTTAAGCCAGCCAAATCTATTATGTGAAAGATCAATCGCTAAGTAAGAAGACTCACTTTTTCGCAATACTTCGAAAAAAATTGTTTCTGCTTCAAAATTCCCCGATGCTTCCAGCGTAATAAATCGATCACCTACTTCAAGCTTTGCGTTGCTTCTTTTTTGAGATATGTAATAAGCATGCTCATCAAATACCATGTCTTGTTTTATTAATAATTCCTGAAACATATCCTGTTGCACTTTATATTTAGGAATTTCTTTTGTAATAAAATAAATTTGTCTTTGAAGTATTGAGTAAAGATCACCTGATGAACGCTCATATTCCTGAAACAAGCGAAAAAACATTTGTTCCCTGCCGAAATAATGAGACGCGAATTGCTCTTCAATTAAATATAACTGATACGTTCTCATTCAACTTCTCCTTTCGGGACAACCTATTTCTTCAAGTATACAGGAAAGATATATAATTTTCTGTCTTTTAATGTGATAAAAAACCACTATTTTTGTCGAAAAATAGCAAAAGCAAAAAAGGGAAGAATGATTTCCATTCTTCCCGGCAAAAAAATGATTAATTTTCGATTAAAGCTTTTACTTTTGCGACAACATTTTCAACAGTGAAGCCATACTCTTCGATAATTTTATTTCCTGGTGCTGATGCACCAAATTGATCGATTGCAAGGACGTCCCCTTCAAAACCTGTGTATTTGTGCCAGCCTAAAGAGCTACCCATTTCAATTGCTAATCGCTTCGTAATTCCCTTAGGTAAAACTTGCTCTTTGTACTCTTTACTTTGTTTTTCAAAGCGGCTCCAATCAGGCATGCTTACTACAGTAACATCAATACCTTCTGCAGCAAGAGCAGCTTGAGCTTTTATCGCTAATTCCACTTCTGAACCAGAAGCTAATAACAATGCATCCACGTCTTCTTTCTTGCCAGCAGATACTGTGTATGCCCCTTTAGATACGCCTTCATAAGCCGTTGCTGCAGTGCCTTTAATTGTTGCTAGATTTTGTCTAGTAAGCACGAGTGCTGTCGGATGGTCAGCAGCCTCTATTGCCAGTTTCCATGCAGCTGCTGTTTCATTTCCATCAGCTGGTCGTATGACTGAAAGATTTGGCATCGCTCTTAATGCCGCAAGCTGTTCTACCGGCTCATGTGTTGGGCCATCTTCCCCAACAGCAATACTGTCATGTGTAAATACGTATGTGACAGGAAGCTTCATTAAGGCTGCTAAACGAATAGCCGGACGTAAGTAATCAGAGAAAACAAAGAATGTACCTCCAAAGACATTTAATCCGCCATGTAGCGCCATTCCATTAAGTGCTGCACCCATAGCAAATTCACGTACACCGAACCAAATATTTCTTCCACTATATGATTCCGCAGTAAAATCAGCAGCATCTTTAATCATCGTTTTATTTGAACCAGCTAAATCAGCAGATCCTCCAAAGAATGAAGGAAGATTGTTCGCGATTGCATTTAGTACTTCACCTGAAGATGCTCTCGTCGCCAAACTTGAGCCTTCTTCATAGACTGGGATATCTTTATCCCATCCTTGAGGCAATTTCCCATCGATGGCCAATTCCAATTGTAAACCAAGTTCAGGAAACTTTTCTTTATATTTACTTAAAAGTTGCGTCCACTCAGCTTCTACCTTTTGGCCTTTTTCCACGACTTCATTTTTGAAGTGTGCGTATACTTCGTCTGGCACATGGAAATCTTCTTCAAATTCCCATTCATACGCTTCCTTCGTTAATTTCAGCTCATCAGCTCCAAGAGGTGAACCATGAGAAGCAGATTTACCAGATTTATTAGGTGAGCCGAATCCGATAACAGTCTTGACTTCAATCATTGTAGGACGATTGTCAACTTTTCGTGCTTCCTCGAGGGCTTTTGCAATCTCATCTAAATTATTGCCATCTTCCACCCGGATATATTGCCAACCATAAGATTTAAAACGTTGCTCAACACTTTCAGAGAAAGAACGATCTAAATCTCCATCAAGCGAAATATCATTTGAATCATAAAGTACAACTAGTTTACCTAGTTGCAAGTGTCCTGCTAAGGAAGCAGCTTCTGCAGAGACGCCTTCCATTAAATCACCATCACCGCAAATACTGTATGTATAATGATCAACGATATTAAAATCATCTTTATTATAAACAGCAGATAAGTGTTTTTCAGCCATTGCCATACCAACTGCCATCGCGATTCCTTGTCCAAGAGGACCAGTCGTTGCATCGACCCCTGGAGTATGTCCATATTCAGGGTGACCTGGTGTTTTGCTATCCCATTGGCGGAATTGTTTTATATCATCCATTGATAAATCATATCCTGATAAATGCAGCAAGCTATATAGCAACATTGAGCCATGACCTGCTGATAATACAAAACGATCACGATTAAACCATGATGGGTTATTAGGATTATGATTCATATAACGCGTCCATAAAGTGTAAGCCATTGGTGCAGCGCCCATAGGCATACCTGGGTGACCAGAGTTTGCTTTTTCTATTGCATCAATAGATAAAGTTCTAATCGATTGAATTGATAGTGCATCCGTTTTGTTAAACATGTATGACATCCTTTCAAAAATAATCGTACACATTAAATATAATAGAGTTGCTTACGTTTATACAACCGTAATGGTAGAAAAATTATATTTAAGCAATATTACGAAATATTTTTTTATCAATAATTTTATTTACAATATATATTATTCATATTATAGCTCTGTTAAATGCGGCTGTTGATTTTCTTCTCCAGGCGAAGGCTTTCTTCCGAAATAGCAGCTATAAATAGTATCTTCAGCTTTAACACAGAACAGAATCAACAATGTGCTTTAACATAGTGAATATTGAAAAAGGGAAACTAGATACACCAGTTTCCCCAAAAAAATTAATGAAGCGGCTTATTTTTTTCTTTCTTCAATTTTTCTGGAGTTACATCATTCCCTTCAGGATCAATAATTGTAACTCCTTTAAGCGTATTAAACATTGAAGCACGGAACGTTTCTAAATACTCTTTTCTAAGAGCTGTTTGTTCTTTCGCTTCTAATTCTGATAAGCCTTCAGTTTTAGATTTATTTGCAAGTTCATTAATGCGAGCAAGTTTTTCTTTCGAAAGCATATTAAAAAGCCCCTTTTTTACTTCAAATCCATATCGCTTTATTAAGCACATTTATACATTTGAAGTTTATTTTCACACTTCATAAATTCAATGATATGTGTCATATTACTAAAAAAAGAGGGCTTTGACAAGAATTCCAAATTAATCAGATTCTTGAGAATCAATATACTCTTTATATCTTCTATTAACAGTTGCTTTTGATATTGTGTATCCAAAACCTCTTAATGTAGCAGCTATGTCCGAAAAAGTCAGCTGGTTATTCCTTAAACGGACTATTTCTGCAATAGGCACTTCAATGCGGTCACGACCTGCCATGTTTCCTTGATTTGATAAGTTTTTTTCAGGGCGATAGCCATTCTCAACTGCCTTCCTCATGCCCCTTTTAATTTTTACGTTATGTAATTTCCGTTGGTACTCTTCAACCATGCCCACAATTTGGAGTACCATTGAATCTGACTCAGATAGTTGCAATTCACCATAGTGGGAGATGCTGTACAGTTGAACACCTTCTTTTAAGATACAATGTAATAATGCAATCTTAGCATTGCCCCTCCCTAATCTTGTTTCATCCTGAATGAGCAAAGCATCTATTTTTTCATCTTTAATAGTTGCTAACAGATCAATAATCCCATCTCGATCAAGATCGAATCCGCTTGCCTGCTCCCTTATTACCTTTACTACATCCATCCCCTGACTATTGGCAAGATCCAGCAATTCCTCCTCCTGCCTTGCAAGAGAAGTCTCCTGCTCTTCCTTTGTTGTGCTGACTCTACAATATATAACTGCTCTCATACTGTTTTTCTCACTTCACTTCTAAATTAATCTTCCTTTTCATTATAGGAGCTTGCTAAGTTCGTTTCATAATAATCCATACCATCTTTAACTGGAATAATAATTTCATCCCCTGGGTAGATTTGACCTAAAGAAATACCATTTTGTCTCTCCACCCATTTTACAAAATCTGATTCGGACATATCGTGCTCTTCACTATATTTACTCGCTATTTTCCAAATAGAATCTCCCTCTTTAACAACGATTTTCACAAATCCCGCTCCATCTGCTGTCTCTGTATTAGCAGCAAACACGATAACCATCCCAAAACTTAAAACGACTAGAATAATAGCATATGAATAAGATTCCCACAATTTTTTCAACTGAAGCACCCCTAATTAAGAATATACGTTCGCATTTGATAAATTTATTATAATGCGAACATTTGTTTCTGTCAATGAAAATTCGAACTTATGTTTGTATACTAAAATTAAAAATGCTATAATATACACAAAGATGTAAAAAAAGGTGCGTGAGATAATGAAATTATCAAAAAGACAGCAGGATATACTTGAATTCATAAAAGACGAAGTAAAAGCAAAAGGTTATCCGCCTTCTGTACGTGAAATTGGTGAAGCTGTCGGCCTTGCTTCCAGCTCAACCGTACACGGTCACCTTGCCCGCTTAGAAAGCAAAGGATTAATTAGAAGAGACCCGACTAAACCCCGTGCTATTGAAATTTTGGATTTAGAAGGAGCAGCCAGCGTTCCAAAAGTAAGTACCGTCAATGTACCGATTATTGGGAAAGTTACTGCTGGACAACCCATCACTGCAATTGAAAATGTTGAAGAGTATTTTCCATTACCCGAGAGGCTTGCTCCAGCAGATGAACATGTTTTCATGTTAGAAATTATGGGTGAAAGTATGATTGAAGCTGGTATCCTGGATGGAGACTACGTCATTGTCAAACAGCAAAGCACTGCAAATAATGGTGAAATTGTCGTTGCTATGACAGAGGAAGATGAGGCAACAGTGAAAAGGTTTTTCAAAGAGAAAGATTTTGTTAGACTTCAGCCCGAGAATTCTACAATGGAACCAATTATTCTTAGAAACGTTTCTATTCTTGGTAAAGTCATCGGTGTTTATCGTCAGATTCATTAATTATGTATCTAGCAAAAGCAGGAGAAAACCTCCTGTTTTTGTCGTCATTTCTGAAAATTCGGTATATTCGAATCATTCTTTTTTGTTAACAGGCGTTATATAATAGAAGATACACCAAGAATCAACCTAAGGTCGCTTTTCAAAAATCTCGACTTTAGGAGTGTGGAGTTGAAATGTTAATGAACATTACCTTCGCTGCTTTGATTGGTGGACTTGTCGGTGTCGCAGGGCATATTAAAAGAGTTGGGAAACTTGTAAAGCCACGGGTTACAAAGAAGTTTATTTATCTCGGTTTCTTAGAAGATATTCTAATGGGGGGACTGGCTTCTATTTTTTTAGTCGCCACTACAAATCCAGATTCCCCTACAGCCATTTTTATTCTTTCGCTATTTGCGGGAATGGGTGGTGAAGCGATTTTAAGGTTTCTGGATTTATTAAAGATTAAAAATTAAAGAGTTCTGCTTTCGTATCCGTTCAAATTGAACGGATTTTTATTTAAGTGATTCCATAAAGAAATTGAAAAGGAATTGCTTTATAAATAGGTTATTATCTAAATGAATATGCTAAAAAAACCTTGTCATCAAAACGGTCAATACCATCCTTCACATTTTCTACAATCGATTCTTCAACATTTTTTTACAGGGAAGAACTGTTGATTACCCACAATATTTTTGTAAACATTAATAATTAGGATGAACTTGTTTTACATTTCGCCTACTTACAGTAGTCTCGATCCCCCAAACAGACACAGTCGCCTCTGCGTCTTCCGCTTCTTCCATTAGGTTCACTGCTCCCGGTTTCGGTAACCATATCCACGACTTTCATCATGCTCTGTTTATCACATCCATTGCTCTTTTCCCTTCTAGAAATATAAAATACCCTCCTTACTTAGTATGCTTCATTGATCAATAGCTCCGGTTGTTTTCTGGTTTCTATGTATAGATGAAAAAACACAAAAATTCCATTGAAATCTATTTATCAAATCATTTTCTCATATTACTTATACCATCGGTAAACATTAATTGCGTCATTTGACGGTTTTTATTGACGAAACACTATTCTTGCCACATTAACAGCCTTACGTAATTGTGATGGCCTTTCTACAAATGGTTAGATTGTAGTTTCTTTTCCTTCTTCTTTAAAAAGGCTTTTTGAGATTTCTAAAGAATATATTTAACAAACTTGTTGAAGAGGTGAAATTATATGAATTTTAACTTGAAAGAAGCGATAGAAATTTTAGATCGGACTTCTAATACGATTGAATATTTTTTAACGGGCTTATCAGATGAATGGATAAATGGCAATGAAGGAGAGGAAAGTTGGAATGCCATTGAAGTGATTGCGCATCTAATAGAGTGTGAAAAAAATAATTGGATCCCAAGAATAGAGGCAATTCTGGAAGACAAAAAATCAATCTTTCCATCTTTTTAATCGATACGCGCACTTAAACAAGCCAGATAGAATGCTTGACCCAATGTTATCTGCATTCAAATCAATAAGAATTCAAAATATAAACAACCTTAAAATTCTTGTTGATTCTGAAACACAGCTTGAATTGACAGGCATGCACCCTGAGTTCGGTGCTGTTAAATTGAGAGAGCTAATTTCTGCGTGGTAGTCCATGATTTAACGCATATAAATCAAATTTTAAAAGACATAAAAAAAGAAATGCCTCATCATTTAGAAAATCGCTAGTTTATATCTCCTAAATAAACTGGAGACTTTTCATTACTACAATACTTTATTATATACTTTATTAGTTTTTTCGGATAAATTCTATATTCAAATAAATCGTTCATATGTATCCATTCTACTCCAACCTGGTGACTATCAGGGTTAGTAGGTACTTCAATATGATCTGACCCATTTTTACGATGACAAACAAAGTAGTATTCAACTTGGTGAGCATCATAGTCAAATGAAGAATGTTCGTGATTTTTACCGATATACTCTCGAATATGGAGAAGCTCTCCTATTTCTACTTGTATTCCAACCTCTTCAATGCATTCTCTTTTTAAAGCTTCATGAATTGTTTCGCCTTTCTCTTGCCCACCGCCAGGAAAAAGATAAAAAACACCCTCATTATCTTTATTTTTTGTTAGTAATAGCCTGTTTTCGTTAATTATTATCGCTTTTGCGGAGTTCCGAATCGTCATAAATACCCACCTGTTCTACCTTTGACATTAGCTTTAAAACCGTTGCTCATTCAAAATTCAAATATAATTCTTGTAGATGCAGTATAGATTTGCATCTTTTTTCTTGCTTTAAACCTAAATACCTCGTTATAAAAGCTTTTCCAATTTTATCATATTGCTTTGCTTGTTACATAAGAAAATGTCGAGCTGCATCAATTGCTTAACAACCGATAACGAGAAAGAGAAGCACATCGCTTCCCTTTCTATCATTTATTAATTAATAAACGTTGTCGTAATTAGAATTGCCTTCATTTCTGGAGTTATTTTCATAACAACTTAGAAAAATTTCTTGTCACGATTTCTTCTTCTATTACACCCACAAAATCCGAAACCAAAGCATCCACAGCCACGTCTGCGGCCATAACCGTTATCATCTTATCCGGAATCTTCATTGTAACCTCTGTAATAGTTACTGTTTTCTTATTCGTAACCTATAAAATCACCTCCTAATTCCACAACATGCTAGATTGCATGGAGGTTTTGCACAGGCAATAAGGGCTATTAATACATATTTTTCGCATTTTTTAGTATTTTTATTTTAAAGCAGTTAGATAGTACACTTATCTGCTGTCCGCCACAATGTGAATATCAATATTAGAAGTTTTCCTCATTATCGTATTCACAATAGACCCCTTGCATATCTCTTCCCATCTTGTTCTGGCTGATTGGCCAAGTAAAATTTGAGTAATATGAAAGCTTTTAGCTGTTAAAATTATTATCTCTGCCGGACTGCACCTTCCCTGCTTCTCAATGATAAAAGTGGCATTAAATTGTTCAGCAAGGATCTTCCATTCTCGTAGTTTTTTTTCTCTTTCTAAGTGAACAATGTGATTTTCATCAGGCAAAACATTTAGAATAAATAACTCTGCCTTTAGGCGCTGAGCCATTCGCCATCCCCTTCGGATAAGCTTTTCAGCTGTTGGTCCATAATGAATGCAAACTAGTATTTTCTCAAGTATTCCAATGGAACCATATTCACCTTCCATAGTAATTCTTTCTATTCTTTCGTCCACATCATTCGCTACTTCACGAAGTGTAAGCTCCCTTAATGCAGACAATTTCTCTGTTGTAAAGAAGTTATTCAGGCTCTGTTCAATTTTCCTGGATGAATAGATCTTTCCTTCCGACAATCTTTTTCTTAATGTTTCTGGAGTTACATCAATTAACTGAATTTCATCGGCAATATGGAAAATTTTATCAGGCAATCGTTCTCTTACCTTAATGCCACAAATTTGCTGAATAATATCATATACACTTTCAAGATGCTGAATATTTACAGCAGAAAATACACTAATGCCAGCCTCAAGCAAATCCTCCACATCCAGATACCGTTTAGGATGCAGGGAACCTTTTATGTTCGTGTGTGCTAGTTCATCCACAATTACAATTTCCGGTTTTCTTATAAAAATTTCATTCACATTTAATTCATAAAACTTCTTCCCTTTGTAAATTATTTCTTTTAAAGGGACACTTTCTAACCCCTTTATTTGTGCTTCCGTCTCGATTCTGCCATGGCTCTCAATGAGACCAATAACAATATCAACTCCATCACTTTTCAATTCATGGGCATCCTGCAGCATTCTATACGATTTCCCAACACCAGGTGCTGCACCAACATACAATTTAAATTTACCCCGTTTCGCCTGATTAATTTCTTCAAGAAACTCATCAGGGGTTTTTCTCCGAAAGTGGGGATGGTCATTTCCCAATATAATCACCCCAGAAGTCTTGCGGACAACGATCCGTAAGAGACAAAATAGATTTCAGTAGGCACACTATTCTACTCGAATGCCTAACATCGTTATAATAATTCAACTAAATCAAGATTCAGTTTTAGGACATTAACACGCTCTTCTCCAAATATGCCTAATTCCTTTCCTTGTGTATTCTTACTAATTAACTCTATTAAATTTTGCTGATTGATTCCGGTCATTTCAGAAACTCTGCTTACCTGTGCGTAAGCAGCATCAGGGCTAATATGCGGATCCAATCCCGAACCAGAGTTTGTTACTAAATCAAGCGGAACTTTATTGAGTGGCGTATTAGGGTTATCTTTCTCCCATGCTGCAGCCGATTCTTTTAAGCGTTCAATCATTTCTTGATTAGAGGGCGCGTAGTTATTAGATCCGGATCCTGAAGCATCATATTTAATACTCGATACCCTACCGTGAAAAAACTTAGCGCTTGTAAAATTTTGACCGATCAATTCTGAACCGATTACCTCATTTTCACCATTATAAATTAAACTCCCATTTGCTCGATCTGGAATAATCACCTGTGCAATCACCGTTATGGCCGCCGGGTAAAGTACGCCGCCTATTATCATGATTAAAAAACTGGTTCTTATAATTGGTCCCATCAACCTTTTTACTCGTTCCATGGAATCTATACCTGCTTTCTACAATTATTTATATAAAGAATGTAATGAGCATATCTATCATTTTAATTCCTATAAACGGGACAATAATGCCACCTAATCCATATATAGTTAAGTTTTTACGCAGCAATTCATTCGAATTCATTGGTTTGTAGGTGACGCCTTTCATAGCCAATGGAATTAGCAATGGGATAATTACTGCGTTGAAAATTAAAGCAGAAAGGATGGCTGACAATGGTGAATCTAATCTCATTATATTTAACATTGTCATTTCCGGAATCGCCATCATAAATATGGCAGGAATAATGGCAAAGTATTTTGCAATATCGTTGGCGATACTAAAAGTAGTTAATGCACCTCTTGTCATCAACAGCTGTTTTCCAATAGAGACAACTTCTATAATTTTAGTAGGATTAGAATCCAAATCAACCATGTTTGCTGCCTCCTTCGCAGCTGCTGTACCGCTATTCATTGCCAGCCCTACATCTGCTTGAGCAAGTGCAGGCGCATCATTTGTTCCATCTCCAGTCATCGCAACGAGTTTCCCTTGCTGTTGTTCATATTTTATTACATCAATTTTGTCCTCAGGCTTACATTCAGCTATAAATTCGTCCACACCAGCTTCTTTAGCAATTGTCGCAGCAGTTAATGGATTATCGCCAGTGCACATCATCGTTTTTATCCCCATCTTGCGCAGTTGTTCAAATCGTTCTTTCATACCTGGTTTGACAGTGTCCTTCAAATAAATTAATCCATAAACCTTATCGTCAACAGCAACAGCTAACGGTGTACCGCCCTTCTTAGAAATTGCCTTTGTTTCCTCGGCCAATTCAGTCGGGATATGTCCTCCTTGTAACCTTACCCAATTTTTTATGGCATCAACTGCCCCTTTTCTAACCTTTCGACCGTTAGCTAAATCAATACCGCTCATCCTTGTTTCAGCTCTGAATTCAATAATTTTTCCACCATCTGTCATTATTTCATCAATCTTAGTACCTCGTTCTTTTAATAATTTTATGACCGATCGCCCTTCAGGTGTTTCATCACTTAAAGAACTTAATGCCGCCCAATAGGAAAGCTCCTCACTTTTCGCTTCACCTACCGGGATAAATTCGCTTGCCATCCGATTACCAAACGTAATTGTACCCGTTTTATCCAAAATAATTGTATTAATATCACCTGCTGCCTCCACCGCTTTCCCTGACATCGCCAAAACATTAAACTGGGTCACTCGGTCCATTCCAGCTATTCCAATTGCAGAAAGCAACGCGCCAATTGTTGTTGGAATTAAACAGACAAGCAAAGCGATTAATATCGGTATATCTATTTGAAAACCTAAATAGTTCGTGAAAAATGGTAATGTAACAACCACAATCATAAAAATTAAAGTTAAACTGGTTAATACAGTACTCAATGCCATTTCATTCGGTGTCTTCTGTCGCTCTGCTCCTTCCACAAGTGAAATCATCTTGTCTAGAAATGATTCACCGGGATCTCTCGTAATCCTAACTTTAATTTCATCACTAATTACGAGTGTTCCTCCTGTTACTGAGTTAAAGTCTCCTCCTGCTTCTTTTATCACTGGGGCTGATTCTCCTGTGATGGCAGACTCATCAACCGAAGCTAACCCTTCAATAACTTCCCCGTCACCAGGAACCATTTCACCTTGAGTAATTACGACGATATCACCTTTTCTTAGTTGGCTAGATGATAATTTTTCAACCTTTCCATTTTCCTTTAAAACATTCGCGATAACTTCCTCTTTTGTTTGTTTTAATGAGTTCGCTTGTGCCTTTCCACGTCCCTCCGCTAGAGCTTCAGCAAAGTTTGCAAATAATACAGTAAATAATAAAATAAGAGAAACTGTAATATTAAACCAAGGTTCAACTCCACTATTTCCAAACAATTGTGGTAAAAAAGACAAAATTAAAGTGATGACAAAACCTATTTCTACAACAAACATAATAGGGTTCTTTACCATTACTAACGGATTCAACTTAATGATAGAATCCAATAGAGCTCTTGTTATCAATGCTTTATCCTTCATTTTTTATTCCCTTCCTAATTAAGGTTTTATAGTATATTTTCGGATAATTGTTTCTAAACATTTCCACACTACAATGTTAAATATTCTGCTACAGGCCCTAGGACTAAGATAGGAAAGAAAGTAAGTGCTCCCACAATAAAGATTGTTCCTAGCAGAATGGTGCCAAATAGGGCGGTATCCGTCCTCAAAGTCCCTACTGTTTGCGGAACAAGACTCTTAGCTGCTAGTGAACCGGCTACTGCCATCATCGTTACGAGACCGAAGTAACGCCCGAGGAACATAACAATCGCTGTAGACACATTCCAAAATGGTGTCGCATCTCCTAATCCTTCAAATCCAGACCCGTTGTTTGCTGCTGATGACGTATATTCATAGACTATCTGGGTTAAGCCATGAAATCCAGGGTTAGAGATTGCTTCCGTTCCTTGTGGCAAAATTAAAGCAACTGCTGATGCACCTAAAATGAGTAACGGGTGAATGAGCATCGTTACCGCAATTAGCTTCATTTCTTTTACTTCAATCTTTTTTCCTAAAAACTCTGGTGTACGACCTACCATTAAGGCTGACAGAAACACAGCGATCATCGTGTACATCATTACGTTAATAAAGCCAGCACCAACTCCACCGAAAACTGTATTTAATAGCATATTTGATAATACGAGCATGCCTCCAATGGGAGTCATCGTATCATGCATGGTGTTAACAGCACCGGTCTCAGATGCTGTTGTCACTACCGCATAAAGTACAGACTGACCGACACCAAACCTTACTTCTTTACCTTCCATACTGCCTTGTCCTTGCTGAAGACCCATATCATGTAAAACTGGATTCCCTTGATACTCACTAGTTAAAGTTATTCCTAGGAATACGACGAGAATCATAGCCATTGAAATAAATAATGTTCTTCCTTGTTTAGCACTTCCTACCATTCGACCGTACGTGAATGGCATGGCTGTTGGCAGCAAAAGCATTAATAGAATTTGAATAAGATTGGACAGTGCATTTGGATTTTCGAATGGATGCGCAGAATTAACGCCAAAATATCCTCCCCCATTATTACCAAGCTCTTTAATTGATAAAAAAGAAGCAACAGGCCCACGTGCGATATTTTGCTCAGTACCTTCAATCGTTTGAGCGGTAATCGAAGGATCTAATGTCTGTGGTACTCCTAATCCAATAAAGATTAAGCCTGCAACAAATGAGATGGGCAGTAGTACTCGGGTCATTGCTCGAATAAAATCAATAAAGAAGTTCCCGATTTTTTTACCTGCTAACCCTCTAATAAAAGCAATTACCACTGCAAGCGCAGTCGCTGGCGCTGCAAACATCATAAATAGAATCCCTATCATCTGAGATAAGTAGGATAACCCGCTTTCACCGCTATAATGCTGAAGGTTAGTATTAGTCATGAAGCTAATCGCTGTATTGAATGCAAGTGTAGGTTCCATTCCGGCTATATTACTTGGATTTAATGGCAATATCCCTTGCAATCTAAATATCATGTAAACAATCACAATCATAAAGGAGTTTGCCAATACTAAAGATATGGCATATTGCTTCCACGTCTGATTCTGCTTTTTAATACCTCCAATTTTAAAAAGGCATTTCTCAATAGGTTCATAAATTTTATCTAAACCCGTGATATTATAATCAAATGCCTTAGCCAGATAGATTCCCATTGGTATTGCCAAAAGCAATGCTATGAACAGCGTTATAATCATTGATAAGATAGTCGTAAACACCTGTTTTTACCTCCAAAAATAATTTAAAATTTCTCTGGATTCACTAATGCATATAATAAATAAATACTAATAATTATTACGATTCCTATGAGCACTGTTATCATTGGTCTTCACTTCCTTGGTCAACGTGGCAAGAAGACCACTTTACAAGTCCCGCAAGAAATATAACCAGTACGATGAATAACCCTGCCATAATAAAATCCAACATTCTGTTTACCCCCTATAATTAACGATTAAATGGTATTCAATTAAAGCAACTTTTTAGCAATGAACACGGTACCTTTAATTGCCTTGTGCATTCATTGATCAACCGAATTAATTAACACTCTTAATCACCTCCTAATAATAAAAAAAATAGACCAATGCATCCTCTTTCCCCATGTTGAATGAACGATTTGCATGTTTTCCGCATATCACGTATGCAAAAAGCAATGCTCTGTTAAATTCAACTTTTTAGGAGAAAAAGTACACATTGGTCTACGTAATGCCTAGCAAACAGCTCATTTCTGTTTTCTCTGCATTCTGTCCCCCGAGTAACTTTTTTTCAAAAGTAGAGCCCTATTTATTTTTGTTTAGCAGTTTTCTTTTATTATAATTGGTTTTACTTCGGTTAGAACTTGATCATATTCCAATAAAACCTTGGCAATTACACTATATTTTTTATTTCCAGAGATTGTTTCAGCTTGCAAAGGTATCTCTAGTAGAAAGGGTACTTCTTTTTTTTCATTTGCATTTAGAATAGATGAGCAAATCACAGAATGTGAATTAATTATATCCTCTTTCATATTGCTAAAATGATTAACCACTAAATCAATATCATATCTTTTTATTTTTATCGGAAATATTCCGCCTTCAAGCTCAAAATGACCTCCTATAATATTGCCAGGATAAAATTCTTTGTCCTCTACAACAACCTTTAATTTAATCATTCCGATTCCCATTTTAAGCGCATATTTTCTAAGCATCATAGCAAATTCACCTGAACCTCTTTTAAATTGTTAAATATCAATACAGTGCTTTTTCCAGTACTAAAGCTAAACTTCAAACGATGAAATTGAGCCAATCATTTCCTTCTAAATTTATGATGTTGGGTTCATTCATTGAATTACATCCTATTTCCTCCAAACACAAATCCCATTAAAAAAAATAGACCAATGTTTACTAAATCCCCGAAAATGCAAAAGCAGCATTTTGACTAAAAAACAAATCAAAATCAACACTCTTTTCCTTTTTGGAGAAAAAGTATACAGTGGTCTACTTAAAGCCCAGCAAGCGCGATGCTCCCTTTGCTTTCCGTCTTCCATGTTACTTTTCAAAAATAGGCATAATAAAAAGACCTACTCTACCTACCAGGCTGTATTTTTGCTGCGACACAACAAAAAAACCTCCTAGATTAAAGGTGGTCTTATGACCTCCTTCGCTTTAGCCGACGAAGTTAGCTGGCGGGTAGGATGGCGAAAGAGTGATTTCATCCCTTCTACATAGTAGAATTAACCCCATAAAATTGGGTCCTCCGTTCTCATTTGAGATTAGGCCGTCATATTTAGTTTGTTTATTATGAGCATTATTGTACTTCCTTATAAAATTAAATGCAAATCCTCAAATAGACCGATTTAAGCTAATATACAGTTGAATTCTCCGATAATTATATGTTTTTATAATATATACTTACTATTTCTTTGTTTTTCTAACTTTTTCAAAATAATCACATTTGAATTTGACAAAAATAAACACTTCAAAGTAAGATAATTCAGAATTGAAGATTGTGAGGGAGAATAAGATGACTATTTATAAAAAAAAATTAGAGGCTGAAATAAGTGAAGCTTTCATAAAACAGCAAAGGGATTTAATCGGCAGAGGGCCACAGGAAACAAAAACCTATATCGTTCACGACATGGTCATCGTTCGATTTAAAGGGGTTTTAACCGTGGAAGAAAAACATTTAGTAGAGCATGAAACAGGAAAAAGGGTTGTAAAACAAATGCGTCAAGTTCTCCGTGAGATTTACAGCAAAACCTTTGAAGAAATTGTAGAAAAATACACAAAATGCCAAGTGCTATCTAGTCACAGTGATATCAGTACAAAGATGGGCGAACGGATAGAAGTCTTTGTTGTCAATAGGGATTTAGAAAAGTGTCTGGAAAAAGGTGAACTGAAATAAAGGTGTTAAGCATTGCTTTGAAAAGCTATCATCATCCCGAATTTGATTTTAACCCTTTGATTGGACAAAAAATTTGTAGAGCTTCATCCAATTAATTTTTTAAATAGTTATGATAAAAAATTATTGTTCTACTCTTGTAAACTATAAAAAAATATAAAGCAGTTGATATGATCTGTGTAAGGATTTTGGGAGCCTTTACTTTACCGGTTTTTGTTTAACTAATAGACGCAATTAAGACATGAAGGTTTGTCTTAATTGCGTAAACTTGTAAAATGTCATTTTATTGTCTTCTTCTGTAGAAATAATCCATAGATGATTTAAAAAACAAGTATATACTCAATATTCCATACTGATACATTTGTTTGTATGATAATGGATTGTCTGGATGAGTATCAGTTGGCCTTATCATCTCAGTAATGTATGATAGTGTAGTGTTTGTATATGGATTCGATAAGTCACGCATATACGTTCTAGCCAATCCTTTTCCTAATGTAGAAGTACCAGGCCATTCTGTTACTGCTTCATTATCGCTACCAACTCTCCATGAATCAGCAATTGTTTTTCTTAATATATTTGTAGAGTTCTGACCATTTCCTATGATTAGATTTTTATTATTGGTACCCTCCATTTCAATACCAAAAAGATGTATGTCCAGAAACGCAAACGGTCTAAATTCATCCATTACACTTTTTACATTTCTTGTTTCAGCTTGAGTAAAGTGTTCAAAATCTCGATTCAGGTCGATTCCATTAACATTATATCTTCCTTTTGTTCTAGAAAGCGGGCTTGGTAAACGGTTGTAGCCGTATGGATTAACAATTGGTATATAGACAAGATGAAATTTCCTTAGCAGCTTATCTCTAAATTGTTTATCTGGAAAAGTTCTATCACGTAACATTTCAAAGAATGAAAGACTGTATTGAGTTCCAGCCCATTCAGGAGGGTGCATACTAGCAATCACTAAAAGCGTTGGTTTAATCGCATTCCCCATTTCGATCACTTTCATATCGTACTGACCGCTCTCATCTTTTCCGATATTCCTGACGTTTGAGAAGCTGTTTATCCTCTTTAATACTTGAGGATAACTTTCAAACCTTACCTCTCCTTCTAACTGATATGGAAATTTAATCATTGCCATTATTGCTCCACCCGATAGATGGCTTTATATAATACCATATCTCCGCCTCCATAGCCTGAAGCTGCTCTAAAAGCTAATCTGCCCCCATTTGGTAAAATGACAGGCGTTTTCAAATTGAATTTATATAAGCCTGCTCCAGTATCATATGCCATTGTTTCAAAATAGGCGCTGCCATCATTAGATAATCTAGTAGGCGTTGCATACCATCTAGTTCCTGATGGGTTAATGGTATGAAAAATTTGGTTCGTAAAGTTGTTAGAATTATTACTAGTAAAATGCAATACAGGAAACGTTGTAGAGCTGCTGCCAGTGACAACAAATTCAAAACTATCTAATGTCATCCTTTTGTTTAATTCATCAAATACTACAATATCAGTATTGGGTAGAACCTCTTGCGCTAAGTTGTTTACCATCTTCATCTGTTCCATCATCAATCCTCCTAGATGTATTTAAATGCCTATTGATACTCTTATTCCATCACAGCCGCATGAATAAACCCTTTTTTCGCTTCTTCTGTTTTTTTGCGTCAGTTTGATCCGTTTTTGCGCCTCTTCTCTTTTTTGCGTCAGTCCGATCACTTTTTGCGCCTTCTCTCTCTTTTTTGCGTCAGTTTAATCACTTTTTGCGCCTCTTCTCACTTTTTTGCGTCAGTCCGACCACTTTTTGCGCCTCTTCTCTTTTTTGCGTCAGTCCGATCACTTTTTGCGCCTTCTCTCTCTTTTTTGCGTCAGTTTGATCATTTTTTGCGCCTCTTCTCTTTTTTGCGTCAGTCCGATCACTTTTTGCGCTTTCTCTCTCTTTTTTGAGTCAGTTTGATCACTTTTTGCGCCTCTTCTCTTTTTTGCGTCAGTCCGATCACTTTTTGCGCCTTCTCTCTCTTTTTTGCGTCAGTCTGATCACTTTTTGCGCCTTCTCTCTCTTTTTTGCGTCAGTCCGATCACTTTTTGCGCCTTCTCTCTCTTTTTTTGCGTCAGTTTGATCACTTTTTGTGCCTCTTCACTTTTTTTGCGTCAATCCCGACGGCTTTTTGATTACCATTTTTTTCAATCGACCATCTGATTGGTTTAGCTTTATTGTTGATGGTGATGCTGAATATAGTTATGTAATATGTTCTTTGTATCAAATTATTATATTCTTGACTAGCTATCGTTCTAGTCAATTAAATGAACGAATTCTGAGACGTTTTTACATAGTTAAATGAGAGGTGCTCCATTGGAAGGTATTACATCTTTGACAAAAAAACCGGTGCTGAGGTAGCATTTGAATTTATATGCTATAGTAACAGTTATTAAGAATAAGAGGAGATCCAAAATGGAAAGAACGAATAAACGCTTTGATGATTACTTACAGCAGATCCCTGAACAATCACGAGCGACGATACAAACATTAAATCAAATTGTTGTAGATATTTTCGGAGAAAGTGAACGATCAATATGGGAAGGCACTTTTTGGGGTGGCTCTGAACAAACGATAATTGGCTATGGAGATTTCAAATATAAAAGGTCCGATAAAAAACAGGTCGAATGGTTTATGGTTGGAGTAGCATTACAAAAAAATTATTACAGCTATTACATTAACGCGATTGATGGCAAACAATATCTTGTAAAAAAATATGCTGGTAAATTGGGCAAAGTGAGAATTGGCGCTAGCAGCATTAGCTTCAAGAAAATAGAAGATTTAAATATTGAAACGATGAAAGAGATCATTCAAATAGCCTATGCACAAACGTTAAATACCTAGTAAGCTTTTTTTACAGTTACTTTGATTCACAAACACTTTTTCTACATCAATAAAAATGCCTCGGCATTAGAAGTGCCAAGGCAGTTAACAGCAGGCATGCTCATAAATATACACCTGGGACAATAAGAAGTAACCTTTAAAAGCTATCTATTTATTTTAGATAGCTTTTAACATTCTATAAGATTTTTTCAGGTTTTATATGCCATGTTCTTTTCGCATTTCTCTTACGCCGCCTCTTCTTTCTTGTCGGCATCCTTAAATCGTTTTGTTTTGTCCCAGCCAATGGTCGATCCTTTTATACGGTTCCATACATATATAGAAAATGACCTAACAAGCAAAATGATAAATAATTGTGCATAAGTGAAATACATAATCGCACCTACAAATAAGCTGTATAAATTCGTTTGCTGATTCATTACTAAACTACTAATAACTTGCATTGAATATACTATATAACTCATAAACCATATCATTAGTAACGGTGCTGCCATTATCGGTACATCCATACCGAATATACTTAGTATAAATAATGCATTAGATGTTATTAAAAAGAATACAAAGACGAAGTATGTTAATAGGTGCTGCATGCTGTGAAAGAAAGTTTTTCCCTTCCAAAACTGAATACTCTTCAAGCTTTTCTCTAACAAATAAATATTCCCAATCAGCCATCTCGTTCGCTGTTTTAAGAAGGTTTTTAAATCTTCCGGTTCCTGTTCCCATGTTTGTGCATTTGGAACTATTGGTAGCAAGTATCCACGTTGAGTAATTCTTATCGTTAATTCCGCATCTTCGGCAAGCGCGTACGGGTCATAGCCGTCTAGCTCTTCAATAATAGACCGCTTTAACAACATATTTGTACCCGGCAGCGAACCAAGCTTAAATAGATTCCATCTTCCGCTTTGCATCGTTAGCTGGAATACTTGAAACTCGATAGAAATCATTCTAGTGAGTAGGTTCTTATTCTGATTAATGGTCCTTACATAACCTACTGCACCTGCTGCTCGATCAGTCTGCTCAGAGATCTCCATTAGCTTCATAATGGCGTCGGGCTCTGGCTGATTATCTGCATCATAAACAATAAAATACTCTGACTCAGTTATGCTCAAGCCATAGTTAAGCACCCGTGATTTTCCCTTAGGCTCTCCACGAGGTACGCAAATATAATGAATTCGCGAAAACATCTCGGCGTAGCTTTTTCCAATTTCACTTGTTCGATCCTCTGATTGATCATCAAGTAAATAAACATCTATTTTCCCAGGATAATTCAACCTCATCATTGCATTTAGTGTATCTTTGATAATCAGACCTTCGTTATGAGCTGGAATGAGCACAGCGACAGAAGGATAATAAGTCAGCTTAGCTCTCGTCCTTTGATTTTCCTTTTTTCGATGGATAACACCAGCTAACAGTAGAATAGAATAATAAACAAGTAATAACCAAAAAAAAGTCATAATGACGATTAGTAGAAAATTCATCATTAAGTCTCCTCCTGAATGAATACTTGTAAATCCTCATCAAATTGTTCAATCAGCTTATGCTGAAATTGAAGTGGAGGCTGAATAAAATTAATATTTTTTCTTAAGTTTTCAATCAGTCTTTGTTGAAATTTCAAAACACCTTGATTATGTGTGTTTTGTAAAAATACAATCACACTGTTTTCAAAACCCATAAAAAAATCATAATCGCTTCGAATCGTATCCTCAATCACTCTTTGAATCAACTCATTCCAAGCTTGATCTGTTATACCATTTACCTTTAAAGAAACCTTTAATAAATATCCTTGTTCTTCTCTCCTTTTCATTCCTCTTAATACGATTGTGCTACGCTCAACAAACTCTTGTTTTGTCAGCATTTTTCCATTCGGATCAATGTACTTTTTTAATGACTCAATTTCCTTTTTTAAATTAGATAATTCATTTTTCGTATGAAAGAAAATATGTCTAATTAAGATAAGAGGAATGACAAATAATAAATAGGAGATATAAAGTAAAATCAGAGAAAGCTGATTCACATCGGTTGTTTGTGCATAACCTAAAAGGCATAAATATAAACCGTATAACAAAGCCAGCATGGTAATGCTAATAAATGACCATTTTGGTGATAATAATAATATTAAAATCACACTGACCGTTAGTAAACTCCAATGCCACATAAAGTAGGATGAATTCGAAGATTGTAGGGCTGTGAAGATTTGAACAAAGTTTCCGATAGTAAAGAGAATTAATAGTAGAGAAAAGTTTGCTTTCTTAAATGTCATTGAAGACCCCCGTTCATAAGTTGTTATTCTCCCGATCCTATCATAAATGTTATCCATGCTTTTTGCACTAGATAAAATTTGGTAGTGTTCATTAAAAAGCATCTTTACAACCAATGATCTTTTTTAAGTCTGTTGTATTAAAGATTAAAGATTTTTAGGAACTTATAAAAAAAGAGCCTCTATCGCTCTTTGGGAATTATGCTTATCCTTATAATATCTCTTTTTTAAAAAGGATTTTTCAAAATCTTTGCTCACCCAGTTATTGTTATCCGAGGCTGCCAATTAATTTGTTAAACGGCTTGAATGAACCAGATGACTTCAGATAGTTTGCCGGGGCTACGCCTTGTTTGTCACAGTCGTTTCTACCACTTCCATTAAAGTTTCCGCAATCCGGTTACTTAACGCTACATCGATCGTTTGGAGTTCAATGAGGAAAGCATTTATGGTTGCCCTAAATGCACGCAAGACTTCATTGGCGTTTAATTCTTTAACAAAAGCCTTTTCAAGTGGAGCGATGACTTCCTTCGGCAGACGATCTATCCCCCGTGCTTCAGATAGAGGAAGGTTGTATCTCATGCAAGCCAAAGTTAGTACTGTATCACGGACACCTCTAATAAAATATTCCGCTCTCCACCACTGTTCTCGCCGGATGCATGCTCTCACATGCAGTGCATAAATAAAACCTAACCCCATCAAATACTCCACCGTTTGATTAGAGGTAGGATGAACTTCCTCGACTGGATCTCCAAATAGCAACTTAAAGGTAGATCCCCGAGCACCGAATTCCGAAGAAGGAGAGAAAGCAAGATCAACCTGCAGCGTGTTCCGGAGAAGGAATACTCTGTAGATCGTTGCCCCTGAAATCACATCAAGGTGATGTACTACATCATGTTTACGATACATCATTTCCGTCCAATCAGTTAAAGTCTGTTGCAACATTTTTTCGTTAATTCCAAAGAAGAGATCAATATCAGACCATCGATCCTCCTTACCTACTGATGCCGAACCCGTAAGCGCTGCACCACTAATACGGGGGTCGTTTTGGGCAATTTCTATTAGTTCAGAACGTAGATGATCACGGTACTGCGAAGTAAATATCATGTGATTTTCCTTTCTATGTGAAATGTAAAGGGTAACTGATTATCAATAATACTCCCCCTTTAATCACAATTATTTCAAAATTCTATTATAGTAGCAATCACTTTATTTCTGAACTTTGCCAGGCAGATTGTAGAGTTTGGAGGAATTTATATTGTACATCTTGAAATAATTAGTTAGGCCATAATAAGAAAGATGATTACTAACTATTTAACGGAAGTGGGAATGATATATGGATAAGATATTCAATGATATAGCCAATTTAATAAAAACTGAAGATAGAAAAATTATCATTGGCATCTCTGGCCATGGAGCGTCTGGCAAGACAACATTTGCAAATAAGCTTGCTAAGCTCATCGGACATAAAGAAGTGAATTATATTAATACTGATCCATATATTATTGGATCTAATTTAAGGAAATACACGGTGTTAAATTATAAATATAAGAATAAAAACCATCATTATAAAATGACAGCTTGTCATCCATCTGCCCATAATTTATCAGCCTTAGAGAGAGACATATCTATGATTAAATATGGTTTGAACTTTTATACAATCGGTACGCACTATAATAAGAGCACTTTAATTTCTTCACAAAATAAGGTGAATATTGTAGAAGGCATGAGCGTTGCATTTATTAATCCAAATTTATTTGATTTAAAAATTTACTTGTATACTGATGGAGAAACAGAGTTTGATAGAAGGTCTGTTCGAGATGTCTCTGAAAGAGACACAGATATTCATTATCTAAAACAATCTCATGAAGAGCGAAGAATTCAATATGAGTTGTTTATGCATCCTTATCATCGAAATTTTGATATAGTTTTAAAAAGCTCAAATGAAGAATTTTTAATAGAAAAAAGTAATTTTAACAGTGAATATTAAAAGGGCATGAATATGTAACAAGAAGTAAAAGGTGGCACATATTAAATTTTAACTCCATTCCCATCTACCATTCTTACATTTTCTGCTAATATATTTACATATTCATACAAAATAAAGTGCCGTTGTGAGAAAAACACTATTAAAGCTTGGATTAATTACTTTATTAACTTTTACTGTTTCAACATCTACTTTTGCTGCAATTGAAACGAAGAGTTGTGGAAAATTTAAAAAATATTAAGAAAGGAGTAAGGTAGAATTAATTAAGTGTCATCACACATTTGCCCTGTTCCGGTTACCTAAAATCTTAATTTACATTAAATTGGTTAGGTTAAAGGAGTTGTCAACTTGAGGAAGCTATTAGCTGAGGACTAGGTATTTACGAGAAAGACTGAACAGTTTTGTAGCTAAAAATTACACATTCAATAATTCTTCTCTTTCTCGGCTAGGATATTACCTCTTTTGAGAATATATAGGCTAAATGATAATAATCACTGAAAAGTCATTTTTCCTTCTATCAAAATCTTAATTTAATTTTCCGCATTTTCGTATAAACAAAGGATGATTTGTGTATAAGAATATATTAAATAGCTATAAAGTGAGGATGTGTAAAAAAAGGATATGAATAAAAAATTTCTAAACTATTCACTTTTCTTTATTGTTGGTGTTTTAATTGGAATGTTTATACTCAGCCCATTGTTTGGTAATCCATTCCTCTTAATCATTAATTAACCACCTGCTTATTAACTTTCCGAAAAACAATCCGATACATAAATTAGAGGTGAGCATTATGGATATCGCAGCATTATCAATTGCAATGAACAGAGCTTCACTTAGCCAAAGTGTCAGTGTTGCTCTAACCAAAAAAGTTTTAGAATCTACAGAGCAAAATAGCGCTGAATTAATTAAAATGTTAGAAGCTCCACATCCAGCCTTAGGTAATTCAATAGATTTAAAGGCTTAAGATTAGAAAACGCATTCGACTAAGAGTGCTTTTTCTTTTTTTATAGAAATGTATTTCACAGTTTAAAAAATTGTTTACTATCCTCTCTGCAAAAGGTGAAATTTACTAATAAGTCATTTTCTAAGGAGGTATTTTATGTCTACTGATATGTGGTTAAACATTGTGATGCCTATATGGGCAATTATTTCTTACATAGTCCCTGCAGTACTTATCATTTTTGTGATAATTAAGTTTTACAAGCTATTTAAAGAATCAAATAAGATAAAAGAGAAACAAATGAACTTCTAAAGGAATTGATTAACAAAGATGGTTGAAGGGGCACTATGCTCTTTCTCTGTTATAAACAAAATTCAAAAATTGATTAACAATGAATCTCGTTTAGGCTGCCAAATACTCCCTCCTAAATAGCAATTCCCTCACAAAATTCTTTTTGTAAGTACAAAATTCCTACACCTTTCTTGCTGAAGATTTAACTGCTACTAAGGGATTATTCTACATAGTGATAGAACGCATTTTATCTACGTGAAGTAGCTGAAATAGGACTGGTTCGCAGTAATAATACGCATTTATCAACGTGAAGCTGCTGAAAAATACCATGTTCATACATACTAAACTTGGTAGGCGGGGATGAATGAAAATGTGTCAATCACTAATTTTTGCAGCTGCTGCCATTTCGTATTATTCATAATCGAAGCTAATTGTTTATTATTTACAACTGCAAGGATCTTTTGCTTTTCGTCCATATTAACCCCTAAAATAAATGCCTATTTTCTAATAAAAGTCATCTTTTATCTTAAATCTATATTCATTTATCTTTCTTTATTGCAGTCTGAAAGAAAAACATAGCCAAAAGATATAAAGCAAGCGCGATTTGAAATTCCGAAACAATAATATCTCCTTTTATATATCCAATGAAAATTACTACTGATTTACATCCGGCTATCACCATTAAAACCATCTATATACCTTGGCAAAGCATTTTTAATGTCTCGTTATTCAACAAATCCACTCCTTGAATCTTGTGTTTGCTGTTAGTAATAAATTACCATTTTTAACAATTAACAAAAATTATCAATTTCCTTTTTTTATTAATATATTTACAGATTAATCCAAAAGGAGGGGATACAAATGAAAAAGATACTAAGTAGCTTGGGCATTGTTACACTCTTGACATTCACATTAGTTGCTCCTGCTTTCGCATCCACAGGGCAAACTTTATGCGTAGGAGCAAACTGTCCAGTAGAAATGGCCAGGTAAGTATTATTAACTCAATTCACGAGGCGAAGATCATCAAAATTCTTCTTCATCATCGCCTTGTTTAAGTCCTTCTATCTTGTGTTTACTTAAAGTGGTTGAATGTCATCTGGCGTAAAGTCGTGATTTCCGTATTCCAGAGATTTTTCTATTTGTCTTTCCAGCCGTTCAATTTCCTGCTGCTGTTGCTCAATTTTATCAATTATCCACTTAACGTCTTTATGAGTGTACTCTCCAACAACACTGTCAACCCATTTACCATCAAAGTACGTTTTCCACTTCATATTTCTTTCCAATCGATCTTTGATATATTGTAATTTATCCTCCAAATTAACTCCTCCTACCTATTCTGTTTTCTTCAAAAAGCGTTTTGCTTCTTCCTCTGACAATTTAAGTGTTACTTTTCTCAGAAGTTTCTTTGAATCGTCCAGCCACTTTTTAAAATCTTTTCTATGAGCATTTGGGCTTTTTTCTTGCCTTTGTATATCCCCTTCTAGTGCTGCTTTTAATATGCTTAATTCTCTGATTGTCATTTACGAATCACATCCTACCTTGTGTTTATTAATAAATATAATTGTCTGACTTTTCATATTTCGACATTTTTTCTATATTCATTGTGTTAATATCCTAACGAATACATACAAATGGGGGTGAAAAAATGAAAAAATGGATTGCTATAGCATTTTTAACTTCTGCACTTATTTTAGGTATGTCCTCACTTGCACATGCTGATAAAAAAGTTGAAGTAATAAAAGCTGCCCATTATGAGAGTAAATAATTAATCGACCTGAATATCCTTTACCTAACCAGTTTGCTTTTGAGCCTCTATGGCTCTTTTTTCGCTACAAAATTTACACAATGAGTTTCCTTCAAGGAAAATGTTCTATCATCCTGTTAATTAAAATGGATGCTTTTATTTTCCAGACGTATAATAAAATTGTTGGGCAAGGTACTGCTCACCTTTGGAACGACCTCTTGGATAATACCTTGCTCCAACACCAGCCCAAACCTTCTTAATAAAACCACATAATATAAAGTGAGAACATTTGTTTTTCTCCATGCTAGGATGGGAGCCTGAAAAGGCTTTTCTCTTTTAAAACAGGCAATCGTCCAATCTTCTGAAGCAATCAATCATACGATACATGGATGATTGTTTATTCCAAACTTTATACCTCTACTTAAAGAGCCTTTGTACGGGCTCTTCTTTTTTTAGGTAATTCCTTATTCATTTTGTTTTATACAATCTTCGAATTACTTAATACAAATATTTTTTAAACACACATTATTCAAATTGCGAAATATACTAAAACAAAAAAATGAAGGGGATTTCAATGAATAATCGAATTGAAAATACTGCCACCGAGTCAATTATTTCAATATTAGATATTTTTGTAATTATTTTACTTAAGGATGATCCGTTAATTTTTATTGTGTTTCTTATTTTATTAAAAGCTGTTACAAAGGATTCGATACAAAGAATTTCATTCATTTTATTAACTATAGCCGCGAGTGACCTTTCATATTGAAACTAATGAACCATCTTAACTTTCCTATAACAGTAAATTTCAGATTATATTTTCAAGATAACTGGACAACATATAAATTTTGGAAAGTATACACTTCCGATATCCGACACCCATCATAGATTAGAGCTTGTAAAGGCTCTTTTTATCCCTCCAAATTTCAGTTAACTTAAAAGTTCTTTAAAAAAACTCTTTTATCCTTGTATTTGCTAATGATTTTAAATCCCTCAGAAAATGCCAGCACCCGACGCTCATCAATATCATCTATTTTTCAATCTTCTAAAACAGTCTTTTTTCCATTGATAGATGCCGTTACTGCTAGTACACCTCTTGCATACTATGAAATATCAAAAATAGGAGGTGTTAATATGATGTGGAAAGATGACTATCATTCTGAAAAAAAGAAGCATTGTTGCTGTTGCTGTCGCCGTCACAAGAAAAAACGTTTAATTTGCTTCGAAGAAGATGAAAAGCATAATAAACATGACTGTTGCTGTAAAAAGAAAGTTGTGCTCAGATGCTTCGAAGAAGATGAAATTTATTAACATTGAATAATCTGCTATCTCTCTTAGGAGGGATAGTTCTTTTTTTCTATCAAGCTACTGTTTCATAACTAATTTGTTTTTTAGAATGTATTCATAACAGTAAAATCGAATTCACCACAATGTGGACATTTAGTATCTCCTAAAGCTTCAGAACTTATCTTGGTCTCTTCTAGAAAAAAATTTCTACACAATCTGTACAACACCAACCAATTAATTTCATATAAAATTACCCTCAGCAAAAAACTTTTTAAGAGCCTTGCTACATTATATTGAAGTATGACTCTTTAATTTTTTTATCATAATATTGTAATTTATTTTAAACTATCCATTAAAATCCTTCTTTTATTAACAAGATAGATCATAATATGAGTAAAAAACCGCCATCTTAATGATGGCGGTAAAAACATTATAATTATTAATTTAATATCAAACTCTCTTTCAGGTTAAATCAACTATCCTACTTATATTTATTTACTTAAAATTTCTAACTCACCTCTTTTTCCTATTTCTCCTCCTTTTTTGCTCATACTTCAATTTTCTCTCATTTTCTAATCGATTCCTTTTCTTTTTCTGTACATATGGTCGAATAACATGAAATGCCAAAAAAATAAAAATTAAAAGCAGGGCAAAAATGCGAAATTCAAAAATTGAATAATCCCATGAAATCATACCAAAAATAGATAAAGACATCATATACGCTCTCAATCCATAATTACTGTCTTCCCAAGTAAACAGTAAAAGAATTATAAGTAGACTAGTAAAATAAACGAATCCAAAGCCAAGATGATACTTCCCCCACAAGTAATATTCTCGGTTAAGAATAACAAATATTGCTATTGCAATATAGATTACCATTAAACCTATTAATATCCAGTCAAATACTCTTTTATTAATTTCAAATAATACATAGTCATGTATGCTTTCTTTTCGAATTCTTTTAATTAATTGCTGCATCCTATCGAAAGAACTCATACTTTTACATTTACTCATATATTACTTCCTTTAACGTAAACTCTTTTTTTAAAATTCCTAAAACGGAAATGAACTTAGTAGATACAAATTTTTCATCAATCCAAGATTGAAATTTGATTTAATGATATTATTATCTTCCTTTAAATAATATCAGTGATGTATCATAGCCCTACACTTTTTTTATTTCTGCCAGTATACTCTTCTTTGTTAGTTATTTTAAATAATGATAAAGCGGAAATTGTTACGATAACTCCAAACACTATCAAAACATATGAAATTGATAATTTTCCAATGACTATTGATCCAAATAATTGCCCAAGAGGTACTGATGTACTTAGTAACATGGATACCAAACTTAACACTCTACCTAATTTATCTCTCGGTATCATAGTTTGATAGAGAGTATTTATACCTACTCCTGCAAAACAAACCCCTATACCTAATATAAATACAGATATTAAGGTTCCGGTATAAGAAAAAATAAATCCCATTAATAAAAGAGCAACACCTTCAAGAGATAAGCCCAAAATAGCCATTTTATATTTATCTTTAATAAGGTTACTAAAGATTATTATAGTACCTACTAAGGCACCTACTGCTAAGGTTGAATTAATAAATCCGAGACCAGTAGAACCGACATCAAATGAATTATCACTTAAGAATGTAAAAAAGATGCTAAGTGGTGCTAAAAAGAAATTAATGATTACACCACCAACCATTATTAAAAATACTAAATATTTATCACTAATCACGTACTTTAAGCCCTCAATAAAATTATGGATGAATCCATTCCCTTCAACATCATCATCATCATTTACAATTGAAGGCACATGTAACCAAATTTCGGTAATTGCAGAAATTATATATGCAACACTACTAATAATAAGTAAATAACCAATATTGTCTATATATGCAATGAGAACCCCTGCTAAGGCTGGCCCGATTATATTACTACATTGAGTACTAAATTGATTCATTGAATTAGCCTTAGATAAATGCTCTTCGTCAACAAGTAGTGGGATACTTGAATTAGCTGATGGATTAAATAGTGAACTTAATATAGAAGTACAAACCAACAAGAAAAGCAGTACAGTTAATGTTATATAGTTATTAATCATCATTAAGCCAATTATGCACATTATTATACCGTTTCCAAAATCAGTTAAAACGATGATACTTTTTTTATTTAATTTATCTGCTAATACCCCACCAATCGGTTCAACTATAATAGAAGGAATGGTAAAACAAAGGACTGTCATTCCTAGAGCTAATGGAGATCCTGTCTCTTGCATCACAAACCACATTATTGCTAAGTTAAAAAATCTATAGCCGAATCTAGAAACAGATAATCCAGCCCACAGAATCATAAAATTTCTATTTTTCAATAAACTCTTCATTAATTAGCACCTCAATCTGGTTTAAACATTTTCGACATCAACTCAGCTGCTTTTTGTAATTCATCTGGATTCACATTATAATAAACTTTGTTTTCATGCCTTGAGGAAGAAACTATTTTTAATTGTTCTAACTTTGAAAGATGATGGGATATTGTTGGACTTGAAAGATTCAATTTTTTAGCTAATTCAAAGCCATAAGATGGGTTTTGATATAAAGTCTTTATGATCTTTAATTTTGTACGATCAGATATAGCTTTTATCATATTTAATGTATTTTCTTCTACATCTACTATTTCTCTTTTCTCGTTTAAACGTTCTGTTCCAATCAAATATATAGCGGTATCTTTTTCATGGTCATAAGAAAAGAGAGAGCTTTTATAATAAAAGTATGATGGTATAAGGATTACTTTACTTGGCTTATTACAGTTTGGATTTTGAAAATTACCTAGAAGAAATAATATTTCATTTTTATTTAAATTACATATTCTTTCTTTAGAATCCTTATGAATAAGAGATATATAAGATGAAATTCTCTTAAAGTATTTTTCGTAAGTATCTGTTAAAAGAGTTACTAAAGATTCTTTCGTTTTATCTTTTAGAAAATATAAATATAATAACTTATGTTTTTCGCTACTGGATAGTATAGAGTTTTCAATATATATAAACACATTATTTGGATCATTAAAATTAAGTTCCTTTGTAGACAAATCATATCCACTTTTGAAAAAAGTAAGGAAAAGTTCTTTAAAGGACATACTTTCTATTAGTTTTATTAACTCACTAAAATCATTTAGTTTACCACTATAAAATAACCTATGAACTAAGGTAAGACCAAAGTAGCTCTGTTCAAAATCAGAGCTTAATTACTTTTCAGCAAAATGCTTTACGACATTTAAGAATCCAATAACAAAGAATACAAGACTTAGAATAACTAGTATGTAACCAGTATCATTAAAAGTTCTTGTAGAAATTATCTAAATTATTTACTCCCGTATTTCAGGTCAAGACTGCAGATGTAACATATTGAGCAGCTATTAATATTGACGCTATTGTAAAACTCTGCATAGTAATTTTATTCATAGTAGTTTTTCAACTCCTTATCCATAATAATATTATAATACATTAATTCCAGAATTTACAAATTATCTTAGCTAGCATTTTTCGGTCTACTCACAATTTTTAGCTTAACCTTTGGAATATCAGCATCAGCATCTGAAAACGAAATTGATTTGGACAAATTTGAACAAACTGAGAGTGATTACATTTTATTCAATCCAGACACCGAAGAGTATTACGATACTAGAGAAGAAGAATATATTAGCGAAGTATTCCTTGTTGAGGATGGAAATGTAGTAAAACAAATCGCTGTAGAAGAATTCTTTGATATTCCTGACGAAGGAATTGATGACGAAACAGTTCAAGATGAATTTAATTTAGATGAAAAAGGGGAAATTACTCCTCTTGGTCCTACTTGGAGCCACATCTACAAAGAGTCGAGTAATAGAGAAGCAAGAATAACAGGTAAACGAGCTAGCAAAATACACGAAAATCCTGGTCCTGGAGCTAATACTTTCTCAATTGCTTACAATTATACTTATACACATACGGCAAACATAAGTCTAAATGCTATTATAGATACCTATATTCGGTAGATTCTCTTACACTGTTCAATACTGACAATGAATACATAAATAAGAACCTACTCGGAAATACTTTATTAAAAATATTAATTACGATAATAACATAGGATGATTAGATGATTGGTAACTTAGCGACAAACTTATGCATTTTGAGACATACAAAGAACTTAACACAAAAAGAAGTAGCTAAAAAATTAGGTATCAGTGAAGCTAAGTTGTCGTGGTATGAAAGAAATATAACCGTTCCCAATGAAGAAATGTTAAAGGAGCTTGCTGATTTTTATGGAGTTACTGTTCAGCAATTAACTGAAGAAGATTTATAGTGGCTAGGACAAGATTATCTCAGCCAATGAAAAAACCGTACTATTACGAAACTCTAAATCAGAATTTCGCATGAGGTTTTTTCTTTAGATAACATATTTCTATCCAACCTCTTAAAAAGGAATTTTTAATTCTTACTCTCTAATACCCTTATTTCTAAATGATCAGTTGTAGAAATTAAATCAATCCTATATCCTTCTTTTTCATAATAAGTAGAAGCACCTTCACGATCAACAAACTTCCATCCTTTTGCTTTAATAACTAACTCATAATCAAATGGTATCCCATTTTCTTCTGAAGCCCTTGACCAATCATAAATGTTTATAAGCCCTTTTTCACTTACTAATTCCGCATTTTTAGGGATAGGGAAGCCGAAGAACTTTTCAGACTGCTGATAGACAAAAAATGTAGTAAAGTAGAAGATTAAACCTCCTATCAAAACAATTGCCAAAACTCCCACGGTGATCTTTATCTTCATACATTCCCTCCTCCAGTTTTACATCTTCACAATACGATAGGTTTTATATCCCTTAATCGCATCAAAGCTTCTTTTTAAATAATCACTAGTGTGTCCAGATAATTGTAAATCAGAGCTTGTTTTTGTATGAATCCACATAGCATGACTATACCTATCAGCTCCATCCTTCTTAAACTGAATAACATCACCTGATTTTTCATTATTTTTAATATTCGTTTTACTCGTACTAGAGTAAGCCGATTGTGTTCTTGTTAAATGGCTATATAAATCTGTCACAACAGTCCATGAAGAACTTCTACTCCAACTACCATCAGGACGTTTTTTAATAAACCAATATGTTGCTAATTTCAAGCTAGTAAATATTTGCTTATCAAGAAGGATATTTCAACTCTGTACTATCCGCAATCAAATGATTAAATTCTTCATCATCTATACTTATAGCATTAGCTTCAATGAAGAAACAATCTTTATTATTCACCTGAAAATAAAAGTTTGTTTTTGAGCTTATAGTTTCGATTTCCTTTAGATCTTTTTCTAAGCTTTCTATCTTTATATGTCCAAACCCATTTGGATGATAACTAATCTCGCTCACTTGACTGGAATCATTGTACTCTCGGTCATTGAGACGAAATGTTTCTATTTGAGCTTCTTGGTAAACATAAAAAGACATAACTTCTTTAAAAGAAATGTATGTTTTCAGGATTTCCTGTTGAAGAACACTTTCCAATTTTAAATGTATTTTTTCAGAAAGATAATCAATTTGTAAATCACTGATACTCCAATATTCAGCTTTTTCTACAAAGAACTGATTGATTCGATCTGCATGCTTATCCATAATTTCACCTTCTATTTCTTAAATTTTTTAATCAGTTTAATAATAGTTGCTGGAGAGGACTCCTAAAGTGTAATATGAGTTTCTGTTGCATTACTAGAATAATTACCTGCTCTATTTAATGATTTACCTCAGTATCCTCCATCTTGATCAGTTGAATATACATCAACACCAGGTGCAGAATAATCAATCTTACCGGTAGCAGCGTATGTATCAATTTGTAAATCTTCATTTAATAAAGATTTAGATAAAACATTCTCGTAATTTGCAGGGTGATCTACAGATAATCCCATTGTATTTCCTGATGCAGCAATAATTATAATTCCATTGTCATATGCCTTGTTTATTGCTTTCTTTAAACCTTCCCTGTCACTAGAGAATCCAAAGCTAATGTTTATTACGTCTACATTATTTTTAATGCTCCAATTAATACCATCAACTACTGATTCAATTTTACCTTCACCTTTTTTGTTAAGTACCTTTACATCATAAATAATTGGCTTATTGACAACGTCTTTAATTACTTCACCTTTAGCCGCAATTATTCCTGCGACAGCACCGTTTCCTGGAGTTGAGAATGAAAACACTAATAACAATAAAGTTCAGCCTATGTGAAAAGTTAAAATAGCAATAGAAGCAATTGAAGCATTAGCAGATAAAGTTGACGGTAAATACGCAGATAACAGTATAGCTGAATTACCCAATAAAAAATTACGTGATACTTTCAACAAAAGTCAAAAGGGTATTGCTAAGAACTTACGAGCTTTAGCTGCAAAGGGAGATGCTGGAGAAGAGTATGTGCAAAATGTTATAGTCCAAGCTATAATGGCAACAGGGGCACCGAGCTCAGTTGCTTATACTATAGCGAATGTATTAGTTATTTTGTAAAATCAACTGAACATTGAAAGGGGTAATATTTTTGAATACTTTAGAAACACAAGAAGAACGTATTGATCGTCTTGAATTATATGTTCACCTTTTACGACAACTAGTAATTGACCAAGAAGAATACAGTTTATGGGACTGGGCTATGGTCAATCAATTAAATAACCAACAGTTACATAGTATTCAACAAATACTTAAGAACAGTGTCCTATGCCTTATGAATGATGAACTCAAAACAATACCGTTTGAGGAAGTTTCAAGAGATTTAAAAGAAGTATTAAAAACAGCCGATTGCCCAAATGATGATGATGCAGTGAAACTGTTATTAAATAAAGCAGTTAAAATGACACCGTATAGAAGATTACAATATTATTTAGATTGATATTGATACTGATACACAAAAGCTCCTCTCCAAAAATGAGAAGGGCTTTTATTTTTATGGCATTCAAATAATAATATATTTTATCTAATATCAAGGTACATTTTTTCAACTTTTACTGTCAGGATATGAGTGCTTACTATTAATTAACGACTGTAAATCTCCTCTATAAAAAGTATCTTTTAACTCTTCATACCTAAAAGGGATTAATGGCGATAAATATGGAACTCCTGCAGACTTAAGATTTATCATATACAAAATGAGAATTGTTGTTCCAACTATTAGACCATTGAACCCAAAGAAAAGAGAAATGAGTAAAAAAAGGAAACGTAATGTTTCCATTGAATTACCTAACCCTCTATACACAATAACATAACTTGCTAAAAAAGTAATTCCTATAGTAACTAGGCTTGCCGGATGAATAAGTTTAGCTGTTACGGCTGTTTCACCAATAACAATAGTTGCAACCAATGATACAAGAATAATTGCACTTTTAGGAATTCGAAAAGAAGCATCTGTAAGAACTCTTATTACAAACATTAAAAAGCACATTTCCCAAAATGCAGGTAATAATTCGCCATCAGAGAATAATGACTTTACTACTTTTTTAGAAAATTCATCTTGATGGAATTTTTCTAAGGTTATGTATATTGCAGGCAAATATATAGATAAGAAAAAACAAAAAAAACGAATTAATCGAGTTGTAAAACGCCCTGTTTTTAAATAATAATCATCAGGTGTTTGAAAGGAATCTATAAATAATGTAGGAGTTATAATAGCAAAGGGAGTACCATCTACTATTACTCCTACCTTTCCTTCATACAAAGCGGATGCAAGAACATCTGGGCGTTCTGTTGACTTGTTTAAGGAAAAAATACTTTTCTTTTCTTCAATTACCTCGTCAATAATGTGTGCTTCTACTATGTATTTAACTGAGAGATTACTTATACGAGTTTGAACTTTCTCCAGTATTCCTTTATCGACGATTCCATTCATATAAACAACTGATATTTGTGTTTTTGAAATTACTCCAATTTCTTTATTTTCTACACATAGATTGGGTGATTTAATAATTGACCGTAAAATATTTATATTAGTTTTAAGTTTTTCTGTTAAACCAATAATTGGCCCTTGTGTTACACGTTCACCTTGAGCTTCTTCAAGACTTCTTTCTCGCCACATTGGAGCATCTATAATGATTCCAGTGTCATGATTTTCAAATAAAATAGTGGTTTTACCATTAACAATGGCATCTGTTATTTCATTACGTTTAGTACACATATCGACATTTGTTGATTCAATTACTTCACTAATTGAATTTATTATTTGCTTTTTTTCAGAAGTTTTTGTATTAAGTAATGGTTTAACCACAAAATCCTGTATTATGTCCGAGTCAATAATACCATCAATATATATCATTGCTGCATATTCTTTCTTTTCATTACCAACCTTAAACTTTCTCACTACTAAATCAGATGTATTATTAAATATGCCCTTAATGTACTGGATATTATCATCAAGATTTCTATCTATATTTTCCACTTCAGTACTCACCTCAAGATAAAGTATCTAGACCTATTATGTGAGTAGCTTTATTTATTTATTCTTGTACTATAGTTGGAGATATATTGGCATTAACAATCTAACACAAGTTGAAAATAGCCCCCTCCACCAAAAAAAGGAGGCTTTTAATTAATACTTTACCCTTAATACTTGCCCAACACGAATTGTATAGTTAGCTTCCAAACCATTCCAACTACGAATTTGTTGAATAGTGCTACCATATCTGAGTGATAATGCATAAACCGTATTACCAGAAACTACAGTATGGAAAACTGCACCACCAGATGGAGTTAAATAGTCAATCACTTGCAAACGATTTAGCATTTCACAAGAAGTATCAAAATCAAAATAAAACTGCTCTTAACGAAGACTTTCTACCCAAACCCAATTTAACAACGTTAATCATCTCCTTTATCTACATTAAATACAGATGAATATTCAGCTATCAATAAAAAAAAATCCATGTACGTGAGAAATATAGATATATTTTGAAATTCCCGAAGGATTCAAGAAGGACTTTTGAACTTTATCGTCGCAACTAAATAGTTAGAAAGGAGGGAGATTCGTGAAATACGAGCCTTTAGGCTTTATTGAAAATGGCATTACTTATCATATTTCTGCCACGGATAAAATGGTTACTGTAGTTGCAAAAAAAGGAGATTTAATTATCAATTATACCGGCAATACCTTTAAAGGTACTATCTCAGAAGCAAAGAAAAAATTAATGAAGAAAACTATTTGAAATCGTAATCCTATCTCTTTGAGAAGGGTTATTTTTTTACCCATAAACATGAATTTAGGCCTGTTACGAGAGGAATGTTACTTATGAAGCTGGATACTGAATGGATTCAACTTATTAATGAGGCAAAAAGACTTGGGATTTCATTAGAAGACATTAAAACGTTCTTAAAAGATATGAAAAAATCAAAAGAAAATAATAAATAATTAATTTTACATTTAAATTGCATAAAACTACCCGATGTAATTATGGGTGATAACATTGATTGGTAGCTTGGGATTAAACTTAAGAATATTACGTTTCAAATTGAATTTACCCCAATACAAAGTAGCAGAAAGTTTAGGAATAACGGCTAAAGAATTATCCTATTATGAAAGAGATTTAGAGGTTACTTCTACAGTGAAATTAATTAAAATCGCTAATTTCTATTGTGTGAATGTAAAACAACTAATCGAAGAAGATTTATGAAAATCGCTCAAAATCAAATTATGTTCTCATTTAGGATCTTAAATCATCAATAAGTACATTACCTTAACCTAATGCATAGGATATTTCAAACCCGATTTTGGAGTTGAGAAGAATGTATTATTTTTATGATTTAAATCCTTATCACTATCAAAACCCTTATTACAATAATGTGCAAATGTATCCATATATAAGGCAGCCCACTTACTTGAATAGTGATGTTAACCTTGGTAATTTTCAATCATCTTATGGATATCAAAAGCTAAAAGATTATGGATCTAAACCATTTGTAGTAAATATTAATGAAGCTACAAAGCTAAACAATAACTATCGAACTACGTTATGGACAGGAAAACACCTGCAAGTAACACTGATGAGTATTAAAGTTGACGAAGATATAGGCTTAGAAATTCATCCTGATGTAGACCAATTCCTAAGGGTTGAACAGGGGCAAGGGATTGTTCGAATGGGGGTGACAAAAGATAATTTTAATTTTGCCAGTAAAATTTATGATGATTCAGCAATAATGATTCCGGCTGGAACATGGCATAACATAAGCAATATAGGTAATGGTCCGTTGAAACTTTATTCTATATATGCACCGCCGCATCATCCATTTGGTACAGTTCATATGACTAAATTAGATGCAATAGCTGCAGAAAAAAGCTTTTAATGTGTTTGTTTAAGCTAGATGGCCCCTCTCGAATGAGATGGGCTTTTTCACATCTTAAAGGAAGGACATCGGAATTACACATAGAAATATCACATAAAAGGAGTGGTATTAATGTGGAGGATAACAGCAATCTGGGATTGGTTATGGTATTACTGAAGGGGAAAAATTAAATATCATGTTTTTGAGTCGGTGATACCTATATGGCAACGGCATCAAATGGAAAAATCACAGTTTTAAATTGTTATGGAAGTACAGAAAAATCAGCTAAAGAGATGGCATTGTGGAAGTTGAAACAAACAATTCAAGTTAGCCTAAACGATGAAGATAAAAACTACACCGTCATTCATATTAATAATTCTAAGGTTAAAAGGATAGAAATTCTCAATTATAAAAAATAGAAAGCCCCTCTCAAGTGAGAAGGCCTTTTATATAGTGTCAATATAGTAATATAGAAGAAATTCCATATACTATGAATTTTCACATCTTATTTACTTATGGGAAACACTCTAATTGATAAAGAAATCTTTTAAGAGGTTAAAATTTTTGAGATTCTGCTTAACAAATATTACTTTTGTCTCTTAGTCGTTGTGTCCATTCAGGTATGCATTTAAAAAACAAATATCTAGACAAAATCTTCCATCAACTTTACTACCATCAACACGAGAAACTTGTATGAAGCAAACTTCCTCAATCGATGTAGAAATTGTATTCCCTACTGGAACAATAATTTCAGCAGTATCTCCATTACATAAAAAAAATACAACTTTAATTGAACTTGTGCTTGCTGCACTATTGAATATAGAAGCAGTCACTATGGTGTCAAAACTACTCCTATTGTTCCATATCTCAACAATTGATGTTCTATCATTTAATAATATGTTTCCGCAAACCTTATGACATTTAGATTTCTTTTCCTCCTTTTCTGGCTTGGGTTTGTGACAGATACATTCGATTTTTCTACATCGGTCACAATTTCTGTTATCAAATTCATCTTCATACATCATCGTTCTTTTTCGATTAAAGACCATCCTTCACCCTACTTTCCGCGAAATATTTCATTACATCATATGCTTTGAAATATTTTTAGCTTGGACACATGTTGAATTTTGAGAGAGATTTTTTTTTTTGAATATCCACGCTTGTCCTGTACAAGATGTTCTCTATATTCATTTAATAGTAATGTAAACAAAAGCTTCTATATTTAAAAGGAGGAATTAATATGTGTGGTTCAAATAATTGTGGAAACAATGCTTGTTGTCCTTTACCACAATTTTTCCAAGAGAAAATCTGTGGAAATTTTACAGGTCCACTAGATGGGACTGTAGGGGAGAACGTAGTATGGTCAGCAGATGGTGTTACTGATTATATTCAAGGAACATTTGAAATCTTTGTTTCATCAGGAACGTTAGCACAAGGTTCGTCTATTATCACTCAAGCTACTGGTGGGCAAGTTCTATTTGACCAAATCGATGAAGGTAATACACAAGTACGCTCGGCTGCTGTTCCAACTAGTTTAGTTCTAAATGATGTTAACCCTGGTGATACCGGTAGATTTTGCATAACTTTGTACAAACGTATTTTACCTTAGTAATCTTACCGGGTGAATTACCAATAGAAAAAACAAGAATAAGGTTATATCAACATTCTTGTTTTTTCTTTTTTCATTTAACTCGATTATTGATTTCTTAAAAGGTTTTGTGTTGTTAGTACAAATAAATCTTAAATATTCACTAACTTTATTTCACTGATGGATACTCAAGTTAAAAAACGACCCTTCACTATAGAGAAGGGCTTTTTATTATTACTTCACTCTTATCACTTGTCCAGTAAAAATAGTATAGATAGCACCCACCCCATTCCAATTACGAATTTGTTGAATTGTACTGCCATATCTGCGGGACAACGCATAAACCGTATCACCCGAAACTACAGTATGATAAACTGATCCGCCAGATGGTGTTAGATTAAAAGCACGGACTAAGCCGTTCATATGGCCCTGAGCAATAGTTTGAAGGAATGAAGCCTGTTTTAATTTGTTTGCATCAGCTACTGTATCGATAAATCCATTCTCTGTAAAAATGGCCGGCATTCTTGTTTCTCTTAATACATGGAAATTGGCTTGCTTTTTACCGCGATCACGGAAATCGACTACTTTCATAATTTCTTCATGAATATGGTTTTGATAAGTCGTTGTTGGAGCTCCTAATCCCGGATAAATATAATCCACATAGCCTGTACCGCCTCCAGCATTGATGTGGATGGATAGAAAGAAAGAAATCAGCTCCCAAATTATTTGCATCAGTAGTTCTTTGTGCAAGTGATACAGTTTGATCACCAGTGCGGCTCATTTTAACTTCTGCATTGCTATATCCAGCTAACAAATCACGGATTCTATTTGAAATTTGAAGTATTAAAGCTTTCTCCTGTAAACCGTTTCCTACCGCACCCGGATCAGTACCGCCGTGACCTGGATCAATATAAATTTTAACCATAATAAAACCTCTCCTTTAATATATAAGTATTCCAATGGAAAAAGTAACGTTTGTACACTTTTACTAGATTCACATTAGACCACCCCCTTTATTGGGAATAGAAAAGGCCGTCCATGTGGACAGCACTTAAAATTTATCAGCTCTTTTTAACCAAGCTTTTTGTTGTTTAGCCTTACCTGTGAATCCATAATGGTTTTTATAGATTGTGTACAGATTTACACCAAGGAAAATACCAGCTGATAAAACTACACCAAAAGCGTTAATACTAGCCTCGGTAAGCCACTGAAATTGAATATTTAATGTACCTAAAAACAACATTATTGCTGACATAAACCCTACGATTTGAGCTACTACATCTTTAATTATTTTACTTCCTCCTTACATTTATTTAGTCAAGAAAACGTAAAACGTTTAACCCAGCTGTATCATACCAAGTTGAATGCAGAGCAGAAACATAAATATTAATATCAGGAAGAAAATATAATAAATACGTTTCGACACCGCCATCGGAATCAGGAATCTCCCTCATTATCCTTTCAGCAACAAGAACAGCTTCAATAGTCGATTCAGATTTGCCAGTTCCCTTGAATTGTTGCGGTTGTGCCATTCTTGGGTCCTGTAGATCTTCTGAAATATATCTTCTTCCTTCAATGTTGTCGATAAAGTGGTGAGAATATCCAGTGTCACCTGCATATTTAAAAACATAAGTTACTTCTTTTGATAAAACCATACTGTTCATTATTCATTTCTCCTTTTCATTTTGATTCTAAAGCTTCAACCTTTTCAAACATTCGAGGATAAGAGGAATTTATAAAATATACAAGCTATCATATTTTATTAATTTTGGTTCCCTTTCTCCATTTTCATTTTAATCATCCTCCTACCTTAAATGCTGTATAAAAAAAAGCTACGGCTCCACCAATTATTCCAACGATAAGCGCATTGGTAATTGATCTCCGTAACCATTTAGTATCATCTTTTATTTCTGCCAAGGTTGACTTTAATATATTTGATATCTCTTTCATGATCGTCAGTTCTTTTGGTCAATTGTTCAATTTTTTCATCTAGTTTCTTTTCGTGTTTTTTAATTTCTTCAATATCACTCTGGATTTTCTGCTGCCAAATATCCATTTGACTTACCTCCATGGCACTCTCCCCTGCAACATAAAAAGCACCTTTATCAGGTACCGTTATTTATATTTTTCATAGGACTCCTTAGCTTCTTCAAAAGCAGAATCTAAATTATAATTTATATACATAGCTGAAATAGCTCGATGTAAATTTATATCGTGCCATCTGTGATGTTTTCTTCTCCTTTGTAGAGCGCATAAATTCGCTTATCCCATGGAATAGCCATGATTTGCCCCCTTTTATTACTTTTAGTAAGAAATAACGGTTAGAAAGTCCAAAATATATATTTCACAAACTTCCAATAACTGTTAATATATTATCGAATAACTAAAGGAGGTGAGTATATGAAGAAAGGTATTATAAGAATTGGCCTTGCATTATTAATAATTGCATCCGTTTCGTCTACGGCTTCTGCAACAACAGTTGGAACAAATGCTTGCTCAGCACCAAATATTTATTGCTGGGAATTTTTTTGATGTAACCTTCCTAAAGCTTCTCTTGCTATTTGCTTAACCTTTCCACTATTATGAATAGGTTCTATTTGATTTAGAGCTTGAAAATATCTTGAATTTTCTTTTTCTAGCCTTTCTATCTCCTCTTGTTGAAGATGAACTACATGGCAAAGCCACTCTATATCATTGGTCAAAGTAAATACATTTAATTTTACATATCCATTAACACTGTGCTCCTCTAACCGCTCAATCCTATCTTTAATCTGATTAAATCGTTTTGTGAATTTCAAGTTTACCCCTCGCTTTACTTATAGTTATAAGTAACTATTTTACCAGAAAAATACAAAAATATGTTTATGATTCTTCCAATAACTGCTAATATATTATCGAATAACTATAAGGAGGTGAAATTATGAAAAAGTTATTGATAAGACTAGGCTTAATAACAGTTTTATCCTTTGCTTTGACAACTACTGTTTCCGCTGCAAAGGTTGACCCGCAAGGTTGTTCTATAGGTACAAATTTATGCGAGTTTGACAAATAATTTCTCTCAAGGCTGACTTCAACCTTGTAAATTACTTTCCCTTTTGTCAGCCTTCTTCAAATTAACTCCTCCTACCTTTGTTTACTAAAGTAATAAACTCGTCGGTGTATTCATAATTAAAACCATCAATTTCTAACAACCTTTCTAATACCTCACTATGTAGGAATTGTGAAACATCGGATAATCGCTTCATTCCAGACCTGTTATTATAGTAATGTTCGTGAATAAAAGCACTGCAAGTAAAGTGTCATTATGAATATCTCCATATTAATTGAGCTTAAATAAATCTTTATCAAGTAACTTTATATCTTCATTTCTAAGTAATAATTGAACACCATTATATTTAATAGGCAATTGCATTGTCTACTCTGCTTTCTTTAAACTTAGGTACTCTTAGCTCTGTAATGATTCGTATATTTTTTTCGATTAAAAATGAATCAGTTAATTTTTCCTAAGATGAAAGTAAAATGAAGTTTTTTAATGAATCTTCATTTGTAATAAAGTCATTATTGTAATCATCCTTTATTTCATTTAACCAAATATCTTCAATTATTTTTTTAATCAAGCAAATTGTCTCCATTCCAACAACCACCTTTCAAAACAATTCTAAAAGAACATTAAAGACTTTAATACAACTGATCTATCAATTTGTTTCTTTAAA
>NZ_PISD01000042.1 GCF_002835735.1 Cytobacillus horneckiae | reverse complement strand
TGGTTCTTTAATTGGTTCTTTGCTAGGTTGTTTAGCTGGTTCTTTAATTGGTTCTTTTTCTGGCTCCTCGCCAGCACCTTTACCAGCACCAGGGCCTTCACCAGCACCAGGACCTTCGCCAGCGCCAGGACCTTCACCAGCACCAGGGCCTTCACCAGCACCAGGACCTTCACCAGCACCAGGACCTTCGCCAGCGCCAGGACCTTCACCAGCACCAGGACCTTCACCAGCACCAGGACCTTCACCAGCACCAGGTCCACCGCCAGCACCAGGACCTTCACCAGCACCAGGGCCGCCGCCAGCACCAGGACCGCCGCCAGCACCAGGTCCACCGCCAGCACCAGGGCCTTCACCAGCACCAGGTCCACCGCCAGCACCAAATTTTTGTGCTGTGTATGAATATGTGATTGATTCAAATGTACGATTATCGACTGCACCAGTTGGATTCAATCCATGTTGTTTTTGAAAGTATTTAACGCCGCGAACAGTTGCCTCGTTATAATGTCCAGTTATTTTACCTTCATAGCTGCCAAGTGATTTTAACATCCCTTGAACAACATATACATCAGGACCGTGTGCACCTTTTCCAAAGGCAAATCCTTGAGGAGCCATTGCCAAAATCAACATGAATGTTAATAATAGCGCAATACTAATTTTTTTAACCGTATTTTTATGCATTTGACCACATCCTTAAGCTTGTTTTTATTTGACAAACTTAATATCTCCAATATTTTAATATCTTCATTATGTTAATTTATCCCATTGGTATGTATGGTTATAAAAAAGAACCCCCTTGAGATTTCAAGGGGGAGTTCACATCTTGTCATATTTATTAATCAGCTACATTTTCAGCAAATTGTTTTTCCCTCCACATAAAGGTAATGCTAAGGCCAATAAACATAATGACTGCTGCAAAAAGGTATGGATAATGAATGTTTAAATCGAAAAGTATACCTGCTGCAGCTGGGCCGGCAATATTTCCTAGACTTGTATAGGTAGAGTTCATACCAGCTACAAATCCTTGTTCTTTTCCAGCTGATCTGGATAGGAAAGTGGTTAGGGCAGGGCGAAGTAAATCGAATGCCAAGAAAATAAGACAAGTGACAAGCAAAACCATCCAGAAGCCTGAAATGACAGTAGATGCAGCGGCTAGTATAACTCCTGTAATTAAACAGATTTGAATCAGTTTCTTTTCTCCTAGCTTATCGACCATTTTACCGAACATAAACACTTGGAAAACTACACCGAAAATAGAGCTAATTGTAATTATTAACGCAATATCCTTTGGAGTAAAGCCGAATTTATGATCAGAAAATAAACTGAAAACAGTCTCGTATGCAGATAAACCAAAAGCAAGGACGAAGACAATAATGAAAGCAATAAAATATAACGGGTTAAAGGAGCGTTTTAAATCTCCAAAAAAGTTGCTTTGCTTGGAGTTGCTCGATAGTTCTTCCATTTGTTCCTTTGTTAACGGCTCTTTCAATATAAATAAAGAAAGAATACAAGCTAAAAAGGCAATTCCAGCTGCGAAGAAAAATGGCAGGCGGATGCCAAACTCTGCAATAAAGCCGCCGATTCCTGGTCCGATAATAAATCCGGTGCTAATGGCTGCCGAAACATACCCCATTGCTTTCGGGCGTTCTTTAATTGTCGTTATATCAGCAACATATGCTGTCACTCCCGGCATAATAAATGCTGCGCTCATACCGCCAAGAATTCTTGCAAAATAAAGCACAGAAACATGAGTGCCAAGGCCGAAAATTAATTCTGATACAGCGAAAAGAAATAATCCGAAAGTAATTATTTTTTTTCGTCCGTACCTATCCACCCAACGGCCAGCGAAAGGGGAGGTAATTAATTGGGCAACTGCAAATACAGCAACAAGATAGCCCATTGTACTGCCTGATAAGTGCATAATATTCATAAACGACGGCATAACAGGGATAATCAACCCAATACCTAAAAAGGCAATGAAAATATTGCTTAAAAGGATAATTAATACCATCTTTTGTTCTTTAATTGGTTTTTGTACCATAAATAAACACCTCTTTTTCGTCTATCAATGATGTGAAATACCCCTCCAAAACACCCGCCAAGAGGCATTCAGTTTTTCTAACAGCCGATGTTCATCATTTCCGTAAACAAGCTCAATCAAAATGGAATCGACGACACCTAAAAAAGCATATGTGGGTATTTTTGCAGAAGGTGCGATGATTAACTTTGCATCCATCCATTCCTGAAACTTATTTTCTAAAATACCCTGGACTTTTTCTTCAATATCAATGACTTCCATATCAATATCTTTTTGAAGATGGGCCGGTGGAAAAAAGGAGATGCGCAGCCAAAATTTCAGCTGTTCATTTTTTTGAAAAAGATCTATAACAAGCTGCAAAAACCCGTATAAGTCTTTTTCAGGATGAGAAGAATCGATGCTGCTGAAGTATTCCAGTTTAGAAGAAAGTTCCGTTTCCTTCGCATCATGTAACACTTGAAGAAAAAGGTCATCTTTTCCTTTAAAGTGCGCATAAATGGATTGTTTTTTCATGCCAACGTCTTCTGCTATTTGAGAGAGGGAAGCTCCTTCATACCCATGGATTGTAAAAAATTTTAGAGCTGCCTCTTTTATTTCATCACTTTTCAAGAATTATCACCTCTACCTCTTTAACGAACGTTCGTCAGTTATCTTAGCAAATCTTAGCTGTAAAGGCAAGAAGATTTTATATCCATCACGTAGGTTGAAAATGGTAAAGCTTCTAAGGGTTAGATAAACTTCAGAACCAAGTATTTCTGGCTCAAATATTACTGTTATATTAGAAGGATTTATTTATACATTGCTCATTGGTTGAAGGTTTCCCTTTACAATATATTGAAATATTACCTTGACAGATATTTTACTATTGTGATAAATTAATTTTAGTACTCTAATACATTAGCGAGATAAAGTTATTTTAAAAAATAAAGGTGGTATTCGTCGTGAAAAGAAAATTTGCATTTAAACTTATATCAGTTTTTATCATTTCTCTTTTGGCAGCATGTTCTAGTACTTCTGCAGGAGAGTCAGAATCAGATCAAAAAACAATTGTAATCGGTATAGATGATAAATTTGCACCGATGGGTTTTAGAGATGAAAATAATGAAATTGTCGGATTTGATATTGATTTAGCTAAAGCGGTCATTGAAAAAATGGGCGCTACTCCAAAATTCCAGCCCATCGATTGGAAAACAAAAGAATCTGAATTAAGCAGTGGACGCATTGACTTAATCTGGAATGGCTACACCATAACAGATGAAAGAAAAGAAAAGGTACTATTCACAAAACCATACTTAAGCAATGCACAAGTTGCTGTAACAAAGGCTGATTCAGAGTTAACCGAATTACATGATTTAGAGGGGAAGGTTGTTGGATTGCAGTCATTGTCATCCGCAGCAGATGCATTAAATGCAAATGACATTAGCAAGAATGTAAAAGAGATTACGGAGTTCTCTGATAATGTGCTTGCTTTAAGTGATTTGAAGAGCGGGCGATTAGATGCAGTTATTATTGATGAAGTCGTAATAGATTATTATATGACAAAAGAAAAAGATACATTTAAAATACTTGATGAATCACTCGCACCTGAAGAGTACGGAATTGGTGTGAAAAAAGGCAATGAACAATTATTAAATGAGCTGCAGTCGGCACTTGATGCATTGATAGAGGATGGTACGGCTGGTGAGATTTCAAAAAAATGGTTCGGTGAAGATCGCTTATTAAAGTAAAGCGGCGAAAAGCAAAGCAGGATTTCTTAAGGAAACCTGTTTTGCTTTTTCATTAATAGTAGAATATTCGTTTAGCCTATTGGAAATTAGTAAAAATATTGCACAAGGAAAACAAAGGCACACGCCTAACTAGGCGTATTTCCGGTTTTTCTAAGAGGAGCTTTCTTATGTCTTTTGATTATATCCTTTCAGTTCTAAAACCAATGCTTGAAGGCGCACAGGTGACTATTCTTTTATTCCTGATTGCGATTGTTATATCGATACCCTTTGGCTTCTTGCTGACACTTGCTTCCAGAAGCAATATTAGAATGATCTCCTGGATGGCTCAAGGATATATTTATATCATGCGTGGGACGCCGTTGCTATTACAGCTATTATTCATCTGTTTCGGTTTGCCGATGCTGCCGGTTGTTGGAGAATATTTGGTCCTTGACCGCTTTGTAGCCGCGTGTCTCGGATTTATTTTAAATTATGCTGCCTATTTCGCAGAGATATTCAGAGGGGGGCTATTGTCCATAGATAAAGGCCAATATGAAGCATCGCAAGTGCTAGGCATGAATAGATGGCAGACATTAACGCGCATTATCATTCCACAAATGTTCAGAGTGGCGTTGCCCGCTGTTGCAAATGAATCGGTTACTTTAGTGAAGGATACCGCTTTGCTATATGCTGTCGCTGTTCCAGAACTATTGCACTTTGCGCAAACCGCAGTTAATAGAGATTTTACCATCCTTCCCTTTTTCTTAGCGGCCATTATTTATTTACTAATGACGCTTATACTTTCATTATTCTTTAAATTCCTCGAACGCAGATTTAAGTTCGAATAGTTGGAGCGGTGTTCATGTCAATCATTACGGTATCAAATTTGAAAAAGTCATACGGCGATTTAGAAGTCTTAAAAGGAATCAATTTTAATGTGGATAAAAATGATGTAGTAGCAATCATCGGTCCTTCAGGATCTGGAAAGAGCACGATGCTTCGCAGTCTTATTCATTTAGAAGAAATAAATGATGGAACTATTTCTATTGATGGACAAGAGCTTGTGAAGAATGGAGTATATGCGAAAGCGCACGATTTAAAGCAGATTACTAGCAAAATGGGGATGGTGTTTCAGCATTTTAACCTTTTTCCGCATTTGACAGTGAAGGAGAACTTAGAGATAGCTCCAAAAATGGCGAAAAAAGAAGCAATAAAAGTGATTCAGCAGCGCAGCGAGGAGCTTTTACACAAGGTAGGTCTAACGAGTTGGGCTAAGTCATATCCGGCAAAGCTGTCAGGTGGGCAAAAACAGAGAGTGGCCATTGCAAGAGCATTGATGATGGATCCTGAAATTTTATTATTTGATGAACCGACCTCAGCGCTAGACCCTGAATTAACTGGTGAAGTTCTCCAGGTCATGAAAGACCTCGCCCAGGAAAAAATGACGATGATTGTTGTGACGCATGAAATGGGTTTTGCCAAAGAAGTAGCAACAAAGGCGATTTTTATGGATAATGGGGAAATCGTTGAGTCAGGCGAGCCTGGAGCTTTATTTACGAACCCTCAGTTTGACCGGACAAAGGCATTTTTGCAAAGAAGTTTAAGCAGTTAAATATCTGCACTTAATCACATTGGCCACGTTTGAAAAAGGAATCTCAAAAAGAGATTCCTTTTTCATTAAACATCAAAAAATTCTTTAGCTTTTGCAATAAACTCTGTTTCTTCTTCAGGAACATCTTCTTCATAGAAAATGGCATCGACTGGGCAAACGGCTTCGCATGCACCGCAGTCAATACAGATAGTAGGATCGATTAAATATTGATCCTCCCCTTTTTCAATACAATCAACTGGGCAAGAATCCAAACAATCTGCAGCTTGTTCTTCAATACACGGTGATGTGATGACATAGGACATAATTTCTCCCTCCAATCATTATGATTTCCGGCTAAAGATGATGCAACCAATCAATTAATTTTGCTTCTTCTAAGGCTATAAATTAGATATTTATATATGTTTTCCTCCCAAATTTGATAATTAAACCAATATTTAAAATATTCTAGTGAAATTAATAAATAATTAGGTTTATGTCTATTCAACATAAGCCTATGAAACATATCCTATTTTGTATGATTGAAAAGTCTGCAAGAGAAGAATGATCTGGAATATTTACAACCTATAATTATTAATACCGCTATGATGTACCACGGACACAAAGCACAAATAATTAATTACAAACCAACAACAGTCGTAGACTTGAATGAGGGTTTATTCATGTCAAGCGTACGGAATGAACAATTTTAATAGAGGTTTCAGCCTCCATCAACACCGGCTTCTGTGCCAAGCCGGTAGCTAAGTATGATAATTCCTGATTGATTCTATTTGGGATTTACGCTTTCATTTTTTGCCTATATATGTTCATTCAAACAAATATTTGATTAAAACCTTTGACAAACACCTTGTTAGTTTCATAGACTAAAAGTAAGTCAATCAAATGGATGTTTGAATGGGGTGCAAAAATGGTTCAAAAATTGAAGAAAGAAAACGATGTTTGTGAAACATTTTGCTATGATGAAGAAAAAGTAAATCGGGTGCAGCCTAGAATAGATGAAGTTAGTGGATTAGAGCAATTGTTTAAAGCGCTATCAGATGCCACGCGCATAAAAATCGCTTATGCACTAACAATAGAGGAAGAACTGTGTGTATGCGATGTGGCGAACATTATCGGTTCTTCGACAGCTACAGCTTCTCATCATTTAAGATTGTTAAAAAATATTGGCCTGGCTAAATTTCGTAAGGAAGGGAAGCTTGCCTTTTATTCTTTAGATGATGAACATGTGAAGCAATTGATTCAAGTAGCTTATACCCATCACAAGGAGGGTGTGCGAACTTGAGTAGTGAAGCAGAAAAAAATGACTATCGTATAGAGGGATTCTCTTGTGCGAATTGTGCAGGAAAGTTCGAGAAAAATGTATGCAAACTTCCAGGCGTGAAGGAAGCAAAGGTGAATTTTGGCGCATCAAAATTATCTGTTATCGGAGAGGCTTCTGTAGCAGAGTTAGAAAAAGCAGGGGCATTTGAGAATTTAAAAGTTATTCCTGATAAAAAAAGAGAGGCAAAGGTCTATCGCGTGGAAGGCTTCTCCTGTGCCAATTGTGCAGGAAAGTTTGAGCGGAATGTAAATGGCCTTCCTGGTGTAGAGGAAGCAAAGGTAAATTTCGGTGCATCAAAAATCTCAGTTGTAGGTCAGGTATCTATCGCAGATTTGGAAAAGGCTGGTGCTTTTGAAAACTTGAAAGTCCATTCCGAAAAAAATAATGAGCCTACTGAGAGTGAAGCAAAAGATGAGAAAATACCTTTTTATAAAAAATATCAAACACTGCTTTTTGCTGGCTTATTCGTTTTATTAGGATACCTATCATGGTTTGTGAACGGCGAAGATAATCTCATTACCATTCTTCTCTTCTTAGCAACGATATTAATAGGCGGAATTCAGCTTTTAAAAATTGGTTTGCAAAATCTTATTAGGCTTGACTTTGATATGAAAACATTGATGACAGTTGCTGTTATCGGTGGAGCTATTATTGGTGAATGGGGAGAAGTGGCGGTAGTAGTCATTTTATTCGCAATCAGTGAAGAGCTAGAACGGTTTTCAATGGACAGTGCACGGAACTCTATCCGTTCATTAATGCAGATTGCTCCTAAAGAAGCACTTGTTAGAAGAAATGGACATGAACAAATGATTCATGTAGAAGATATTGAAGTCGGCGACATTATGATTGTTAAACCGGGACAGAAGATTGCCATGGATGGCGTGATTGTAAGCGGTCATTCTGCAGTTAATCAGGCGTCGATTACTGGTGAGTCTGTTCCTGTAGAAAAGAAAATGGATGATGAAGTATATGCTGGAACGCTAAATGAAGAAGGGTTTCTTGAAGTGGAAATTACTAAGCTTGTCGGTGATACAACGATTTCGAAAATCATCCACTTAGTTGAAGAGGCGCAAGGTGAACGTGCCCCTGCCCAAGCTTTTATTGATAAGTTTGCCAAATACTATACACCTATTATTATGGCAGTTGCAGCACTTGTCGCGATCTTGCCGCCATTATTCTTTGCTGGAAGCTGGGAAGCATGGATTTACCAAGGCCTTGCCGTTCTTGTTGTTGGCTGTCCATGTGCATTGGTCATCTCCACACCAATTGCCATCGTATCAGCAATCGGCAATGCAGCTAAAAAAGGCGTACTCATAAAAGGCGGCATTTATCTAGAAGAAATGGGTTCTATTAAAGCCATTGCTTTTGATAAAACGGGTACATTAACGAAAGGTGTCCCTGCTGTTACAGATTACGAAGTAATAGGTGAAAGCAATGATGACCGAAACATTCTTTCATTTATTTCCGCATTGGAAAATCGTTCGCAGCATCCACTTGCTTCAGCAATATTAAAAAAAGCAGACGATGAACATATTGATTATAAAAATATCTTAGTTGAAAATTTTTCATCGCTGACAGGTAAGGGAATTAAAGGAGAAATTGAAGGAATACCTTATTTTATAGGCAGTCCTAAACTTTTCAATGAACTCGGAATTAATAATAAGCGTATAGAAAATAGAGTGATGGAACTTCAGCAGCAAGGGAAAACAGCTATGGTATTTGGCACAGATCAAGTAATTATCGCTGTAATAGCAGTCGCTGATGAAGTCCGCGAATCGAGTAAAGAGGCGATAGAAAAGCTTCATGCACTCGGAGTGAAAAAAACAATCATGCTGACTGGTGATAATAACGCAACAGCTAATGTCATCGGCCGCTATGTCGGAGTATCGGATATTCAAGGTGAATTAATGCCAGAAGACAAGTTAACCAGTGTAAAGCAGCTCCGTGAAAAATACAGCCATGTAGCAATGGTCGGAGACGGTGTCAACGATGCCCCGGCACTTGCTGCATCAAATGTAGGCATAGCGATGGGCGGTGCCGGAACCGATACGGCATTGGAAACAGCAGATGTAGCATTGATGGGCGATGATCTAAGAAAGCTGCCATTTACAATAAAGCTAAGCCGAAAATCACTTAGAATTATCATTGCCAATATTACATTTTCATTAGCAATAAAACTTTTTGCCTTACTATTGGTCATCCCTGGATGGCTGACACTATGGATTGCGATTCTTGCTGACATAGGCGCCACGCTCATTGTTGCTTTAAACAGCATGAGATTAATGCGAGTAAAGGAATAATAATAGTATACAAAGCCGCCTGCTCTCAGGAAAGAGTAGTGCGGCTCTTTGTTTTGGCTGATGAAAGGAATGGCTTACGCTCCTTAGCTTTATTTTTACCTCAGTTGGTCTATCAAAAATAAGTTGTAGTAAAAATAGGGAAGGACAGCTAATAAAAACTGTCCTTGCTTATGCTTTTATTTCATCATAGATGAATTTAAAGTCTGCTTTAGTAAATATCTTCGGTACTGGATAAAGCGGGTTTGCCTCTGCAAATGCGCGGTCAACCATCTTTGGTATATGATGATCTTCAATTACCGATAGCTTTTCTGGAATATTCATTTTAGAATTTAATCGTTTTATTTCTTCAGTAAACTTGATAGCTTTTTCTTTAATTGTGTGATGTTCATCGGTTATCTTAATTAGATCAGCAAGTTCAGCTAATCTCTTATAAGCGGTTTCACCATAATAATCTAATACGTAAGGCAGGATGACCGCATTTGCCAGTCCATGCGGCACGGAATAGAATCCTCCTAATGTATGGGCGATGGCATGCACATTGCCCACATAGGCTCTTGTAAATGCAAGGCCAGCAAGATAGGAGGCTTTCAACATGTTGGCTCTTGCTTCCAAGTGATCACCTTGGGTATAAGCGGTATACAGATTCTCAAAGATAAGCACAATAGCATCTTTTGCATATTTTTCTGTTTCTTTTGTATTGCTTTTACCAATATAGGCCTCTACCGCATGAGTGAGGGCGTCCATTCCAGTTGTTGCAGTGATATGCGGAGGCAAACCAGTTGTCAGCGCGCAATCAAGCACGGCATAGGCTGGTATTAATGATAGGTCCATGATTGCATACTTTTCATTTGTGATCGGGTTCGATACAACAGCGGCCAGTGTTCCTTCACTGCCGGTACCGGCTGTTGTCGGTACGGCGAAAAGCGGTGGAAGGTTCTTGCGTATCTTAAAAAGTCCTTTCATATCCGGGATGCTAACATTTGGCTTCGCTATACGTGCACCAATTCCTTTCGCACAATCCATTGCCGATCCGCCGCCAAAGGCAATGATGGCCTGACAATTTGATTCTATATAGAGTGAGCGGCCTTCTTCAATATTTTCAATCGTCGGGTTTGGGACTGTTTTATTATAAATAAAGTAATCAATCCCTTCTTCATCCAAACCTGCTAGTAAAGGCTTGAATAAACCTATTTCCGTTAATCCTTCATCTGTTACAATAAGTACTTTTTCGATAGTTTCTTCTTTAATGATTTTAGGTAGCAGCATGGAGCTGTCCTTTCCTTCTAAAAGCTTTGGGGTGTTCCAATTTAGAAGATTTATCCCGATCCGCATACCAGCTTGAATGCTGCGATAATAGAAGTTTTTCATATTATTAATCTCCTTTTATTCTTGTTTCTAAAGGGATTATTCGTGATGTATAGAATCAATTATATGATGAATAGAACGTAAAAGACGGAGAAAGAATGAAAACCTTAACCTTATAAATAAAAAAAACACTCCTCCAATTTAATATTGATGAGAAAGAAGAGGATGGCATGCTCTATGTATTTGAAGATGAACCTGTTCAACTAAAAACGATTAATGCTACAAAATTCTATGAAAAAAAAATCCCCTTAAACATTAGAAAGGGGATTTTGCTGTTTACTTAACAAATTGTTTAATCAGCTCTTTATTTTTTTGTTTGAAAATTTCATTATGTGAGGAGACCATCCCAGATTGATGAGCTTCAGGTTCTATAAATTTCTTTGCTTTGTTGACGGCGTTGGCAGCATCTTGAAAAGCGCCTGCTATTAAATGCACCTTGCCTTCATGCATCAAAATATCGCCGGCAGCATAAAGGCCGGGAACAGAGGATTCGCTTCTGGCGTTTCCGTCGATATAAAAGTCATCAACCATGCTGATGTCCAGTTCACAATTATTTAAAAGCGCGGAATCGCGTTCATAGCCATGATTGATGACTACATCATCAATTTTTAATTCTGTCACTTCGCCTGTTTGATGATTGGTCAGCTCCACACTGGCAATCTTCTCATGATTGTCAGAAGCAATCAATTTAGAAATGGATGTATTATAAAAACATTCCGCTGTGCTGCTTTCCAGTTGCTGTACTTGAGATTCGTGACCGTTCAAAGCGTCTTTTCGATAAGTTAAATACACCTTTTTAGCAAATGGCACTAGTTCATTTGCCCAATCAATCGCCGAATTCCCGCCGCCCGAGATGATGACAGTTTTATCTGTAAATCGTTTTAATGATTTGACTGTATAGTGCAGGTTTGATACTTCATATTTTTCCGCACCCTCGATTTGCAGCTTTTGCGGCTTCAAAATCCCGCCTCCTACAGCGACAATAATCGTTTTAGAGAAATGCGATTGGCCAGATTCTGTATGTAATATGAAGGAATCATCCTCATTTTTTGATATTTTAACGACTTTTTCATTTAATACAATTGTAGGGTCAAATGTCAGGCCTTGGGTAATGAGTTGTTCAATCAGCTTTTCGCCTGGCACTGGAGTTAGACCGCCTACATCCCAAATCATTTTTTCGGGATAGACATGAATTTTGCCACCAAGCTGAGGCTGATATTCAATGAGCTTAGTCTTCATTGATCTTAGGCCGCTATAGAAGGCAGAGTATAATCCCGCCGGACCGCCGCCAATTATCGTCACATCATACAACTCATGCTGTTCCATTACTATTTCCCCCTAATCGTGCAATTGATTATCATTCTCATTTAAGAATACAACTTTTCAATTAGAAACACAATATGTTTTGCAAACTTTATATTGGCAGATTTATAAAAAGGGCAATAATAGCGCTGGCAGCACCTATTATTGCCCTTCATATTACTCCCTTACCCTAACAACTAATAGCATCATAAATGATATAGCTACGATGGCAATGACCCATAACCAAGCCATTATCATATTGCCGGAATCAATCGCGATATAAATAGCAATTGGCAAAGTCTGCGTCTCACCAGGAATATTCCCGGCGAACATAAGTGTTGCACCGAATTCTCCGAGGGCGCGCGCAAAGCTCAAAATACTTCCAGTAATTAAGGCTTTTGAAGCGAGAGGAATGGAAATAAGGTAGAAAATTTTCCAATCGCTTGCTCCGTCAACGCGTGCGGCATTTTCAATATCCTTGTCTACACTTAAGAAGCCCGACTTAGCGGATTGATACATGAGCGGGAAAGCAACTACAATGGCAGCAATGACAGCTGCCCACCATGTGAAAATAATCGGGCGGTCAAATAACCAGGTAATCGCTTGTCCCGCCCAACTGTTTTTTCCAAAAATGACAATTAGAAAGAAACCAACGACTGTTGGCGGAAGGACCATTGGCAGCATTAGGATGGTCTCTGCAATCGCCTTTCCTTTAAACTGCTTTCTTGCGAAGAACCGGCCTGCCATTGTTCCAGTTACAACCACGATGATACCCGCAATAACAGCAATCTTTAGAGAAACCCATATAGGACTAACAAACTGTTCGGAAACGAGATTATTGAGCAGTAAATCCATAATTCTCAAACACCTTTATTGCTTTATCACTTCTTAAATACTTATAGAACTTATGCGCTTCTTGGTAATTTTTAGAGTCCTTGATGACACCTACAGGATAGATAATGGGTGCATGTGTGTCAGGCTCAGCTGTGGCGACAATTTTTACCTTATCTGATACAAGCGCATCTGTTTTATAGACAATGCCAGCACGTACATTTCCTGTTTCAACATAGGATAAAACCTGTCTAACATCCTTAGCAAAGACCATTTTAGATTCGATTTGGTGCCATATCTTCATATTTTCCAAAGCTTCTTGGCCGTATGCACCAGCTGGAACGGTTTCCGGAGTTCCGATCGATATTTTCTCCACTTCATCCTTTACAAGATCTGCAAAATTTTCAACAGTAGAATCATCTTCAGGCACAACAAGGACAAGTTCATTTCCTAATAAATCGCTGCCGTCTTCCTCAGCGATATTGCCTTCTTCGACAAGTAAATCATATTTATCTTCTGCAGCAGAGAAGAACAAATCGACTGGTGCTCCTTGAGAGATTTGCTGTTGCAGCGACCCGGAGCCAGCAAAGTTAAAACTTAATTTTACTTCTGGATTTTCATCTTCATATGAAGCTTGAATATCTTCCAATGCATCCTTTAAGCTGGCAGCTGCAGAAATGGTTAACTCCACATTTTGTTTTTCTGCATCCGTCGAATTTTCAGTTGATGAACAGGCAGCAGTAAAAACAAGGCAAAATAAAATGATGATACTTAACTTCATATTTTTTAACATGATTGTTCCCCTTTTGTATCTTATGATTAATTATAACTAGTTATATATTAATATAATTAGTTAGAAAGTTAAATTGTTTTTTCAACTAAAGAATCGTTTTTTCTGTTTCACTATCAAATAGATGAAACTTTCGGAAGTGCGCAGATAGAAGAAGACGTGATCCTACTTTATTGTTATAATCAGGATCTGTTTTGATGGCGATTGATTGACCTGCCATACTTGCGTTAATAATAGATTCCGACCCAAGGCGTTCAATTGATTCAATTGTAGCGTAAAACTGCGGTGCGGCTTCATTTATTGATATATCTTCTGGACGCAGGCCCACGGGTGACTTGTCCGCTTGAAGGAAGCTCCACCGTGTTAAGCGAAACCTTATCTTTAAATCCGTCTATTCTAAGTCCTTCTGCAGTAGCTGTTGCGGGAATTAGGTTCATTGCAGGCGAACCGATGAAGCTTGCAACAAACATATTTTCCGGCTTTTCGTACACATCCTTAGGGGTGCCGATTTGCTGAATTTCTCCTTTATTAAGGACAACGATTCTGCTGGCCATTGTCATTGCCTCTGTTTGGTCATGGGTCACGTAGATTGTTGTAGTCTGGAGTTTTTCGTGAAGCTTATTAATTTCTGCACGCATTTGCACTCTAAGTTTTGCATCAAGGTTTGAAAGGGGTTCATCCATTAGGAAAACCTTTGCATCTCTTACAATGGCTCTTCCTAATGCAACACGCTGCTTTTGTCCGCCGGATAATTCAGCAGGCTTACGATTAAGAAAGGATTGCAGTCCAATAATATTAGCTGCTTTTTTGACGCGCTCAGCAATTTCATGTTTGGTAAGCCTTCTCATCTTTAATCCAAATGCCATGTTTTGATATACTGTCATATGAGGGTATAATGCATAGTTTTGAAAGACCATGGCGATGTCACGATCTTTTGAAGAAACATGATTCATTTTTGTTCCATCGATATAGAGATCGCCATCGGAGATATCTTCCAGACCTGCAATCATTTTTAAAATAGTAGATTTTCCGCATCCGGACGGTCCGACTAGTACAATGAATTCTTTATCTTTAATATTCAAATTAAAATCTTTAACAGCTTTTTCGCCTTGATTGTAGATTTTACTCATGTTTTGAAGCATTAGGTTAGCCATTAATTGTTCATCCTTATATCTTTAATATAATTATATATAACTTATTATAATTAAAGATAACTAAAAATGTTAAGTGCTTTCCAAAAAAAATTGGAGTGATATGATGAGTGACAATTCTTCTTATACAATAGAGGAGGTATCGCAATTATTACGGGTATCCAAATTAACGGTTTACGATTTAATTAAGAAAGGTGATCTGCCTGCTTATCGAGTAGGTAGACAAATGAGAGTCGATCACGATGACATAGAGAAGTATAAATCTAAAAATAAGACGGGTGCACGCAATGAACGGAACCCTCCAAAAGAACAAGGGCAAACTGCTCGCCAAACAAGTCAAATCATAATAAGCGGACAAGATATCGCCTTAGATATGTTAAGCAAGCATGTTGAAAATCATACGAGCTTTTCGACATTAAGGCTTTATAACGGGAGTCTTAACAGTTTGATGTCCATGTACAATGGGGAATGTGATGTTGTTAGTGTTCATTTATATGATGGAGAAACAGGTGAATACAATACGCCATATGTAAAAAGAATACTAGTGAGCCAGCCCTTTATTCAAATGAATCTCGTTCAAAGACAAGCGGGAATCTATGTGCAAAAAGGAAATCCTCATCAAATAAACAGCATGAAGGATTTGAGCAAGGTAAATATTAAAATGGTCAATCGTGAAATCGGTTCTGGAGCCAGGATTCTTTTAGACGAGCAATTAAAAAAACAAGGGATTCGTCCTCAATCGCTTAATGGATATGACAATATTTTAACAAGCCACTATTCTGTGGCATCAGCAGTTGCCGGCGGGCAGGCAGATGTAGGGATAGGAATAGAAAATGTAACGAAAATGGTAAATGTAGATTTTATTCCGCTCATTATGGAGCAATATGATCTAATCATATTAAAAGAAAACGAAAAACTCGTAGAAGCAATCAAAGAAACGGTGAAATCGAAGGAGTATCAAACTCAACTCAAGCAGTTTTATGGTTATGATTTGAGCTTAAGCGGGAAGATTATATTTGATTCATAAGAAAAGGGCATGACTGATTATCATGTCCTCTTTTTGTATAGTTATTTTATGCTATTGGAACAAATGACAATATTAGGCGCATCATCTTTCTTCAAATCATACCTTCTGCTTATCATTTTGACAGTGCGATTATATCAGAGCCATCATAATGAGAGCTTCTTGGTGAATGGAGAAATATGCCTACACCGTAGTGTCTTTCTAGGCTGGTCTGAATAAAATCTTCTAGAAAGGTGAGGTGTAGGCAGAACACTTTCGTTCTTATTGCGCTGTATACCCACCATCAAGAACAACCGCTTGACCAGTGACACCGCCTGCTAAATCACTTGCAAGGAACATGGCATAATCTGCAATTTCCTTCACATCCAATAACCGCTTTTGCGGTACGAGTGGATAAATAACTTCTTCCAGCACATTCTCTAGTGGGACACCCCTCGTAACTGAAAGATCTTTTAATTGATTACGTACGAGCGGTGTATCGACATAGCCAGGGCATAGTGCATTAACTGTAATTCCATCAGCGGCACTTTCTAAAGCTGCGACTTTTGTTAATCCGATTACTCCATGCTTTGCACTATTATAAGCGGCTTTGTTGGCGAATCCAATTAATCCATTGATTGAAGAAATATTTAAAATCCTGCCGAAGCCTTGTTCTCTCATAATAGGTAATACATTTTTAATTGCTATAAATGGTGCTGTTAACATGATCTTAATCATTAACTCGAATTTCTCAGTTGGAAATTCTTCAAGTGGTGCTACATGCTGCAAACCAGCATTGTTTATAAAAATATCAATCATACCATAATGTTCTTTTGCTTTATTGATTAAGTTTATAATTTCTGCTTCCTTCGTAACATCGGCCTTCATGCCAATTACATCTAATCCTTGTTGTGATAATTGGAAAGCAGCATCGGTTACTTCTTTTTCATTTAAATCTGATAGTACAACCTTCGCTCCATTTTCTGCAAAGATTTTTCCTATTTCATACCCAATGCCTCTAGCTGAACCAGTAATAATTGTAACTTTATTAGATACCATTAATCATACCTCCAAAAAAGTATAATGGCTCATTAGGAAATTAAAGGAATAAAAAAGATGAGAAGCTAAAAAGGGGAGTGGGGAGATATATCGAGGAAAAGTTTATCATATAAAAATAATTTTCGCAATTATTTAATTGTTGGCATGGGATTTGCATTAAGATGGATGAGCAACTAAAAGGAGTGATGAAAATGATTAGAAATATAACAATTATAGGTTCAGGTGTCATGGGAACGGGTATCGCTCAGTCATTTGCATTGAATGGCTATCGAGTGACTTTAAATGATATCTCACAAGAGTATTTGGCAAAGGCAGATATAAGAATTCAGGCAGATATGGAAACAATGATAGATGAAGAATCAATATCCTTATTACAAAAGGAACAGGCTTTGCAAAATATCAAATATGAAATAGATATAGAAAAGGCATTGGAGTTGTCTGATTTTATTATAGAAGCGATTCCTGAAGTGTTAGAAATGAAATGGAAACTTTATAGTAAAATAGAAAAATTAATAAGCAAGGATACGATTATTGCTTCAAACACATCCACTTTTCCGATTTCACGGTTAGCTGAAAACGCTTCATTTGCAAATAGAATGGTCATTACTCATTTTTTTAATCCGGCCCATTTAGTGCCTTTGGTCGAAATTGTGAAGCATGAAAAAACGGAAGAAAGTATTCTAGCAAAAACAATTGAATTGATGCGTAGCATTGGAAAGAAACCTGTTGTAGTGAAAAAGGAAATCTCCGGCTTTATAGCGAATAGGCTTCAGACCGCACTGATGAGGGAGGCTTTCTATTTGCTAAATGAAGGAGTTGCGAGTGCAGAAGATATTGATACTGCTGTGACAGCAGGCCCAGGCTTTCGCTGGGCATTTACAGGTCCAATTGAAATAGCGGATTTCGGAGGATTGGATACATGGCAAAGAGTATTTGATAATGTGGCGCCAGAACTTGATAAAGCGGTTTCAGCACCAAATATAATAAAAGCATTGGTCGCTCAAAATAAGTTAGGTGCCAAAAGCGGAGAGGGCATTTTTCACTATGGTGAAGAAACGGTATCGAATAAATTAAATGACAGAGATCGTTCTTATATTCAGTTAAATCAAATAAAGAAAAAAGATAGATGAAAACATAAACTGCAGCCATTTTAAAAGGAAATCCTTTTAAAGTGGCTTTTTTTCTTTAACAGACAATTTGCGACAAGTCTAGCTAAATGAAAATAGCAAAATACTGTTTATGATATAATGAAGCGATGAAATTATAGCAATCTTCGAAAATTAATATAAAATATTTTGCTGAATAACAAGTAAATGGAGGGGGCGTATTACATTTGTCGGAAAGTCAACCAACTTCCACGCAGTTGCATTTATTAAAGACGATGATTGAGAGCTTGCCATTCGGTGTGATTGTAATTAATAGGGAAAAAGAAGTACTCATTTGCAATCAGCGCCTCCTTTGGATGCTTGAAGGGGACTTGCAGGAGTTTTATGAGCTAATTGAGCATAATACCCTCCACAGTACAAATATTAAGCTTCGGATTAATGATAAACAAATGATTGTCAGGTATGAAAAATTAATCGGCTATGAAGAAGCTGATTATATGTATCTTTGCTCTTCTCCTGAAATGGATGCAACAGAGTTTTTGAAAAAAGAACACGACGATAACGAAATTCTTATTCAGGATATTTTAGAGTATGCCTATGACGGGCTAGTAATTGTAGATGCAGACGGATATGTTCTCATTCTTACACAAGCATATGCCGATTTCTTAAAGGTTGATCAAAAAAGTTCAATCGGGAAACATGTGACTGAGGTTATAGAAAACACAAGAATGCACATTGTTGTGAAGACAGGGAAGCAAGAAACAGCGTCATTGCAGAAAGTGAACGATGGTTACATGATCGCGACCCGCTCTCCTATTTTCAAAGGAGGAAAAGTGGTAGGGGCAGTCGGAAAGCTGCTGTTTAAAAATGTTGGTCAATTTTCGGCATTATTTAAAAGGCTGAATACTTTGGAGATAGAGCTAAAGAAGTATAAAGGCGATTTTCGTGAAAGCAACAAGTCTTCCTATACATTTGATCAGTTAATAGGTGATTATTCTGGCTTTAAAAAGATAAAGGAAAGTGCTATGAGAGTTGCAGAAAATGATTCCAATGTATTACTGCTTGGAGAAAGCGGCACAGGGAAAGAGCTTTTTGCACATGCCATTCACCATGCGAGTAAACGGTCAATGGGTGTTTTCGTTAAGGTGAATTGTGCAGCCATTCCATCAGAACTAATTGAATCAGAACTTTTTGGCTATGAGGAAGGCTCCTTTACTGGAGCGAAAAAGGGCGGAAAGGCTGGAAAGTTTGAAACGGCTGACGGTGGAACGATTTTTTTAGATGAAATTGGGGAATTGCCTATTCATATGCAAGTAAAGTTGCTAAGAGTTCTTCAGGAGAAGGAAGTCGAGCGGGTGGGTTCTTCTAATAGCATTGCAGTCGATGTGAGAATTATAGCAGCAACGAATAGAAATTTGGATGAGATGGTTGAGAAGGGTGAGTTTCGCCTTGATTTATATTATCGCCTTAAAGTAATGGAAATTCTTATCCCGTCCTTGAATGATAGAAAGCAAGATATTGAGCTTTTAGCTGCACATTTTATTAAAAAATATGAGCAAATCATGTCAAAGCCAGTGAAAGGGATAGATGAGAGAGCGATTCATTTATTAAAAAACCTATAGCTGGCCAGGGAATATACGGGAATTAGAGAACATTATAGAAAGAGCTATGAATATTGTGGAGATCGATCAATGGATTAATGCAGAACTTTTGCCTGACGGGATTAGAGGCAGAGTAGAACCAACGCTGACCCGTCCGTTGTCGGAAATAATGGAGGATACAGAAAGGCAAACGATTTTTAATTGTCTGGAAGCGGTGGATGGCAAGAGGACTGAGGCAGCCAAGCGGCTAGGAATTAGTCGAACAACTTTATATGAAAAGATGAATAAATATGGCCTTTTAAAAGAATAATTGCTGCACTTTTGCTAATATATGATATTCGCTGGAAATAACAAGTTTCATTAATGAAGGTAACAAACAGTCAGGTTTTCGGACCTCTGTTCGTTACTTTTTTTATATCATGTTCGGATTTCAGAACGAAATTAAATTGGATTGTATCGATATGTTCGGAAATCCATACATAATTTTTGGTTTGCTGATGCAGTGCAAGGATAACTGAACAAATTTTATGAAAAATCAATCATAATTTGCTGATATCATGCATTAATCAGAGAATAAGTAGGTTGGCATAAAGCTTGCAATATAGATTATGGCAAGGCTCATTTTGGAAACGTATGATCAGGATAGTTGAAGATTTGAAGTAAATGAAAACGGTTACTTAGAAAGGGGAGCTAGAAAAATAAAGGGGACGATTTTTTTTAGGGGAGAAAATCATCATATGTGTTCACTGCAGATCATCCATTCTGGGGAGATGAAGATGATTTGTAAAAAAAATGATGAATAAGGGGGTATTTATTTGATTATTGAGATTTTTGCAATTATATTAGCTTTAGGACTATTAATCTTTCTTGCCTATCGCGGTTATCCAGTTATTATTATTGCTCCGATCGTTACTTTATTAGCAGTAGTTATTTCCGGAGGTTTATTACTGCCCAGCTATACAGAAACTTATATGACAAATGCAGCAAATTATATTAAATCGTTCTTTCCTATTTTTCTATTGGGGGCAATCTTTGGAAAAGTAATGGAAATGACGGGAGCAGCTGCTTCGATAGCAAGAACCATTGTTAATTCACTAGGTTCTAAGCATGCAATTTTAGCGGTTGTACTGGCATGTTCAGCGCTAACATATGGAGGGGTTTCCTTATTTGTTGTTGCTTTTGCAGTGTATCCATTTGCTGCAGCCATTTTTAAAGAAGCGGATATACCAAAAAGGTTGATTCCCGGTGCGATTGCATTAGGTGCATTTACTTATACAATGGATGCGCTTCCAGGTACACCTCAGATTCAGAATATTATACCAACGAACTATTTTGGCACAGATGCATATGCAGCTCCAGTAGTCGGGATTATTGGCGCAATTATGGTGTTTGTTGGCGGTATGCTTTGGCTTGAACGAAGACGCAAGCAAGCAATCGCAAAGGGAGAGGGATATGGAACCGGCCATAAAAATGAACCGGAGCAAGTTGATGAAAAAACGCTTCCAAGCTTCTGGCTATCCATTCTTCCGCTTGTGATTGTCATTGCGTTAAACTTCATATTCAGCCGCACAAATTGGTCGGCTAAGTTTTGGTATGATTCAACAACTTTAGCGGATCAATATAATATTGCAGATGCGAGCACGGTTGCTTCTTCATGGTCATTAATATCAGCTTTGACAATCGGAATAATTATAGCGATGCTGTTGAATGTGAGAAAAATTAAAGCTAACCTTGCGACTGGTTTAACTGCAGCAGCAATGGGATCATTGTTGGCGATCTTTAATACAGCTTCTGAAGTAGGCTTTGGAAATGTTGTGAAAACATTGCCAGGGTTTTCAGCAATTCAAGATTGGGTGTTTAATGCAAGCAATAATCCATTAGTATCCGAAGCGATTGCAGTAAATGTTTTATCAGGAGTAACAGGTTCAGCATCAGGTGGTTTATCAATTGCACTGGAAGTGATGGGTGCACAATATTTGCAAATGGCAAATGCGCTGGGCATTTCTCCGGAATTGCTTCATCGTATCGCATCAATGGCTTCAGGCGGAATGGATACATTACCGCATAATGGAGCGGTTATTACGTTGTTAGCAATAACAGGATTAACGCACCGCCAGTCTTATGGTGACATTTTTGCTTTAACCATTTTAAAAACTGTAACTGTATTTGTACTTGCGTTTGCAATTTCTTTATTTATCTAAGCTTTAAGGAGTATTCCTTAAAATTATAGAGGAATACTCCTGTTCATCAAGCACAAGAGAGGAGAATAATAGAATGAGAAAAGTCATTACATCTTTAGAAGAAGTAGTTAAGCAAATTCAAGATGGTTCATCCATTGTAGTAGGCGGCTTCGGGCTATGCGGGATTCCTGAGCACCTTATTATGAAATTACAGGAACAGGGGACAAAGGATTTAACTATTTATAGTAATAACTGTGGTGTAGATGAATGGGGCCTTGGGCTATTGTTGCAAAATAAACAAATAAAGAAAATGGTCGCGTCATATGTTGGCGAAAACAAGTTATTTGAAAAACAGTTTTTGAATGGAGAATTAGAGGTTGAACTTGTTCCGCAAGGCACATTAGCAGAAAGGCTACGTGCAGGAGGAGCAGGCATTCCTGCATTTTATACTTCAACAGGTGTTGGTACAGAGGTTGCAACTGGAAAAGAGCATAAGGAATTCAATGGAAAAACCTTTATTATGGAAGAAGGCATTGTTGCGGATTATGCCTTTGTAAAAGCGTGGAAGGCTGATCCATTTGGCAATCTAGTTTATAGAAAAACTGCTCGTAATTTTAATCCAGTCGTAGCAACTGCAGGGAAAATTACCATTGCAGAGGTAGAAGAACTAGTAGGAATTGGCGAAATCGAACCTGATGAAATACATACACCTGGCGTTTATGTTCAACATGTATTTGCTGGAAAAGATTATGAAAAAAGAATTGAAAGATTAACAACGAGCAAAAAGGCATAAGGAGGAATAGTGTAATGAGTAATGGAAGAGATAAAATTCTTAGCCGTGCAGTAAAAGAAATCGAAGATGGAATGTGTGTAAATCTTGGAATCGGTATGCCTACACTTATTGCAGATATGATTCCTGCGGATGTAAATGTAATGCTGCAATCAGAAAATGGCCTGCTTGGAATTGGTAGTTATCCAGATGCTGATGATGTTGACCCTGATTTAATTAATGCTGGCAAAGAAACAGTCACTGCTAAATCAGGAGCTTCCTTCTTCGATAGTGCAGAATCATTTGCTATGATCCGAGGCGGACATATCGATTTAGCGATTTTAGGTGGGATGGAAGTTTCTGAATCTGGCGATTTAGCCAACTGGATGATTCCTGGGAAAATGATTAAAGGCATGGGCGGAGCGATGGATTTAGTTCAAGGCGCAAAGAAAATTGTTGTGATTATGGACCATGTAAATAAACATGGAGAGTCTAAAGTAAAGAAAAACTGTACGCTTCCGCTGACCGGTGAAGCCGTCGTTCACATTCTGATTACAGATATGGCCGTTTTTGAATTTACAGAACAAGGAATGAAATTAATAGAATTACAGGATGGCGTTACATTAGAGGAATTAAGAAATGCGACGGAGGCAACCTTCATTGTGCCTGAACAGTTGCAATAGATTATCGGGTCTGCCGATTTATGAAAAAAAGATGAGATTCGGCAGTAATCATTTCTGCTAAATCTCATCTTTTTTATTAATCCTTCTTTAACTTCGCTGCCAGGTAATTACCTAGTGACTGCAAGCCTTGAACAAGGATGATTAATAGAATAACAGTGATATACATTACGTCGACTTCATACCGCAAATGTCCATATCGATAAGCAAGGTCTCCAAGACCGCCGCCTCCAACTAAACCAGCCATAGCTGTAGCACCAATCAAACCGATTGTTGCAATCGTTAAGCCTAGTACAATGGAAGAACGGGATTCCCTGATTAAAACATACCAGATAATATGGCGCGTCTTAATGCCCATTGCTTCATAAGCTTCAATGACGCCGCGGTCCACTTCTAATAGTGCTGATTCCATTAATCTTGCAATATAGGGAGCAGTATAGACGACGAGCGGAACAATGACTCCTTTTACACCTATAGATGTACCGACTATGAATTTAGTAAACGGCAGAATAAAGAATAATAGAATAATAAATGGGACGGAACGTATCACGTTAATAATGACGTTTAATACATTATATACATATTTATTTCCTAACGCTTTGCCGGGTCTTGTTAACACAAGCAGGACACCTAATGGCAGTCCAATTAAAATAGATATAGCTAGAGAAATACCAACCATTTGAAATGTTTGAATGGTGGAGGTCCAGAGATCAGCTCCCCATAAGTCAAGAAACTCGTTGATTGTCTCCACTGATCTTCACTCCTTCCACATGAACATCCTGTTCTTTTAAAAATTGAACCGCATTTTTTATTTCAGATGACTCCCCTTTTAAATGAACGAGTAGCTGTCCAAATGATTCATCTTTTAAGCGGGTGATGCTGCCTGATAATATATTCGGGAAAATATCAAACTTTTTGCTAACTAAGGCAAGCGCTGGTTCGCCTGATGACTCACCAAAGAATGACAGTGTGGCGACATGTCCCGTTTTATTCAGATTAGTAAGCATTTCATCCGGTATATCATGCGAGAAAAGGCTATTAACAAACCGCTTCGTTGTTGAATGCTGGGGTGAAGTGAAAATATCTTTTGTTTTGCCTTCTTCAATTACTTCACCATTCTCCATGACTGCCACCTTATCGCAAATACGCTGGATGACGTTCATTTCATGTGTGATTAGTAAAATCGTAATGCCCAGCTCTTTATTAATTTTTAATAAAAGATCAAGTATTGCTTCAGTTGTATCGGGATCGAGCGCACTTGTCGCTTCATCACTGAGCAGAACTTCCGGTTCATGTGACAATGCACGTGCAATCGCTACCCGCTGTTTTTGACCACCAGATAGCTCCGAAGGATAAGCATTTTTCTTTTCATTTAACCCCACAATATTTAAATATTTTTCCACCCGCTCTTTTACTACCGTTTTATTCAATCCTGTTAATTTAAGCGGAAGGGCGATATTGTCATAGACCGTTGCTGTTTTAAGCAAATTAAATCCTTGGAAGATCATTCCGATATTACTTCTCGCTTCGCGAAGCTTCCTAGGGGATAATGCTGTTAATTCTACATCTTTCACTTTTACAGAGCCTTGGTCAGGGGCTTCTAAAAGGTTTACACAGCGGATTAACGTACTCTTCCCAGCACCGCTATATCCGATGACACCGTAAATCTCGCCTTGTTTGACTGATAGCGAAACATCTTTTAGAGCATGTATGGGACCTTGTTTTCCTGTAAAAGTTTTAGTGATGCCTGTTAGTTCAATCATGCTTCAATCTCCCTCCGTTAAGCGAATGTCTTCTTTTATGAAAAAAATCACCAAGAAACAATGACTGATCCTTCAAATGTTTCCTCTACAAATTTTTCGATTTCTTCACTGCGATAAAGGTCGGCAAGCTTTTGAATAATCTCATCATCTTTATCCTCTGTTCTTACCGCCGCATGATTCACGTATGGAGAATCTTTAGGCTCAATGAAAACAGCATCCTTTGATGGCACAAAGCCAGCTTCGATAGCAAAGTTTGTATTGATAGCGGCTGCATCCAGCTCTTCTAATTGACGGGCAATCTGTGCTGAGTCAAGTTCAATAAATTCGTAATCTCCATTGTTTTTGACAATATCTCTTACTGTAGAATTAATCCCTTTTTCCGGGTCTAACTCAATTAAGCCAGCTTTTTCAAATAATAGCAGAGCGCGTCCGCTGTTTGTTGGATCACTTGGCAGGCCGATCTTAGCACCTTTTTTTAATTCAGCGATATCTTTCACTTCTAATGAGTAAATCCCCATTGGGAATGAAACTGTATCAAATGATTTCACTAAATCTAAGTTTCTATCTTCAATAAATGCATTAAAGTAAGGTTCTGTTTGGAAAATATTTAAGTCAATTTCTTTCTCAGCTAGGGCTACGTTCGGCATTACATAATCCGTGAAGACTTTAGGCTCGATATTTAAACCTTCTTCTTTGCCAAGCTCAATTACTTTTTCGAGTATTTGCTCATGCGGTCCAGCTGTTACACCGACAACTAACTTTTCGTCAGCATATAATCCGCCGCTTTCTGAATCTGCCTCTTCGCTACCGCAGGCAGCAAGTACTGTTAATGTAGCAAACAATACACTAGTCAATAACCATTTTTTCATGATGTTCTCTCCCTTTTTTCTGTATATTTAGCTAGCTTTTGTTAGGTTTAGCTTTTCTACCATCATCATTGCATCAAATACTGCTTCTTTCGTAATTTCTCTCTTCATAAAATGAATAGATTCATGGGGAAGAATTGCTTTTTCAATTATTGCAGATAAAAGTTCTTTATTTTCATTTGCTATGTTTAATTGACTTAAGCTGGTTGGAAGCACCCATGTTTGATAATAATCTAGAAGTTTTATTAATTCCTCCTGCTTATCCTCTAACGCTAATTGAACAAGTATGCCATAGGCGACTAATTCCCCGTGAAGAAGGGATTTCACCTCTTTTGCTTCTGTAAGGCCGTTATGAATGGAGTGAGCACCAGCAATTCTGCCTGCTTTTTCACCAAATCCGCCCACCATGCCACCTGTCATGAAGATCGCTTCTATTACTCTAGTTAACTCATTTGTAACTATTCCCTTGTTGACAGAGTCAAGTGCAGATTGGCCATCCTTTAGCAAGACATCGCGACAAATGATTGCTGAAAATTGAGAAACCTTGACAGGCACTGGCAATTCCTCTTCTGTGAAAAATGCTTCAATTAACGCATCGGCTTCATAAAATTTTGCTAACGTATCACCGATTCCAGCCTTTAAATATTGCACAGGCGCTTCGGCAATGATGGCAGGTTCAACGAGTACGAGCGTAGTAGCTAACGGAAACTCTGTATAATGCGTGAAAGCGCCATTCCTATCATAAAAAACACTCAATGGTGTCCAGGCGGCACAAGTAGCAGCAATAGACGGAATTAAAATGGATTTAATATCTGCTTGTACAGCAGTTGCTTTAGTAATATCAAGTGCAGTACCGCCGCCAATTCCTAATACAGCATCTATCCCATTGCTTTTTAGTTTATTTGCTAGCTGATTGACCTTTTCCAATGTCGTATGACCTTCAACAAAGGTTAAATTTGACTCTTCCAACCTAGTAATTTCTTCTGGTAAATATGGCTTTGTAGCTTGCCATGATTTTCTTCCAGAAATGATATGTAGGTTTTTAATTTGCAGCTCTGCGATGAACTCTGGTAGCTCTCCTAGAATGCCTTCGCCAATTCTATAATGTCCAGGAGCGCCTTTCACGATTGATGTCGGCATATTTTTCTTCCTCTTTTCTGTTTGGGGAATTATGTTAACAAAACAAAAATGCCTCTCAAAATAGAGAGGCATAAATATATCTGAATAATTAAGTACCTCTCTTATTTTTCAAAATACATTCGTATTTTGCAGGATTTAGCACCTGTTCATAAATTAAATTATGAATGGTTGCCGGGCGTCACAGGGCCAGTCCCTCAGCCTCTCTCAATAAGAGAATAATTTTATTAAATTTTTATATTCATAATATTACTGTTATATTAAAAAGTCAATCATATTTTTCAATTTGATCACTTGGAGGTTTAATACAAGGTGATTAATGATGATGTTCACTATGTGATGTTGGTTCCGCTTCTTTTTGATCGGTAATACTTGCCGTTTGTGATATGCCGATGGTACAGATAATAAAAATGCTAAGTAAAAAGGAAAGGTAGAATGGGAGCGACCGGCTTTTTAGGACATTCTTGACTTTTAGTTCCTTGCTTAACAAAAGCATCATTGAAAGAATGCTTAATAAGTATATTATATCCATCGCTATAACCATTAAAGTAATCTCTGCAGGTGCGAGCATGATTCCCAGCATGGCACCCATCATTGCCCCCATCAAACTTGATGCCTGGGCCTCAACTACTCCATTTGTGCCAAAGGGCAGTCCGATAAGCACAGCGATGGCTGCGCTTATAACGACGGCAAAAATAGTGGATAAAGCCATCTGTGGAATCCATAATGCCATTAATAACCCAATCGTTAAGCTGCTTGTCATCCCAACTACCATTGGAATACATTTTGAAAACGACTTCTTAACATCTACATGATTTTTCTTAGAGCTAATAAAGAAATACACACTATAAGCAAGAACCATTAAAAGACTGATGATTAACAACATGTATAAAACCTCCTCTTTTTAATCGTCCCTTACATTTATATTTGAAAATTGGATTTATATTCCGTATTGAATAAATCGTAGCTTCAATAGGGGGAATGCGAGGAATAAATCAAGTTTATTCGGCTGAATCGGTGAAAAAGAGTGAGCATCAGCGGAATAAATAAATTTTCGTCACAGCGTTATAACATAGCAAAACATCTATATGCTCGAGGTAAGATTGGTGATCAGCATAAGAAAACCATAAAGATTTACTAATAGGTGTTGAACGCAAATAGTTGGACAACTTTTTGATGTTATTTTTGAAATAATTGGAACTTTTTTCGTGCCCCATTCGTACTTATTAATGAACAGGGGGGAGAGGTTTGGGAAGAGCTTATAAAGCTAAGCGGATATTTTTAGCTTTAAGTATTGGCGTTGGGTTTATTTCGGCAATAGGGGTGTTCTTTATACCGCAAAAGATTGCGGAAATATTTTATCATGACGCAAGCATTTGGATGATACTTGTGCCGAAATCTGCCCATTTGATGTATGGTATTGGATTTTTCTTTATTACAGTTGCGCTGCTTGCAATAGCACTATTAAACTTGAAAAAGCAATCATTTATTTTAGGTGCCGGATTGGTTTTATTAAGCATTATTCCTTTCTATTTAGGCAGTCAAGGCTACATAATATTTTCACATGAATCAATTTCATTTTCTTATCCTCTATCAACAGATAAGTATGAATACGGCTGGCAAGACTTAAAGGAAATTAACTATTTTGAACCGACAGGCAATGAAAGAGGTCAATATGTCTTTACCTTCCATGATCAAAATGAATTGTCTTTAGAGGACAATCTATATTTTAGTGATCTTATCGCTCCACTATTTGCCAAGCTTGATTCTATTAATTTGAAAATTGAGAGAGCGGCTAACTAAACAGGCGGAGAAGAATTTCGTTCTTCTCCTAGAATCTTATTCTTTTTGCTGCCATCGCTGTAATTTTTTTAAAAGAGTAGTGTGATGGACTCCTAATTCTTTAGCTGCTTTTCTTTTTGACATGTTTCTTTGTATTGCTTCATCAATTATCATTCTTTCATAGTTTTCGATTTGAGCCTTTAGCGTTTTTGGTGTTTGTTGTCGTGATGTGTGGTAAATATGAGGAGGCAGATGCTTTGGTTGAATAATTCTTTCTGGGATAGAAACAATCAGGCTTTCAATGATGTTTTTTAGCTCTCGTATATTCCCTGGCCAGTGATAGGATTGAAGAACACTTTTAGTTGTTGGGAGAAGCTCTTTCTCTATCCGGTATTGTTCTTTAAAGTTGAGAAAGAAATGATCGATAAAAACATCGATATCTTCAATTCTTTCCTTTAATGGCGGAATATCTAGTGTAACAACAGCAATTCGATAAAATAAGTCCTCGCGAAAATCTCCAACTTTCATTTTAAGCTCTAAATCTTGATTAGTAGCAGAAATGATGCGAATATCAACAGGTTTGGCAAGCGTACCGCCGATTCTTTGAATTTTCTTCTCCTGCAGCACACGCAGTAACTTAACTTGAAGGGAAAGCGGCATTTCCCCAATTTCGTCCAATAAAAAAGTACCTCCATCTGCAAGTTCAAGCAAGCCCATTTTTCCTTCCTTTTTAGAGCCTGTAAATGCGCCGCCTTCATAGCCAAATAATTCAGATTCAAGTAGCTGCTCAGGGATTGCCGCGCAGTTCACTTTTATAAATGGTTTTTTCCTTCTATTGCTCATATGGTGTATTAAATTTGCAATTTCTTCTTTTCCTGCTCCTGAGGGACCAGTGATAAGAATACTTGTAGGAAAAGGAGCAATCTGTTCCACTTTTTGAACGATTCTTTTCATTTGCATACTTGAATAAAAGAATTGAGATTGCTGTTCGTCCATAAAATCAAATGTAAAGCGATGGTTGTTAAGTTTTGTTATATTCTCTACTCTTTCTAGCTCGTCTTTTAGTTGATTGAGTTTGGTTATGTCTCTAACGCTCGCTACAACCAATTCGATTTGTCCGTCCTCATCGAAAACCGGCATGCCAGTTACCATGGCATCCTTTTTGCCGCCGAGCTTTTGCATAATGCTGACCGTTTCTTTTTGCTCAAGTACAAGGAGGGAGGCGGACTGATTGATATAGCCTTCCTTAACTAAATCCCCCATATAGCGCCCTACCAGTTCTTTCCGATTGAAGCCGGAAAGCCTTTCATAAGCCGCATTAACATAAAGAGTGAATCCTTTAGGGTCAACTAAATAGATGCCATCTGGAACATACTCAAGTACGGTAATCAATTGGTCTATTGTTCTTGTGGTGGGATTTAAGTTTAATAGATTCATTTCACTGGCTCCTTTATAGTGGTGAAATTTTTCTATTGCAGTTGAATTATGTAACCGCTTTCTATTGAGGATTATACCTAATAGTATCATATATCTATGAAAAAATTCACCAGAATTTACTATCGAAGGTTGATAAAGATAAGTTATAAAGGCGTTGGCATAGCAATTGCATATTGTTTGGTATGAAAGGAGGGAAAAAGCATGAGTGTGGATAAGAAAAGGCAGCTTATTGATGGAGAATGGATATTCTCGAACCGGTTTTATCCATTGGAAAATCCTTATAATGGTGAAATCATTGCTGAAATATGCAGAGCAGATGAGAGTGATGTGCAAAAGGCAATTTCATCTGCATACAGGGCTCAAGAAGTCATGAGAGAAATGCCGGCATTTAAACGGTCAGAGATTTTGTATAAAGTGTCTGAAATACTAGAGTTCAGAAAAGAAGAGTTCGCTAAATTAATTGTATTAGAATCTGGAAAGCCAATAAATGCAGCTAGAGGAGAGATGCAGAGAACTGTAGAGACCTATCGTTTAGCAGCAGAAGAAGCGAAGCGTTTATACGGAGAAACAATCCCGATGGATGCTTCTGCGGGAGGGACAGGACGTATCGGGTTGACATGGCAGGAGCCATTAGGGGTTGTTGTTGCAATCACTCCATTTAATTTTCCTTTCAATTTGGTTGCACACAAACTTGGACCGGCTTTTGCAGCAGGAAATACGGTTGTTTTGAAGCCTGCCGAGCAAACGCCTTTAGGATCAATAGCAATTGCTGAAGTATTTATGGAAGCGGGTCTGCCTAAAGGAGCACTACAAGTTGTTACTGGCTATGGAGAAGAATTGAGTGATGCACTGATCGCTGATGAACGCGTACGAAAAGTGACCTTTACTGGCAGCGCTGCGGTAGGAAAGCTGATTAAAAGTAAGGTGGGTTTAAGAAAATGCACTTTGGAGCTTGGTTCAAATGCTGCGGTTATTATTGAGCCGGATATAGATATTGCAAAAATTGTTCCCCGCTGTGTAGAAACAGCCTACTCATTTTCTGGCCAGCTATGTATTTCTCTACAAAGAATTTATGTACAGCAATCAATCTATCGGTCATTTGTTGAGGCTTTTGTAGAGCAGTCAAAATTGTTAAAGCTTGGAGACCCGAATGAAGAAACAACAGATATAAGCGTACTTATTCATGAAAAGGAAGCTGCCCGTGTTAAGGGATGGATTGATGATGCGCTGGAGGCTGGTGCTGAGGTTGCTTGCGGCGGTGAAGGTGAAGGCGCTATGCTCGAGCCGACCGTTTTATTAAATGTGAATAACGAGATGGCTGTTTCTTGTATGGAAACCTTTGCTCCGATTGTCTCAATCGTTCCTTATGAAAATTTACAAGCAGCAATTGATATGGCTAATCATTCTAACTTTGGATTGAATCTAGGGATTTACACATCTAATATTTTTAATGCCTTCGATGCAGCGAGACAGCTTAAGGCCGGCGGCGTCATTATCAATGATGCACCGACATTCCGTGTTGATCATATGCCGTACGGCGGTATAAAAGATAGTGGTTATGGTAGAGAAGGTGTCCATTATGCAGTTCAGGAAATGACTGAAACGAAATTTGTATCAATTAATACAAAACTATAAACATTAGGAGGTACTAAGATGGCTAATATTATTAAGCCAAGACCTAAATTATATGTAATGGATAATGGCAGAATGAGAATGGATAAAAATTATATGGTGGCGATGCATAATCCTGCCAATATTGATGAACCAAATAAGCCAGCCACCTTCGTTGAATTCCCTATCTATACTGTTCTCATTGATCATCCAGAAGGAAAAATATTATTTGATACAGCCTGCAACCCTAATTCCATGGGGGAAAAAGGAAGATGGGAAGAAATGACTCAAAAAACGTTCCCTTGGCAGGCAGATGAAGAATGTTATTTACATCATCGATTAGAACAGTTAAATGTCCGACCGGAAGATATTAAATTTGTTGTCGCCTCACATCTCCACTTGGATCATGCCGGCTGTCTGGAAATGTTTACGAATGCGAAGATTATTGTGCATGAAGACGAATTAAACGGAACGCTTCGTTCTTATGCGAATCACGATAAAAATGGCGCATATATTTGGGCGGATATTGATGCCTGGATTAAGAATCACCTCCAATGGAAAACGATTGGAAGAGAAGAAGATAATCTGGAATTGGTTGAAGGAGTAAAAATTTTAAACTTTGGCAGCGGTCATGCTTGGGGGCTTCTAGGGCTTCATATTGATATGCCTGAAACGGGAGGAATTATTCTTGCCTCTGATGCAGTATACTCTGCAGAAAATTATGGTCCGCCTATAAAGATTCCGGGAATTATTTATGATTCATTAGGGTATGTCAAAGCAGTTGAAAAAATTAAAAAGATACAAAAGGAAACAAACTCGCAAGTCTGGTTTGGGCATGACCCGGTACAGTTTAATGAGTTTGTTAAATCTACTAAAGGCTACTATGAATAAGGAGGTGTGAGTATGAAAGTAAAATCAGCCGTGCTTCAAGTGATGGGTGCCTCAAGGCCGTATAAAGAGAGCAAGCCGCTGGTTATTCAGGAATTAGAGTTAGATGACCCTGGTCGTGGGGAAGTATTGGTTGAAATAAAGGCTGCGGGATTATGTCATTCTGATTTATCAGTGATAAATGGTAGCAGGCCAAGACCGCTGCCTATGGCTTTAGGACACGAAGCAGCAGGAGTAGTTGTAAAAACTGGTTCAGGAGTAACCAATTATAAGACTGGAGATCATGTGATATGTATTTTCGTTCCTACATGCGGACACTGTTTGCCATGTCAGGAGGGCAGACCTGCACTTTGTGAGGAGGGAGCAAAATCCAATAGCGAGGGAACTTTGTTAAACGGGGAACGCCGCCTCCATGCTGGCCATGAATACATTTATCACCATGTTGGTGTTTGTGCCTTCTCTGATTATGTTGTAGTATCTGAGCATTCTCTCGTTAAAGTAGACCCTGATATTCCATTTGAAAAGGTTGCATTATTTGGTTGTGCCGTTTTAACAGGCGTTGGTGCAGTCGTAAATACTGCTAATGTAAGAATGGGCAGCTCTGTCGCAGTTGTTGGACTGGGTGGAGTAGGTTTAAGTGCTTTGCTTGGAGCGGTTGCTTCAGGGGCAAGGGATATAATTGCAGTTGATATCAATCCAGAAAAGCTTCACTTTGCAAAAGAGCTTGGAGCCACACATATTTTTAATTCAAAAGATAAAGATTGTATAGAGAGAATTAAAGAAATAACTTCCGGCGGAGTAGAATATGCCTTTGAAACCGCTGGGGCAGTACCTGCAATGAAGGTAGCCTATAAAATTACAAGACGAGGCGGAACGACTGTTACGACCGGATTGCCCCATCCTGAGCATGAGTTTTCTTTTCCTCAAGTCACATTAACGGCTGAGGAAAGGGTATTAAAAGGGTCTTACTTAGGAAGCTGTGTCCCCTCAAGGGATATTCCTCGATTTATTGAATTATATAAACAGGGTCGCTTGCCGGTCGATCGGTTATTAAGTGGTATGATTCCATTAGAAGAAATTAACGAGGGTTTCGACAAGCTAGCAGCAGGAGAAATCAATCGTATGATGGTTATTCCGTAAAATTCTTAAATTAGCTTCTCCACACTTTTGTGCGAGAAGCTTTTATTTTTTTGCAAACATTTGTTAACAATAGAACATAATAACCACCTAATGATAAAATATCCATAAATGTTTAATCCTTTACAAACAGGGGAGAATGAGATGAAATTTACATATTAGGCCAATAATAAAAGAAGATGCGCCATCATTAAATGAATTAAGGAGGCAGCCATCAATTGTAGACCAAACAATGGCATTGCCATCTGAAGGAGTGAGTGATACTAAGGCTTATATTGCCGCTTTTAGTATAGATGATCATGCGTATGTTGCCGAAATAGAAGGCAAAGTGGTAGGAATAGCTATCCTTGAGGAATATATCAATCGCCATTCATGAACAATATCAAAAGCAAGGCATTGGTAGTAAGCTGCTCGATTGTTTGTTAGAGCTTGCGGATAGGCATTTAAGGTTAATTAGAATAGAATTAGATGTTACAGCTAGGAATGAACGAGCATTGCATCTGTATGAACGAAAGGGATTTAAAAAGGAAGGTCTGCTTGAAAAGGTTCACTATAGTCAAGGGGCGTTACAGGATGTAATCATCATGGGGAGAGTACAAAACTTTTAGTCATTTTAAAGGGATTTCTTATATAAAAATAGAAGAAAAGATTTGTATATCAGAAAATAGCTCATTTCCTTTTTCGCTGAAAAAACAATAATCAAAGGAGAACAACTGCTTTGAACGACTTGATAATTGAACAGTTAAAATCGTACTTTAAAGGAATCGATCCAGCTGAACTGAAGATAGAGCAGATGGAATACGAAGAGAATGTTTATGATATTTTATTTGAGGAATGGGGCGAGTCTGTCGGGTCCGTACGGTTTGATGAATTGGGGATTGCTGAATTCTTTATTTATACAGACGAAATTGACACCTTGCCTGGAAAGGCTTCAAAGTTTGATATGATTATGCAGGCAGAGGGCTTTATTGATAGGTTCTATAATAAGGAATTTAAAAATGGGCTGTATTTATCAGCTTATATTGATTTAGGTGAGTACCATATTGTTCTTTACAATCGCAAGGATGAACGGCTGGATAAGGAGCTTCCAGATTCGGGTATCAGTTTTACGATGCTGTCAAACGGTCTTATTAGTGCTGTTGAGCGGGAAAAGTTAGGATATGATATTCATTACCCTGATCAAAGCATCACTTCGAATCAGGCAAAGGAGATATACTATAATCAGCTGCAGCTTGAGCCGGTTATTGCAAAATATGCAAAAGATACATATCTTTATGGCGATAATTGTTATCACTATGTATATGAATTGGAAGACCATATCATTGAAGTAGATACTGCCGGGAACATTCATACAACTGAGGTACTAGGCATTGGGCGCAGTATTATAGATAAACTCCCGAATGTAACAAATTATACTGATATATATACTCTCGCTGGGTTAACTGAAGAGCATATGAAAGTGGCAGAGGTGAAGAAGGGCAATCAAAGAATGGAAGTTTGGAGCCGATTGCCTAAGGAAAGCCTGCGTGTTAGTGATGAAGATTTAACGGACGATGAATTGGATATACCAGAAGCAATAAAGTTAGTCTTCTATAACGATGGGAGATTAATAAAGCTTATGGGCCAGGAATATCATCAAAGCGATGATGTGATTTCTTATGAAGAAGCATTAAATCGAGCAATTTCGCTTTTAGCAGCGATTTCCATACAGCCGTTAAACCATTTTCGTTTACAAAAGAATCTACAGCTTCCTGCTTTGGGAGAAGATGACGGGGCTGCTGAAGTAGATTCTTATTTTTTTACATTTATACGCTATGAACGGGGTGTACGTGTTACTGATGCAACGGTCACTGTAGAGGTAGATGCGACAGGCATCGTTAAGCATGCTGACGCAGACCCTGAAGTACTAAACGATTTTTCCAATATAGATCTTCATGAGGAAGTTTCTTTATCGGAAGCAAGAAAAATGATAAAAGAAGCCTTGTTTATGGATTTATCATGGGTAAAAGACCATCATGCACAGCGTTATACGCTATCCTATTTGCCTTCCTATCCGATGACAACCGGGCATATTAAAATGATTCATACGAAAACGGGTGAACCATGGGTGATAGATACGTCATGCATGGATCAATATTAGGGGCGGCCTTCCAAAGGAGGGGCGTCTTTTTTTGCTTAAATACAGATTAGTGATTGTCAAAATTTTTTATTGACATTAAGTAAACAAAATCATAATATGTTTAGTATATTACAAACAAAATTAAGGGTTGATTGATAATGAAACTATCTGAAATGTTTTGGAATGCAACACAGACTGAGCTGAAGCAGGGTTATATAGAGCAGGAAAATCATTTTATTTGTCTTTTATGCGGCAAGGCAACAGAAAAGGGAATTATTTATGGCAAGGACGGCATATTTTATGAAGCTGAAAAGTTTATAGTGAAACATTTGGAAGATGATCATGAATCTGTGTTCACATACTTAATTCATTTAGATAAAAAATTAACAGGATTAACCGACCACCAAAATCGATTATTGCGCTTATTTTATGAAGGCAGAACAGATGCAGAAATACAGAAGGAACTTGATATCGGCAGCTCTTCGACGATTCGCAATCATCGTTTTGTATTAAAGGAAAAAGAGCGTCAGGCGAAGCTGTTTTTAACAATGATGGATTTATTGAAAGAAAAGGATAAGCACCATCCTGCATTTATTGATATTCACCAAACAGCGAGAATGATTGATGACCGTTACAATGTAACACAGGCGGAGAAGGACGAAATGCTTCAAAAATTTTTTGGTGATGGAAAACTGACCAGATTTCCTTCAAAGGAAAAACAGCGTTTAGTTATTTTAAGGGAAGTGCTTGAGCGATTTCAGCCGGAGAAAAGATACAAAGAAAAAGAAGTGAACGATCTATTAAGCCAAGTATATGAGGACTATGCTTTGCTGCGGCGATATTTAATTGATTATGGCTTTATTGATCGAACCCAGGATGGAAGTATGTATTGGAGAAAAGGATAGGAAGGGAGCGACAGGAAAATGAATCGAAAGAAAGAATTAAAACAAATGTATAAAGAAACAAAAGTAGAGTCAGGAGTATATGAAATTAGAAATATGCGAAACGATAAAAGGTTTATCGCCAGCACCCCAAACTTAAAAACATTAAATGGTAAGAAGTTCACATTGAAAAACGGTACCTTTATAAATAAAGCGCTGCAGGAAGATTGGAATAGCCATGGTGAAGATTCGTTTGAATTTACAGTGTTAGAGGTGCTAAAAAAGAAAGAGGAAGGCTATTTCAATGAGAAGTCGGAGCTTGAAAAGCTTGAGGAAAAGTGGCTTGAAAAATTGCAGCCTTATGGAGAGAATGGGTATAATTGACATGTGGCTCTAATGTAGTATTAAAAATAGGCGCATTGTTCTAAAAAAAAGCTTGCAATGTTTTTCAATGCGTTGTAAGATGTTTACACTAATACTGAGAGGGTGGCCATATAAGATGATTTTATAATCCTATTTAAAAACAACATTCGTAAATATTACGGTGTCATTTTGAATGGGATTAGTCTGAAATCATTTAGGGAAAATGCAACGTGGGTTTTCTCTGTTTTATGGCGTAGACTGCCTCCTATCCAAAGTGACGGATAGGAGGTTTTTTTACTTTCTATCGACAGTAAAGAAAGTGAAGGTGAGTCATTATGACAGGAGAACAAAGAAAGAAACTGATCATATTAATGATCAATATGTTTATTACAATAGGAAGTTTCGGAATTGTCATTCCCATTCTGCCTGCTTACTTGGCATCAATCAATCAAGGAGGAACCGCTGCAGGCTTAATGATTGCCATCTTTGCAGGAGCGCAGCTTGTGTTTTCTCCTGTTGCTGGTAAGTGGGCGGATCAGTATGGTCGAAGGAAAATGATTATATACGGATTGATCCTTTTGACCGCATCAATGTTTATTTTCTATGGATTTAATTCTATTTGGATGCTGTATGTTTCAAGGGTAATTGGAGGGATTGGTGCCGCATTGCTCGTCCCGGCAATTTTTGCTTATGTGGCAGATATTACGACACTGGAGCAGAGAGCGAAAGGGAATAGCTTTGTTTCTGCAGCCATGTCATTAGGGGTTGTCGTAGGTCCTGGTATTGGCGGCTTTTTAGCGGAATATGGCTTGAAAATGCCATTTCTTATTTCTGCTCTTGTTTCACTAGTGGCGGTGTTCTTTTCAATAGCCGTCCTCAAGGAAAGCCGGTCTGAAGAACAAATGGCAACAATGCAGATTGCTGATGAAGAGCCAATGGTGAAGAAAATCGCCCGTTCAGTCAAAATGCCATACTTTGTCCCTTTAATTATTACACTTGTGATGAGTTTTGGCTTGATGTCCTATGAGTCAGTTTTAGGTCTATTTGTGGATCATCAATTTAATGCTACACCGAAAGATATTGCGATAATGATTACAACGACAGGAGTAATTAGTGTGATTGTTCAGCTGTTTATTGTTGATCGCCTAGTGACAAAATTTGGTGAAGGCACAATTTTAAATATCTTTATCGCATTAGCAGCGGCAGGGTTTTTACTGTCATTGTTTGCAGCCAGCTATGTGTTGTTCTTTGGGGTGACATTAATCATCTTCTTAGCTACCTCTATATTACGGCCTGTACTGAATACATTAATATCAAAACTGGCAGGTAATGAACAGGGCTTTGCGATGGGGATGAATAATATGTACATGAGTATAGGAAATGTATTAGGACCAACCATTGCCGGCATCCTTTATGATGTAGACATGACCTATCCGTTTATATTAGGCCTTGTATTCTTGGTGATTACGTTATTTACAAGCATAAACTGGCAAAGAAAATCGTTGCGTGGAAAGACAGCGGTAAAGATGCAGCGCTCCTAAATACGGTTAATGTAATTTTTATCAAACATTACAATTTTTGGATTGAAATGATTCCGAATTGATGTTAATGTAAAGATAACTATAAATGAACGGAGGTTTCCTGATGATTATTCGCAGACTAAGATTCCAAAATTTGAACCAGTAATTTCATATGGTCAAATCTCTGTCTGTGTACAGAGTAACGGGATTGGTCTGCCTTATTATATAAGGAAACCTAATACTACAAATATATATATTGTAGAGAAGGGGAGACGTGTCTCTCCTTTTTTGCTGTATAAAAAAGCAGCTTGCAAGCCATGAAGCCCCTGTTAACAGAGGTCTATTTCGCTTTCATTTATGTGTAATTTCTACACGTCATGCAGCTGATCCCAATTACTCCAAAAACACAGGCCGAGTCTGTGTTTTTTTATTTGCCAAAAACACAGAAAAATTATGTTATGGAGGATATAAATTATGAAAAAACAAGCGATACTCGTAGGAGTGAATGTGAATCGAAATCAAGAGGATTTTGAGTACAATATGATGGAGCTGGAGAATTTAGCCAATGCCTGTGAGATAGAAGTTCGGGGCCAAGTGACACAAAACTTGCCACATATGAACAGAACTCAATATGTTGGGTCAGGAAAGGTAGAGGAAATACGTCTATTTGTTGAGGAAGCTGAGGCAAATCTAGTTATTGCAGATGATGAACTTTCTCCGTCCCAAATAAGAAATTTAGAATCAGAGCTAGATTGTGAAGTGATCGATCGGACGATGTTAATATTGGAGATTTTCTCTAATCGAGCAAAAACAAAGGAATCTAAAATGCAGGTTGAAGCAGCTCGATTGAAATATATGCTGCCTCGATTAGTCGGAATGAGGGAGGATCTTGGCAGACAAGGCGGGGGTGTTGGTTTAAATAATAGAGGATCAGGGGAGACGAAAATCGAGCTGGATCGCAGGAAGATTGAAGAAAAGATATCCGCATTGAATAAAGAACTGCTTAAGTTTTCCGAGCATAGAAGAACACAAAGAAAACAAAGAAAGAAAAATAATATGCCTGTTGTTTCATTAGTCGGCTATACAAACGCAGGAAAGTCCACACTAATGAACAGCATGCTCGACACCTTTCAAGATGACAGCGATAAAAAAGTATTTGAAAAGGATATGCTATTTGCCACATTAGAAACATCGGTGAGAAAAGTAAATATAAGGGATGGAATGCGCATCCTCTTGACAGATACAGTTGGCTTTATTAATAAATTGCCGCATCATCTTGTAAAGGCTTTTCGTTCCACATTAGAAGAAGTGATAGAAGCGGATTTGCTACTTCATGTGATTGATTCGTCCAATCCACATCATGAGGAACAAAAGAAACTGACAGAGGAAATATTGAATCAGTTAGGAGCAAACGGGATTCCTGTTATCTATGTTTATAATAAAGCAGATTTATGCGGACTACAGATGCCATCTGTACAGGACAATTGCATACAAATATCTGCGAAAAGGAAAATGGGCTTAGAGGAATTAACAAACATGTTATCAGCTCGTCTATTTGCAGACATGCATAAATGTGAGTTCCTTGTACCTTATACTAAAGGTGAGATTGTTTCGTATTTTACTGAAAATAGTCATGTCCTTTTTACTGACTATAAAGAAGAAGGCACTCAATTAATTGTGGAATGTAGCGGGTTGGATGCAGAAAAATATGAGCAGTATCGTGTTTCTCAAAACTAAGAAATAATTTAGGAGAAGCTTGTGCCAAATGAGGCACGAGCTTTTTCCTATTTAGGCAATTTTTAAACCATATGGGTTGATTTTTCCAGTCATTTGGTTTAGGTTAGGGAAATATGGGTAAATGGATTTAGTGGGTAAATGCAATTATTTTCTACATAATAACTAATCTATGTTCATTCCGTTATAATAAAAAATCTGTTTTATTAACATAATTTTTCCGTTTTATCCCCACAATAGAATAGAATGTAACGGATATTTCTTAGCATCATATATGGAGTTAAGCTTAGAAAGAGAAAGGAATATTCTATGAAAAAAATATCAAATGTCTTTTGGATTTCTGTTGCCATTGTTCTTATCTTTGTTTTGATAGGAGTGTTTATGCCATCCGGGTTTGAGGAGGCAACAGCAAATTTGCAGAGCTTTTTAACCGATACGTTTGGTTGGTATTATTTAATTTTAGTAACTATACTTGTGGCTTTTTGTATTTTTCTTATTTTTAGCCCTGTAGGTGCAATAAAACTTGGAAAACAGGATGAAAAGCCGGAGTTCTCTACGGTATCATGGTTCGCTATGCTTTTCAGTGCTGGAATGGGTATTGGTCTTGTTTTTTGGGGTGCTGCAGAGCCAGTATCTCATTTTATGGCACCTCCCCTTGCAGAAAGCGGAACGGATCCAGCATATAGAGAGGCAATGAGGTATACCTTCTTTCACTGGGGTATTCATGCATGGGCAATTTATGGCCTGGTAGCGCTCGTTTTAGCTTATTTTCAATTTAGAAAAGATGAGCCAGGTCTAATATCAGCTACTTTAAAGCCGATATTTGGTAAGGAAAGAATGGAAGGAAAGCTCGGTACACTTATTGATGTACTTGCTGTTTTTGCAACTGTTGTAGGGGTAGCAACTACATTAGGATTCGGGGCCTCTCAAATTAATGGTGGGCTCACCTATTTGTGGGGGATTCCAGACAGTTTTGGCGTACAGGTCATCATCGTAATTATTGTGACCATTTTATTCTTGATCTCTGCCTGGAGCGGTTTGAGTAAAGGGATACAATATTTAAGCAACACAAATATGATTTTAGCTGTTATTTTAGTATTATTGACTTTCGTTTTAGGGCCAACCATCTTGATTCTTAACATGTTTACTGACACAATCGGTGGTTATATTCAGAACATCATCCAAATGAGCTTTAGAATTTCCCCGTTAAATGATGATCATCGGTCATGGATCAACGATTGGACAATATTCTATTGGGCGTGGTGGATCTCATGGTCTCCATTTGTAGGGATATTTATTGCAAGGGTTTCGAGGGGCAGAACAATCAGGGAATTCGTTTCAGGAGTACTCCTTCTTCCAGCATTAGTAAGTTTCTTTTGGTTCACAGTCTTTGGTACTTCTGCAATTGAAGTGCAAAAAGGCGGAGGTTTTGATTTAAGCCAGCTGCCAACAGAACAGGTTCTATTTGCAGTTTTTAGTGATTTTCCATGGTCGCTACTATTATCTATCATCGCGATGTTCCTTGTAGCAATATTTTTTATCACCTCTGCCGATTCAGCGACATTTGTACTGGGGATGCAAACAACATACGGTTCACTTACACCGCCAAATTCTGTGAAAATAACTTGGGGTGTTGCCCAGTCTATCGTCGCATTAATTCTTCTTTATAGTGGAGGCCTGCAGGGACTGCAGAATGCGTTAATAATAGCGGCATTCCCATTCTCATTTATTATTGTACTCATGTTGGTATCGCTCTATCGATCATTAGCAAAAGAGAAAAAGGAATTGGGGCTATATATTAGACCGAAGCCAAGGAATAAACAACAAAAATAATATAAAAAGATGC
>NZ_PISD01000041.1 GCF_002835735.1 Cytobacillus horneckiae | reverse complement strand
TGCCGGGCAAATAGAAGAGAGCACCTGTAGAGGTGCTCTCTTTTTTGGTTTTTAAGTTGAACTACTCTATTTTTCGATAAAGTAATAGACCTTTTTAGAACAACAATCAGACTGATATTCTGTAGCAGTCCATGTCTTCACTACAATGACTTAATTCAAGGCATGTACTCACAAGCTTTGTTAGCAAGAAATGTGGTGTGGTTTATATCTGCTTCGGATGCTAGCTTTACTAGCGGCAGGCCTCTCCACCGCAAATCCTGCCGAGGCGCGACCCGTCCAAAAAAGCCAAACTAAAAACAAAAAAGCCTCCAACAAGAGACTTTTAAGATAAGATTTCAGGGGTAGTAATCTTTTTAAGCTTATTTAAGTAAAATTTATATTTAGGATCGTCTGTATCGGTTGCGATAAGGTCCTTTTCGCAGTCAGAACAGATAAAAGAAGTGTATAGATGAATGCCCTTTACTTTTGATTCTTCACAGATGACACAGCGTTCTCCTAATTTTTTCTCCGTTAATAGCGTACTCAATCACTCCACCTCCATACACTCAATCATGCCCGTAAACAGAAATTTGTATACAATCTTTTGAATTTTCATCCTGGGTGCTGTGTTATATTGTATGATGCAAAATGGTTATGGGTGTATGTCTCTATTGTAAATGTTTTCAGGATTTTTTCTTTTTTAAAGACGTTTTGATAAAATAAAGAAAGAAATGAAAAGGATTGTAGAATATGAATCAAAAACAAATGCCGTTAGTTGAACAATTAATAAACTATATAAATAAAAAGCCTGTTTCCTTTCATGTGCCTGGGCATAAGAGTGGCAGGTTATTGTCAGGCAGAGAAGAGATAGATCAGTACTTTCAATCATTTTTACCCTTGGATTTAACTGAGTTAAGTGGATTAGATGATTTGCATTCTCCTGAAGGGGCAATAGAAGAAGCAGAGACTCTCCTTGCTGAATTTCATCGTGTAAAGAAGAGTTTTTTCTTAGTAAATGGGTCGACAGTTGGTAATTTAGCAATGATTTATGCCGCTCTTTCAAAGGACGACACAGTACTTATTCAGCGAAACTGTCATAAGTCAATTATGAATGGGGTTTCATTAGTTGGAGCTCATCCTGTTTTTATTACACCAGAATATGATTATGAATGGCGTGTTGCAGGTGGAGTGACTCTAGAGCTTGTTGAAGAGGCGATTAGGCAGTATCCAGATACAAAAGCACTCATTTTGACTTATCCAAATTATTATGGAATGGTCTATCCTTTGGAGGAAATCATTAAGCTTTGCCATAATCACGGTATCGTTGTATTGGTGGATGAAGCGCATGGTGCTCATTTTGCAGCTGGGGATATGTTTCCTGACTCTGCGCTGCAATTTAATGCTGATATCGTTGTACAATCAGCTCATAAAACGTTGCCGGCAATGACAATGGGTGCCTATTTACATATTAATAGTGAGCTAATTCCGCCAGAGAAAATACAGCTTTATTTAAATATGTTACAATCAAGCAGTCCGTCCTATCCAATTATGGCATCTTTAGATATAGCCAGATATTATCTTGCAAATTATACAAATCAGGACCAGATTAATTTAAATAAACAAATAAAAAGATTCAAAGACCAGCTTGATTTGATTGAAGGGATTCATGTACTAAAATATAATCAGTCGATAGGAGACCCGTTAAAGGTTACCATTCATGCCTCGTCTTTAAGCGGGTTTGAACTTCAGAAGCTGCTGGAGGATAAGGGGATTTACACAGAGCTGGCGGACCCTGCAAATGTATTATTTATCCTTCCATTATTAAAAGCAAAGACGGAATATCCTTTCGAAAAAGCAATTCATGCTTTAAAAGCTATTATGGAAACGATACCTGTTGCCAAAAAGGCAAAGAGTCAAGCAGTCCATCAATTTCCAAGAATATCGAAGCTCATCACCATAGAAGAAAACCCGCCACTTAGGCAAGTCACTTTAGATGAAGCTGTTGGAAATGTATGTGGACAGGTGGTTCTTCCTTATCCACCAGGAATCCCGTTACTATATCCTGGAGAAATCATTACGAAGGAACATATTGACGTCTTAAAAAACTTATTAAATACAGGTGCACGTTTTCAAAATACGAGGAATTTACATAAGCGCTATATCGAAATATATGAGCTATCCGGAGGTTGAAAGATGAATCAAGGTATTTTTATTACAGCAGAGGGTCCTGATGGAGCCGGGAAAACAACAATCATTCAAATGTTAGCTGAACGTTTAATTGCGGAAGGCTATGAAGTAATGCAAACAAGAGAGCCAGGAGGCATAGAAATCGCTGAACAAATTAGAGCGGTTATATTAGATCAGTCCAATACGACAATGGATGCGAGGACAGAGGCGCTCCTTTATGCAGCAGCGAGAAGACAACATTTAGTAGAAAAGGTCTTGCCTGCGTTAGAAATGGGTAAAATTGTTTTATGTGACCGTTTTGTTGACAGCTCCATCGCGTATCAAGGATATGCGCGTGAAATTGGCGTTGATGAAGTTTGGTCCATTAATCAGTTTGCAATTGAAAATACAATGCCTGCTGTTACACTCTACTTTGATATTGAGCCTGAAAAAGGCTTAGAGCGAATTAATTTGAATAAAGGCAGAGAAGTTAATCGCCTTGATTTAGAAGATCTAGCTTTTCATAAAAAGGTGAGAGAAGGATATATGCTTTTAAAAGAACGCAACCCAGATAGAATAAAAGATATTGATGCATCCAAATCGATTGAAGAGGTTTATAGTCAAGCAGAGAACCTTATCCTGCAAGCAATTAAGGATAAATAAGCGAATGTCATAAAAAAACGGTCAGGTTAACTCTGTTTGTGCATAAAATAACTGATATAATATGTATAAAGTCATTTTCGCAAAATTTGAGGAGGGTGGTAAAATGAAGCTCGTATTAGCAGTTGTTCAAGATCAAGATAGTAATAAATTATCGAAAGCGTTGGTGGATCACAATTTCCGTGCGACGAAGTTAGCCAGCACAGGTGGTTTCCTTAAATCGGGTAACACAACTTTCTTAATTGGAACGGAAGATATCCGTGTGGAAAAAGCATTGCAGGTCATTAAAGATAATTGTCAATCGAGAGAGCAGCTCGTTGCACCCGTATCTCCAATGGGTGGAAATGCAGACTCCTATATTCCATACCCAGTTGAAGTAGAGGTAGGAGGAGCAACGGTATTCGTATTACCGGTTGAACAATTTCATCATTTCTAATTAAGAAATGAGCCGGGGGTAATAGATGAAAATAAACCATGATTTACGCATAAATGTTGATAAAGTTCGCCAAGACCAAAAGCAGACAGCTGGAACACAATTCAGGTTTAATGAATTGGTTCAGAAGCAAGGGCAAAAAATGCAAATTTCGCAATTGCAAATGCTGTTAGGTGATATAGAATCTGCTGGCAGCCGGTTAGCCAGATCACGCAGTTTTAAAGACATGGCCAAGTATAAAACATTAGTTAAGAAGTTTATTAAAGAGACGGTTGAATATGGCTTGGATTTAAAACAATCCCATAGCTGGAATCAGCTTGGTCAAGGTAAGTCGCTCAAAATTGTAGAAACAATTGATGAAAAGCTGGCTGAGCTGGCTAATCAAGTGCTGCAGCAAGAGGTAGATTCCATCGATATTTTAGGAAAAATTGGCGAAATCAAAGGATTATTAATAAATTTATATACGTAAGCGAGTTGATCAGCATGACGAAAAACTGGGAGCAGTTCAAAGAAATGCAGCCTGTCGTGTTGAAGATGTTTAAAAATAGCTTAACTAAAAATCGGCTAGCCCATGCCTATCTCTTTGAGGGTATGAAAGGTACAGGGAAAAGGAATGCAAGTATGCTGCTAGCGAAAAGCATTCTTTGTATTCAACCGATTGATGGATATGTTCCATGTGAAACATGTCTAAACTGTAAGCGAATTAATCATCATAATCATCCGGATGTTCACTTAGTCGAGCCGGATGGTCAATCGATAAAAAAGCAGCAAATACGATCTCTTCAAGAAGAATTTTCTAAGAGGGGCGTAGAATCAAGTAAAAAAATATATGTAATTGTTCATGCAGATAAAATGACAGTAAATGCAGCGAATAGTTTGCTGAAGTTTTTAGAAGAACCGAATGCTGATACAACAGCTATTCTCATTACTGAGCAAATGCAGCGCATGCTTCCAACAATTCTATCTAGATGTCAGTCGATATCCTTCCAGCCTCTGCCTAAAGATAAAATGGTAGAAGAGTTCAAATCAAATGGGGTAAATGCGTCAATGGCCCCAATCTTAGTACAAATCACCCATAATTTGGATGAGGCTTTAGCGTATAGTGAAGATGATTGGTTTGTACAAGCACAAAAAATAGTGTTAAAATTATACGAAGTGCTAAGAAAAAATCCTCTGCAAGCAATGGTTACACTTCAGGAGGAATGGTTTCCGCACTTTAAGGAGAAGGATCAACTAGATCTTGGCTTAGACTTATTACTTCTTTTATTAAAAGATTTGTTATATATACAGCTCGGTAAAGGTGAAAATATTGCCTTTGCACATGAGCAGAGCCGGTTAGAGCAATATGCGCTTCAATCCTCTGGTAAAAGGCTAACAGATCAAATTACAGCTGTTCTAGAATCTAAGGGGAAATTGCAAGCAAATATGAATCCGCAACTGTTGATGGAACAGCTTGTGTTAAAAATGCAGGAGGGATCTTCATTTGTATGATGTAGTTGGGGTGCGCTTTAAAAAAGCGGGCAAGATTTATTATTTTGATCCCGGAGATCTTTCAATACAAAAGGATGACTTTGTCATTGTTGAAACTGTAAGAGGAGTGGAGTATGGTAAAGTTGTTATCGCTCCTAAAAAGGTTGACGAACATGATGTTGTCCTGCCATTGAAAAAGGTCCTGCGTATTGCTGATCAAAAGGATCGGATGATTGTTGAGGAAAATAGACAAGCAGCCAAAGAAGCTTATGATGTTTGCTGTGAAAAAGTAACTACTCATCAGTTGGACATGAAACTGGTAGATGTAGAATATACTTTTGACCGGAATAAAGTAATTTTCTATTTTACAGCTGATGGTCGCGTTGACTTTAGAGAGCTTGTAAAAGATTTGGCGGCAATTTTTCGGACAAGAATTGAGCTTCGCCAAATAGGCGTTCGTGATGAAGCAAAAATGCTGGGGGGAATTGGCCCATGTGGCAGAATGCTTTGCTGCTCCACATTTTTGGGTGATTTTGACCCGGTATCAATTAAAATGGCGAAGGATCAAAACCTTTCATTAAACCCTACGAAAATATCTGGGCTATGCGGCCGTTTAATGTGCTGTTTAAAGTATGAAAATGATGAGTATGAGGAAGCGAAGAAGCAGCTGCCTGATATTGGAGAATGGGTGAAAACACCTGAAGGATCAGGTAAAGTAGTAGGACTTAATATTCTTGAAAGAATATTACAGGTAAATCTAAAGGAACAAGAAAGAGTACTTGAGTTCACACTTGAGGAAATTAATGAAGGTGCTGTATCAGTTCAATCCACAGATTAATGAGGTGGAATGCTTGGATAAAAAAGAAATCTTTGATTCAGTAGATAATATGGAATCTCAAATTGGCCAGTTATATCAGCAGCTTGGGGAATTGAAACAGCATTTAGCGGAAGTGTTGGAAGAAAACAATTCTTTAAAGCTTGAAAATGATCATTTGAGAAGAAGATTAAAAATTACAACAGATAAAGAAAAAAAGCCAGGGAAGAAGCAATCAAAACAATCAGCAGAAGAAACGGATGAAGAGAAGCTGTTTGATATAGGCGAGGGTTACGACAATTTAGCCAGATTATATCAAGAAGGTTTTCATATATGTAATCTGCACTTTGGCAGTCCGCGAAAAGAAGGAGATTGTTTGTTCTGTTTATCTTTTCTTAATAAGAAATAACGATTGCCTTCCTAATCATAGGGAGGCATTTTTCATGGGAAAAGAGTTGCTTGATTATGATGGAGGATATGGAATGGAGTTCTTAAAGGGAGATGAAAGATTAGATCATCTATTAGCGGAAAATTTACGTATTATACAAAGTCCATCAGTGTTTTCGTTTTCACTTGATGCGGTCCTGCTCTCCAGGTTTGTGTATGTTCCTATTCAGAAAGGAAGAATAATAGACCTGTGCAGCGGTAACGGAGTCATTCCCTTATTCTTAAGTGCGCGGACTAAAGGGCATATTACAGGTGTTGAAATTCAAGAGCGGCTTTATGATATGGCATGCAGGAGTATTGCTTATAATGGATTGCAGGATCGTCTTCAGATGGTGCATGGTGATCTTAAAGAGATGACTGCTAAGTTTGGCTATGGCAAATTTGATGTTGTTACATGTAATCCGCCATATTTCACAACGCCGTCTAATGATTATAAAAATGAGAATGAGCATTTAGCTATTGCTCGTCATGAAATCCTTTGTACGCTAGAAGATGCAGTCCGTGCTTCAAGCCAGCTCGTTAAACAAGGTGGTAAGGTTGCCTTTGTACACCGTCCTGGACGACTGTTAGATATGATTATGCTGATGAGACAATATAAGCTCGAGCCAAAAAGAATTCAATTGGTATATCCGCAACAAGGCAAGGAAGCAAATGTACTGCTTGTAGAGGCGATAAAAAATGGCAAACCAGATTTGAAAATTCTCCCCCCGATCTTTATTTATAATGAAGAAAATGAATATACAGATGAAATTAGGGCGATGTTGTATGGAGAATAACCACCATTATTTCTATGTTTTAGAATGTAATGACGGGAGCTTATATGCTGGATATACAAATAACCTAGAGCGCAGAATTAAGATGCATAATGAAGGTAAAGGTGCCAAGTACACAAGAGGGAGAGGACCACTTAAATTAGTTTACCATCAAATCTTTGATAACAAACAAGAAGCGATGAGAGCAGAATACACCTTTAAACAGTTAAATAGGAAACAGAAGCTTGATCATATAAATTTAATGAAAAATAGCATTAGCTATGAAAAGAAATAGGTGACTCGCATTTATGCAACAGCAAAAAAGCTTTAACAACGAGGAAGAAAAGGGTATATTGTATCTTGTGCCCACACCCATTGGTAATTTAGAAGACATTAGCTTCAGAGCAATCAGAATGATGAAGGAAGCGGATTTTATTGCTGCTGAGGATACGAGAAATACAAAAAAGCTATGTAATTATTTTGAAATCGAAACGCCGGTCATTAGCTATCATGAGCATAATAAAGAATCGAGCGGGCAAAAGATTATTGAGAAGTTGAAAAGCGGCCAAAAAATCGCCCTAGTTAGCGATGCAGGTATGCCTACAATTTCTGACCCGGGCTATGAGCTTGTTATATCTGCAGTAGCAGAACAATTAACAGTTGTGCCGCTTCCTGGAGCAAATGCAGCTATGACAGCATTAATTGCATCTGGTATACAAACACAGCCATTTTATTTTTACGGTTTCCTAGAGAGACAGAAAAAGAACAAGAAGAAGGAATTACAAGAGCTATCCCGGCTATCCTCTACAATCATATTATATGAGTCTCCTCATCGTTTAAAGGAAACGTTAAAGCTTATGATTGAACATATGGGTGATAGGAAAATCGTACTGTGCCGAGAGCTTACGAAGAAATATGAAGAATTTATTAGAGGCACAATAACAGAAGCCATTGCCTGGGCAGAGAATGATGAAGTACGGGGAGAGTTTTGCCTCATTCTTGAGGGGGCAACCGAGGTCATTCCGGAAGAAGGTGATGCTTGGTGGAATGAGTTAAGCATTGCTGAGCACGTGAACTATTATATGGAAGAAAAAGAGTTAAAAAGTAAAGAGGCAATCAAACAGACGGCCGTCGATCGGGATTTAAATAAGAGAGAGGTTTACCGCATTTATCATATTGAAGAATAAAAAAGGGCCTCTAAAAGAGGCCCTTAAAATCTATACTTATTTTGAAAGTTCGAAACTATTTTGGATCTCTTTTAATAATTGCTCAGCACCATCCTGGCTAAGAATCAATTTTCCGCCTGCAAGTGTGATGTTATCGTCAGATACCTCACCAGTTACTTGGCAAGTCATATTTGGTTTGTATTTTTTTAGGATGATTTTTTCGTCGTCCACATAAATTTCAAGCGCATCCTTCTCTGCAATACCAAGCGTACGTCTTAATTCGATAGGAATAACTACGCGACCTAATTCATCAACTTTACGAACAATACCAGTAGATTTCATTATAATTTCTCCTCTCAATTCTCCATAATATTATTTATCTTTTTTCGTCATTATTCGACAAAAATCTCTGTTGTTATTATAATACCAATCATTGCCATATTCGTCAATTACTTTATATTAAAAATATGTGGGAATTATTAACAAGGATAAAACCATTGGTGTATAAGGGTTTTATGGTTGTAATTAAATGGGTTATTAATAAATTATACAGAAAAGGGGATAATTATAATTCGACAATATTCGACATTTTTCTTCTTTATTCATCATTTTGTCGGTTTTCCTCTCATTACTTATTTTAAAGGTATTCGTAAAAGACATAGATTTTATCATGGTATCTGAGTGGTTTTCATAAAATCCTTTTTGTGATGATCCTAATAGAGAGTTTTTCAAGAACGTTTTTTTTTCTCCTTGCACTTCACTATCCAGCTTTCGCTCCTAGCCCATTGCGGTATAAATCCAATCAGGCCACCTTCGCTTCGTGTCTTGCACATTTTCTTTATTTTAGGTATATTTTGATGATAGAAGAGGCTAAGCTGACAAGTATATTCGTGTAAAGTAAAATCAGGTAAAAGACGGATAGACTGGATGTCATTTTAAGGAAAAAATGTATGCGACAGCTCGTCTATTGGGCGGGTTTTTTAGCTGGAAGAAAAGTAAGAATGCTAAGCGCCTTTAATGCTAATTTTATTCAAAATAAAATTAGCTGCCTATCGCTTGATTCGAATGCCAGTTTTTTCTAAAGTTGAGGAGGAATAAACATGGAGGAAAAATTAAAGACTTTTTATTTAACGACCCCAATTTATTATCCAAGTGGTAATCTACATATTGGACATGCCTATACTACAGTTGCTGGTGATGCAATGGCCCGTTATAAGCGTATGCGTGGATTTGATGTAATGTATTTAACGGGAACCGATGAACATGGACAAAAGATTCAAGAGAAAGCTCAAGAAACAAATGTTACCCCGCAGCAATATGTCGACGGTATAGTAGAAGGTATTCAAGAATTATGGAAGAAACTTGATATTTCTTATGATGATTTTATTCGGACAACAGAAAATCGCCATAAAGAAATTGTTGAAAAGATCTTCGCTCAATTATTGGAGCAAGGAGACATTTATCTAGGTGAATATGAAGGCTGGTATTGTACGCCTTGTGAATCATATTATACAGAAACACAGCTTGTTGATGGAAACTGCCCTGATTGCGGCAGACCTGTGCATCGTGTCAAAGAAGAATCATACTTCTTTAAAGTGAGTAAATATGCTGAACGTCTCCTGAACTATTATGAAGAGAACCCATCATTCATTCAACCGGAATCGAGGAAGAATGAAATGATTAACAACTTTATTAAGCCGGGACTAGAAGATTTAGCTGTATCACGTACAACGTTTGACTGGGGAATTAAAGTGCCGGGGAATCCGAAGCATGTCATTTACGTTTGGATTGATGCATTATCCAATTATATTACTGCCTTAGGCTACGGTTCAGATAATGATTCCAAGTATTTGAAATATTGGCCGGCAGATGTTCATTTGGTAGGCAAGGAAATTGTGCGCTTCCATACCATTTATTGGCCAATTATGCTGATGGCATTAGATTTACCTTTACCTAAAAAGGTATTTGCTCACGGCTGGCTATTAATGAAAGATGGCAAGATGTCTAAATCAAAGGGAAATGTTGTCGATCCAGTTACATTAATTGACCGTTACGGTCTAGATTCCCTGCGCTATTATTTATTAAGAGAGGTTCCGTTTGGCGCTGATGGTGTATTTACTCCAGAAGGGTTTGTAGAGAGAATAAATTTTGATTTAGCCAATGACCTGGGCAATTTATTAAATCGTACGATTGCGATGATTAATAAATACTTTGATGGTGTTATACCTGCTTACGAGGGATCAAATGGGGAATTTGACCAAGCTCTCGTTCAAATGAATAAAGAAACGGTAATCAAGTATGAAGAAGCAATGGAAAATATGGAGTTTTCAGTTGCTTTAGCTTCAATATGGCAGCTTGTTAGCAGATCGAATAAGTATATTGATGAAACTAAACCTTGGGTGCTTGCAAAGGAAGAAACTGATCGACAAGCATTGGCAAGTACAATGTATCATTTGGCTGAATCTTTAAGGAGAATTTCCGTTCTTTTACAGCCGTTCTTAACAAGAACACCGAAGAAAATATTCACTCAATTAAATATTGATAAAGTAGAGCTTACTTCATGGGAAAGCCTAGACACTTTTGGCACTATCCCAGAGGGGATACAAGTTCAAAAAGGTGATCCAATTTTCCCACGTCTGGATATAAATGAAGAAGTGGAATTTATTAAAACAAAAATGCAAGGTGCAGCTCCTGCTCCGGTAGAGAAGAAGCCGATTAAAAAGCCGGATAGTGAAGAAATTACAATCGATGATTTCATGAAAGTCGACCTTCGTGTTGCACAAGTAATTGAAGCTGAAGCTGTAAAAAAAGCGGATAAGCTATTGAAGCTTCAATTGGACCTAGGATATGAGAAGCGTCAAGTTGTCTCAGGTATTGCTAAATTTTATAAGCCTGAAGATTTAGTTGGCAGGAAAGTAATATGTGTTACAAATTTAAAACCGGTTAAATTACGTGGAGAACTTTCAGAAGGAATGATACTTGCCGGCAGCGAAGATGGTGAACTTTCATTAGCAACAATCGCAGAGTCACTTCCAATAGGAGCAAGGGTGAAGTAATAGCTAATTTCTAGTATTACAAAACAATTTAACATAGAAATGTTTGCGTAGAAGAGCTACGAATGACATTTCTATGTTTTTATTTTCAAATAGTATCTTTGTAAAATGAAGCCTATTAAATTGTTGATAATTATACATTATAATTTTGAACATAATATAGTAAATTATTCTAGAAAAACATCAATCAAACGATGTCTTGTTTCATTGGTGTAATATTTGTAATGAAAATATAAAAATTGTTATTTAGGAGATGTCCAAATGTTTTTCGACACACATGTTCATTTGAATGATCTGCAATATAGTGAAGATTTACAAGAAGTGATTGACCGCGCAAAGGCTGCAGGCATCTCAAGAATGGTCGTAGTTGGGTTTGACCGTCCGACAATTACAAAAGCAATGGAGCTTATTGAAAAATATGATTTTCTATATGCAAGCATTGGTTGGCACCCAGTTGATGCAATTGATATGACTGAAGAAGATTTATTATGGATTGAGGAACTTTCCCAACATCCAAAAGTAGTGGCAATTGGTGAGATGGGCCTTGACTATCATTGGGATAAATCCCCGAAAGAGATTCAGAAAGCAGTATTTAAAAAACAAATTCAATTAGCTAAAAAAGTGAAATTGCCAATAGTGATTCACAATCGTGAAGCAACAGCTGATATTGTTGAAATTTTAAAAGAGGAAGATGCCGGAGAAGTAGGCGGTATCATGCATTGTTTCAGCGGCAGTCCAGAAATTGCGAAGGAATGTATTGACATGAATTTTTATATTTCTTTAGGAGGGCCGGTTACGTTCAAAAATGCGAAAAGGCCGAAAGAAGTGGCCGCTGAGATTCCGTTGGAAAAATTATTAATCGAAACCGACTGCCCATATCTTGCACCGCATCCTTATCGCGGTAAGAGAAATGAACCGAGCTATGTCACACTAGTGGCAGAACAAATTGCTGAGATAAAAGGTCTCACGGTGGAAGAGGTTGCAAGTAAAACCACAGATAATGCAAAAAAATTATTCGGCATAAACTGACAGTAAATCATGTCAATTTAAGACGAAGCTTGTCCTAAATTTTTCTTATTCTAAAAAGTTCTACATGACTTCTTACTCTCATAGGATAACCATGTCGATAAGTCTCGCTTTCCAAATTCTATGTTTTTTTGCATAATAGAGACTACATTTGGGAATATTCTGATTTTTCAAGAGGAAAAAAGATAGGTTTTGGAGAATAAAAGGGGTGAGGATGACGTAAAGTCCCTCAATAACTTATTTTTTTAAAAAAATTGTTAGGTTCACGACACATGGTCTTGGGAAAGTTGAAATTTCCCAGTCCTTGTGCAGTTTTGAGAGAGGGAGGAAGCGTGTTTAACGGAGATGTAAGCCTAGATCCTTTCTTGAAAAATCAGAACGAGAGTGTTGACAGCCAGCAAGATAGTCTATATAATCACTCCGAGAGAAAAGGAGGCGTTTTTCATCGTGATAAAATCCATGAAAAACCTGTTATCCAAGTCTTTGAGTAAGAAAAATTGGGCCATAATTATTGCTAGTCTAATAGTATTTATAGCAGCTAGCGGCTTTTTAATCTTTGAAACATCAAAGAAAACAGTCGCTCTGACATTAGATGGCCAGGAACAAACGATAAAAACACATGCAAAGACCATTCAAGATATATTTGATGAAATGGATATAGGATTACGCTCAGAAGACTATGTATATCCCTCGGTCAATAGCGAGGTAAAAAACAACATAGAAGTAGTTTGGGAGCCGGCAAAGCAGGTGCAAATTACTCAGGGTGATGAGTCAGATACAGTTTGGACGACGGCTGATACCGTAAATGAACTCTTAAAAGAGCAAGAGGTCGAATTAGGTAAACATGACGTCATTAATCCCCTTCCAGAAGCAGCCATAAAAAGCAAAATGGAGATAGAGATTGATAAAGCATTTAAGCTAAAGCTTGCTGACGGAGGCCAGGATAAAGAAAAGGAAGTATGGTCAACTTCGACTACGGTCGCTGACTTTTTATCGAATCAGGATATTAAGCTGAATGAATTAGATCGTGTTGAGCCAGAGTTGGAAGAGACAGTCAAAGAAAATGACGTAATTAAAGTCATAAGAGTTGAAAAGGTCACCGATGTAGTGGAAGAACCAATTGGGTTTGCCGTTGTAACAAAAAAAGACAACAGCATGGATAAAGGCGCAGAAAAGGTCATTGAAAATGGCAAGGAAGGCCTTTTGAAAAAAGAATTTGAAATCGTTCGTGAAAACGGCAAAGAAATTTCACGCAAGCTCATTAGTGAGGAAACTATAAAGAACAAGAAAGACAAAATTGTTGCAGTTGGTACAAAAGCTGCTGCCCCTGTCACGAAGGTTGCTTCTCGCGGAACAACGAATAGCGAGCCGGGCGGCAAGGAGCTGTATGTAAGTTCAACGGCTTATACTGCAAGCTGTAATGGCTGTTCAGGTGTAACAGCGACTGGAATGGATTTAAAATCAAATCCGGGTGCTAAGGTAATTGCCGTTGATCCAAGTGTGATTCCTTTAGGCACGAAGGTCTATGTTGAAGGATACGGCTATGCTATAGCTGCAGACACCGGTTCTGCAATTAAAGGCAATAAAATTGATGTATTCTTTGCGAATAAGTCCGATGCTTACCGTTGGGGTCGCAAACAAGTGAAAATAAAAATTCTCAATTAGTCTACTTATGCAGAGGATTCTTCCTCTGCTTTTTTTTGTTCTTTTTACTCCAAATGATATAGTGAGTTTTCATTCAAAGTCACTTTCATATATAATAAAAACCGTGAAAGTGAATGTAATACATTTATATATAATTAGACGATAAACATTACAAAAATGTTTCATTTTTTTTGCAATTAATTCAATTTTTTTAAAAGATTTTTTTAGCGGGATGAAAATGGCGGGTGTATAGATGAAAATTAAGGAAATTATTGTTGTTGAAGGCAAGGATGATACTGTAGCGATTAAGCGCGCACTCGATGCAGACACGATTGAGACGAATGGATCGGCAATTAATATGGTTACATTGGAAAAAATAAAACTAGCACAAGAAACAAGAGGCGTCATTGTTTTAACTGATCCGGACTATCCAGGTCAAAAAATTAGAAACACAATTTCTGAACATGTTCCTGGGTGTAAGCATGCTTTTATTGAGAAACATGCGGCACTTCATAAATATGGCAAGGGTGTTGGTGTGGAACATGCTTCACCTGAAGTGATACGGGCTGCCTTGAAGGACTCGCATGTAATGAATGAAGAAGCGGTCTCTGATATTACACAGGATGATCTTATCACTGCTGGATTAATTGGTGGAGCAGGATCAAGGGAAAGACGAGAAAAACTTGGACAGTATTTAAAAATTGGCTATACAAATGGCAAACAGCTGCACAAGAGACTCATTATGTTTCAAATTAGTAAAGCCAAGTTTGCAGAGGCAATAGAAAATATAAGCAAGGAGGAGTACGATGGATAAAGATATCGCTACCCCTATAAGAACAAGAGCAATACTAGAAAAATACGGCTTTTCTTTCAAAAAGAGCTTAGGTCAAAATTTCTTGATAGATACAAATATTTTAAATAGAATAGTTGATCACGCCGAGCTAACGGCTGAATCTGGAGCAATAGAAATCGGTCCGGGTATTGGTGCATTAACAGAGCAGCTGGCGCGCAGAAGCAAAAGGGTACTTGCGTTTGAAATTGATCAGCGCTTGCTGCCTATTTTGGAAGAAACGCTTTCTCCCTATCCGAATACAAAGGTAATTAATGAAGATATATTAAAGGCCGATGTGCAAAAAGCAATAGAGGAAGAGTTTGCCGGATTAAGTGACATAATGGTTGTAGCGAACCTCCCGTATTATGTAACAACACCGATTATTATGAAGCTGCTAGAAGACCAATTGCCGATTCGAGGCATCGTCTGCATGCTGCAAAAAGAAGTAGCTGATCGAATCGCCGCTAAGCCAGGATCAAAAAATTACGGCTCGCTTTCGATTGCGATTCAGTATTATACAAAAGCTGAAACAGTAATGATTGTGCCAAAAACAGTGTTTGTCCCGCAGCCAAATGTCGATTCAGCTGTTATTAGACTAACGAAGCTAGAGGAACCTGCAGTAATAGTAAAAAGTGAATCATTCTTTTTCCAAGTGACGAGAGCAAGCTTTGCGCAAAGGAGAAAAACGATTTTAAATAATTTAACGAATCAGCTTCCAAATGGGAAACAGAGGAAAGAGCAAATTTTAGAAGCGTTAACTGAAGCGGCTATAGAACCTGGCAGACGTGGTGAAACACTTTCACTCGATGAATTTGCCATCCTAAGTGACAAACTTTATCCGTACTTTCAATAATTAAGTGACGCCCTTATAGAATGATCTGGGCGTCCCTTTTATTTATGGCGAGGATGTTAAGTGGTTCTTTCAAGCACAAGTACATGCACCCATGCATATTTTATCACTGAAACATATTCCGAAACGGCCTAATTGGAGTGACGACAGTGACAATAAATATTATGGATATCGTCGGGAGGGTTTCTTATCATTGTGATATTATGTTTCGAGTAATTGACATAAAAGAGCAGGATGGGAAGAAGCAGGCGGTGTTATATGGGGAAGATATACGGCTCATAGCAGATGCTCCATACGAGGATTTAATCTTAATGAGTCAGTCGGATAGAAGGAAGCTTGCTCAAGAATACCGTTCACTAGAGGAGCAATCTTTAGAGTTATTCCGTCAAGAAGTATTTTTGTTGAAGGAAAAACGAGAATTTACTGTTACAGATGGATACAGTAAACCAGGAAATTATTTTCAATTACCTGGGAGGGTGCTGCATTTAGATGGCGATCCGTTCTATCTAAAAAAATGCTTATCACTTTATGAGAAAATTGGTATTCCAGTGACGGGATTGCATTTTAATGAAAAGGATATGCCGAAAATAATCGGTGACCTCATCGAATACCATCGCCCTGATATTTTAGTCATAACTGGACATGATGCTTATTCAAAAGCGAAAGGTGATAAATCGGATATTCAAGCTTACCGGCATTCAAAGCATTTTGTTCAAACAGTGAGAGAAGCGCGAAAGAAAATCCCTAATTTGGACCAATTAGTCATTTTTGCAGGAGCCTGCCAGTCTCATTTTGAATCGCTCATACATGCAGGGGCAAATTTTGCAAGTTCTCCATCAAGAGTGAATATACATGCGCTCGATCCTGTTTATATTGTTAGTAAAATCAGTTTTACTCCTTTTAACGAACACATCAATGTGTGGGATGTGTTGAGGAATACGCTGACAGGGCAGCGAGGATTAGGCGGAATAGAGTCAAAGGGTGTATTAAGAATAGGAATGCCTTTTAACCTACAAGAAGAGAGTACTGACGGAGAGATGGTCTAGTTTCATAAAGCCGTAACAACGGCTTTTTTTTGCGTTTGTCCATAAAAAGATGGTCGTAATTTACATAAATGATTTAATTTGTATACATATTTACCAAATGAGTGGGAAAAGATAAGAATGTTGAAAAATAGCAGAAAAAGTAGATGAAAATATATTGAAATCATATTTGATTCCTGTTATAATTTATATTTTTATTTGACTATTTTGTGTCAGCGTGTTATACTTTACATAGTGAGGTGGACCGAATGGGAAAAACATTATCGGATATTAAAAAAGCTCTTGATTCAAATCTTGGTAAAAGGCTCTTGCTCAAGGCTAATGGCGGACGCAGAAAGACGATTGAACGCTCAGGCGTTTTAGCTGAAACCTATCCATCTGTATTTGTCATTGAATTAGATCAGGATGAAAATGCGTTTGAACGCGTATCTTACAGCTATGCGGATGTTTTAACGGAAACGGTTCAAATTACCTTCTATGAAGACACATCAGGACATGTTGCTTTAAGCTGAATTATATAACCTCGAAGAAAGTAGCAGACACTTGTTTGCTGCTTTTTTGTATTTTTATAGCTATGTTCAAGCTCTTGGTGCTGATGATTGATGCAGAGGGTGTGACAGTTCGGAAAAACCGGTTTCATACCCTTTGGAAAAGCAAGTTGTCTAGAGAGGGAATTTACCACACTGGAAAATCTGTTTTTGCTCATAGTGAACGGATGATTTTGACCCGCATTGCCATAATAAACGTAAGCGGTGAAAAGGAGTGGGTAATGATGGGCAGGAATAAAGGCATCATGTCACAGAGACTAAAAGAGGAAATAGCAAAAGAACTAGGTTTTTATAATGTCGTCGAAAAAGACGGCTGGGGCGGCATTACCGCCAAAGACGCAGGAAATATGGTCAAACGTGCGGTAGAAATCGCACAACAAAATCTGCAAAACCGTAGTTAAACTAAATATAAACAATAGTCTATCACTGCTTAAAGCCGGAGCCATGCGCTTCGGCTTTTTTATTTCATTAGGGGACGCGGTGCCGGTACCTCGTTGAAATTCAGGCTAAGGCATGAGCTGAGGTCGGTGATTGTGGGAGATTTTCGGAAGAGTTGTTCCGGTGAAGAAAAGCGATTTATTCGCATGAAGGGAGAGAAAAAGGAGTCGTTCCGGTGAAGAAAAGCGATTTATTCACATGAAGGGAGAGAAAAAGGAGTTGTTCCGGTGAAGAAAAGCGATTTATTCGCATGAAGGTAGAGAAAAAGGAGTTGTTCCGGTGAAGAAAAGCGATTTATTCGCATGAAGGTAGAGAAATAGGAGATGCTTAAAGGAATAAACCAATAAACCGAATGTAAAGTTAGTGAACCGAATAAAACAATCTAATTCCCTCTAGCTAAGTCATGGCGATTAGTTTAGTAGAGGATGCATGAAATAAGCCCTCTGTGCAGTTCTAGCTCCCAATGCCAGACCAGCGCAACATTTCTCACTTTCGTATGTTGCTAACTGGTGCAGGTGTATTAGGCAAGCCCCATCGCGCTTTTCAGTGTTGTCCAGCTCCCGCGCCTAGCCCCTTGAGGTCATAAGCTAAATCAACCTAGAGTTTAATAACGACCTCCAGTTTGATTCATCTTATGCTTGTAGGAGCTGACCAGTTGCCTCCACTTTTCGGTGAAAACTAATCTTAATATTGAATAATATTACCTAAGAGGTCTTACTTTTATAGTTTTGTGGTAAAATAGGACAAAAAATGGAGTCGTTGAATTTTGTAAAGTGGGTGGAGATTTTGAAGCTTTTAGTTAAGGCTCCTGCTAAAATCAATTTATCATTGGATGTCCTGGGCAAGCGGGATGACGGTTATCATGAGGTAGAAATGATTATGACAACCATTGATTTAGCAGATCGCCTCGAATTGACATTATTAGAAACAAATGAAATTAAAATCGTTTCACATAACCGCTTTGTACCGGATGATCATAGGAATCTTGCCTATCAAGCAGCGGTATTATTAAAAGAGCGCTTTAATGTAAACAAAGGTGTAAGTATTGCAATTGAGAAGGTTATCCCAGTAGCAGCAGGATTGGCTGGAGGAAGCAGTGATGCAGCGGCTGCCTTAAGAGGATTAAATAAGCTGTGGGGCCTAGGCCTCACTTTGGACGAATTAGCTGAGATCGGTGCAGAAATTGGTTCAGACGTATCATTCTGTGTTTATGGCGGGACAGCATTAGCTACCGGAAGAGGAGAAATGATTCAACCGCTTCCTGCGCCGCCAACTTGCTGGGTTATTTTAGCCAAGCCATTTATTGGTGTGTCAACAGCAGATGTTTATCGAAAGTTGAATCTAAATGGATTGAAGCATCCGAATACGAAAGAGATGATTCAAGCGATTCATACAAGCGACTACGGACTTGTATGCCGTCATTTGGCGAATGTGTTAGAGGATGTTACTTTAAAAATGCATCCTGAGGTAAATCAAATTAAAGAGCAAATGAAAAGATTCGGAGCAGATGCGGTGCTAATGAGCGGAAGTGGTCCAACGGTCTTCGGCCTTGTACATCATGATTCCAGAATGCATCGAATATATAATGGACTTAGGGGATTCTGTGACCAGGTTTTTGCTGTACGTATGTTAGGTGAGAGACACAGACTTGATTAAATCCGTATGTTGGTGATATATTAAGCTTAAATTATTCGGATTTAATAAGGGGGTTCCAATCATGAAGTTTCGTAGAAGCGAGCGTTTAATAGATATGACAAATTATTTATTAGAACACCCGCGTCAATTGGTATCCTTGACCTTTTTCTCAGAAAGATATGGGTCAGCTAAGTCCTCGATCAGCGAAGACTTGGCGATTATTAAAGAAACCTTTGAGCATCGTGGAATAGGGACATTGCAAACGGTTCCTGGAGCAGCAGGTGGGGTAAGGTATCAGGTGAGGGTAAGGGAAGAGGATGCAGCACCAATTATTGCAGATCTTTGCGAATTAATTGCTAGTCCTGACAGGCTTTTACCTGGCGGCTATCTTTATATGACGGATATATTGGGCGATCCAATGATTGTGCAAAAATGTGGACGTCTATTTGCTTCTGCCTTCGCAGATAAAGAGATTGATGTGGTAATGACAGTTGCGACAAAAGGAATCGCTCTTGCCTATGCAGTTGCAAACTATTTGAACGTACCTGTTGTGATTGCACGTAGAGATAGCAGAGTAACAGAAGGCTCCACAGTCAGTATTAACTATGTATCAGGGTCGGCGAAAAGAATTCAGACAATGGTTCTTTCTAAAAGAAGTTTAGATGAGGGTTCAAACGTTTTAATTGTTGATGACTTTATGAAAGCCGGCGGAACGGTAAACGGTATGATCAGCATGCTTGATGAGTTTAAAGCCAAGCTTGCTGGTATTGCTGTACTCGTGGAGTCTGAGAAATCAGATGAACGGTTAGTAGATGAATACTTGTCTCTTGTACAATTATCAGATGTTGATGTGAAAGAGAAACGCATAAATGTGACAGAAGGCAATTACTTTACCAGAACAGTTAATTAGGAGGGAACGTTGATGAAGGTAGTTCAAACAAATGAAGCTCCAGCAGCAATCGGACCATACTCACAAGGATTGATTGTCAATAATATGTTTTACAGCTCTGGCCAGATCCCACTTACAGCAAGCGGGGATTTAATCGAGGGTGATGTAAAGGCACAAACGCACCAAGTATTTAAAAATTTGCAAGCGGTATTAAAAGAAGCTGGTGCATCGCTTGAAACAGTAATCAAAACAACAGTATTTATAAAAGATATGAATGATTTTGCTCTTGTAAATGAGGTTTATGGAGAGTATTTCGATACTCATAAACCGGCACGTTCTTGCGTGGAAGTGGCGAGATTGCCTAAAGATGTAAAAATTGAAATTGAAGTCATTGCGCTCGTGAAATAATACGGGCGTTTTTTTATTATTAAATCATCAACACACCACAAAAGTCCCTCCTTAATCCAATTCTATTGAACTGTGCCTAGCTTATTAGTAGGCTTGTCTTAGTCAAGGTTCCTGTCTTACTAACCACACCTAGAGCATTTTGTGACAACACCATACATTTGACCTAAAATTCCGAAATATTTTTGATTTTGAAGAAGGAGATTTAAAGTGTGTGTGGAATTGTATAATTTAGGATTTTATCTTCTGGAAAAGGTGGTGAACAGAATGGAAGTAACTGACGTAAGATTACGCCGCGTTAATACGGATGGACGCATGAGGGCGATTGCATCTATTACTTTGGATCAGGAATTTGTTGTTCATGATATTCGCGTGATTGATGGGAACAACGGGTTGTTTGTTGCGATGCCAAGTAAGCGCACTCCGGATGGAGAGTTTAGAGATATTGCCCATCCGATTAATTCCGGGACTCGCGGTAAAATCCAAGAGGCTGTACTAGCAGAGTACCATCGATTAGGAGAGTTAGAAGTAGAATTTGAAGAAGCAGGTGCTTCGTAAAAAATAGACAAGCAGTAGGAGCCTGTACATAAGTGCGGGCTCTCTTTTATTGTATATCCGCAATAGCAGATGTGTTACTATACCCATTCTTCTAGAATTTATATCCTCATTTACAATTTTTTTCATCAAAAATAACAATCTTTGAATTGACAAAAATATGTACTTTGCTTTGTTTCCTTGAAATAATGCCATATTTAAGATATATTTTTTAGTGGATAAAAAGGTTAATTGGAGGACTCGGAATGTCTAATCGATTTGCGGTCATTTTAGCTGCCGGACAGGGAACAAGAATGAAGTCTAAGCTATATAAAGTTCTGCACCCTGTATGTGGAAAGCCAATGGTGCAACATGTTTTAGATCAAGTTTCTAAGCTTAAAATGGAAAAGGTCGTCACCATCATTGGACATGGGGCCGATTTAGTAAAATCACAGCTCGGTGAAAGTAGCGTGTATGCCCTTCAAGAGGAGCAGCTTGGAACCGCTCATGCTGTCATGCAAGCTAAGGATTATTTAGAGGGTAAGGAAGGTGTCACCATCGTTGTTTGCGGCGATACACCGTTGATTCAATCAGAAACGATGGAAGCGCTTTTTAAGCATCATGATGAACAATCTGCAAAAGCAACTGTTTTAACGGCATGGACGGATCAGCCAGCTGGATACGGAAGAGTAGTCCGTAATCAAAATGGCTTGGTTGAAAAGATTGTTGAACATAAAGACGCAACAGATAAAGAGCGCATGATTAAGGAAATAAATACTGGTACTTACTGCTTTGATAATCAGGCATTGTTTCAAGCTTTGAAGAAAGTATCAAATGATAATGTTCAAGGTGAATACTATTTACCCGATGTAATTGAAATATTAAAAGGTGAAGGAGAAGTTGTTTCAGCGTATCAAACAGCAGACTTCGAGGAAACCTTAGGTGTAAATGACCGTGTGGCATTGTCACAAGCAGAGGCCTTTATGAAAAAACGGATTAATGAAACGCATATGAGAAACGGTGTAACAATCATTGACCCATTAAATACTTATATTGGACCTGATGTAAAGATCGGCATGGATACAGTTCTTCATCCAGGAACGATGCTCTCAGGCAAGACACAAATAGGATCTGAGTGCATTATTGGCCCGAACACGCAAATTGAGGAATGCTCAGTTGGTGATGGCACTGTTATTCGTCAATCAGCAGCCCATGACAGTCAGATTGGAGCTTCTGTTAATATTGGACCGTTTGCACATATTCGTCCTCAAACAAATATTCATGATGAAGTGAAGATTGGCAACTTTGTTGAGGTGAAAAAGGCCGTTTTTGGAAAAGGCAGTAAAGCTTCTCATCTAAGTTATATTGGAGATGCAGAAGTAGGCAAAGATGTAAACTTAGGCTGCGGTTCTATTACAGTTAACTACGATGGTAAAAATAAATATTTAACAAAAATTGAAGATGGTGTATTTGTCGGCTGCAACTCAAATCTTGTTGCACCAGTTACGATTGGAGAAGGCGCATACATTGCTGCAGGTTCTACCATTACGGAAGATGTACCTGGCAATGCCCTTTCGATTGCCCGTGCACGACAAGTGAACAAAGAAGACTACGTGGAAAAGTTAAATAAGAAATAAAATCTATGGAGGCGCATCATGTCAAATCAGTATTTAGATCCAAATTTAAAAGTATTTAGTTTAAATTCAAACAGAGGTTTAGCTAGTGAAATCGCTAAATTTATCGGCGTAGAATTAGGGAAGTGTTCTGTCACTCGTTTTAGTGACGGAGAAATCCAAATCAATATCGAAGAAAGTATCCGCGGATGTGATGTGTATGTTATTCAATCAACTAGCAATCCAGTAAATGAACATTTAATGGAGTTGTTAATCATGATTGATGCATTAAAGCGTGCATCTGCGAAAACAATTAATATCGTTATGCCGTATTATGGCTATGCGCGTCAAGACCGTAAAGCCCGTGCGCGTGAACCGATCACAGCTAAATTAGCAGCTAACTTGCTTGAGACTGCTGGTGCAACACGCGTAATCACTCTTGACTTGCATGCGCCGCAAATCCAAGGTTTCTTTGACATTCCGATCGACCACTTAATGGGTGTGCCTATTCTTTCCGAGTACTTTAAAGATAGGGTCGAAGGAGATATTGTTGTCGTTTCACCTGACCACGGAGGTGTTACAAGAGCGCGTAAAATGGCTGATCAATTAAAAGCGCCAATCGCTATCATCGATAAACGCCGTCCACGACCAAATGTGGCGGAAGTTATGAACATTGTAGGTAATATCGAAGGCAAGATTGCTATCTTAATTGATGATATTATTGATACAGCAGGTACAATTACATTAGCCGCGAATGCATTGGTTGAAAATGGCGCAGCTGAGGTATATGCATGCTGTACGCATCCTGTGCTTTCAGGCCCTGCAATCGAAAGAATTGAAAACTCTCAAATTAAAGAGCTAGTCGTAACGAACTCCATCGTTCTAGCAGAGGAAAAGAAAACAGATAAAATTGTTGAGTTATCTGTAGCTCCTCTTATTGGCGAAGCGATCATTCGCGTACATGAAGAGCAATCAGTAAGCGTATTGTTTGATTAATACATCAAAAATGATATAAAAAAGGAAGACTTGCTAATTTAGCAAGTCTTCCTTTGAAAAGAGACGAGAAGAATATATATTTCAGAGTGTTGAAAAAGGGTAAATAAAAAAATTAGTTGGATTCGGAAAGCTATCCGCTCGACTCCTGCTCAGAGTAGCGAGACAGCCGAGACACTAAAGGTGTGTTGCGACGGAAGTGGATCGACGCTCGCTCCGCTAAAAAGCGAGTGATAAGCCTTGGAGAATCCCAAACCTATCATTTTTATTTTTTGAAAAGCGTTTCTCTAAAACCTGATTCTTTTCCTGTTTTTTTATAATATGATGTTTATCTTTCTTACATTTAGGGAATTTTCTATTAAAGAGCCTTAAAAAAGAAAGGGGTCATAATTATGGCTACTGTATTGCAAGCGCAGGAAAGAAAAGAATTTCGTCATTCATTTTTGACACAGATTCGTCAAGAAGGGAATGTTCCAGCTGTAGTATACGGGACAAAAATGGAAAGTAAACCTATTTTCTTCAATGAGGCGGATCTTATAAAAACAATAAAGGAAGTAGGAAGAAATGGCGTTTTTTCCTTAGATTTAGATGGGAAAAAAGTAGATGTTGTTCTTACTGATTATCAAGCAGATCCTTTAAAGAACAATATGATTCACGCTGATTTCCTATCAGTAGATAAAACAACAGAATTGACAGCGGATGTACGAGTCAATCTTGTAGGTGTATCGCCTGGAGTAAAGGATGGCGGAGTAATGCAACAAATCTTGCATGAAGTCTCCGTGACAGGAACACCAGATAATATTCCACAATCAATTGATGTTGATATATCCAATCTTCAAGTGAATGAAAACTTGACAATAGCTGATTTGACAAATATAGTATCAATAAAAATTAATCATGATGAGGAAGAGGTACTCGTATCTATTCTTCCACCAAAAGTTGAAGAGGAAATCAATAGTGGTGAAGAGCAGGAAGCTGGTACACCTGATCAAGAAGAAGGACGAGAGACAAAAGCTGAGTAAGCATAAAGGTCATTTTAACTTTAAAAATGCAGGGCCGACCGATAATTAAAGAAGGTCAGCCCTTGTTTTTTGTCAACCTACCGCTCCAAGCCCTTTGGGGACTTAAGATACATTGAAAATAAAAGGTGTTCTATACCTCTTCTATTTTCAATGTATCTTAAGCTCGAGGCCCGCAGGACGTGGCTGCATTTGGACAATAAAAGCGCCTTTGGACCTCCATGCTATAGAGAAAGGCCTCTTCCACATTTTATAAGGGGTTGAAGAAGTATGAAGTTGTTTGTTGGATTAGGGAATCCTGGTAAACCATACGATCGCACAAGACATAATATTGGTTTTGAAGTAATTGATGCACTTTCGGAAAAGTGGAGCATTCCATTAAATCAATCAAAGTTTAAGGGTATGTATGGAATGGGCCATATAAAAGGCGAAAAAGTTTTTCTTTTAAAGCCACTTACTTATATGAATTTATCCGGTGAGTCTATTAGACCTCTAATGGATTATTATCATATTGATATTGAGGACTTAGTCGTCATTTATGATGATTTGGATTTACCAGTAGGAAGAATCAGACTTCGCCAAAAAGGCAGCGCAGGCGGTCATAACGGTATTAAGTCAACGATTGCCCATACAGGCACTCAGGAGTTTAACCGCATTCGTGTAGGAATAGACCGGCCTCCTAGCGGTATGAAGGTGCCGGATTATGTTCTCGGGAAATTTACAGCTGAAGAGCAGGGAGAACTGAAAGAAATTGTTAAAAAATGTACAGAAGCTTGTGAAGAATGGCTGGATTCACCATTTTTACAAGTAATGAATGTATATAATCAATAATTTTTCATATATAATTAATATAAAGAGCCTTTATGAGTTTTATGATGATGAATAACCTTCCTGCTATGAGTCAATAATAGCAATATGATTGAATCAGGTTAGGGAGTGATTGCTTGGCGATCCATTATTTTTGCCGCCACTGCGGCACTAAATTAGGTACGCTTGAAGAAAAATCTGTTCATACTGAACAACTAGGCTTTCATAAATTAAATGATGAAGAACGGCATGACATGATATCTTATGATACATCTGGTGATATGAGTGTGAAGGCAATCTGTGAAGATTGTCAAGAATCGCTAGAGCGCAATCCTGATTTTCATCAACAGGATTTTCTTATTCACTAAAAAGCTTTGGACAGTTATCCAAAGCGTTTTTCTATTTCACATAAGATGGCTGAAAATACCTATCCAGTTTGCTCTGAGTCAGGAAAAAAAGCTTATGTGGATAGAGAAGGTACTTTTGCATGGCAGCACGAATAGTTAATATATTATAAAAACTTGCGAATACAGCTCTAATGAAAAAAAGCTTCCTAAGTCTGAAAAGTTTGGGGAGCTTAGAGTGTTTAAAAGAGCTGCAGCTGTTTTAAAAGTAATACTAGATTGAACAATAATTGCATAGCTCCGGCACCTATAAACTATCAAACTTCAGCAAATCAATTTCATTTCTCGCCCATGAACGGACAGTAAGACCCCCACTTTAACCCATAAAGGATAAGTGGGAGAAGCAGCTGCCTGTGAAAATGGTGAGATACAGTGAAACTTAATCTTCGTTCAGTTAACCCAATTGGCTACGTACTGGCGATTGATTGAAGCGTAGACATAGCGACAGTAGAATGGGACTAACACACTGAAGAAGTTTCATTTAACTAGTTGTGGCTTATTAGAAGTTTATATGTCAACTAAAGGACGGGTGCCCTGAGCTTTTCTAAATAGGAGGACCACTGCATGTTAGGGCTTAAACGCATTTTTACACAGCAGGACGAGGTAATGTCCGTCTTGTCGGGGATAGATGAAGGGTTGAAGGAACAAATGATTGCTGGGCTTACAGGGTCAGCAAGAACATTATTTTTAGCATCGGTCTATGCTCAATCAAAAAGGCCAATGCTCGTTGCCACACATAATCTCTTACAAGCACAAAAATTATATGACGATATGATTCATTTAACAGGAGAGGAAGAGGTTTTTCTATATCCTGCCAATGAATTAATTGCGGCAGAGTTGAGTATTGCCAGTCCAGAGCTAAAGTCACAACGGATTGAGGCATTAAATCATTGGAGTAATCATCGATCAGGTATTATGATTGTGCCGATGGCTGGTTTACGCAAAATCCTGCCTCCATCTGACTTGTGGAGAAATACCCAGCTCTTAGTTAAAATCGGGGATGATTTAACAGAGGATCAACTAAAGAAGTTTGTCAAAATGGGATATACGAGAGTTGATATGGTATCTTCTCCTGGTGAATTCAGTGTGCGTGGCGGTATTATCGATATTTATCCGTTAACGGAAATGAATCCAATTCGGATTGAATTATTTGATACAGAAGTGGATTCTATTCGTTATTTCTCATTAGAGGATCAGCGTTCAAAAGAAAAAATAGATAAAGTGTTAATTGGCCCTGCAACTGAGACGCCGATGGAGGCTGAACACTTTGATAGATTAATTAATCAGCTTGAAAAAGGTCTTGGCACCAGCTTGAAAAAATTAAAAGATGATCAAGCGAAGCAGAGCTTAACACAAAATATTGGCTACGAGCTTGAGCAATTAAAGATGGGCAATAAACCCGAACAGTTATATAAATATTTATCATTAGCCTACGAGGGCGGAAGTAGTTTAATAGAGTATCTTCCGCAAAATGGGCTCGTTTTTATTGATGAAATCAGCCGGGTGCAAGAAATGAATGATTCTCTTGAGAAAGAGGAGGCCGAATGGTATACAAGCCTATTAGGTGAAGGGAAGATTATACATGATGTGCAAACATCTCATCCATTAAAAGAATTATTGCATCGAACAAAGCATCCAATTACGTATATGTCTTTGTTTCTTCGTCATGTTCCTAATACGAGTCCGCAAAATATCATCAATCTATCTTGCAAGCCAATGCAAAATTTTCACGGACAAATGCATGTGCTTAAATCTGAATTAGAAAGATGGAAAAAGGGCAATTATGCAGTCGTCTTTCTTGGTGTGGATGATGAGCGCGTTCAAAAGCTGCAAAACGTGTTGGAGGACTATGAAATTGACAGTATGGTTGCTGTTAGTGATCAATCGCTTGCACAAGGAAGAGTGCAAATCATGGAAGGCGGCTTGCAAACAGGATTTGAATTACCTAACCAAAGGCTGGCTGTAATCACTGAGGAAGAGTTGTTTAATAAACGGACAAAAAAGAAAACACGTCGTCAAAAGCTTTCGAATGCAGAGAGAATTAAAAGCTATTCAGAGCTGAAAATTGGTGATTATGTTGTTCATGTTAATCATGGTATTGGTAAATATTTAGGGATAGAGACGCTTGAAATCAACGGAGTGCACAAGGATTATTTAAATATTCGCTATCAAGGTAGCGACCAATTATATGTACCTGTTGAACAAATTGATTTAGTGCAGAAATATGTAGGTTCAGAATCAAAAGAGCCTAAAATTTATAAATTAGGCGGCAACGATTGGAAACGGGTAAAGAAAAAGGTTCAATCTTCCGTTCAAGATATCGCTGATGATTTAATTAAGCTTTATGCTGAGAGGGAAGCGTCAAAAGGTTATGCTTTCAGTCCTGATGGCGATATGCAGCGGGATTTTGAGGCAGCTTTCCCTTATCAGGAAACAGAAGATCAAGTCCGTTCCATAAACGAGATTAAAAAGGATATGGAAAGAGAAAGGCCGATGGATCGTCTCCTTTGTGGAGATGTGGGCTATGGGAAAACAGAAGTGGCGATTAGAGCTGTGTTTAAAGCGATCGCAGACGGAAAACAGGTTGCTTTCTTGGTGCCTACAACCATTCTTGCCCAGCAGCATTTCGAAACGATGCGTGAGCGTTTTCAAGACTATCCGGTGGAAATTGGCATGCTGAGCCGCTTTAGAACAAAGAAGCAGCAGTCAGAAACGATTAAAGGTTTAAAGGCTGGAACAGTTGATGTAGTGGTAGGTACTCACCGAATTCTATCAAAGGATTTAAGTTATCGTGATCTTGGATTATTAATTATCGATGAAGAGCAACGCTTTGGCGTAACCCATAAAGAGAAAATTAAACAGCTAAAAACAAATGTGGATGTATTAACTCTTACAGCAACACCAATTCCGAGAACGCTTCACATGTCAATGCTAGGTGTGAGGGATTTATCTGTCATTGAAACGCCGCCAGAAAATCGTTTCCCTGTGCAAACCTATGTGATGGAATACAATGGGGTATTGGTGAGAGAGGCGATTGAGAGAGAATTAGCCCGAAATGGCCAAGTCTACTTCTTATATAACAGAGTGGAAGACATAGAGCGCAAAGCTGAAGAAATCTCAATGATTGTTCCGGATGCGCGGGTCACGTATGCGCACGGACAAATGAGCGAAAACGAACTGGAAAGTGTCATGCTCGGATTTTTAGAGGGAGAGTATGATGTTTTAGTCAGTACAACGATTATTGAGACGGGAGTAGACATACCAAACGTAAATACATTAATCGTTCATGATGCGGATAAAATGGGATTGTCACAGCTTTATCAATTAAGAGGGCGTGTAGGGCGTTCCAATCGTGTTGCTTATGCCTATTTCACTTATAGAAAAGATAAAGTATTAACCGAAATCGCCGAGAAACGATTACAGGCGATTAAAGAATTTACTGAACTTGGTTCTGGCTTTAAAATTGCGATGCGTGACTTAACTATACGCGGAGCAGGTAATCTTCTCGGAGCAGAGCAGCATGGATTTATTGATTCGGTTGGCTTTGATTTGTATTCTCAAATGCTTAAAGAGGCGATTGAAGAACGAAAAGAAAAAATTGATGGCACACCGAAGAAAGAAAGCATGGAAATCGATGTCGAAGTGGATGCATACATCCCGGATGCGTATATCTCAGATGGACATCAGAAGATTGAAATGTATAAACGATTTAGAGGAGTCGCAGCATTGGAAGATGTTGAAGAACTTCAGGATGAAATGATAGATCGCTTTGGCGACTATCCGGATGAAGTTGGTTACTTATTTAAAATCGCTGAAATGAAGGTATATGGTGAAATGGCAGGCGTTGAAATCGTTAAACAATCAAAAGAAGAGGTATTGGTTCTTTTATCTGAGCAAGGCAGTTCTGATATTGACGGTCAAAAAGTATTTAAGTTGAGCAGTAAATACGGCCGGATGATTGGTCTTGGGATGGATGGAAAAAAACTAAAGGCTGTCCTTCATGTAAAAGGTGTACCTGCTCATGAGTGGTTGCAAATTGCATTTGAATTCATTAAGGGAATGAATGATGCAAAGAAAATACAGGATAAAACAGTAAAATGATGGTAAATTAAATGTCATAATTGAAATGTTTATTGTCACAAGACTAGGGTAATTCAAGGATAGAGCACTTATTTTGGAATGTTTATCCCTTTCTGGAATGAATCACACCTACAAGAAAAAAATATTTGGACGTGCATATAACTTTCCATATGAAAGATACTAAGTTCAAACATGGCGATGCATTCATAATCTCCCAATGAATCATAGCCGTAAGAAAAGTAAAAGCTACTGAAGGGAAATCGCGCTATTGTTACAAAATAACATTGAGGGCGTGATGACCGAAGCTTAGCCTAGTTTCATCAGCAAAGGGATTTCAGAAACCATATCATTGCTACTTTAAAGAGAGAGCTTAGTGATCATGGGAGGGTTTTTGAAGGGCATAGTCCTAGAAGTCTGACCCGGTTAAGTGAAAAAGCTTTCAGCTTTTCGATTAAAAATCATCAGATGAAAGTGAGGCAACGTTGAATGAAGGCAACTGGTATTGTTCGTCGTATTGATGATTTGGGTCGTGTAGTCATTCCTAAGGAGATTCGCAGAACTTTGCGAATTCGTGAAGGAGACCCTCTTGAGATTTTTGTAGACCGTGATGGGGAAGTCATCTTAAAGAAATATTCACCTATAAGTGAACTAAGCGACTTTGCCAAGGAGTACGCCGAAGCGCTTTATGACAGCTTAGGCAACCCGGTCTTAATCTGCGACAGAGATACATATATCGCAGTAGCAGGAGGTTCCAAAAAGGATTACTTAAACAAGAGCATAAGCGAACTTGTAGAAAAAACAATGGAAGATCGCAGCTCTGTTCTCGTTACCCAATCAGGTGAAATTTCAATTGTTGATGGCAACACGGAATCTGTATCATCCTACACGATTGGTCCAATCGTAGCGAATGGAGATCCAATCGGAGCCGTTGTAATTTTAGCAAAAGAAGATTCATTAGGTGAAGTAGAACAAAAGTCAGTGGAGACCGCAGCAGGTTTTCTAGCTAGGCAAATGGAATCATAAATATTAAAAAGGCAGCGGCTATGCTGCCTTTTTTTATGGCCATTTTCCATACATATTAACCATATAATAATTATGCTATAATACAATTCGAAAAGAGGACATAAAGGTTATGACTGCATAACTATGGATGAAAGGGGGAGGCGAGCTGGATTCTGTCAATACTTCAAAAGACATACTTAAAGGTGCGCTGATCCTAACGGCAGCGGCGATATTTATAAAAATATTAAGTGCAACCTATCGAGTTCCTTTTCAAAACATTGTTGGGGACGTGGGTTATTACATATATCAGCAAGTGTATCCGTTTTATGGCATTGCGTTGGTGCTGGCCACTTCAGGATTTCCAGTGGTGATTTCGAAGTTATATGTTGAACAGAAGAGTAAGTACGGTATATCAGGAATTAAACAGCTATTTGCTATTGGTGCCTCAATATTAATGATTGTTGGTTTTGTTGGTTTTTTCACTTTGTATTACGGAGCTGAATGGCTTGCGGTAAAAATGGATGACCCAGCTCTTGCCAAACCGCTGCAGGTTGCTTCATACAGTTTTCTCATTCTCCCTATTCTTTCTTTATTAAGAGGATATTTTCAAGGAAAAGCGAATATGATTCCCACCGCTGTTTCTCAAGTAGCAGAGCAGCTTGTCAGAGTGGCGGTTATTTTAGGTGCTGCCCTATTCCTCACAAAGCAGGGCTACTCATTATATGACGTAAGCGGCGGCGCATATTATGGCGCATTTGTTGGGGGATTTACCGCTTTATTCATTTTGGTGCTGTTTATTATTAAGAGCCGTGCCGGTTTGCCAATCCAAATAAGGATGCGGCGCCAAGGCAGCTGGTTAATTGCTAAAGCGCTTCTGACCCAAGGATTTGCCATTTGTGTGAGCAGCTTATTACTCATCTTTATTCAGCTGGCTGACTCCCTTAATTTATATTCGTTATTAGTCGCCTCAGGCTTTGGTGAGCTGGAAGCGAAAGAGTTGAAGGGTGTGTATGATAGAGGTCAGCCTCTTATACAACTTGGATCTGTGATTGCTACTTCAATGGCACTTTCGCTAGTGCCATTAATTACAAAGGAGCAGATGAACCAGTCAAATACTTTAAATGCAAAAATCAACTTGATTCTGCGTATTAGTATCATGATTAGTGTAGCAGCTACTGCTGGTCTGTGGTCTATTATAGAGCCAACCAATAGGATGCTATTTGAAAATGGAAAGGGTTCAGATGTATTAGCTATCTTAAGTATCCTTATTTTACTAAGTTCATTAATTATTACTGTAACAGCTGTATTACAAGGTTTAGGTTATCCGTTTTTTTCAGCGGTGCTCATCCTTTTAGGCTGCGGTTTAAAATATGTATTAAACACCATCTATGTACCTGTCTACGGTTTGACTGGTGCCGCAACAGCTTCTTGCATCACATTGTGCATGATTCTTGTGTTATTGCTAATCAAGCTTAGACGGCATGTAAAAGGTCCGTTTATCTCAATAAGATTTTTATTTGTGATTTTTATTGCAGCAGCGGTTATGGTTTTGTTATTAACCTATTACTTAAAAGTAACAAACGGGCTGTATGATAGTTATAGCAATGAAAGAATCTCCGCCGGCATTCAAGCATTAAGTGCGGTAGTTATTGGAGCGGTTGTATATTTGTTTATTGTTATACGGGGTAATACCTTTACTGAAGAAGAGCTGGAAATGCTGCCTTTCGGAAATAAGCTGCTTCTATTTAAAAAGGGAATAAGGAGATGAAGATGAAATGAAAATTTCCATTATCGGTTTAGGGGCAGGGGATTTTGAACAACTTCCAATGGGTGTGTACAAGCAGTTAAAATCGTCAGACCATTTGTATTTACGGACGAAGGAGCATCCTGTCATTGCAGAATTGGAATCAGAGGGGCTTGCTTATCAATCATTTGACCATATTTATGAAGCACATGATCAATTTGATGCTGTTTATGAAGAAATCTGTTCTTTTCTTTTACAGGAAGCCAGTAAATACAATCTTGTCTATGCGGTTCCAGGACATCCGCTTGTAGCTGAAAAGACCGTTCAGCTATTAATTGAGCGCGCTGAAGAGGCAGGAATAGAATTAGAAATAAACGGCGGACAAAGCTTCCTTGATAGTATGTTTCAAGCGCTAAAAATTGACCCGGTTGAAGGCTTTCAGCTTTTAGATGGAACAAGCTTAAATAAAGATGAACTCTCATTAAAGCAGCATATGATTATCGGTCAGGTCTATGATAGTTTTGTGGCTTCTGAGGTAAAGCTTTCTTTAATGGATTTACTTCCATTTGATTATAAAGTTTGGATTGTTACAGCAGCAGGCAGCAAAGAGGAAGAGTTGAGAGAGGTTCCTTTATTTGAATTAGATCATCATATGAGATTGAATAACCTCACATCTGTATATGTTCCGCCTGTGTCAGATGAAGCGCTTCTTAATAAAAGCTTTAATAAGCTCAGAGAAATCATTGCAGTGCTTAGGGGGCCAAATGGCTGTCCATGGGATAAAAAACAAACGCATGAATCTCTTAAGAAATATTTAATTGAAGAAGCCTATGAATTAATTGAAGCAATTGATGAAGATGATATCGATCATATCATTGAGGAATTAGGAGATGTCCTTTTACAGGTATTGCTTCATGCTCAAATAGGGGAAGATGAAGGGTTCTTTTCCATTGAGGATATTATTCAAGGGCTGTCAGAGAAAATGATCCGCCGTCATCCCCATGTATTTGGCGGAGTGGAAGCAGAGAATGTCGATGAAGTGCTGCAAAATTGGCAAAGCATAAAGGCAGAAGAAAAGGGAGAAAAGCCAGCTTCCCTGCTTGATGGGATACCAGCTTCCTATCCGCAGTTATTGAAGGCGGAAGCGTTGCAAAAAAAAGCAGCGAAGGTCGGATTCGATTGGGAAGAAGTCAGCTCAATTTGGGATAAAGTAAGAGAAGAAATTAAAGAATTTGAAATAGAAACCGAGAATAATAATGAAAATATGATTTCTGAGTTTGGAGATATATTGTTTGCTTTTGTCAATATTGCTCGTTATTATCAAATCAACCCGGAAGAAGCATTAAATCGAACGAATAATAAATTTTATCATCGGTTTTTATATATAGAGGAAAAGGTAAGAGAAAGCGGAAAGGATATTTCATCTTTTTCTGTAGATCAGCTTGATGCATTTTGGAATGAAGCGAAAAAAAGAGGTTATTAAAACGTATAAAATGGGTATAAGGAAGTGATTAGTTATGAGATTGGATAAGTTTTTAAAAGTATCAAGATTGATAAAAAGAAGAACACTTGCCAAGGAGGTCTCTGACCAAGGCAGAATTTCTGTTAATGGCATACCTGCTAAGGCAAGCTCGAATGTAAAAGCAGGAGATGAGCTATCCATCAGATTTGGCCAAAAGCTTGTTACTGTGAAGATTGACAAAGTTCAAGAGACAACTAAAAAAGAAGAAGCGGCTGATATGTATACTGTAATTAAGGAAGAAAAGCTTAGCCAAGAATAGCAGAGAAGCGGTCTCAGCCTATTATACATAGTCCGATTACTGATCTAACTTTACGTGCTTGATTTTCTATTCAGCTTGTTCTAATTCCCTGTTCTCATTCATAAATATGTACCAAAGGAATGTACTATGGATTGTGAGGGATTAGATATGAGCCAGTACTATGAGAATAACTCGAGTAAAGCGAGTACACCTGATCATGATGTCATTATGCGAGGAAGGCGTCTGCTGGATATTACGGGAGTTAAACATGTAGAAAGCTTTGATAATGAAGAGTTTTTACTGGAAACAGTCATGGGGTTTTTAGCTATTAAAGGGCAAAATCTACAAATGAAGAATTTGGATGTAGATAAAGGGATTGTCTCAATAAAGGGGAAGGTATTCGATCTCGTTTATATGGATGATCAACATGGGGAAAAGGCTAAAGGCTTCTTTAGCAAGTTATTCCGATGACGCTTACTACCCAATTCGTGACCATGCTATCTATGATTGGCATGGGTGCCCTTTTTGGGGCGGGGTTAGATACTTACCAGCGGTTCTTAAAGAGGCCAACAAGAAAAGGCTGGATTGTGTTTATCAATGATATTCTTTTTTGGCTTCTTCAAGGACTAGCTGTATTTTATATCCTCTTTTTGGTCAATCAAGGAGAGCTGCGTTTGTATATTTTCCTTGCCCTGCTTTGTGGATTTGCAGCATATCAAAGTTTATTAAAAAATATTTATGTCAAATTATTAGAGATATTCATATCCATCGTGATCTCGATTTATCGTTTTTTGGTGAAAGTTGTACAAGTTTTACTCGTTCATCCAGTCCGAGCGTTAATTTCTATGGTGATTGCTTTAGTTATTATGCTGGTGAAGGGCGTACTCATTCTTTTAAAAACTGCGGCCAAGCTTGTTTGGGCAATGATAAAAATTATTTTTCTGCCAATGCGATGGCTGATGCGCCTAATTTGGAAACTATTGCCGAAACGTCTTAAAAAATCGGTCGAGAAGTTATATGGAAAATTGGAAGGATATTTACAACGGATTAAAGAATATGTAAAGAAACAGATAGCAAAATGGAAGAAGAAAGAGTAAGCAGAAGGGAGCGGTTAGATGAGTGTGAACAACAGGAAGAAAAATATAGCTAAAATGAATACAAGCTATGTGAAGCAGCGTGAAGCAGTAGAAATTAGCAAGCAAAGAAAGAAAAAGCTTCTCTACAGGAGACTAGGAGCGTTTTTTATTCTAGTGGCAGCTATTTCTATATTTATGATTACTACACTCGTATCTCAATCTGCCACTCTGAATGATAAAGCTGCCGAAAAGGAAAAGCTTGATCAACAATTAACAGAGCTTGAAAAGAAACAAAAAATACTCGATGAAGAAATTATTAAATTAAATGATGATGAATATATCGCCAAGCTGGCAAGAAAAGATTATTATTTATCTGAAGAAGGAGAAATCCTATTTAAAATGCCGGATAGTGCAGAAGATGAGAAATTGAAAGATAAAGAGGAAAAAGAGGAGAAACAGAAGAAAAAGGAAAATACATCCGAATAGCCATGTATTGACACTCTTTTTTATAATTCGGTATAATATGATATAAGTATGATTATTTAGTTTCACTTTATATCTTTAAGGAGGAAATTTCTTTTTATGTCAATCGAAGTAGGCAGCAAGTTACAAGGAAAGGTCACAGGAATTACGAATTTCGGAGCGTTTGTAGAGCTGCCGGAAGGTTTAACAGGTCTTGTGCATATTAGCGAGGTTGCAGACAATTATGTTAAGGATATTAATGATCACCTTAAAGTAGGCGATATGGTTGAGGTTAAGGTCATTAATGTTGAGAAAGATGGTAAAATTGGTTTGTCTATCAAAAAGGCGAAAGACCGACCTGAGAGAACAGAAAGACCTGAAAGAAGAGAGTCTAGAGGAAACTCTGGGCGTCCACGTCAAGGCAGAACGAATGATAACCGCGCACCTAGAGAGAATTTTGAAACGAAAATGGCTCGTTTCTTAAAAGATAGTGAAGATCGCTTATCCTCTTTAAAACGCAATACTGAATCAAAACGTGGAGGCAGAGGAGCTAGACGAGGTTAACTTGCTGCTGAATTTACTATATATAAGCAGGGTTCATCGTTCATGATTCCCTTTGGAAAAAGCAACCCATTGTGGGTTGCTTTTTTTATTGCATAATAATATACATAAAAAAATAGGCATTGCTAAGTAGCAATGCCTATTTGTCATGATGACCCGTACGGGATTCGAACCCGTGTTACCGCCGTGAAAGGGCGGTGTCTTAACCGCTTGACCAACGGGCCGTATATTCTTCGACGTATTGCAGATAGCGGCGGAGGGGATCGAACCCCCGACCTCACGGGTATGAACCGTACGCTCTAGCCAGCTGAGCTACACCGCCAAATCTATAATAACCCCTATTGTAAGAACGTGTGCTGGAGATGATTTAATCCAAGGCACAAGCTATATATTACAAAGAATTTATACGTATGTCAATCATTATTTACAAGAAACTTGTCGGAAAATCATCCAAGTGATTCGTCAACTTTTTAAAGGAGAAAAAGTGATAATGTTAGGGTTTAACTCTATTATTAATCTTATAAAAATCAGAAGGGTGTTCATTGTTTTGTGAGTTTTTGTTTTCTTATTGGTTATGACGGGGAAAACAGTCGAACGAAAATAGGTTGCTTGTCCATCATTTTGACAAACTTTTAGGTTCTATCCTTTTATAATAAGGGGCAAACGTAAAAACGTGGGGAGTGGAAATGATGGAAAAGCTAGAAAGGACAATTACTGAGCCGATTGGTGAAGTGGATCTTAATCGGCCCAAAGTGGAAATTGGAAAACTGTTCGGTAAAATCCAGGCTGGGTTAGAAACCTTTTTCATAAAAAAGGGATACTTATTTTTAATTATCGGATTTTTACTTGGTAGAGCGCTTATACTTTCGCAGCTCACCCCATTCACACTTCCGTTTTTTGCCGCAATTTATTTAGTAAGGAGAGAGAAGGCGCCGCTGGCTCTCATTGGCTTAATAGGAGGGGCTGCTACATTATCCTTTACCCATGCAGCAACAACATTTATCATTTGTTTTTTATTTTTATTTGTTTTTCGAATATCAAAAAAGTGGGTCCGCAATGAGCTTAAAGTTTTGCCTTTCTTTGTCGCCGGGACATTGCTTGCGGGCACCGTAGCGAAAACCTTTATTTTAAAAGGTCATGTGTCATTATATGAACTGATGATGGCAGGAGTAGAAGCGAGTTTAGGGTTTATCCTTTGCCTAATCTTTTTACAAAGCTTGCCGCTCTTATCCTTAAATAGAAGAAGGCAATCATTAAAAACAGAAGAAATTGTCTGCTTAATTATTATGCTCGCGTCTGTAATGACTGGGACAATAGGCTGGAATGTGTATGATCTTTCAGTTGAACATATTATGTCGAGGTACTTAGTGTTAATCTTTGCTTTTGTCGCAGGTGCAACCGTAGGGTCGACAGTCGGCGTTGTGACAGGTTTAATCTTTAGTCTAGCGAACATCTCAAGCCTGTACCATATGAGCTTGCTTGCTTTTTCAGGTTTGCTGGGCGGGTTATTAAAAGAGGGGAGAAAAATTGGCGTAGCACTGGGATTATTAATTGCCACTTTATTAATGGGCATGTATGTAGACGGTGGTGCGAACTTAATTATTAGCTTATACGAAACAGGAGCCGCGATTCTCCTCTTTTTGCTTACACCGCAAAATTTAACAATGAAATTATCAAAGCACATACCGGGCACACCTGAATACGCTGCAGAGCAGCAGCAATATATGCGAAAAATGCGGGATGTCACAGCACAAAGGGTTTCACAATTTTCAAATGTGTTTCAGGCACTGTCAAAAAGCTTCTCCGCCCATAATGAGCCTTCTGGCTGGGAGGAGAATTCAGATAGAGAATTTGATTATTTTTTAAGCAATGTGACAGAAAAGACGTGCCAAACCTGCTTTAAAAAGGATCATTGCTGGGCAAGGAACTTTGATACAACATATGATTATATGAAGGAAATTATGAATGATTTAGATTATGAGGATGGTCAGATTTCGCCTCGGCTTGCAAGAGAATGGGATAAGCACTGTACACGCGCAAAGAAAACAACAGAGGTCATTCAACAGGAATTAACTTTCTATAAAGCGAACCAAAAATTAAAAAAACAGGTACAGGAAAGCAGAAAGCTTGTCGCTGATCAATTATTAGGCGTATCAGCAGTAATGGGCGACTTTGCTAAGGAAATTCAGAGAGAGCGGGAAAATCATCATAAGCAGGAGGAGCTTATTTTAGAAGCTATGCAGGAATTTGGTATACAAGTGGAGCAGGTAGAAATATATAGCTTAGAACAGGGGAATGTTGATATAGAAATGACCATCCCGTATTGCAATGGGCTTGGCGAATGTGAAAAATTAATTGCACCGATGCTGTCAGACATTTTAGGAGAAACGATATTAGTTAATTCAGAGGAATGCGCGGCCTTTGCCAGCGACTTCTGTCATGTGACTTTCCATTCTGCTAAAGCATTTGTTGTCGACACGGCGGTTGCACATGCAGCTAAAGATGGCGGTCTCGTCTCGGGAGACAGCTACTCTACGATCCAGTTGGGTAGCGGTAAATATGCAATTGCCATTAGTGACGGGATGGGCAATGGAGAAAGGGCTCATAGTGAAAGCCAGGAAACCTTGCAGCTATTGCAAAAAATCCTTCAATCAGGTATTGAGGAACAAGTTGCTATCAAATCAGTGAATTCCGTTCTCTCTTTACGAACGACTGATGAGATTTTTTCTACATTGGATTTGGCCATGATTGACTTGCAAAATGCTGACGCCAAGTTTTTAAAGATAGGTTCAACGCCAAGCTTTATTAAGAGAGGTGCGCAAGTAATGAAGGTGCAAGCAAGCAATTTACCAATTGGCATCATAGAAGAATTTGATGTGGATGTTGTAAGCAAGCAGCTGAAGGCGGAAGATTTATTAATTATGATGAGTGATGGGGTGTTTGAGGGGCCGAAGCATGTAGAGAACTTTGATTTATGGATGAAGCGGAAAATTACTGAACTAAAAACAGATGATCCGCAGGAGGTTGCTGATTTAATTATGGAGGAGGTGATAAGATCTAGGTCTGGCCATATTGAAGATGACATGACTGTTGTTGTATCGAAAGTGAAGCATAATATACCTAAGTGGTCGAGTATTCCCTTGCAAAAAAAGGCAAATTAAGATAATAACAGAATGATATTCTGCTTACTTATAGATGATTAATAAATTATCTTCTCCAGTATTCAGTTTTAATATGTATATTTCCTCGAAAAGAAGTTGAAAATGGTAGTAATCATAAATCTAGTTGTGGTGGTTGTATTTTTTTCTGAAGAAGAAGCCACCTCCACATTTCTAGGAGGGAAAATATGAAAACTGGAACATTGAAGCAAATTTTGCTTATTACTGATGGTTGCTCAAATCAAGGAGAAGACCCTATTGCTATGGCTGCATTGGCAAAAGAACAAGGAATTTCAGTCAATGTCATCGGAGTAATGGAAAATGATGTAATTGATGACCAAGGTTTAAAAGAAATCGAAGGCATTGCGATGTCAGGTGGAGGCGTAAGTCAAGTTGTATATGCGAAGCAGCTTTCACAAACCGTACAAATGGTGACAAGGAAGGCGATGACACAAACCTTGCAAGGGGTTGTAAATCGTGAACTTACACAAATATTAGGAAATAAACAAACAACGATTGAGGATTTACCACCAGATCAGCGTGGAGAGGTCATGGAAGTTGTAGATGAGCTAGGTGAAACAGTTGAAGTGGAGGTCCTCATTCTCATTGATACGAGTGCGAGTATGAAGCATAAACTCCCTACCGTTAAGGAGGCGCTATTTGATCTTTCATTAAGCTTGAATGCACGTTCAGGTCAAAACCGATTTTCGCTATTTGTATTTCCCGGGAAAAAGAATGATGTCGAAAAAATGCTGGATTGGACGCCAAAGCTCGAATCATTAACAAGCATTTTTTCTAAATTATCGACTGGAGGAATCACTCCGACAGGACCAGCAATACGTGAGGCCCTCACCTATTTCAATAAGAAGCGTTCATTAAGAAATCTACTTTCTCGTGATGATGATGAATTCTATGAAGAGTCAATTTAACGTCACTAAAGGAACATGCATTGATGGGAAATGGCATAAAAATCGCTATTTAATTGAGAAGGAATTAGGATATGGCGCAAATGGCGTAGTCTATTTAGCGAGGCTAAAGGGTACGCTTGTAGCTTTGAAGATGAGTGATAATGGATTGTCTGTCACATCCGAGGTTAATGTCTTAAAATCCTTCTCGAAGGTCCAAGGGTCTACCCTAGGACCTTCTTTGCTTGATGTTGATGATTGGAAAACATCACAAGGGAAAACCTATTCATTTTACGTGATGGAATATATTCATGGTCCAGACTTATTAAAGTTCATAGAGAGTAATGGAAGTTCATGGACGATTGTCCTTATTTTACAACTTTTAAACGACCTTGATCAATTGCATCGTGCAGGCTGGGTTTTTGGTGATTTAAAGCCTGAAAATTTAATTGTGACTGGTCCACCGCCTAAAATACGGTGCATCGATGTGGGAGGAACAACGATGAAAGGACGTGCTATAAAGGAATTTACAGAGTTCTATGATCGAGGCTATTGGGGACTTGGCTCCCGAAAGGCTGATCCTGCTTATGATTTATTCGCCACTGCTATGATTTTTATTAATTGTGCATACCCTAGCAGATTTAATAAAGATTCTGGAGGTTTGGACCAGCTAAGAGGAAGGGTAAAGCAAAGTAAGCTGCTACAACCATATGAGCAGGTAATTGTTGGCGCATTAAAAGGGAGATATCAATCGGCCCTTGAAATGAAACGAGCCTTATTGGATGAGATGAGCGCTTTGCAGACGAAAAAGAATACAAAAACTGTGACGCGTAACGCCAAAGCAGCTAATCAGTCAGCACCAATAAGGAGCCGGAGTCGTCAGCACAAAAAGAGCAAGGGCGGGTTTAAAGAGACGGTTATGTTGATTCTAGTCATTTCCTGCTTATATTTCTTCTATATTTATGGGCAATTAGTTTGAGGATAATTCTTTAAGTTTTTTGAAAAGCTTTGCTTAAAAGTGTATGCTTTTATTAGAGAAACTTGGCGTCCCTCGAGTCTTTCGGTGAATGTCTTGTTAGAAATTATCTTTTAAATGAATAAGGAAGATTCGTATGGTTGGTTCAAAAGTTAAAGCGTTTTTAAAAAAACAAGGTTTTCATATGAGTAATAAAAGAGTGGGGATAGGTGTGTCTGGCGGGCCTGATTCTTTAGCGCTCCTTCATTATTTGTTCGAGCAATCCAAAAGAGAAGGGTTTTATATCTCTGTGATGCATGTTGATCATATGTTCAGGGGAGAAGAATCCTATCATGATGCCCTATATGTTCAGCAGTTTTGTGAGGAGAGAAACATCCCTTTCAAGATGAAGCGGGTAAATGTCCTTGAGTACATGGCTGAAACTGGAAAGAGTTCGCAAATAGCTGCTCGCGAGTGCCGCTACGAATTTTATAAGCAAGTGATGGAAGAGGATGATTTGCAATATATTGCTTTGGGGCATCATGGGGATGATCAGGTAGAAACCATCCTTATGCGTTTAACAAGAGGAAGTACGGGCAGTGCTAGAGCAGGTATCTCTTTTAAAAGAGCATTTGGCAATGGATATATCATTCGTCCGTTTCTGTGCTTGAATCGTGAAGAAATTGAAAATTACTGTACAAAAAATGATTTAAGCCCGCGCATGGACCCTAGCAATGAAAAAGAAATCTATAGCAGAAATCGGTTTAGAAAAAATATCCTGCCTTTCTTAAAACAGGAAAACCCTCATGTGCATGAACATTTTCAAAGATTTAGTGAAGAAATGCAAAGCGATGAGGCATTTCTGCAGGAATTAACGAGAGAGCAATTGAATAGAGTAATGGATAAGAAGCAATCAGATGAGATTACCCTTAATATTGAAGCTTTTCAGGGGATTCCAAAACCTTTACAAAGAAGAGCGATTCAACTAATATTAAACTATCTATATCAGGAAAAGCCACCTTCTTTATCTGCAACGCATATCGAGAATGTTTTTTCCTTGCTTACTCATCCTCATCCATCCGGAACTTTAAATTTCCCTAACGGTTTAAATATTGTACGTTCCTATCAAAAATGTATCTTCCATTTTTTAGAGAATAAAACCGTACAGCCATATCATTTTCATTTATCACAACCTGGGGAGGTTAATATTCCAAATGGAGGAAAACTTATTTTTGAAATGACAGAACAGATTGAAGGAAATCAATGTTCTGATAGGCTCCTCTTATCATCCAGTACTGTCCTTCCTATTATCATAAGATCACGCCAAAACGGAGATCGGATGACATTGAAAGGAATAAAAGGCAGTAAAAAGTTAAAGGATATCTTTATTGATCATAAGATTCCTCTGAATGAAAGAGCGACTTGGCCTGTCGTAACAGATGGCGATGGTCAAATATTGTGGCTTCCATGTTTGAAAAAATATAATGGAACTGCAGAGCATCAGTCTGATAACAGTTATATTCTTCTCAAATACATAAAGCAATGATCTTCTAGGGGGCACAGGAAAACGATGATGAAACATGAGATTGAAAAGGTTTTAATAACGGAAGAAGAGCTTCAGGAAAAGATTAAGGATCTAGGCGCTCATCTGACTGAGGAATATCAAGATAGATTTCCGCTAGTGATCGGTGTGCTTAAGGGTGCTATGCCATTCATGAGCGACTTGATTAAACGTATTGATACTCATTTAGAAATGGATTTCATGGACGTTTCTAGTTATGGAAATTCTATGGTTTCTACTGGAGAAGTGAAAATATTAAAAGACTTGGATACTTCAGTTGAGGGCCGTGATATCTTAATTATTGAGGATATTATTGATAGTGGCTTAACATTGAGCTATTTGGTAGAGCTGTTCCGTTATAGAAAAGCTAAGACCATTAAGATTGTCACGTTGCTTGATAAGCCAACAGGCCGTAAAGCAGCAATCAAAGCGGATTATGTTGGGTTTAATGTACCAGATGAATTTGTAGTAGGATATGGTCTTGATTATGCGGAAAGATATCGCAACCTACCATATATTGGTATCCTTAAACCAGAGGTATATAGCAATAATAACTAAGAGGAAAGTTTTGAGTGAATTTCTTTGAAAAACCCTTAACTGCAACATGAGAATACCCGGTTATGATAAGTGTAAATCCTTGTATTGGCACGATTTTCTATGATACTATACTATGTAGTTTGTTTACCGTGGGAGGAGGTAAGGGATGAATCGGATTTTCCGTAATACCATCTTTTATTTATTAATATTTTTAGTCATTATAGGGGTTGTCAGTTTCTTTAATGGCAATAACGAACCGACAGAACAGGTTACATATGATCAATTTGTCGGATATTTAGAAAGCGGAGAGCTTAAGTCAGTCTCCTTACAGCCTGAACGAGGCGTTTTTGAGGTGCGAGGTCAATTAGAGGATTATGAAGAAGGCAAATACTTCATCACTTATATTGCGAATAGTGATGCAATCCTTGATAGAGTTGATGAACTTGCATCAAATTCAAAGGTAGAAATTATTCCAGCTAAGGAAACGAGCGGCTGGGTTACATTCTTTACTACGATGATTCCATTCATCATTATTTTCATCTTATTCTTCTTCTTGCTGAACCAAGCTCAAGGCGGTGGCGGCCGTGTGATGAACTTTGGTAAAAGTAAAGCGAAGCTATTCGATGAAAGTAAAAAGAAAGTACGCTTTAAAGATGTAGCAGGTGCGGATGAAGAGAAGCAAGAACTTGTAGAGGTTGTTGAATTCTTGAAGGACCCTAGGAAGTTCGCGGAGCTAGGTGCGAGAATTCCAAAAGGCGTCCTGCTAGTAGGACCTCCAGGTACTGGTAAAACATTGCTTGCACGAGCAGCAGCTGGTGAAGCAGGCGTACCATTCTTCTCAATCAGTGGTTCTGACTTCGTAGAGATGTTCGTCGGTGTCGGTGCATCACGTGTTCGTGACTTGTTTGAAAATGCAAAGAAAAATGCACCATGTATTATCTTTATTGATGAGATCGATGCGGTTGGTCGCCAACGTGGCGCTGGTCTTGGCGGCGGACATGATGAGCGTGAACAAACGCTCAACCAATTGCTTGTTGAAATGGACGGATTCGGTGCAAATGAAGGGATTATTATCATTGCGGCAACTAACCGCCCTGACATTTTAGACCCTGCTTTATTGCGTCCAGGTCGTTTTGACCGTCAAATCACTGTCGATCGCCCAGATGTTACAGGACGTGAAGCAGTATTAAAAGTACATGCTAAGAATAAACCGCTTGATGAATCAGTTAATCTAAAAGCGATTGCACAAAGAACACCTGGTTTCTCGGGTGCAGACTTAGAAAACCTTCTTAACGAAGCAGCGCTTGTAGCCGCTCGTCTCGATAAGAAAAAGATAGATATGACAGATATCGATGAAGCAACCGATCGTGTTATTGCGGGACCAGCGAAGAAGAGTCGCGTCATTTCTAAAAAAGAAAGAAACATTGTTGCTTTCCATGAAGCGGGTCATACGGTGATTGGATTGATCTTAGATGAAGCAGAAATGGTTCACAAAGTAACCATTGTCCCTCGTGGGCAAGCAGGTGGTTATGCGGTGATGTTACCTAAGGAAGATCGTTACTTCCAAACAAAACCAGAGCTTCTTGATAAGATTGTTGGATTACTTGGCGGCCGTGTCGCTGAGGAAATCGTGTTTGGAGAAGTGAGCACAGGTGCTCATAATGACTTCCAGCGTGCAACAGGCATTGCGCGTCGAATGGTTACTGAATTCGGTATGAGTGATAAACTAGGACCAATGCAATTCGGTCAATCCCAAGGCGGTCAAGTGTTCCTAGGCAGAGACTTTAATAACGAACAAAACTATTCAGATGCGATTGCATACGAAATTGATTTAGAAATTCAGCGGATGATTAAAGAAAGCTATGAGCGATGCAGACAAATTCTTACTGAACATCGCGATAAGCTGGACTTGATTGCTAAAACACTTCTAGAAGTAGAAACTTTGGATGCAGAACAAATCAAGCATTTATCTGATCACGGAAAACTTCCTGATCGTGCTGTCAAACAAATCGAAACTTCAGATGATATGAAAGTAAAAATCAATATCAAAAAAGACGATGAGAATGATGGAGAAGGGGAAATTACAGAAGTAAGAGAAAACAAATCTCCTGCTGAAGAAGAAAACCCTCCAGCAATCGACGAAGATCGCAAACAATAATCACACCCAAAGCGCCCCAAAGCGGGCGCTTTTTTGATCCTTTTAGTTTATATGGGTGCCTGTCACCTCCACAGTTCGACACAAGTGTCGAATCGTGGAGGTGACAGGCACCCAGTTTCTTTTTCTTTTCTCATATTGGGTGAGGTGTGATATGATGTTTTCAGTGAAAATTTAGTTGATATTATAGTTAAAGTGGTGAGATGATTGATTTTTGTTTTTGATATTGGAAATACAAATATGGTTCTGGGTGTTTATGAGGGCGATGAACTAAAGTATCATTGGCGTATCGAGACGAATCGCCATAAGACTGAGGACGAATATGGAATGATCATAAAGTCTTTATTCGAGCATGAAAAGCTTTCTTTTTCAGATATTGATGGAATCATTATCTCGTCAGTTGTACCCCCGATTATGTTTACGTTAGAGCGAATGTGCGAAAAGTACTTTCATATAAAGCCATTAGTGGTTGGACCGGGAATTAAAACGGGTCTGAACATTAAATATGATAACCCGAAAGAAGTAGGCGCAGACCGAATTGTGAATGCGATCGCTGGCATCCATGTTTATGGTTCTCCGCTCATCATTGTCGATTTTGGAACGGCGACGACGTATTGTTATATTAACGAACATAAACAGTATATGGGCGGCGCAATTGCTCCGGGGATAGGTGTATCAACGGAAGCGCTTTATTCCAGAGCTGCCAAGCTGCCGCGGATAGAAATTGCACGTCCGGAAGGAATTGTGGGTAAAAACACTGTCGCTGCTATGCAATCTGGCATATTATTTGGTTATGTTGGACAAGTAGAAGGTATCGTTAGACGAATGAAGGAAGAGTCAAAAACAACTCCAACTGTCATCGCAACAGGAGGACTTGCCAATTTGATTTCCAAAGAATCAAATATAATCGATGTCGTTGATCCTTTTTTAACATTAAAAGGGCTTCAGCTTATTTATAAACGAAATATGGATACGATAAAAAAGTAAACAAATGAATGTCATTATAATAAAGACGCTATCTCATCATGAGTTTAACAGTGTTTGATTTTGAAAGGGGTAAAAGAATGAGTGATTATTTAGTAAAAGCTCTAGCATATGATGGACAGATCCGTGCATATGCATTGCGTTCAACTGAAACAGTGGGAGAAGCTCAGCGCAGACACCAAACATGGCCTATACCTTCCGCAGCGTTAGGCAGATCGATGTCTGCAGGTGTGATGATGGGTGCGATGCTTAAGGGCGAAAATAAAATAACAGTTAAAATCGAAGGAAATGGCCCAATTGGTCCAATTCTTGTAGACAGTGATGCAAAAGGCAATGTCCGGGGATATGTCACTCATCCACATGTCCATTTCGAATCTAATGCAAATGGCAAGCTAGATGTTCGTCGTGCGGTTGGTACAGAAGGAACATTAACTGTAGTGAAGGATATTGGTATGCGTGAGAATGTTTCAGGACAAGTACCTCTTGTTTCAGGGGAACTAGGAGATGATTTCACTTATTATTTCGTTGTATCAGAACAAACGCCATCGTCTGTAGGTGTAGGTGTATTAGTGAACCCTGATAATACGATTCTTGCTGCTGGTGGCTTTATCATTCAATTAATGCCTGGAACAAAGGAAGAAATCATCACACTAATAGAGGAAAGATTAAAATCGATTCCTCCAGTGTCAAAATTGATTGAAAAAGGTTTAACACCAGAAGAGCTCCTTGAAGAAGTTCTAGGGAAAGAAGAAGTGAAATTCTTAGAAAAACTACCTGTTTCTTTCAGGTGCACTTGCTCTAAGGAGCGTTTTGCAGATGTGATTATTAGCTTAGGTCAGGAAGAAATTACAGATATGATCGAGACAGATGGTAAAGCTGAAGCACAATGTCATTTTTGTAACGAGAAATACCACTATTCAAAAGAAGACCTTGAAGAGTTAAAACAAGAAGCAAAATAATTTTGGAAGGGGTGGATCCTTTTAGCCCAACTGTTAAAAGGCGTCATCTCCTTCTTTGTGTAAAATAAATAACGCTTTTAGAATTAGGGGGAGGAGCCTTGAAGAGGCAGCATTTATGGTTGGTAATTATTGGCCTGGTATTGATTAATTGTGTGACTGTTGCTTTTTTCCTAGGAAGGGGCGATCAAGGTGTGAAGGAAGTCGTCGCCAAAATAGGCAAACAGGAAATTACTAGGCAGGAATGGCTCGGTGAAATGGAGTCAAGATATGGAAAAGAAGTATTAGACGAAATGATTGATCAAAAGGTAATTGAAGCCGCGGGGAAGAAATATAAAATAGAGATTTCTGATAAAGAAATTGATCGTGAAATGAAAATGCTTAAAACAACATATGGAACCACTACGAGTGCGCTCGCTTCCGATGAGGAAAAATGGCGGAAGCAAATTGAAAATAGCCTTATATTAGAAGAATTATTAACAAAGGATGTAAGCGTCCCTGAAGAAGAATTAGATGCCTATTATGAAGAGAATATTAGTCAGTTTAACATAAAGGATACATATCATTTATCACAAATTGTGGTGAAAACAGAAAAAGAAGCAAAGCAAACGATGGATGAGTTGAAACAAGGATCGAGCTTTTCAGCACTTGCAATGGAAAAATCGATGGATTCATTTACGGCTGTTCAAGGCGGTAATATAGGCTATGTGAATGAGGAAAATGAAGAATATGCCATGCTGATTGACGAAGCAAAAGATATGAAGCCTGGTAAATGGACAGATCCTATCAAAACAGACGATGGGTTTGCCATTGTTATGCTGCATGAACATATACCTGGCGAGACTTATTCATATAAAGAAGTAAAGAATCAAATTCGCCGTCAAGTAGCGATTGAACAGATGGATATTCCGGTATCGACTCAGCCATTTAAAGATGAGGTCGATATTGAATGGTTTTATGATGAAGCGATTTAAAAATAAACAATCATGAGTATGATAATAACAGCATACAAAGTAATAGTTGGGAATAAAGTTTTGAATATTTGCAAAAAACAAGGACAAAATTCCTGCTTATTCATTGACTTTTCATGTTTGGATTGATAAGTTTTAATAAAACCAATAAAAATACTCGGATTAAGGGGTGGAGGACATGGTACGTGTAGCAAATTCTATTATAGAGTTAATTGGACAAACACCGATTGTAAAATTAAATCGAATGGCTGAAGAAGGCAGTGCAGACATTTATCTAAAATTGGAATATATGAATCCTGGAAGCAGTGTAAAGGATCGTATTGCGTATGCAATGATTGAAGCTGCTGAAAAAAGCGGAGACTTAAAGGCAGGAGATACCATAATTGAACCTACTAGTGGCAACACAGGAATTGGTCTTGCAATGGTTGCTGCAGCGAAGGGCTATAAAACAGTTTTAGTTATGCCTGAAACAATGAGTATGGAAAGAAGAAACCTATTAAGAGCTTATGGAGCTGAGCTTGTCTTAACACCTGGCCCAGAGGGCATGGGTGGAGCAATTCGCAAATCAGAGGAGCTTGCGAAGGAGCATGGCTATTTCATGCCTCAGCAGTTTAAGAACCTTTCCAACCCGGAAGTTCATCGCTTAACAACGGGTAAAGAGATCGTTGAGCAAATGGGCGAACAGCTGGATGCTTTTATTTCAGGCATTGGCACAGGCGGTACCATCACCGGAGCTGGCCAAGTGCTTCGCGAGAAATATAATGATATTAAAATCTATGCGGTAGAGCCTGCGGATTCCCCGGTTTTATCCGGCGGTAAACCAGGTCCTCACAAAATCCAAGGAATTGGTGCAGGCTTTGTTCCTGATATTTTAGATACAAAAATTTATGATGAAATTATTCCAGTTGTAAATGAGGATGCTTTCGCACAAGCAAGACGTGCAGCGAAGGAAGAAGGAATACTAGGCGGGATATCTTCCGGTGCTGCTATCCATGCGGCATTAAAAGTGGCTAAAGAGCTTGGGGCAGGCAAAAAGGTGCTGGCGATCATCCCGAGTAATGGTGAACGCTATTTGAGCACCCCTCTATATCAATTTGAAACAGAATAATTAAGTGAAACAGCAGCTAATTCATAGCTGCTGTTTTCTTCTTTTTCCCCAGTGATTGCCACAAAATTTTCCCTGTAATTAGCTAGTAAATTGCCTTGATTCATGTATGATGAAAAAGAGGTGATTACGTTTGAAAAAATTAATAATTGATGCGAAAAAAATTCCATATTCACATAATCGGTTTTTTGACCAATATACAATGATTGCAGATAAATATGATTATCACATACTTTTAGAAAGCGGAAGAAGCGGGCGTTACAGCATAGCCGCATTTAATCCAGATACCATTTTTACCGGAAAAAATTCGAAGCTCGATATTATGACAGGCGGCGAAAAGCAAACGCTAGCGGGGAATCCGCTGCACTTAATGAAAGACTGGTTTAGTGCTTTTGAAATAGAAGGAGTTGAAGGGTTGCCTGATTTTAAAGGCGGAGCAATCGGTTTTCTAAGTTATGATTATGGCCGTTATATTGAACAAATGCCTGAAGGTGCAACAGATGATTTAGAAATGCCAGAACTTCATTTTTTTGCGTTCAAAGAATGGTTTATTTTTGACCATGTAGAGAAAGTATTATGGTTATTATTTCTTCATGAACAAGGAGAAGATATAGAGGATAAAAGAAATTATTGGATGGACCGCTGGACGAGGGAGATACAGGCTGATGAATTAATCCCATCAATAGATATACATTCCGATTTGGAGGTATCTATGGATGAGGCAGGTTTTGTGGAAGCGGTAAAAAAAGTGCAAAATTATATCGCTCAAGGGGATGTCTTTCAAGTGAATTTATCAGTGAGAGGCAGCAAGCCGATAGCAGTGGCCGCTTTGGATGTATATAAACAGCTGAGAGAACTAAATCCTTCTCCTTATATGGGATATGTTCACACACCTGATTATCAGCTTGTAAGCGGTTCTCCAGAGCTATTGGTGAAGAAAAAAGGGAATATAGTCAGCACACGCCCAATAGCGGGTACGCGCTCACGAGGAAAGAATGAAGCCGATGATCTTAGGCTTGCTAATGAATTAATAGACAATGAGAAGGAACGTGCAGAGCATGTCATGCTTGTTGATTTAGAAAGAAATGATTTAGGGCGAGTTTGCCGTTATGGTACCGTCGAAGTCGATGAGTTTATGGTGATTGAAAAATACTCTCATGTGATGCATATTGTTTCAAATGTAAAAGGGGAAATTGCGGAAGATAAGGATGGTTTTGACTTGATAGATGCTGCTTTTCCAGGTGGGACAATCACGGGTGCACCAAAGGTGAGAACAATGGAAATAATTGAGGAACTTGAACCTGTAAGAAGGGGAATCTATACAGGCTCTCTCGGCTGGATTGATTTTAATGGTGATCTGGAGCTTAACATAATGATTAGAACGATGCTCGTTAAAGATAACATGGCGTATGTTCAGGCTGGGGCAGGTGTTGTCATCGATTCCAACCCGAAAGCGGAATATAAGGAGTCATTGAAAAAAGCGAAGGCTTTATGGAGAGCAAAACAACTAGCAGAAGGCATAAAAGGAGATTCTTTATGATACTCATGATTGATAACTTTGATTCTTTTACCTATAACCTTGTCCAATATTTGGGTGAACTTGGGATGGAGCTGATTGTTAGGAGGAATAATGAAGTGACAATTGAAGAAATCCGGGAAATGGATCCTGAATTCCTTATGATTTCTCCTGGTCCATGCAGCCCTAATGAAGCGGGTGTTAGCTTGGCAGCCATTAAGGCATTTGCCGGCAAAATCCCTATATTCGGTGTTTGTTTAGGACATCAATCAATCGCTCAAAGCTTTGGGGGAGAAGTCGTTCGAGCAGAGCGTCTTATGCACGGGAAAATATCCAATATCGTTCATGATGACAAAACGATTTTTCAAGGTATACCGCAGCAGTTTCCAGCTACGAGGTATCACTCGCTTATCGTTAAAAAAGAGTCACTTCCTGATTGTTTCGAAGTAACTGCCTGGACGGAAGACGGTGAAATTATGGGAATTAGACATAAGGAGCTTCCTGTTGAAGGTGTCCAATTCCACCCTGAATCTATCATGACCTCTGCAGGAAAGGACTTGCTGAAAAACTTCCTTTCATATTATGGTAGCACTGCCGTAAAGCGGGGAGGGGACACGCTTGTATATTAGTGTAAATGGACACATTGTCCATAAAGAACAGGCTAGGATTTCTCCCTTTGATCATGGATTTTTATATGGCTTAGGGCTTTTTGAGACTTTTCGTGTGTATGACGGCCATCCGTTTTTACTAGACGATCATTTGCGGCGTTTAAATGATGGACTGATATCCATTAATATTGATTTTCATTTAACAAGACAGGATTTGCTGGATCAATTAAATCCTTTATTAAAGGAAAATGGCTTTAAGAATGCTAGAATTAGACTAAACGTATCAGCCGGAAATGCTGATGTCGGCTTGCAAGCTGCTCCGTATACTGAACCCAATATCCTTCTTTTTGCAAGCGAGCTACCGGCAGTTCCCACGCTGAATGAAAAGCAGGGAACGGTTTTGGCGCTAACACGTAATACACCTGAAGGAAAGATGCGGTTAAAGTCGCATCATTTTCTTAATAATGTATTAGCAAAGCATGAGATTGGATCAAACCCAAACATAGAGGGGATTTTTCTTACTTCAGAAGGCTATGTTGCAGAAGGAATTACATCCAACTTATTTTGGATGAAGAATGATACTTTATATTCTCCTTCCGCAGGAACAGGGATACTGAACGGAATCACAAGACAATTTATTATAGACCTGGCATATAGCCAAGGTTGGATAGTAAAAGAAGGCTTTTATCACATAGGTGATGTAAAGCAAGCGGATGAAGTATTCATGACGAACTCTATTCAGGAAATCATCCCGCTATCATCCCTTGAGGAACGACCTTTGCCTGGACTGAAGGGTTTAAAGGTGAACGAACTGACGAAGCTATACGGGCAATACCGCAAGCGGCTATGGAGCAGGCTGGAATTATAGGAGGTTTTATAATGACAGAGGAAAAAATAATCTGTGGTCCATACACTTTAGACTATAGTAAGAAAACATTGATTATGGGGATTTTAAATATTACACCTGATTCTTTTTCAGATGGCGGCAAATTTACCGACCTTCAACAAGCGGTTTTAAGAGCGAAGGAACTTGTTGAAGCCGGTGCAGATATTATCGATATTGGCGGAGAGTCTACTCGGCCAGGATATGAGGAAATCTCAGTCGAAGAGGAAATCGCGCGGGTTGTGCCTGTAATAAAAGAAATTGTAAAAGAAGTGCCTGTACCGCTTTCGATTGATACATATAAAGCGGAAGTGGCCAAACAGGCAATCGAAGCTGGAGCACATATAATTAATGATATCTGGGGTGCGAAGGCAGATCCGGAAATGGCAAAAATCGCTGCAAGAACCAATGTTCCAATTGTGTTAATGCATAATCGAAATAATGAAGATTATGATTCTTTTTTTCGCGATTGTATGAATGATCTTTATGAAAGTGTTGCTTTAGTGAAGGCAGCGGGTGTGAAGGATGAAAACATTATAGTAGATCCAGGTATTGGCTTTGCTAAAGATTTTAATGGCAATATGGAAATGATGCGCCATCTAGATAAACTTGTTGCTTTCGGATATCCTGTATTGTTAGGCACCTCTAAAAAGCGTATGATTGGTACTGTCCTCGACCTACCTGTAAATGAAAGAATGGAAGGAACAGGAGCAACGGTTTGTTATGGTATCCAAAAAGGATGTCAAATCGTGCGTGTACATGATGTCAAAGAAATTAGTCGAATGGCAAAAATGATGGATGCTTTAATGGGGAAGGGTGAATATAGTGGATAAAATCTTTGTGAATAAAATGGCGTTTTACGGATATCACGGTGTTTTCCCCGAAGAAACTCGTCTTGGCCAGCGATTTATAGTAGATTTAATAGTGGAAACAGATTTAAAAAAAGCAGGAGAAAAGGATGATTTAGCTCAATCTATCAATTATGCAGAGCTGTATGAAGCGTGTAAAAGCATTGTTGAGGGAAAACCATTTAAGCTAGTTGAAGCGGTGGCTGAAAAAATAGCTGGGGATTTACTAAATCATTTTCCTGCGATAGCCCAAGTAACTGTTAAGGTTATCAAGCCAGACCCTCCTATACCAGGACATTATGAGTCTGTTGCTGTAGAAATAACAAGGGGTAGATAAAAAGTGGGAAATATCGCTTATATTGGTCTAGGCTCCAATATAGAAAATAGACTTGAAAACTTAAGGGAAGCTATTACAGCTCTATCTATAGTCAAAGAAATCAATGTGGTAAATTCTTCTTCTATTTATGAAACAGATCCAGTTGGCTATGAAGAACAGGATCAATTTTTAAATATGGTCATTCAAGTGGAAACAGAACTCACCCCTTTTGAATTAATAGATGCGTGCTTAGAAATAGAAAAAAACCTTGGAAGAAAAAGGCTGTTTCGTTGGGGGCCGCGAAATATAGACCTTGACATTTTATTATATAATCACGAAAATATTGAAACAGATAAGTTAATTATTCCACATCCCCGGATGCATGAAAGAGCCTTTGTGCTAATACCACTTCTAGAGATACATCCAAACGTCAGCCTTCCGGAGATGGAACAGCCTCTACAAAGGTTATTAGAGGCCATCCCAGACAGAAAAGGAGTTCGGATATGGAAGCGGAAAAATGGGGAAGACGTATTCGCGCTTTTCGAAAACTAAAAGGTTTTACCCAAGAAGGGTTTGCTAAAGAGCTAGGTATATCGGTTTCTATAATTGGTGAAATTGAAAGAGGAAATCGCATGCCTACGGAGCAATTATTAGAAAAGGTTACGCAGAAACTAAATGTGTCTGTAGAAGATTTAGCTCCGCCTGAGGAGCAAAAAATAAATAAATAATATTGGGAGGTACCCATTGTTTAAGATCGGTGATATTGAGTTAAAAAACAGAGTCGTACTAGCGCCGATGGCCGGAGTATGTAATTCAGCATTCCGCTTAACAGTAAAAGAATTTGGTGCGGGTCTCGTCTGTGCGGAAATGGTTAGTGATAAAGGTATTATTTTCAAAAACGAGAAAACGATGAATATGCTATATATTGATGAACGTGAAAAACCGCTTAGCTTGCAAATTTTTGGCGGTGAAAGAGACACTTTAGTCGAAGCGGCTAAATTCGTTGACCAAAATACGAATGCAGACATCATCGATATCAATATGGGATGCCCAGTACCGAAAATTACTAAATGCGATGCAGGTGCTAAATGGCTACTTGATCCGAATAAGATTTATGAAATGGTTTCTGCAGTAACAGCAGAAGTTGAAAAACCAGTTACAGTAAAAATGCGTATGGGCTGGGATGAAGACCATATCTATGCTGTAAAGAATGCACAAGCAGTAGAACGTGCAGGCGGAAAAGCGGTAGCGCTTCACGGCCGTACGCGTGTACAAATGTATGAAGGTACTGCGAACTGGGATATCATTCGTGAAGTAAAACAAAACTTAAACATCCCATTAATCGGAAACGGCGATGTTAAAACGCCGCAAGATGCAAAAAGAATGTTGGAAGAAACAGGTGTAGACGGCGTAATGATTGGACGCGCTGCATTAGGAAATCCATGGATGATCTACCGTACTGTGAAATTTTTGGAAACAGGAGAACTAATGGATGAGCCATCTGTAAGAGAGAAGATGGACGTTTGTATTCTTCATATGGATCGTCTAATTGCATTGAAAAATGAGGATATAGCTGTCCGCGAAATGAGAAAACATGCTGCATGGTACCTAAAAGGCATCCGTGGCAATGCAAAAGCTCGTAACGGAATTAACGAATGCAATTCTAGAGAAGAAGTCGTAACGCTCTTAAATGAGCTTGTCGTAGAAATTGAGGAAAAAGAGCGCAAAGCTTCTGAAGCGGTCTAATAAGTAGTAAGGAACCATTTAAGCCAGGTCCCTTACTTTTGATAGGTCTAACTTCAGCGGTGGGAGCGAGACCCTTCCGCTTTCTAGTTTGACATAAAAATGATAATTATCTATAATATTTCTGTTAACAATCAATCGGCTGCCAGTAGACTAACTGGCAGTTTTTATTCTATTTATGAACTTTTTGATGTCTGTAAAGGCTGCATTGTGTAGAATAATAATAGAAGTAAATAAATAAATTTTATTGAATCCGCAAGATGCGCCTACATAAAAGATTTACAAAATTGGAGATGGTATCAGTGAGTCAAAGTCATGAAGAATTAAATGACCAATTAGTAGTCAGACGTGAAAAGATGAACAGTCTTCGTGAAAAAGGGATGGACCCCTTTGGTAAAAGATTCGACCGTACACATCAAGCGCAACAGCTAATTGACCAATACGGAGAATTAGAAAAAGAAGAACTAGAACAACAAGAAGATATACAAGTAACAATTGCAGGAAGAATAATGACAAAACGCGGCAAAGGGAAAGCTGGGTTTGCTCATATTCAAGATCTTTCTGGCCAAATTCAACTTTATGTCCGCAAGGATGCAATCGGTGATGAGGCATATGAAATCTTCGGATCTGCTGACTTAGGTGATATTGTCGGTGTATCTGGAACTTTATTTAAAACAAAAGTAGGGGAACTTTCAGTAAAGGTAAAGCAATTTGAGTTATTAACTAAGTCACTTCGTCCATTACCGGACAAGTTTCATGGTTTAAAAGATGTAGAACAGCGTTACCGTCAGCGTTATTTAGATTTGATTGTGAGTGAAGAAAGCAAGAAGACATTCATCACTAGAAGTAAAATTATTCAATCTATGCGCCGTTACTTGGATGACCATGGCTATCTAGAAGTGGAAACACCTATGATGCATGCAATTGCGGGCGGAGCCTCAGCTCGTCCATTTATTACTCACCATAACGCGCTTGATATGGAGCTCTATATGAGGATTGCCATTGAACTGCACTTAAAGCGTCTAATTGTCGGTGGCATGGAAAAAGTTTATGAAATCGGCCGTGTCTTCCGTAATGAAGGTGTATCCACTCGACATAATCCGGAGTTCACTATGATTGAACTTTATGAGGCATATGCTGATTACCGTGATATCATGAATCTCACTGAGAATCTTGTTGCTCATATAGCAGAGGATGTACTAGGTACAACATCAATCCAATATGGAGAATATGAAATTGACCTGAAACCTGAATGGAAGAGACTTCATATGGTAGATGCGATAAAAGAATACACTGGAGTAGACTTCTGGAAAGAGACAAGTGTAGAGGAAGCTCGTGCTCATGCAAAAGCACATGGTGTAGAAATTAACGATAATATGCTTTATGGACATATTGTTAATGAATTCTTTGAACAAAAGGTAGAAGAGGAATTAATCCAGCCAACATTTATTTACGGCCATCCTGTTGAGATTTCTCCTCTTGCTAAAAAGAATGAAGAAGACCCGCGCTTTACTGATCGCTTTGAGCTGTTTATTGTCGCTCGTGAGCATGCAAATGCATTTACAGAGCTTAATGACCCTATTGATCAGCGCGAACGTTTTGAAGCGCAATTAAAAGAGCGCGAACAAGGCAATGATGAGGCACATATGATGGATAATGATTTTGTTGAAGCTTTGGAATACGGTATGCCGCCTACAGGTGGATTAGGGATAGGTGTAGACCGCCTTGTTATGTTATTAACCAACGCAGCGTCTATTAGAGATGTACTATTATTTCCTCATATGCGACAACGATAAAAAGCTGTGAATAAAAGCAAAGTGTAATAAAAGCACTTTGCTTTTTTTATAAGTGGAAAAATAAGAATATTACATCTTTAAAAATCTATGAAAAAATATAAAAAACCTATTGCCACGCATGAAATAAGGTGGTATATTATTATCTGTTGCTGCTAAACAGCATCGACATAAAAAACATTTTAAAAAAGTTGTTGACACAACTTAATAAGATGAGGTAAGATAATAAGGTCGCTTTT
>NZ_PISD01000040.1 GCF_002835735.1 Cytobacillus horneckiae | reverse complement strand
TAACTTTTAGGGGTCACTTCAGAGTCTTCAAGCGGTTTTAATTGTTCCTTTTGACCAATTGTATAGGCAAATACAACATCCGGCTTTAAATCGATAATTTGCTCTGCATTAATATTTACTGAATCTGATACTCTTTCAATTGACTGAGCTTCTTCTGGATAATTATCATATTCCGTTGCCCCAATTACTTTATCTCCTGAACCTAATGAAAATAGGATTTCCGTATTGCTTGGCTGTAAAGAAATGACTTTTTCCGGTACTTTCTCAAAGGTTACTTCATTACCAGCGTCATCAACAACTGAATAAGCAAGGTCTTCTTGCTGTTCAGCCACCTCTTTTGTTTCATTTGCCTGACAGGCGGTTAATATAAAAAATAACATTACTGCAGAAAACCATTTTGTCCATTTCATGCGTTCTTTCTCCTTTTTCTTTCCGGATATGATTTGCTCACAAAGGGAATTTCCTCCACCCCCGTCTGATCATTCACATATACTGCCATAACAAAAAAAACATTAGCCAGCAAATGGCTATAATCAAATAATATTTGTGGCACTTCCTGCTCTAAACTTACTTTATGAAGGGCACGTACAGATTTCTTTGCTTCACTTCTGCAAACATGAAGGGCACATGCGGCCTCTGTTCCCTGGGGCAGCACAAAGCTTTGAATCTTGTCATGCACCTTTTCACAATAGAAATCGTACATATCGCTTAAGCGGTTCAGATCAGCTTCAGTAATTGCAAGCTTCCCTCGGACAGATCCATTCAAGTGATAAGCCATCGGCTGTAAATATTGTAAATCTGCATAAACTACCTCCATATCCGCAACTAATGACGCAGCTTGTCCGATTCTTGTCGTTAATGAATCTGTTCTTATCTCAAAATCAACGGTGGATGCGGCTTCGCGCATAAACGGGTAGCATAAAAAACGCAAATCTTTTTTCATGGAAGTCTCTCTCCTTTCATTTATAAGTGTGAATGAAATGGCTCGTCTGAAGGTTTTTTATGTGAGGAAACGGGGACTTGCTTTTTGCAATAAAAAAGCCGACCATTTCATTGGCCGGCACATTATCTTATATTATGCAAAAAAACAGCATAGACTAATATTGTTGTCACCGTACAATCCTCTTAACTTCCGAAGAGCATAATACGCTTGAGTCATAGGCAGGTATCCTGGCTCGTGCATCATTTTACTTTAAGAACCTTCCCATTTGAAATGTCCAAACAGTGGCATCCTCTTATTTCATCAGCACTTACAGTTGCGGAAACAGCTCCGGTTTTTAACCGGATTCCCTTTATGCTATACATAGCACCTATTCCTTACGTGGTATATTCAATTAAATGTAGTGTACCATATTATTTGTTATATAGTAAGAATATTTAGGAGGATTCATGTCTACAGGATTAGCTAGACTCCAGCTGAAATTATTAATGAATTGTTAAAGATAAGTGATAGTCTCCATAAATTTTGATAAAATATTTGAGTAAATAGATTGTTTAGGACGTGCGCAATGTATTGGAAAAAAATCATTCAATCGATATATGATCGCCCTTTAAAGCACGATGTAATACTTAAAAATTCATATAGAATTGATAAATGCCTTGGTACGGGCGGCTACGGAATCATTTATCAATGTACTGATGTCAAAGCTCAAAAAAGATATGTATTGAAGCAGCTTCGTCCCAGTAAAGCAAGAAGAAAAAAGGAAACGGAGAGATTTCTAAAAGAAGTTGAATTAATGAAAAGTTTCAAGCATAAGCAAATTCCAGAACTATTCGATTCTTTCACGATGGGAGACCAGACCTTTTATGTTATGGAGCTGATAGATGGGATAAACTTAGAAGATTGGTTATTCACTCAAGATGAGCAATTCTCTGAGCTAGAAGCATTAAAACTCATTAGCCAGCTTTTATATATTTTAGAATATTTACATGCTCACCACATTTTCCATAGTGACATTAGGCCGCCAAATATAATATTAATGAATAATGAAGTCTATTTAATTGATTTTGGCCTGGCGAAAAAAGTATCTACTGAAAATATAGATGAATTAAAAGCTAGAAGGCAAGATGACTTTTTTGACTTGGGAGAGTGCTTATTATTCCTTCTTTATTCAAACTTTAAAGAAAAAACGAATAGACAGCGAAGCTGGATGGAAGAATTAACTTTAAGTACGGAGACACAGATTCTTATAAAAAAATTATTAGGCATTTGCGAAGTTTATCAAGACGCTCAAAAAATCCGTAGAGATTTGCAGCAAGCGATTCACACTTTAAATCGTCTTCTTCGTTAAAAAAATCTTGTCCCGTCAGGAACAAGATTTTTTAGATAAATCCGCGACTAGCTACTGCTGTGCTTACGTCTTTTGTAGTAATGACTACCGCCGTACTGATTGTATTTTTTTCTTTTGCGTGAGCTGTGGCTGTAGCTTCTGTATCCTCTGCGTCTACTACTGCTATAGTGTCGATGTCCATGACTTCCTGTTAATTGCTTGATTAATTTCACAATTTTTTTAACCATGTTAGCACCTCTTTTTTAAAGGATTGCAGAATTATATCACATGAACCTACTGTTATTATTGCCTTTACCAAACCTTTACTAAACTTTAATAATTCATCTTGCATGTAATAAAAAAAGCGATAAGCTGCCTGCCTATCGCTCTATTTATTATAAATGCTTTACTGCAAAAATAACCATTAACACCCAGCCTGCTAAAAAGGCAACCCCGCCGATTGGCGTGATGGCACCGAGAACAGATATTTTCGTTAAAGCTAGGACATATAAGCTGCCAGAGAAGAAAATAATTCCGAATAGCATTAACCAGCCTGACCAATTTAGCAGCGAAGAATCCGGCATTTTTGACATCAGTAGTCCGACGATTAAAATTCCGATCGCATGGAACATTTGATATTGGACAGCTGTTTGCCAGTTATCCATATATTTCCCTTCCACTTTCCCCTCAAGTCCGTGCGCACCGAAAGCACCAAGTGCAACTGATAAAAAGGCATTAATTGCCCCAATAATTATAAATAATTTCATCCTGTTATCCCTACCTTTTCACTTTAAAAATCAAATAATGAGTCCCCGTTTGCCTCATCTTCCATTTTCATCGGCTTTGGCTGTCCAACAGTTTGCACCGGTTGAACCTGCTGTTGCTGCGGCTGAATCGGCTGCGGAGAAACGGCATTAAACATCGTATGTTTCGATAACTCATTAGGCTGATCCAAAATCAGCTCGCATATCGCCTTAATTGCATGGACCCTCTCCCTCATCCTCGCCTGATCATTTTGTCCTTTTGCAGCCTGAAGTTCCTTTTCAATTTTATGCAGCATTGTTTCCATAGAAATACTCATCCGTTCACCTTCTTAAATGATCTCACGTCTTCCATAAATTCTATCAGTTTTTCTTTTCAAAACGCAAACACGGCTGCCCAGAGGCTGTCATCACTTCAATAGAAGGCAGCTTCTTTGATTTAAAGCCGAACGATTTACACCCCCTGGGATGGTTTTTATCCCATGTCACATAAAAGAATTTGCATTGAAAACAATTGATTTTTCCATGATTCATCGTCTATACCTCTCCTGCAAAAATCGACGTTTCATGTGAAACATGACGAAAATCGTCATACGTTGTCAATTTTCCAATCAATCGGGTCTTCCCCATTCTTCTCAAGCAGACGATTAATTTGCGAGAATGGCCTGCTGTCAAAAAAGCCTCGTCTAGCCGAAAGCGGACTTGGATGAGCTGACATGATGATAGGATGGCGATCTGTATTAATCAGTTTTATTTTTTCCTGAGCTGGTTTTCCCCAAAGCACAAAAATCACCGGCTCCTCCCGCTCATTAAGAAGGCGGATCACCTCATTGGTAAACCGCTCCCATCCATGCGAGCGGTGAGAATGTGCTGCCCCTTCTCTAACGGTGAGCACAGTATTTAATAGCAATACACCTTGTTTAGCCCACTTGAGCAATGACCCATGATTCGGAATTGGATAATGAAGGTCTGCTTCAAGCTCTTTATAAATATTTCTTAATGATGGCGGAATCTTTACGCCGGGCTGAACAGAGAAGCTTAAGCCATGGGCTTGTCCCGGCCCGTGATATGGATCCTGGCCAAGAATGGCTACCTTTGTTTCATTGTACCCAGTGTATTTAAAAGCTGTAAAAATATCTTCTTTCTGCGGGTAGACAGTCTCATTTTCATATTCAGATTTTAGAAATTCCTTTAAGTGAAGAAAATAGTTCTTTTCCATTTCTGTTGAAAGCAGCTGCTGCCAATCCGGTTTCATTCATAACTCTCCTTTTCATACAAGTAAGAAAATGGATAGCTCTAGGACGCTCACCTTGCTCTTCAGAGGCTTCCTTTGCTTCGTCCATCGATAGAGCTAATGTTTCAATCTACAACCATTGTATACTATTTTCATTGTTTATTAGATATAATATTAGTAAAACAAAGCCTTATTTAAAACGAACGCCTCCTCGTATTCTAAAAGAAGGGTGATGAACTTATGAAGGTTGCATTGGTTCATGCGACAACAACAGCATTAAATCCCATTGAAGATGCCTTTCGAAAAATAGCACCTGAGATTGATCTGCTTCATTTCATGGATACGCACTTATTATCAATGCTAGAGGAAAGCGGCTCACTTACACCTGAAATTGCCCGCCGCTTCTCGAAGCTTATCTCGCTCGCTGCTGAATCAAGACCTGATTGCATCCAATTAACTTGTTCCGCTTTTAATCCACTTACCTCTATTCTTCAACCGCTGTGCCGGGTTAAAATGTTCCGCTCAGATGAAGCCATGCTTGATAAAGCTTTACAATACGAACGAATCGGATTAATTTCTACTGTAAAAGAAACACCTGATGCATTAATCGACTATTTACAAGCGAGACAGCCAAACTGTTCAATTGAATCTATCGTTGATCCCGGCATCATTCATCTCCTGTTTCAAGGCAAACAAAAAGAGCATGATGAACGGGTAAGAACGATGATTGCCGAAATGGACGGCAAAGTAGACGTAATCGTCCTCTCACAATACAGTCTGGCACATGTTGCCAACCAAGTTGAAACCTCCGTCCCCCTGCTGATTGCACCAGAGGCAACAGCCAAACGCTGTTTTGAATATATTTTGCAAAAATGAAAGAGATATTGAAAAACGAAGTCAAAACGGCTTCGTTTTTTTGTAGAAAAAAAGCCGCCTGCAGATGCAGACGACTTTTTTAATGATGGCCACCGCCAAATACCTTCCCTACTCCGTGAATCTTCTCAAGTATCAAGATTAATACGACTGAAATAAAAATAACTACACTCGATACTGAAGCGACAATTGGATTATACGCATCCTGCATAGTTGAGAAAATCTCAATCGGCAGTGTCCGCATCTCTGGCGAAATCATAAATAATGATACTGTTACATTATCAAAGGAGGTAAGAAAAGCAAACAAGCCTCCAGAAATAATGGCCGGGCGAATGAGCGGCAAAGTAATTCGCCAAAAGACGGTCAGTGGATTTGCACCCAGGATTGCACCCGCCTTCTCCAGATTATAATCAAAGCCGCTTAGTCCAGTTAAAACAAGGCGGATAACATATGGCACACAGATAATTACATGGGCAATGAGAAAGCCCGTAGAAGTCCCTGCAAGCATCATTGGCGTAAAATAGATCAATAGCGCAATCCCTAGCACGAGCTGCGGCACACTTAATGGTGCCGTTAAAAAGGATGTGATTGCTGTCTTGCCTGGGATGTCATATTTTGCAATCGCCAGTGCCCCTAAGGTGCCAAATAATACAGCAAAGAAAGCGGCTAATACTGCAAATTGCAAGCTGTTAAAAAACGCTTCGATAAACTCAGGACGCTCCAGGATTTTTGTATACCATTGAATTGAAAAGCCTTCTGGCGGAAAGCTCGGATACATGGCACTTGTGAAGGAGGCTGGAATAACAACAACGAGTGGAATTAATATATATATAATTCCTATGATTGCTACGGCGCCCCGTAACTTCCCCATGGTATTCATTAACGGAACACCTCCTTAAACTTGCTCTTCTCAAACGCTCTAGTGAATATGAAGACAGAAATAAGCGTCGTTGCCAGCAATACATATGATAATGCTGATCCAAATGTCCATTGCAATAGATTATTAATTTGATCATAAACAACTACCGGCATAACAGGGACATTGGCTCCGCCCATTAAAGCTGGTGTTACATATGCGCTCATTGATAGGCTAAAAACAAGCACGCAGCCTGATACAATGCCTGGCAGGCTTAAAGGCAATGTAATTGAAAAAAAGCTTCTTAAAGGGCTTGCCCCTAAAATTGCGGAGGCTTTCTCCAATGATGGATCGATATTATAAAGACTTGTTACAATCGCAAGCACCATGAAGGGAAGATAAGCATTGGATAATCCAATCACAACCCCTAGCTCTGAAAATAAGAGGTTCAAAGGCTTATTAATGATGCCGATATTCATAAGAAAGCTATTGATTGTTCCGTTTGGCAATAGCAGCAAGTACCAGCCAAAGTTGCGGACAACTATGCTGACGAGTAATGGTGAAGCAATTAATAATGTAATAATGGCGCGCATTCGCGGAGTGCTTTTCGCCATCGTTAAGGCAATTGGATAACCTAAAATAAGTGCAACTAGGCTTGAAAGTAAGCTTATTTTTACCGTAATCCATAAGGATGATAAATAATAGCTATCTGTAAATAAAGTTATATAGTTTTGTAGGCTGTATACCGCACCTGCGCCGCTTAAACTATCTGTTGAGATAAAGCTTAAATACAAAATATACAGCATTGGAACAACGAAAAACCCGAATAAAAATAATAGAATGGGCACTAAAAGAAGAAGGCCTGGCACCCAGCTTTTCCTCTTTCTCAGCTTCTTCTGCTTCAGCGGTGGTTCAGCCTCTATTCTTTCTTGATTAATTTGAGATCTGACGGGTTCCATCCAACAAACACCTCTCTTCCCTCTCGCCAAGATGAATCATAATCATTTGTTAATACTTGAAGCGATTTGCCGATCAGGGATACATCTATCTCCCATGAAGTGCCAAGATAGTTCATTTGTGTAATAGTAGCTGGATGGAGTTCCAGAGGCGCTGATGTTTCTCTCGTGGAAGCTATATGGATATTCTCCGGACGGATATACAGCTTTACCTCATCTCCTGAGCTAATGTCACGGTCTTCCCCGATGATATTGTCATAATCGACAACGACAATTTCTTCTCCGGCCTTTACAGAAATCTTTTGACTATCAATAGCCACCACTGCACCCTCAAATGAATTAGACTTTCCAATAAACTGAAAAACAAATTCTGTTTTTGGATGTTTGTAAATTGAAGTTGGCGTACTTATTTGTTCAATTTTTCCTGCATTCATGACAACCACCCGATCTGAAAGAGATAAAGCCTCCTCCTGATCATGAGTGACGAAAATCGTCGTCACTCCAATTTCCTTTTGCAGCCTTTTAATTTCTAGCCTGAGTTCATGACGAAGCTTCGCATCGAGATTGGAGAGCGGTTCATCTAGCAGTAGCAATTCCGGTTCAACAACGAGTGCACGGGCAATCGCAACACGCTGACGCTGACCGCCGGATAGTTCTCGGGGATAGCGATGCTCCAAGCCTGACATTTTAACAAGCGCTAATACCCGGTCTATTTTCTCCTTTTGTTCAGCTTTTGATATTTTGCGAAGCTTTAAGCCAAAGTTAAGATTTTCATAAACAGTCATATGCGGGAATAAAGAATACGTCTGAAAAACCATTCCTAAGTCCCTTTTATATGGAGGAACCTTTGTCACTTTCTTCCCTTTTATATAAACATCCCCTTGATCTGCTTCTAAAAAGCCAGCAATTAAATTTAATGTCGTAGACTTTCCGCAGCCTGAAGGGCCAAGCAGGGTAAGAAGCTCCCCCTGCTTTACCTCCAAATCAATCGCGTCAAGGACAATGTTTGAGCCAAATTGCTTCGTTGCACCTTTGATCTCTACATCACTTACTGTTGTGTTCATCTTTGTTATGCCCCCTTTATTTCAATTGCTTGCCGATTTCAGGTACAACTTCTTTATTCCAGCGATCAGACCATTCCGCACGAACCTCTGCAAATTTTGGAACATCCGGACTAAATGTAGCGTCGCCCTCTTTTAACCCAATCGATTCCTGATATTTTTCAGGTAGCTCCATTCCTTCTGCAACCGGATAAAATCCTTGCTCCGCAATTAATCCTTGCGCTTCTTCACCAACTAAATAATTGATAAATTCCAAAGCCGCTTCTTCTTTCGGCGTGTTTTTTACTAATGTTGCACTGAAGGATTGTAATGGAACACCCTCTTTAGGTACGGCCATTTTAAGCGGGATGCCTGATAAAGCAAGCTCGCCAATTACATATGAGCCCATTACTGTGATATCTGCTGCTCCTTGCTGGATGGCAGGCATCACTTGAGTGGAATTTTTATAGAAAGTTGTTGAGTACGCTGCAAGTTCCTTCGCCTTTTCAATACCTGGTTCAACATTGTCAGTTCCGCCGCCATTTGCCATAGCTAATGCGTTTAATGTGTTAAAGCCCCAATCGTTGGTTATATCTACAAATGCTGTCCTTCCTTCATATCTCTCAGATACGAGATCATTCCATGATTCGATTGGTCCCCATCCGTTTTTATCAAATGCTTCGGTATTATATGCCGGTGCAATTGCTAGCCCAAATACCGGTGCGCCTGCTTCCTCAACGGCAATAAAGTCCTTATTAACCCCTTTCATATTCGGTACATTTGATTCCGTTATAACATCAGTTAAATCCTTTTCTTTTGCACGATATACATCAGTAGGCACGAAGAAAGCGATATCAATTTGCGGCGCATTTTTTTGCAGTTCAACTTTTGATAAAATTTCTCCTGATAATCCTGGTACATAGTTGATCGTGACACCTGTTGCTTCTTTATATTTAGGTGCGATCACATCGCGAATAGTTCTTTCAATCACACCGCCATTTCCGGCAATAGTAATTGTCTTATCGCCTGATTCTTTATTTTCTGTGCTCGCCTGCTCTCCAGCTTTTTGCGGAGTTGGCGCCCCGCATGCAGTTAATGCCAGAAGCATTAAAATGGATAGAATTGCAATTAATTTTTTCATTTTACTCTCCCCCTATTTCTTTAAAGTATTTTTTTGCTCCGTTATGAAATTCAATTGGAATATCTTCCATAGCTTCATCAGGATGAATGGATTCTGCCGCCGGATGGAAATCCTTCCATTCATCGAGATGCTGATAGATGGTTTGAAGAAGTTGATAAGCTTCTTTATCTGGTAAGTCCGCATGGGTCAGCAGTACGTTTTTTACCGTTACGGTAGACACTGATTCCTCTAAGCTTTCATATGTATCCGCACTGATTTCCTCCCACGAATACACGCCATATGCCGCCTTCATGCCCTCTGCAACCTCTTTTGGGATGCTTACTAGGTTTACATCCATTTCCATTATTAATTCTTGTATCACAGGGTTTGGTAAGCCTGATGATAAAAATGCGGCATCAATTGTACCATTTCTTAATCCTGCAGCAGATTGCGTAAAAGACAAATATGAGAAGTCGATATCTTTGTCCATCAAATTAGCAGCCTCCATCACCCTTTCTGCTGTCAGCTTTGTACCGCTTCCTTCCGTGCCAAGGCTAACGCGTTTTCCACGCAAGTCTTCCAATGATTGAATGCTTCTGTCCGTTGTAACGATTTGAATATAATTAGAATAAAGTCCTGTTAATGCACGCAAATTCTGTTGATTAATTTCCTCTAAGGAAAGTACATCCACCATACAAATTCCTAAATCAGCTTGTTTTTCACTTACGAGCTTTGCATTTTGGATAGAAGCATTTGTTACACGTGTGCCAGCAGCTGAACCATTGTACTTTTCAAAAATAGCTGAAAGCCCTTGACCGAGTGGAAAGTAAACGCCAGACATATCACCTGTAGCTACCACTAGCGTTTTCATCCCAACTGATATTTCTTCAGATGGAGCGATACTGGCTTTATGAGAGGAACCGAGTTTTTCGCCATCATAGACGCATCCTGCCAAAAACCATAAAGATAGAAAAATCAAACATAAAAATGCCGAAAATTTCATAACTGTCCTCCTGACCTACTTTTATACTTGCAATTAATGTGCCAAGATTCTGAATATAGATAAAATGTATGCGCTTACATTTTTTAAGGAGCAAGAAAAGAAAAACCGGAAATTTTTGCCGATTATTTCAGAAAAATTTGCCGGTTCCCCTGCTAAATATCATATATTTTTATTTTGTCCCGCAAACTTCTTTCAGAGATCTTTAATATCTTTGCTGTTTTTTGTCTATGTTCGTTGCAATACTTCAAGGTCGCAGCAATCATCCTCTTCTCTACTTCCTTCATTGACAAACCAAGTGGCATCGTGATCTCTTCGGTCGTTGTAGTTAATGAAGGATCGTCAGCTGGATGGTGAACAAACTGCGGCAGGTCGGTCTCTTCTATGATTTCTCCCATCGATAATGCGACCGCATATTCAACCATATTGCCCAGCTCCCGCACATTTCCGGGGTAATGATAGTTTAATAGCTGCTTTCTTGCATTTGCTGAAATAAGCTTTCTTTCCCTGCCCATTTCATCGCAATATTTATTTAAAAAATAGTCAATCAATAGAGGCAGGTCTTCTTTCCGTTCCCTTAACGGCGGTATTTGAATGGGAATCACATTTAACCGGAAAAATAAATCTTCGCGAAAAGTCCCTTCCTTCACCATTTCAGAGATATTTTTATTCGCTGCGCTTATTATGCGGACATCCAATGTTTTTCTCTTATTTGAACCAAGAGGCGTCACCTCCCGTTCCTGAATGACACGCAATAATTTTGCCTGCAGCGCCAACGGCATTTCACTAATTTCATCAAGAAATAAGCTTCCTCCATTAGCAGCAACGCATTTACCATCCTTGGCAGCTGTTGCACCAGTAAAAGCACCTTTTTCATATCCAAATAACTCCGACTCAAGAAGGTTCTCAGGAATGGCAGCACAATTGACAATTTCCAGCGGGCCGTTTTTTCTTTTACCTGAAAAATGAATCTGTCTTGCCACCAGCTCCTTTCCAGTACCGCTCTCACCAGAAATCAGCACGCTTGAATCAATATCTTTTAATCGGTCGATCATTGTAAAGACTGTCTTCATCGCCTTGCTGCTGCCTAAAAATGCCCGCTGATTTTCCTTGTTTTCCAGCTTCTCCAATCTGTTTGCCAAATGCTTGAACTGGGATGCCCTCAATAATAGTACTGATAGCTTTTCAATGTTAATGGGCTTTTCTATATAATAATAGGCTCCCTTCTTAATCGCCTCGATTGAAGTCTCTATGCTTGCATAGGCAGTCATCATGATGACTGTAATGGATGCGTCCTTTTCCTTTATTGACTGCAAAATATCCAGCCCGCTTACATGCCCCAGCCTTAAATCAAGCAGGACAATGTCAATTTTCTTTGCTTTAATTAACCCCAGCGCTTTATGCGGATTGGTCGTTGTAAACATATGATAGTCATCCTCAAAGGCAAAACGAATTGAAGCGCATATCGCCTCTTCATCATCAATGACCAGGATATTCGGTTTCATTTAATAACCCCTCCTCTTGATAGACTGGCAATAAAATCGTAAAGGTCGTCCCTTTTTCAGGTATACTGCTAACAGAAATGTCTCCGCCATTTTCTTGAATGAGATTATATGAAAGGGTTAAGCCAAGCCCCACCCCTTTTTCCTTTGTTGTAAAAAACGGCTCAAATAAGTGGTTCATCTCGTCCTGATTCATGCCTTTTCCATTATCAATGATTTCGATCTTTCCATATCGGCTATCCTGTCTTTCCATCAGCATAATAATATGCTTTTGCTCTCTATTCTCTACTGCATGAATGCTGTTAAATAATAAATTCAGCAAGACTTGTCTAATCTGTTGCGGGTCAATGTAAAAAACCATGGTCTCATCCAGCTGTTTTTCAAAATCGATTGCATGATCCTTCATCGTGACTTGCAGAAAAGCGAGCATCGTAATCAATTCCTTAGCCGTGCATGGCTGGACATTAGGAGGACCAGGGCGCGCATAATCAATCAAATCTGTCACTATCCGGTTCAGCCGATTAACTTCAGACGGCAAATGCTTCATCAGCATTTCTTGAAAAGAGGGCTGATTGAACTTTCTTGGGATTAAATCTACGAATGTTTTGATTGATGTTAATGGATTTCTAATTTCATGGGCAACTCCGGCAACGAGCTGCCCAAGCGCGTGCAGCTTTTCCTGCGTAATCAGCTTTTGCTCAAGCTCCCGCTTTTCCGTTTCATCATGAATCGTTAATAAGTAGCCAGCTTGATTTTCGAGAGAATTATACATTTTATTAAGACAATAATAAATAATCTTCCTTTTTCCGTTGTTATTCATATCTAATAATCGCGGAACATTTTTCCGCTCTGATTGAAAAAGATCGTCATGAAAAATCTCCATAAATACGGATGAATGCTGCAAATTAAATGTGGATGATAGTTCAAGAATATCCAATGCTCTCTTATTGCAGCTTGTAATCATAAAGTTCAAATCAAAAGTGACAATGCCTGTATCGATATTATTTAAAATTTGGTCTTTAAATGCATTGCTATCTGCCGTTCTTTGCCGCTGCTGACGCAAATCGTTGTTTAATAGCATTAGATCCCTTGTCTGGTCGTCAACCGCGACCTTCAGCCTTTTATTCCATATATAGATCATGATTAAAACAAAAGCGCAAGCAGCTAAAAAAATGATTAAAAGTGTGATAAAATGCTGCAGCCTTGCAACTTCCTCATTGTCCGACTTCATCCACTTTTCTATCAGCTGATTGATTTCACCTGTAGCCTTTAAATCCGTGATCGCTTTGTCAATTGTCGTTCTGAATGGCTCATTTCCCTCTCTAACAGCAATCGCATAATCAGCTGGATCAAGTACAATATCAAGTACAACATACTCATCTTCTATATTGTATTTATTTAAGAAAAAGGTAGACGTCCACTTGTTGCCTATTAATACGTCAGCACGCTGATTCCAGAGCATAAATAAGCCATTATATTGATTCGTCACTAACGTGAAATTCGTATTTCTTAAATTAATTAGCGTGTTTAATCCAGGTGTTTCATTCTGCAGCACGATATGTGCATCTCGCAAATCCTCTATTCCACTGACTTCATCAGCCCGGTCCTTAGGAATAACTAATGAATCGGACATTGTAAAATATGGTGTTGAAAAGTCGAAATCCCGATCCTTTTCTAAGCTATATGTCATCCCTGCTATTGCATCTATATCTCCCCTCTGCAGCGCTTCCTCCGCCTCTTTCAATTCCATGGGGACAAATTCAAAAGTAAGTCCTGTTTCATCCGCCACCCGCTCCATTAATTCAATATTGATACCGGTTAAGCTGTCTTCTTGATTTACATAGGAGAATGGCGGAAAGGCTTTTTGTCCAGCAATCTTGTACACTTGATCTTCGGCTGTAGCTTTTTCAGGTGCTAAACAAAACAACAATAGTATAAAAATTAAATGCTTTAATATAACTGTCTCTCCTTTACCATTGGAAAATTAGCTTTCGCAAACAAATTTTTAGCTAAAAATTCTGAATATTTATTTCATCATAATTAAATCGCTTTCATATAGCAAGTTCAATTTTTTAATCTATCAAAAATGAAAATTTTATGTTTAGAAAATTGTGAGGCGGATAAATATAGAGCAAGAAGAGCAACAAACGTTGAACTCTTCAATCCAAAGGAGGATGTTACTATGTATAAAATAGAAGTTGTTGAAAACGGCGTACAAGCAATCAGCACAATCAATTCACTAGAAAATCAAGGTTTTGCTAAAAAAGACATCTACTTGTTTGCACATGATAAAGACCGTTCAGAAAATCTCACAGATGCAACTGATACTAGTGGCGTCGGAATGAAGGAACAAGGTGTATTCGATAGTATCGGGAATGTATTCAGAAGTCGTGGAGATGAGCTCCGCACAAAAATGGCTTCACTGGGAATGACTGATGTAGAAGCTCAGCAGTATGAAGAAGTGCTTGACGCAGGGAAGTTAGTCGTCGTCGGCTCTAACGTGAATTAACTTAATCAACCATCATGACAGGAGGACAATTACGACTCCTATCATATAGATAAAGGTGGCAGCCATCCCCATAGTGGCTGCCACCTTTGTTATGTTTCTTATCAATATATGATTAGACCTGATATAGCTCCAACCCCTAATGCAATAAGAATAACAAATGCCGGATGAAGCTTTACTCTCTCCAATAAAATATAGCTTCCTATAATCATAATAATCGTATAAACTGTCCCTAATGATAGGACAGAGTCCTTAGCAAATTGATAGGTCATTACTGCGAGAAGAACAGCGATTACCGGACGAACGACTTTTGATATATTTTTTACTTGAGGCGTGTCTTTATACTTTAGCAGTATAGCCATCAGAACGAGCATTAATATGATAGAGGGCGCTATTGTTGCAAGAAGGGCAACAAAACCGCCAATAACTCCTCCTTCAACAAACCCTATATATGCTGCCATCTTCGTCGCAATCGGACCTGGCAAGGAGTTTCCAACAGCAAGCACTTCACTAAATTCCTGCGTTGTCATCCAGCCGTATTTTCCGACTACTTCATTCTCAATTAATGGGATTGAGGCAGGTCCGCCCCCATATCCAAGAATTCCCGGAATAAAGAACGCCAAAAATATTTGCCAATAAATCATCCTTTTGCCGCCTCCTTCTTCTTAGACGGTAAGAAAACAAAAAGAATGAGTACAAAAATTAAAATTCCTGGATGGATATTGAACCATTCAGTTAACAAGAATGAGGCTAAAATTAATATTACAGCCTTTTTCCAGCCTAGCGTATCACCAGATTTCTTCATAAAATCCCATGTCATCGTGGCAAGCATAACGGCAACAACCGGTACAACGGATGCTGACATATGCTGCACCCACGGAATATCTTTATAAACTTGCAGAAGCTGTAATAGGAAAATCATTAATAAGGCTGTTGGCATGACAGAAGAGATGAGCGCATTTAAGCAGCCAATAATCCCCCCTACACGATAGCCAATATATCCAGCCATTTTCGTTGCAATCGGTCCTGGCATTGTATTTGCCAACGCCAGTGTATCTGCAAATTCCTCATCTGTCATCCATTTATATTTTTTCACGGCTTCCTGTTGAAATAGCGGGATTGCTGATGGACCACCGCCAAATCCCAGCATACCTACCCTGAAAAAAGCGAGCATAAGATCTATTTGCGTGTGCAGGCCCCGGCGTGGATTGGGCTCAGGAGTTTCTTCATGCTTTTCCTTTAATAATTCTACCAAACTGCAATGGCTCCATCTGTACGGGATTCCGTTCCGCCCATTAACACGCCGCTGTCTGGATCACGCCAAATGATTTGCCCACGCCCAAAAGATCCGCCATCAGTTGTTACAGTAATCGCATGCCCTTTTCGTTCCAGCGCTTGCACTAAGTAATTAGGGAATTCCGGTTCTACATGAACAGATCTCCCTTTCATCCATTGCCACCTTGGCATATCAAGCGCCGCTTGTGGATTTAACATATAATCAATCGTATTGGTCACTACTTGGAAATGCCCTTGCGGCTGCATATATCCCCCCATTACTCCAAATGGGCCAACCGCTTTGCCGTCCTTCGTTAAAAAACCTGGAATAATCGTATGATACGTTCTTTTCCCTGGTTTCAGGAAGTTCGGGTGAGTTTCCTCCAAAGAGAAATCATGACCTCTGTTTTGAAGAGCAATGCCGGTGCCTGGGATGACAATCCCAGAGCCAAAGCCCATATAATTACTCTGAATATAAGACACCATATTGCCTTCTTCATCAGCAGTGGCTAAATATACCGTGCCTCCCTTAGGCAAATCGTACGGCAATGGTTCTGCTGCCTCTTCTGAAATTACTTTGCTGCGTGTTTGTGCATATTCATCTGAAAGCAGTTCTTCAGCTGTGATTGGCATTTCCTCCGGTTCGGTAATAAATGCTTGCCCGTCAGTAAATGCCAGTTTCATAGATTCAATTTGCTCATGAAGCGTTTCTGCTGAATGCCAAACCGGCTTTGACATTTTTTCAAAAATATTCAAAGCCATTAACGCAATCATTCCCTGACCATTCGGCGGAATTTCCCAAACATCATAGCCACGGTAACTCGCAGATATCGGTGTTACCCATTCAGGCTGATACTTGCTTAAATCGCTTTTTGTTAAATAACCGTCATGCTTCTTCATAAAAGCATCTATTTGGTCAGCTAATTCTCCTTCATAAAATGAGCGGGCATTTGTTTCACCAATGGATTTTAATGTATTTGCATGGTCTTGTGATTTCCACATCTCTCCGATTTCCGGTGCCCTGCCATCTGGAGCAAAGGTATCAAACCACGCTTGATACTCTTCTGTCGTGAAGTCCTGCTTAAACTTTTTATAGGCTCTTTTCCAGAACTTACCTAAGATTGGTGTTAAAGGGTAACCCTCTTCCGCATAACGGATTGCTGGTTTCAACGTTTCCGCTAACGAAAGGCGACCAAACCTTTCCGATAGCGCAGCCCAGGCAGAAGGAACACCAGGTACAGTAACAGGAATCATCCCATATACAGGCATCTTATCAAAACCTCTATTTTTAACGGCCGCTGCTGAAATCGTTTCAGGGGTCGGCCCGGATGCATTCAAGCCATGTAACTGATCCTTTACCCAAACAAGTGCAAAGGCATCTCCGCCAATGCCGTTTGAAGTCGGCTCCACAACAGTTAATGCTGCAGCTGTAGCTATTGCCGCGTCAATCGCATTGCCGCCTTGTTGCAAAATTTCCAGTCCTGCTTGCGCTGCCAACGGCTGAGAAGTGGCCACCATGCCCTTCTTTGCAAACGCTGTATGTCTTTTTGATGGAAATGGGTGATTTAGATAGTCCAAAGAATCTCCTCCTATAATCATGAATACGTTCACACCTACAGGAACGCACAAATCTTGCATTTTACTCAACAGTTATTCAATAAAAAAATAAGGCTCCCCCTACTTTGTAGGAGGGCTTTTAAATTATGCCAATATAGATTGTCCTGCAAAATGGCAAGCTGCGAAATGGTCCGATCCGTACTCTTTCCATTCAGGCTTTTCTTGTTTACATTTATCTTGCGCTATGGGACATCTAGTATGGAAAGGACATCCCCCAGGCGGGTCCGCCGGATTAGGTAAATCCCCTTCCAATCGGATTCTTTTACGTTTTTTCTGGACAGTAGGTCTTGGGATTGCTGACAATAATGCCTGTGTATAAGGATGCAGCGGGTGATTAAATAAATCCTCAACACTGCCTAATTCTACTGTATGCCCTAAATACATAACTAATACGCGATCACAGAAATAACGGACGACTCCTAAATCATGTGATATAAACATATAAGACAATTGGTATTTAGCTTGAAGTGTTTTTAGTAATTTAAGTACTTGGGCTTGTACTGAAACATCTAATGCAGAAACAGCTTCATCACAAATAATAAATGATGGATTTAAACAAATCGCACGGGCAATTCCGATACGCTGGCGCTGCCCGCCGCTAAATTCATGTGGATAGCGGTCATAATGCTCTTCTTTTAAACCAACTTCTTTTAATAAGTCCAGGACGGTATTTTTCTTTTCTTTAGCAGACATATTTGTGTGTATTGTAAATACTTCCTCCAATGCATGGCCAATTCTTTGCCTTGGATTCAGCGATGCAAAGGGATCTTGGAAGATCATCTGCATTTCTTTAATGAACTTTAATTTTTCCTTCTTCTTTAAATTTTGAATCTCCTTGCCTTTGAACATGATTTTTCCATCTGTTAATTCTTCTAAGCCTAGGATAGCCTTTCCTAAAGTTGACTTTCCACAGCCTGATTCGCCAACAACACCTAAGCTCTCTCCCTCATACAGCTGTAAGGAAACATTTTCTACTGCTTTGACATTCCCTTGAACTCTTTGCAGGACGCCGCCTCTAATAGGATAATATTTCCTTATTCCGGTTACCTCAAGAAGAACCTGCTTGTGATTAGACAATTTTTCGGCCTCATGTTCAGTTAAGACTGCCATCTAAGTTCCCCCTCTTCTTCTAACCAACAGCTGGCTATATGGGATGATGATATATTAAATTCAGGAGGTTCTTGACTTCTGCATTTTTCACTGGCAAATTTACATCTATCCTGGAATCTGCAGCCTATAATTTCGTCATTTAAGCTAGGCAAAGAACCGGGAATCGCTTCTAATTCAAAATCAGGATCATCTACGTTAGGCACTGAATTTAATAGACCGATAGTATAAGGATGTTTTGGTGAATTGAATATCTCTTCTACCGTACCTTCTTCAACTTTCTTTCCAGCGTACATGACCATTACACGGTCCGCAACCTCTGCAACAACGCCCATATCATGAGTGACCATTATAACACCCATATGATAATCATTCTTTAGATCATTTATTAAATCGAGAATTTGCGCTTGAATGGTCACATCCAGCGCCGTCGTTGGTTCATCTGCAATGAGCAAGCCTGGATTACACGAAAGTGCAATTGCAATCATCACCCTTTGCCTCATCCCTCCACTCAGCTCATGCGGATACTGGTTCATTCTTTTCTCAGGATAAGGAATTCCTACTTTCTTCAATAACTCTATGCCTTTTTTAGTTGCCTCATTTTTTGATAGTTTTTCATGAAGCATTAAAGGTTCTCTTAGCTGAAAACCAATGGTTAACACAGGATTTAATGCGGTCATCGGCTCTTGAAAAATCATTGATATTTTATTTCCCCTGATTCTGCGCATCTGCTCTGGTGAATATTTATTAATTGCTTCGCCTTCATAGAGGACTTCTCCGCTCGCTATTTTTCCGTTGCTGGGTAATAAGCCTATAACCGAGAGAGAAGTAATACTTTTGCCACAGCCTGATTCACCAACGATACATAATGTTTCTCCTTTATTTAATGAAAAGGAGACATCACGGACAGCAGGCAATTGCCCGTCTGCTGTCCGAAATTCAGTCACTATGTTTTTGACTTCCAGTAATGTCTCTCCCATGATTCACCCTACTTTCTTGTTACTTCTGATAGATTCCATTTACCAGTTGGCTCTAAGATTAAGCCTTTATATGAGTTTTCCATTGCAGCTGTAACGACATCATGATACATATTCACAATAGCATGGTCCTCAAGCATTAAGCGGTTGGCCTGATCTAAGATTTCTAAGCGCTTTTCCTGATCAGTCGTTGTTCTTGATTGTTCCACTAATTGATCAAATTCTGGGTTGCTGTATTGTGCGCGATTGGATGCACCTACATTATCACTATGGAAGTTAGGGTAGAATAGCTCTGATCCATCAGCAGTTAAATTAGACCAGCTTAAGAATGTCATATCATAGTTGCCATCTCTGGCAGTGTCTAAAAATGAAGCCCATTCCATAGATTCAATATTTACATTAAATCCAGCTTCCGTCAGCTGTGCTTGAACAACCTCTGACATTAAAATAAAGTTATTTCTATTCGGTGATAATAGCGTATAAGTTTTTTTATCATAGCCGTTTTTCTTGACTAATTCTTTTGCTTTTTCTAAGTCATATGGTGTCCCAGCATTGTCAGCCTCTTCCTTGTAGCCGAATACCTTTGAGCCAATAACACTATCGCTTCTAATGCCTAATCCCTTCATTTTAGAAATAAAGGCATCTCTATCGATGGCACTTGCAAGCGCCTCTCTTAATTCCGCATCTTGAAATTCTTCTTTACTATGATTCACCGTAAAGTAATACTGAGGTGTCCCGTCTACTTTCTCGACATTGACATTTTTTAAGCCTTCCACTCTCTCAATTTGTTCTGTTGGAAGCTTATCAATAAATTGAACTTCTCCTGTTTGCAGCATAGAGATTGCTGTAGAAATTTCAGGTACTACCTTAAAGATTAATTTTTGAATGGCCGGTGCTCCATCACGATAATCCTTATTAGCTTCCAGCACCACTTGATCCCCAGGCACCCAGCTAACAAATTTGAATGGGCCTGTCCCTACCGGATCTTTGTTAATATCGCCATTCTGATCTGCTTCCGGGCTTACAATCGCAGCATTTGAATGGGATAGAGAAGCAAGAAATGGACCATAAGGATATTTCGTTTTTATCTCTACAGTATAATCATCTACGACAGTTATTGTATCCACTGGCTCCATTAATGAAGCGCGCGGCGCCGCTGTAGCCGGATCTCTTAATTTATCAAATGTGTATTTTACTGCGTCTGCATTGAAATCTGTGCCATCATGGAATTTAACCCCTTGCTTTAATTTAATTATCCATGTGTTTTCATCAGGATTCTCATAAGACTCTGCTAATTGCGGCTCGATTTCCATCGTTTCTGCATTTCTTTCAAATAATTTTTCATAAACGTGGTCTGTTACATTTGCTGATGCACTATCATTTGTAAGAATTGGCGATAGTCCCACTGCATCCGTTAGCGATGCGTACGTAAAACTTTCAATTCCTTGATCATTTGTATCGGAACCCTCTCCAGCTGAGGAAGATTCATTTCCGCCTGAACAAGCGGCGAGAAATAGCAGTGTAGCGATTGAAATAATAGCTAATAGTTTCTTTTTCATTTTTGTTCCCCCTAATTTTTTATTAGTTTTTATACATCCATATTTGGATCAATGGCGTCTCTCAAGCCATCACCTACTACATTAAAAGCAAATACAGTGAGCATGATTGCAATTCCAGGAATAATCGTTAAATGCGGTGAACTCCACATAAAAGCTTGTCCCTGTGATATCATTGCTCCCCATTCAGGTGTTGGAGGCTGAGCCCCTAATCCTAAATAACTTAATGCTGCAGTAGATAATATGGCGGTTGCCATTCTCATCGTTGCAAATACGATAATAGGAGCAAAACAGTTCGGTAAAATATGCTTAAACATAATCCTTAAATCTGAAGCTCCTACCGATTTCATTGCCATGATATATTCCTTTTCCTTAATAGAGAGGACCGATCCCCTCACTATCCTCGCACATGCTGGAATGGACCAAATGCTAATCGCAATCGCTACATTAATTAAGCTTGTACCTAGCACAGCGATGATTAGCATTGCAAGCAGAATTCCAGGGAAAGAGAATAACAAATCAACAATCCTCATAATAATTCCATCAAGTTTTTTATAATAACCGCCTAGCAAACCTAATGTCACTCCACCTAGCAGGCCGAGGCTGACAGCAACGATTCCGACAACGAGCGATATTCTTGAACCGAAGACGATTCTGCTCCATACATCTCTGCCATAGTTATCTGTTCCCAGCCAATGGCCTTCACTGAAGATAGGAAGCTCACTTGCTGCAAGGTTTTGTTTTACAGGGTCATGCGAGGTCATCATCGGTGCAAATATCGCCATTCCCACTTGCAAAATAATAATGATTAATCCAATAACAGCCAGCTTATTTTTAAGCAGCTTTTTCGCCGTCAAGATAAATTCATGCTCTTTCTTCTTTTTCTTTGGCCTTTCATTGCCTGTAACGGTAACTGTCTCTGCCATCCATGCTCCTCCTCTCTTACTGATATTTAATTCTTGGATCTACATACGTATAAACAATATCTACAATTAAGTTAACGAGGACGAATAATGTGGCAACAAGCAAGACCGACCCTTGTACCATCGGGAAATCACGTGCTGCTATCGCATCAATCATCAGTCGGCCAACTCCGTTAATTGCAAACACTTTTTCTGTGATGATCGTGCCTCCCAGCAATGAACCGAAATTGACCCCAATTACTGTTAGAACTGGAATCATGGCATTTTTTAAAGTATGAATCCAGATGACACTGCTTTCTTTTACACCTTTTGCTCTTGCCGTTCGAACATAATCAGCTCTTATCACTTCAAGCATGGATGACCTTGTCATTCTGGCAATCATAGCTGCCGCACCTGTTCCTAAAGTAATGGCTGGTAGGATGAGCTCTTTCATACCTTCTATCGTGTACCATGGTGATGACATGCCTCCGACCGGCAGCCATTGAAGATTTACGGCAAAGACTAAAATCAATACGGCACCCATCCAGAAGTTCGGAATGGAAATCCCCGCCAAGGCAAAAGTAGTTGATCCGACATCAAGCCAGGAATTATGCTTCAATGCTGAAATCAAGCCAGCTAATATTCCTATTATTATGGCTACTATCATACTCGCAATCGCCAGTTTTAATGTATTCGGTAGCCGGACAGCGATCGCTTCAGAAACTGATTGCCTTGTTTGATAAGAATATCCGAGATCACCTTGAACGAGGCCGCCAACATAACTGGCATACTGAGTCAAGAAAGGTTCATTAAGTCCTAGATTTTCTCTAATTGCTTCTATGTCTGATTCCGATGCCGTCGGGCCGCCAATCATTGAGGCCGGATCGCCTGGTGCCAAATACATCGATGAAAAAACAAGAAACGAAATCCCAAATAGCAGGAATATAAGTTGAAAAAATCTTCTGATAATCATTCCTATCATTCTAACTACCTCCTCTTCTATCATTTGTTAATCAATTTTTTTATTTTGATTACAAAATGTTTAAAATTATTTAAAAATGATTATAGAACATAAAAATACAAAATACTACATTAATTTTCATTTTTTTTAAAATTTATTATTTTTAATTTCCTTTTGTTTACTAAATCAGTAAAATCAAATCAATTAGTAAAAAATTAACGATTATTGTTTAATTTTTGAAACCTATCTTGTAAAACGCTTTCATAACCAATTCGAAACCCGAACATTTATAAAATGACAATTAAAAAAGCTGAAACTGAGAAGATGAATAGATTCCACCTGCTCAGTTTCAGCTTTTTTACTACGTCTATTATAATTTCAGACCTCGCCTGCTTTTAAACCTTCTAAGTAATATATGACTCTCTACACGTGTAATGCCCTCCAAGGCATAAAGTTCCTCATTGATAAATCTTTCTAAAGCTTCAAAATTGGCCACCAATACATGCGTGTGCAGCGTAGATGGTCCAGTCATCTGATAGCAGCTTGCTACACTTGGATTTTCCGCAAGCGCCTCCGCCACTTTTACTAGCGAGCTTGGTTCACAATCAATCTCAAAAAATGCTGAAACCTCCTTGCCAGCCTTGCCGCTATTAATAACCACTGTAAATTGTTCAATTACCCCGTCCTCGACTAATTTTGCTACTCTTTCTCTTACTGCCACTCTGGAAAGCCCTAGTTCCTTTCCTATATCAACATAGGAAAGACGTCCATTCGCTGTGAGCAAGTCTAATATATTTTTATCTACATGATCCATTGCGTTCCACCATTCCCCTCTTGCAATTAAGAGTATTATAAGAGATATCAATTCATAATGTATAGAATTAATCTAAATATTTTCACTATGAATCACTTGAGGTTGCACCTGGATTTTTTTTCGTCGGTTTTTTGCTTCTCTTTTTGTTTTTGCGTCAACTCGCGGAATTTTTGCGTCACTTTTTGTTTTTGCGTCAACTCGCGGGCTTTTTGCGTCACTTTTTTTGTTTTTGCGTCACTTTCTGTTTTTGCGTCAACTCGTCGGCTTTTTGCTTCTCATTTTTTGTTTTTGCGTCACCACATGATTTTTTTTGCGCTGCTTTCTTATTTTTGCATCACAGTTCGGACTTTTCACGCCGCATTCTCATCGTTGTGTATCCTTCCAGATTCCACAAAAAAGAGCGGCCAAAAACAGCCGCTCTTTTTATCCTAATAACCGGTTATAAATTGCCTTTGCTTGCGACAGATCCTTTGTTCCGTGGATGAGTGCGCGGCCGTCATTGAATACGACGATACGCTGCGGCTTCATTTCTACAGATATTAAATAAGGATTCCCTTTAATTTGATAGCCGCTTGCTTGCATTTGCTCGGATAGGCGTGCAAGATCAAGTTGTTGCTTGGCAGGTGGACGCACCTGGACGGTATCCCTCCCACACAATACAGTGGTTTTCATTAAATTTTCATTTTGTAAAAACGGATAGGTGCGCGCTTCTCCGCAGGATAGACAGCCGTCATCCTTCGCTTTGGCAATTTTTATATTAGTATACTGATTACCCCATAAATCAAAGCTAGTAAAGGTTGTGCGAATGGCATCCCAATCCTCAACCAATATTTTCAGCGCCTCAGCGGTTTGATGAGCGATAACCATTTGCACGGCAGGAGCGATAATTCCACCTGTATCACATGTCATACCTTGAATGGGAATTTTTTTCAGCAAACAGTGGAGACATGGTGTCATTCCGGGAATAATCGTCAAGCTCATGCCATAGCTACCGACACAGGCACCGTAAATCCACGGAATTTGATATTTTTGCGATATATCATTTATCGCCATTCTCGTTTCAAAATTATCAGTTGAATCGATGATTAAATCAACTGTTTGGACAAGCTCTTCCAGCCGGTCAGGAGTGGCATCCGTTATGACAGCTGCGATATCAGTTTCAGAATTAATCGCTCTCAGCCTTTTTTCAGCTACTGCTGCCTTAGGCATTTTTTCAAAAACATCTTCCTCTGTATAGAGCTGCTGCCTTTGAAGATTGCTTTCCTCCACGTAATCGCGGTCTACAATCGTCAGCTTGCCAATTCCCGCTCTTGTCATCACTTCTGCGTTGCCTGATCCCAATGCTCCTGCCCCGATGATAAGAACATGCTTTTTGCGGATTTTCTTCTGTCCTTCTTCACCAATAGCTGGAAATAAAGTTTGTCTGGAATATCTTTCGTTCAATCCACTCAGCCTCCACTTACTGGAGGTATGAAGGCAATCGTATCTCCTTGCTGAATGATGTCATCATCCTCAGCAAACTCTTCATTAATTGCTGTCATCACACTGTCTATTTTTGTGAGGCCATGCTGCTCTGAGACGATTGTTTTTAGTTCCGCAATTGTTTTTCCTGATACATCAATTGATAGCGTTTCTGCACCTGCCTCATCTTTTAAATGGGCAAAAAATAATAATTTATTCATCAAGATGCTTCGCCTCCGGTTCTCCTTTTGAATATGCAACAGTTTCAAGCTGATTGCCAATCCATTCTTGTCCATCTTCCCAATGCTCTTTTTTCCAAATAGGCACGATTTCTTTAATGCGTTCAATAGCATATCTGTTTGCTTCATATGCATCTGCACGATGAGGAGTAGATACGGCAATAACGACCGCAACATCTGTAATATCAAGCTTACCAACGCGATGAACAATCGCTACATCCGCGCCTTTCCATCGTTCCTCAATTTCTTTCCCTATTTGCTCAAGCCTTTTGACCGCCATGCTCTCGTAAGCTTCATATACTAAATATAATGTTTTCTTACCGTGTGTGATTTCCCTTACAGTACCGATAAAAGTTGTTATTGCTCCCGCTTCCCGCTGGACAACTTGATCAATGACTTGCTGTATATTAATTGGTTCTTTAGATATTTGAAATTTCATCCCATCACCTCGTTATTGATGTCCTTCTTCCATTCTATCAACTCTCACTGGATTTTTGTGAGGATATTTTTAATGCTTGAGAAAAATCAACAGGATGGTTCATATTAAAGAAGTCATTTTCTGTTACGGAAAATCCTTGGTTCTTCAGTTCCGTTTCAGTCACTGTTTTTGTGTTTATTTTTTCAAATAGAAGCCGTATTTTTAATTCATCTGAGATGATTGACTGCTCTATTCTACTTTGCACATCTTTTCGATAGGATGCAAAGAGTGGATGAAGCTGATTTTGGATAATCGGTACTGCTGCTTCATGTTCTTCTAATTGTGTAAGCAAATATCCACCAATGCCAGAAGAAATAAATGGCATATCGCAAGCTACGATGAGGTTTTTTTCTGTATTAGATGCTCTTAAACCAGCCTCCATCCCTGCCAATGGACCTTTTTCCTTATAGGTATCACTGACAGTACGTAGACCCAAGAACTCATATTCGTCCGGTGTGTTTGTTACCACTATAAGGTCCGTCGTAATTGTGCTCAGTGACTCAGCTATGCGATCAATCACCGCTCTGTCCTCAAGTGTCATTAATGCTTTATTTCTGCCCATCCGGCTCGACTTCCCACCTGCGAGAATTATCCCAGTTGATTGCATAACCTTTTCCTCCTCGATGCTATGCTTCTATTTAATCGCTTTTTCTTTCGATAATCAACTCAGGCTGTCCAGAAGGTTAGACATTTTAATTGATATTTGGTAGATTTATGTTGTCAAACACTTTTGACACAGGAGGAAAAGCTGTTGCAAAATCATATAAAGAAATGGAGAACACAACTCAACTTGACACAAGGAAAACTGGCTGAGTTATGCGGTGTCGCCCGTCAAACCATCAATTGTATTGAAAATGATAAGTATGATCCAACATTAGATCTTGCGTTTAAAATTTCCAGAGCCTTAAATAAAAATGTAGAAGAGGTTTTTATATATGAGTAATTTTCATAAAGATTATATCGTTACAATGAAGGACTTTGTTCCAGAGCAGGATGACATCTTAAGAACAAAATTAGATGATATGCATTTGCCTTTGAATGATCAGGACCTGATGGAACTTGAATGCATGATGGAGTATTTAAGGAACAGCCAGGATCCGGAATTAGCAAAAAAATATAAACTTCGTGCCGGTACAGGCCTTTCAGCCAATCAAGTTGGCATCGCAAAGCGTATGTTTGCTGCTAAATATGAGGATGAAAAGGGCCAGGATTTTGAGTATAAGCTGATTAATCCTAAGATTATTAGCCACTCAACAAATATTATCTGCCTGCCTGAAGGTGAAGGCTGTTTATCTGTCAATCGTGAAATTTTTGGACAGGTTCCGAGATATGAAAAAATTAAAGTGAAGGCTTATAATGAAAAAGGCGAACAGGTTACGTTAGCTTTTAAAGGCTATGGTTCGATTTTGATGCAGCATGAAATTGATCATTTAAACGGAATGATGTTTTATGACCGAATTGATAAAAATAATCCAATTATAAATAAAATCTAGGACAATTCTTTATATTAAAGTAGAGTTCAGTTCACCATATACATTTTTTATTTTATTGTTATAATGAGGAAGATACGCCTATCTTCAATCTATCACTCCAGGGAGGAAACGACAGATGACTATGAAAAAAGTCTTGACTATTGCTGGCTCAGACTCCAGCGGCGGAGCAGGAATTCAAGCTGACCTTAAAACATTCCAAGAGCTTGGAGTTTACGGGATGTCAGCATTAACAACAATCGTAACAATGGATCCAAAAGATAATTGGCACCATCATGTATTTCCGATTGAAATTAGCACACTTGAGGCACAGATTGAAACGATCCTTTCTGTTGGAATAGATGCAATGAAAACAGGCATGCTTGGTTCTGTTGAAATCATTGAAACAGCCGCAAAGACGATAAATGAAAGCAAAATCAAACATGCTGTGATTGACCCTGTTATGGTTTGCAAAGGGGAAGACGAAGTGCTTCATCCTGAAACAGCCGATGCGTTAAGAAAGGTGCTTGTCCCACTCGCAACAGTGGTTACACCGAACCTATTTGAAGCATCTCAGCTGGCACAAACAAAACCAATTAAAACGATTGAGGATATGAAGGAAGCGGCAGAAAAAATTCATGCACTCGGTCCAAAATATGTATTAATTAAGGGCGGTAGCAAGCTTAAAACAGAAAAAGCCGTTGACCTTCTATATGATGGAAAAGAATTCAAATTCCTTGAAGCAGAATTAATCGATACACCATATATTCATGGTGCTGGCTGCACTTACTCCAGTGCCATCACTGCTGAACTGGCTAAAGGAAAATCTGTTGAAGAAGCAGTAGATGTAGCGAAGGATTTCATTACTGCTGCTATTTCACACGGATTTAAATTGAATCAATATGTTGGACCAACTATGCATGGTGCATATCGCACATACGGTGCAGGCCGTACAAAAATAGAGCAATAAACTAATGAATGAGCAAGGCGCAACTTCAATGGAAATTGTAGGTTGCGTTTTTCTTATTTTTTCCCAGTAATTATTGAGTGCACCATTTTAGCAATTACTGATTTTTTTTAGTAAAATTGAACTTAACTGACAGTATAGAGACTTTAACATTCAGACAAATTATATACAGGTTTTTCTTTTGAAGGGAGGGCATAATATGGAGCTTGTTGTAAAAGAGCAAGTACAAAAGGAATTAGATCATCTAGCAAATAAGGATGTGTACATTCATTTAGAGACAACGAATGGTGCTTATGCTTCCCATTTTGATGAAACCTTCTTCTCTTCCGGTGCTTATATACGGAACGCTTACTTGAAATATGAGCATAGTAAAATTGCCGGAGATGGGCCGTATCGGATTGGATTGAAAACAACGATTGGCTGGGTTTATGCGGAAGGCATTACACATTTTGAAGTGGATAATCAAAATCGCTTGCTTTTAGCAGGTCATGATTTCAATGGCAAACTGGCTGTTACGTTAGAAATTAGTGAAACACCTTTTGAATAATTTTATTGAAAGGAGGACAAGAAGAAGATGGAACAAGAAAGACAAGTGCTTGTTATTTTTCCTCATCCGGACGATGAAGCGTTTGGTGTATCTGGAACAATTGCCTTACATATTAAAAATGGAACACCGGTAACTTATGCCTGCCTAACGCTAGGCGAAATGGGTAGAAATTTAGGAAATCCACCATTTGCGACTCGGGAATCGCTTCCACATATTCGTAAAAAGGAATTGCAGAATGCGGCAAGGGCGATGGGGATTACTGATTTAAGAATGCTTGGCTATCGCGATAAAACCGTAGAGTTTGAAGAGGAAGAAGCATTGGCCAGCCATATGGGAGAATTAATCGATGAATTGGATCCTTCATTGATTATTACTTTCTATCCTGGCTATTCCGTTCACCCTGATCATGATGCAACAGGCGCAGCCGTCATAAGAGCTGTAGAAAAGCTTCCAGCCGGGAAAAGGCCAAAAGTATATTGCGTTGCTTTTTCGAATAATTGCGAGGAAGAAATCGGCCAGGCTGATATTATCCATGACGTAACGGAAGTCGCACATATAAAAATCGCCACTCTTAAAGCCCATGTATCTCAAACTCAGCTGATGGTAAAAGAGATGGAAGAACAACTAAAAAACAACGACCCCATGGTGATGGCAAGAGTAAACTTAGAACGCTTTTGGACTTATAAGTTTTAATATTTAGGATTGAATCGCTACTAAACAAAAACCTGCAGGCAAACGAGAATCTCTCTTATGCCTGCAGGTTTTTTGATTAGACTCATCGGAATTTGTCGGAATTTGTCGTCAATTGTGGAAGTTTGTTGGTGACAGGTACCACTAGTGATGCTACTATTTTTATTAGTCTTTTTTATGCTCGTCAGCTGGTTCTGTCAGTTCTTCCTCTTGCTTTTCTTCTTCTGCTTCTTCGACAGGATGATTTCCTTCCAGCATATCCTTTAGATTTAAGAGCTGGTTGCCATCTTCATGCTTCATCATTTTTACAAGAAAAGGCTTCGTCAGTTTCATGCGCAATCCTGTCGTCTTTACTGTTGCCTCAAGTTCAACTTGTGTACCTTCAGAGATTTCATAAAAATCATATTTGTATTCAACTATTAAGCCATTAGAATCTGATTTCGTTGTAAATCGGCGATTTTCTTCATATTCCAGCACTTCAATCGTTGATGTGATGTCCGAGGCACGCACTCTGCGCGTCTCTTTTAACATCGTCCCCTTGGTAATTGTACCCTCCGTCAATTTCTCACGCTTCACAACAATCGGCATAATCTCATGTATATTATCTAAATCCAGCATATAAGCAAACACCTCATCCAAAGGCTTTGCAATGATCACACTCGAACGAAAATCCGCCATGCCACACACCCCACTCTTCTAAATTTCACTAATTAATACTTACCATAAATAGTGGGTACCTGTCACCTCCAAGGTTTGACAAATTTCGACATCAATGAATGAGTGGTTTACTTATTGGGATGAGTTGGTTATTATTGGATTAGGGTGTAAAAGTGAGTGATTACTCACTATTTTAATGAGTGTGATGGAGGTGCTTCGATTGGTTGGAGATTCTGATGTTGTTTGTGTGAATCATGTTTCTAAGCGTTACGGCGATCAGGCAGTGTTAAAGGATATTCATTTCAGTATTAGGAAAGGTGAGATTTTTGGTTTGCTCGGACCTTCTGGCGCTGGAAAAACCACATTGGTGAAACAGCTTGCCGGGCTTGAGGTTCCGACTGATGGGGAGAATGTTATTTTTCAGCAGCGTATGCCCAGCTTACAAATCATGAAGCGGATTGGCTATATGGGTCAATCTGACGCGTTGTATGGTGAATTAAGTGCGAAAGAAAACCTGGAATTTTTTGCAGCAATTTACGGATTAAAGCGAAAGGAAAGACTGCAAAGAATACCCGAGGTTTTAAAGATTGTAAACTTAGCAGGAACAGAGAAAAAGCTTGTCTCCAGCTTCTCAGGCGGAATGAAACGCCGGTTGTCACTCGCTATCTCCCTGCTGCATGAACCTGAATTGCTCATCCTTGATGAACCAACGGTGGGAATTGATCCCGTATTAAGAAAAAGTATTTGGCAAACATTCGATCGCTTAAAATCGAATGGGACAACAATAATTGTCACGACCCATGTGATGGATGAAGCCGAAAAATGCGACCGCCTCGGACTGCTCCGGGATGGTAAACTTATTGCAATCGGCACACCCACCGAACTAATGGCCGACACTAGCTCTCAATCAATAGAAGAAGCATTTTTAGTATACGGAGGTGCGGTTCATGAGAATTAAGGCATTAACGATTCGTATATTGCGTCAAATATTCCGTGATAAAAGAACGATAGCTCTGCTTATCTTTGCTCCCATCCTTGTGCTTACCCTCCTCCATTTCGTTTTTAATGGAAGCAACTATGAACCAACAATTGGATTGGTAGACCTACCTGAAGCAGTAAGCAATTCATTAAACAGCAGCGAGGCGGGCCATTTCCAAAACTATGATCATATGAAGGAAGCAAAATCAGCAATAGAGCAACGCACAATAGATGCTTACCTTTATATGGATGGCAGCCAGCCTTCACTAGTTTTAGAAGGCAGCGATCCAACCTCCAATCGGGCAGTCATGTCACTGCTGCAAAATGCCTTTAACAGCCCTGACAAGAAATCGGCTAAGATGGACATTGATTTCCTCCACGGCGGGTCAGAACTTGAACAATTTGATTATATCGGGCCCATCCTGCTTGGCTTCTTTGTCTTCTTCTTCGTTTTCTTAATAGCCGGGGTATCCTTTTTGCGTGAACGGACAACAGGCACATTAGAAAGATTGCTTAGCACACCGCTGAAAAAATCAGAAATTGTATTTGGGTATGTCATTGGATTTGGCATCTTTACCATTTTGCAAACATTCCTCATAGCTGCATACGCTATTTACGTATTGGGAATGTATATGGAAGGGGCATTTAGCTTAGTTATCATTATCTCTTTATTTACAGCTCTAACCGCTCTAACTTTAGGAATTTTGCTATCATCCTTTGCAAATAACGAGCTGCAAATGATGCAATTCATTCCGATTATTATTGTGCCGCAAATATTCTTTTCCGGACTATTCAACTTAGAGGCCATACCGGAATGGCTAAGCTGGATTGGTCCGCTCACGCCCCTTTACTATACAGCAGATGCATTAACAAGCGTGATGGTTCGCGGAACAGGCTGGGGCACGATAATTGAGAATATCCTTTTATTAACTGGCTTTTCACTGCTATTCATTCTGTTAAATATTCTCGTTTTAAAAAAACACCGGAAAATATGACTTATCATTAATATGGAATTATAATAATCTTAACGAATGTAATAGAGGAGCAAGTGATGCCAGAATCAAACTCAATTATCGATCAGTTATTTGAAGATGAAAAACTGACAGAGAAACAGAAAAAAATTATTGAAGCAGCCATCGACTCTTTTTCAGAAAAAGGCTATGCCGGCACATCGACAAGCGAGATTGCTAAGAAAGCAGGAGTAGCGGAAGGAACTATTTTCCGTCATTATAAAACAAAGAAAGACCTGCTACTCAGCATCATCGCTCCAATGCTGGCTAAATCGATCGCCCCATTTGTGATTAAAGATATATACAAAGTGCTTAATCACAAATATGAGCGATATGAGGATTTTCTCAGAGCCATGATTGCGAACCGCGACATATTCCTGAAGCAAAATTTGCCGTTATTTAAGATTTTAATTCAGGAAATTCCGTTTCATCCAGAACTAAAGGAACAATTTATGGAACATATCGCCATTAAGATTTATTCACGATTTAAGGACTTAGTCTTGTACTATCAAGAAAAAGGAGATATCATCCAAATACCGGCGCACAGTGTTATTCGATTGAATATTTCTACGCTTATGGGCTACTTTTTTACAAGGTATTTAATTTTCCCTGATAATGAATGGAATGATGAAGAAGAAATTGAGAATATGGTCCAATTTTTACTGCACGGACTATCACCGCAAAAATAAAAAAAGGACGAATTCACTGCCTAGTGAGTTCGTTCTTTTCTTATTAACTACAATCCGCTTATATCCATTTTATAAAGGTGATCATCGTTGTCGAGCGGTTCTCCACGGCCATCCGTATTATTGCTGATAAAATATAATGTCTCATCTTCAATATGAATATCACGGATACGTCCCAAGCCTGTTACAACCTCTCTCATCTCTCCTGCCTCTATATCAAACTCCAGTACCGCTGTACCTCGCAATGCTGCAACATAGAGCTTTCCATCGCTATAAGCCATGCCTGAGGGCGCCCAAGTCGTTCCATCACCAGACGTAAATATCGGCGATTCCATCCCTTCCTTAGACGCCTCACCTGTAATTTCAGGCCAGCCATAGTTACTCCCAGCGCGTATGACATTTATTTCATCGTTTGCTGTTGGCCCGTGCTCACTTTCATACAGCTCCCCCTCTTCAGACCAAGCGAGGCCTTGGGGATTGCGATGTCCATAACTATATACATAAGAGTTTTCAAAAGGGTTGTCGTCCGGTATCGATCCATCCAAATTCATTCGGAGGATCTTCCCTGCTAAAGAATCCTTATCCTGAGCTAGTTCAGGTTCTGACGCATCACCTGTTGTGGTGTAAAGCTTTTCGTCCGGCCCAATCTTCAGCCTGCCGCCATGATGCACTTGTCCACTCGGGATTTTATCAAGCAAAACTTCTGCTTCACGCCAAACATTTTCGCTTTGCTCTAATAAAACAACGCGATTTAAAACTTCTCCCTCTTCTTCATAGGTGTAGTAAGCATAGGCATGTTTTGATTCTGCGAAGTCAGGTGCAAGCACAAACCCTAATAGCCCTGCTTCAGACACAGTTGATACCTTTTTATCAAGCTCTACATCCTGCTCTTCTTTCTGCCCATCGCTAACAACAACGACATTGCCTGGCCTTTCCGATAGATAAAAAACATCATCATGATGATTTATGGACCACGGAATATTCAAATCTTCCGTCACTACTTCAGGCTCACCTACCGTTCCATTGCTGACAGGTTCATCGCTTCCTGCTTCATTCGTCACTTCCCCAGCATCGCTGCTATCTTCTGCTTCATTTCCGCCCGTGCAACCAGCCAGCAAAACAATGCTGCCGAACAATGCCACCAATATTTTTCGCAAAAAACCACTCCTTAATTATATATATTTGCTCCCTTCCCTCACACTTAGACGAGAAAGGTTACTTCTCTGAATAAAATCTCTTACAGAGTCTGGATTCGTTTTCGAGTACTCTCTGAGTGCCCAGCCAATTCCTTTTTGAATAAAAAATTCTTTCTCATCCTGATTATGTACAATATAGCGGTAGAGCCTCTCTTCATCCGTCTTTTCCTTCAGTTTAAGCTGGAAAAGAATCGCCGATCGTCGCAGCCAAATATGATCAGCTTCAGCCCATCCATCTATCTTTGATTCAATCACCTCTGGAAAACGAGAGGCAATGGCAGCAACTGCATGCGGGGCGATTGTATCAATCGTATCCCACCAGGATTTATCTGTTATCAATTCCTCAAACAAGCTCATATGTCCATTATCCAGCTTTTTCATTGATCCACTCACATAATCGAGGGCCGCGTAATGGTACTCTCTTTCCGGCAATGCCCATAGCTCTCTGACTAGATCTGGCTGAAATTCTTCTTTTAAAAGCTCTGTCTCCTTAAAGACTCTTTTAATTAATTCCCGCCGCTTAGGTGTTTTAATCCCCAAAAATGGAAAATTATTTTTCATATACTTTTCCATCAACTTGGCGTTTTCCACATCTCGATGGGCTTCAAATGAATCGATCAATAACTTCATCAAGTATATCTCCTTTATTTGCTGAATATTAATTAAAATAAAAATATTATGATAATATATTAACAGGGAGGGGAAAGTTTTGAAAGTAATTGTATCTTTTTTTAATCGGCTCATGCAACGCTATTTACCTGATCCGTTTCTATTTGTCATCATTTTAACCTTTGTCGTTTTTGGATTAGGTCTATTATTTACTGACAGCAGCCCATATGCAATGGTCCAGTATTGGGGTGAAGGATTTTGGGGACTGCTTATGTTTACAATGCAAATGGTGCTCGTCCTTGTGACCGGCCATGTTCTTGCCAGCAGTAAAATATTTAAGAATGGGCTGTCCGCCCTTGCTTCAAAAGCAAATACACCTGGACAAGCAGTCATTATTGTAACTGTTATATCGTTAATCGCCAGCTGGATCAACTGGGGGTTCGGACTTGTCATCGGCGCGTTATTTGCAAAAGAATTAGCCAGGCAGGTAAAAGGCGTCGACTATCGGCTATTAATTGCAAGCGCTTACTCCGGCTTTATTATCTGGCATGGCGGAATCTCAGGTTCTACACCATTAACCATCGCTACGCCAGGACACTTCTCTGAAGACTTAATCGGCATCATTCCAACGAGCGAAACCATTTTTGCTGGATTTAATCTTGCCATTACGCTCGCTTTATTTATTGCACTTCCTATTATGAACCGGTTAATGCTTCCGTCAAAAAAAGAGGCGGTTATGATAGATCCCGAACTTCTTAAAGAGGAAATCACTGCAGCAACCATTGAAAAGGGACATCTAACACCTGCGGAACGCTTAGAAAATAGTAAAATATTATCGATGCTGATTGGTATTTTTGGTTTAATATTTTTATTCTACTATTTTTCGAGCAGCGGCTTTCAGCTAAATCTTGATATTGTGAACTTTCTTTTCTTATTTTTAGGCATATTATTTCATGGAACGCCGAAAAATTTCCTTATTGCGGTAACTAATGCAGTGAAGGGCGCGAGCGGGATTATTATTCAATTCCCTTTCTATGCGGGGATTATTGGCATGATGACAGCTTCTGGTTTAGCTGCTGTCATTTCAAATGCTTTTATATCGATTGCAAATGAACAGACCTTTCCAGTACTGACCTTTCTTAGCGCAGGACTAATTAATGTCTTTATCCCTTCCGGCGGTGGCCAATGGGCCATACAAGCGCCTGTCATTTTAGATGCAGCCATTGCGCTCGATGTCTCTATTCCAAAGGCGGCCATGGCAGTGGCCTGGGGCGATGCCTGGACGAACTTGATTCAGCCATTCTGGGCATTGCCGGCACTTGCTATAGCAGGATTAAAAGCTAAAGATATAATGGGATTTTGCGTCCTCACCCTATTTGTAAGCGGCGTTATTATATCTCTCGGTTTCTTATTGATTTAATTTTGAATAAGACAGCCTTTTCTTGTCATACCTTTAAAAAGAAAAATAAGAAGGATGTGACAGCATTGAAGAAGGAGAACCAAATAATCTTTTATTCGATTAAAGGCTCCACCATTAAAAAGGTTTTCATCATTGACCTCGTTACTGGAACGGGTATTTATTATATAGTTAAATTCATTTCAGCAAGCGTATTAATAGGGATGATAGGCAGTGTTGTTGGAACGGAAGGAATTAAGAAGGTCTTTAAGTGCCAATTACAATAGAGAGGTAAATAATCTCACCTCTGATGTTTCAAAACCTCATTTTTGAGGTTTTTTATTTTTAAAAAAAAATTAAATTCCTCTTGTATCTCACGTAACGTTAGGTCTTATGATAAAACTAGAAAGAATGAAGGAGGTTAGAAGATGTCAGCACAATACGGAATCGGCGATTTTTCAAAAAAAACAAATACAACTGTGAGAACACTTCACTATTACGATGAAATCGGATTATTAAAACCGGCATTCCTTTCTGACGGCGGCCGAAGATATTATACAGATGCAGAAATTGTAAAGCTGCAAAAAATTGTTACTTTAAAATACCTTGGATATTCTCTGGAAGAAATTCAAGAAATTATTCATGAAAAGGATTGGAATCTCAAACAATCCATACAGTTCCAGAGAGGTGAAATGATAAAGAAGAAACAGCAGATTGAGCAGATGATTCGCACTTTGGATCATGCACTAACAATTATTGAGGATAATCAAACCATTGATGCCACGATCTTCATCTCACTTATTAACTCCATTCAAATGGAAAATGAGCATAGAGAGTTCCTTAAAGAACTCATACCTGAAATCACAATAAATGAAATCTATAATATTCCTGAAGAAAAGCATAAGCAACTGAGCAAGCGAACAGCGAATTTATTTACAAACTTAAAGGAAGCATATGGCCAGGAACCTTCAAGCACTTCTGTACAACATTTGATTGATGAGCTGTGGCAAATATTAAACGATCTCTATCCAGATACAAAATCTCTGATTGAGACGCTTATGGAAAAAGATGAGGAATTAACTCAGCAATTAGATGATTCGCCTGTCCTTTTTCCTTCCGCCTTTAATGCGGGAGAAGAAAAATGGGTCGGTCAGGCACTGGAGATATATTTTAAAAAGATGGGATTGATACTAGATGAAAACGACTGATAAAAAGGGCTCTGCAAAGTTGCAAGGCTTCTGGAAGTTATTAAAGGATGCCAATCCGCCAAAATGGATTCTTTTCTTTGCGATCTTTCTCAGTATTCTCGAAACTGCTGCCGGCCTTATCGTGCCTCTATTTACCGCTTCTCTCGTCGATCAATTAGCCGCATCTGCTTTAGAAATCTCGTTAATTATCATGCTTGCAGCGGCTTTTATTATCCAAACGATTGCAGCAGGCTTCTCCTTTTATTTTATGAACTACATTGGCGAAAATATTGTTGCCTCCTTAAGAAGAAAACTTTGGGATCATGTCGTTCACCTGCCTATCCCCTTTTTTGATAAACATCAATCTGGGGAAACGATGAGCCGGATTACTCAAGATACAAATATTGTGAAAAATTTAATCACTCAGCATTTAATTACCTTTTTTACAGGGCTTATTTCTATCATTGGTTCTATTATCATCTTGTTTATGATTGATTGGAGAATGACATTAATTATGATTATTGCTGTGCCCATTGCCATCATCGTCATTATGCCGCTTGGGCAAAAAATATATAAAGTATCGTTATCCACTCAAGATGAAATGGCTGGCTTTTCAGGAAATTTAGGCCGAGTATTATCAGACATCCGCCTCGTTAAGGCCTATCATGCAGAAGACACAGAAAAAAGCAAAGGATATCAAAGCATTCATCATTTATTTTCCTTCGGACTAAAAGAGGCGAGAATTCAGGCTGTTGTATCGCCATTCATGACCTTCATTATGATGCTTGTCCTTGTCGTTTTAATTGGATATGGCGGTGTGAGAGTCGCTTCTGGCGCGCTGTCTGCAGGCTCTCTTGTAGCCATCATCATTTATATGTTTCAAATTGTTGTTCCTTTTACACAAATGGCCTCCTTCTTTACAGCCTTCCAAAAAGCAATTGGTGCTACAGAGAGACTTCAAGATATTCTTGGCTTAGAAATAGAATGTAGCAAGCAAGCAAAAAAAGTAGAGAATCCTACACAGGATATCATTCTGCAAGACCTTTCATTCGGCTATAAAGAAGATCACATCCTTAAAAAAATTAATCTCCATATTCCAGCCGGAAAAATGACCGCATTTGTTGGACCAAGCGGCAGCGGAAAAACTACCTTATTCGCGTTATTAGAAAGATTTTACAAACCACAGTCCGGCCAAGTGATTCTTGGAGATACATTGATAGAAGAATACAATCTTCATAGCTGGCGTGAACAAATCGGCTATGTATCGCAGGAAAGCCCACTTATGTCAGGAACAATAAGGGAGAATATTGCCTACGGAATAAAAGAGGAAGTAACAGATGGAGATATTAAAAGAGCAGCTGCACTCGCGCACGCAGCTGAGTTTATTGACCGGCTTCCGGATGGTTATGATACGGAAGTAGGCGAAAGAGGAATGAAGCTTTCCGGAGGGCAGCGACAAAGAATTGCGATAGCAAGAGCCATCATTCGCGATCCTAAAATACTCCTTTTAGACGAAGCAACCTCTAATTTAGACAGCTCATCTGAACAGCTTGTTCAAATGGCGTTAAAAAATTTAATGAAAAACCGTACAACGCTTGTCATTGCCCATCGGCTCTCAACGATTGTTGATGCCGATCAAATCGTGGTGCTCGAAGGAGGAGCCGTCACAGGCACTGGTACACATCACGAGTTGCTATCCTCCCATAAGCTTTACGAAAAGCTGGCTAACAAGCAATTAAACTATGAAGCAATGCAATAATGAGAGCGCTCAGAGTGTTGAGAAAGTAATCATATAAAATTTAGTTAGATTTAGAGAGTGACAGCTCGACTCCTGCCTGAGAGAAGCGGGATAGTCGAGACACTAAAGGCACGCAGCGAGGAAGCGAGCGGTTAGCCTAAGAAAATCTCTAAGTCTCTCTACAGCATGGAGAGCTGTTCTGACAGCTCTCTTAATTCCTTACAGGCTCTGATATTTCTTCAAAGCCTTCTTGATAAATTCTGCTTATAATTGACTCTATTTCTGGTTCTTCAACGGTTAAGTCCTTAATATTATGTGTTTTAGTAATTTGATTAATAATCTCCGAAGCCGAGACTTCCTCCCGATTAAATCGGATCCAATATCTATTGGCTTCCTCTTTAAATACCTCACCGTTCATCAATTGAAGTGTCCGCTTTGATTCTTCTAAATCCACGACCAATGTGCGGATTTTACCAAAGCGGTTTTTTACAACAGAAATTTCGCCATCGTAGACCTTCTGTCCATGATCGATAAGCACCATGCGCTCACATAGCTGCTCAATATCCTCCATATCATGTGTCGTCAATATGACTGTAATATTCCGCTCTTTATTGATTTCTTTAATGAATGTCCGCATTCTCTCTTTTGCAACAACATCAAGCCCAATGGTTGGTTCATCAAGGAACAGTATCGGCGGGTCATGCAGAAGTGAAGCAGCAATATCCGCTCTCATTCTCTGCCCGAGTGAGAGTTGACGAACAGGCGTATTTAAAAATTCATCAAGACCAAGTATATCAATAAAAGTAGCCATATTCTCTTTGTAGCGCTCATTTGATACCTGATATATTTCCTTTAACAGCTCAAACGATTCAATTGTCGGCAAATCCCACCACAGCTGGGTTCTCTGCCCAAAGACAACGCCGATATTCTTTGCGTTTTCCTGGCGATCCTCATAAGGGACAATGCCATTGACCCGCACATGCCCACCGCTCGGGACAAGAATGCCGGTCAACATTTTAATGGTTGTGGACTTGCCGGCTCCATTCGGTCCAATATACCCCACCATTTCACCTTCATTAATCGTAAAGCTGATGTCCTTCACTGCTTCCTTCGTTATAAACTCCCGTTTAACCAAGCTTTTTAACGCTCCGGCAAATCCTGTTTCTCTTTTGGCAATTTTAAAATCCTTCATCAAATGTTCCACTTCAATAATTGGCATCCTTTACCCCTCCTCCTTTACGATCCTGTGCTTTTATAGCGGCTTAAACCAAGCATCCAAATATAGTAGGCGACCAGAAAGAAAACAATACCTACCACCGGTGAAAAATAGCCGATATTGTCAGGAAAAAACGGTGTTTCTTTTTCCAATAGAACTGCAGCCGGAAAGTAGTTTACAAATCCAAAGGGCACAACAAATGCCGTAAACCATTGAACTAATTTTGGATAAATGACAAGCGGATAGTTCGTTAAATTTCGCGCAGGATACATCACCACCCAATAAAACTGCTCTGATTTTGTAGTCCAAAAAGCAAACGCTGATATGATGACAAGAAGGCCGCCCTGAATCAGTACACCTCCTACGACAGAAGCGATGAGGAATAAGGCCTTTCCCAATGACCAAGCAATCCCCAGCTCGTAACTAACCCATATAAAGACGAATATGCTAAAAATAAATTGGCCAAAAGAGGCGACATCAAATTTCATCGCCATAAAGTGAAAAAATGGATTAATTGGTCTAACAAGAAAACGATCAAATGTCCCGTTTAAAATATATGTATCCAAGCTTCGAAAATGGAAAAATAAGATAATGCAAAAGCCCCACGACAGAACTGCAATGGCAAAGAGAAAGAGCATTTCATAGAAATTCCATGAACCAAGCTCTTGAAATTGATAAAGCATGACCCACATCGTAACTGCTGTTCCTGTATATGAAGTAATCATGCCGACAATTCTCATCACAAAAGCAAAACGATATTGCAGCTGTGCGCGAATTCCGGCGGATACAAGCTTAAAATACAATTCTATGTATCGCATTAAGGTCATCCTCTACCCTCCCTGTACAATCACTTTCTTGGATGCTCGGCTCCAGATAAGCCTTAAAACCAAATAAGTAACAACCACCCAAAATAGCTGTATACCAATGGAAGTCAATATTTCGAGACCAGCAATCTCACCTATAAAAATTGAATTAGGAATATAGTAAATCCCTTGGAATGGTAAGTAAATGGCAATGGTCGCCAGCCAATCCGGGAAAAACCATAGCGGTATGACTGAACCTGATAAAAGTGACATGGCAAAATAAAAAATGTCCTCAATGCCTCCGGTTTCTACCAGGAAAAAAGTCAACAATCCGAAGGACATTTCAATGCAATAGCGGATGAGAAACCCGATTACAGACGCAATAATGAAATACACCCATGTCAGCCAGTCAGTCGGCAGGGCTACATCCATAAAAATAAAAAGGACGGTATATAAAGGCAGCAATGCAGTCACAATATAAAAGGCAACACTGCCAAAATCGGCAAATAAATAACGCAATGGAACATCAAATGGACGCATCAGCTCCAATGCGATATCTCCAGTTCTTACCTTCTCTTGAATCTCCCATAAAGGAGTTCCTGCTCCATTCACTCCGGTTAAGAATTGGCTAACGACAATATATGTAAGCATTGCCTCAAAGCTGACTCCCCCTGCTTCTTCTTTTCCCGCATAAAGCGCAGTCCAGATCGATCCCCACATGAGAAGGAAGATTATATTGGATCCTAGCCTTGACCACACATCAAACCTGTAAACGGCTGATCGAAGGAAAGACTTTTTTGCAAAGGTCCAATAAACGCGGTAATTGAACATCCTTCCACCTGCTTCATTGTAAGATAATTAAATTTTAGCATATATTGGCTGAATTTTTGACGGTAATCGGACGATTAATTATTTTCTGAAAATAGGGAATATGTTCCTTTTCCAAGATTTTGGTTGGCTTTTTCGACTATATGCATTAAAATTAGTTTTTGTTTATAAATATTAAAGAAAAGGTGACTAAGGTTTGAATAAGAAATTTAAATTGGTTGATATATTAACCTTCTTGATCCCTTCATTATTCGGAATCCTCTTCTTTATGATTCCGATGAAAATAGGCGGAGAAGTTACCATCCCGATCGCTGTTCTTTCTGGATGGCTACAAGATTTGTTAGCAGATTACATTCCTACGATTATGTTGGGAATTATAATAATTACACTTGCTGGAACACTTATTGCCAAACTGGCTAAGCCGGCAGCGATTATCAATAGCCCCTTTTTCAATAACCTATTTAATGTAACGACTGGATGGGTTATTGTGAGACTATTAGGTACCTTATTTGCCGTCTCTGTATATTTTGAAGTGGGACCTGAACATATTTGGTCTGCTGATACTGGCGGATTGCTATTATTTGATCTTTTACCAGTTTTATTTTCAGTATTTTTATTTGCAGGACTGTTGCTTCCATTACTTATTAACTTTGGACTATTAGAGTTTTTCGGTTCTTTGCTTACAAAAGTGATGCGTCCGCTATTTAAGCTTCCCGGACGTTCTTCTATTGATTGCGTTGCCTCATGGATAGGCGATGGTACAATTGGCGTATTGCTTACTAGCCGCCAATATGAAGAAGGCTATTATACTAAAAAGGAAGCTGCCATCATCGGGACAACCTTCTCAGTTGTGTCTATCACGTTTAGTCTTGTGGTTCTGTCACAAGTTGGACTCGGACATATGTTTGTTCCGTTTTATTTAACTATTTTAGTATCGGGGATTGCCGCAGCGCTCATTATGCCAAGAATTCCCCCTCTCTCAAGAAAAGAAGATACTTATTTTGATGAAAAGGCAAAAGATGCAGAAGAAGATATTCCAAGCGGCTACACTCCCGTAACGTGGGGTATAACAGCTGCTATTGAGAAGGCAAAAAAAAGCAGGGGAATTAAAGATTTTTTCACCCAAGGCGCTCAAAACATTCTTGATATGTGGATGGGTGTTGCTCCCGTAGTTATGGCTTTAGGGACTTTAGCATTGATTCTAGCAGAATACACACCCATTTTCAGATGGATTGGTTTACCATTCATTCCTGTTCTTGAACTGATGGGTGTACCAGAAGCAACGGCTGCTTCTGAAACGATTTTCGTAGGGTTTGCAGATATGTTTTTACCTTCAGTGATGGCCACGGGCATTGAAAGTGAAATGACCCGTTTCATTGTCGCTTCCTTGTCTGTATCACAGCTTATTTACATGTCAGAAGTGGGCGGTCTATTGCTTGGTTCAAAAATCCCCGTAACCTTTATTGATTTGGTATTGATTTTCATTCTAAGAACAATCATTACTTTACCGATGATTGTTGTTGCTGCACATATCTTATTTTAAGACATTGTTTTTTCGAGAAATAGATGAAGGCATATCACTTGTTGATATGCCTTTTTATGTGCATTGGATCGATGCTAGTTTTCGAATATGAACGGCAAAATAGATCCATCTGCTTTTTGTATGGCGCCAGCCGTAAAGTAGGTTTCTGTTATAGGAAGTAGGACAAAACCAAAAGCACTCGCCGGTCTTCAATGACAAAAACGTATATCTGTAAAGTCCTTTTATACAGTGTTCTTTAATCATATAATCAGGCTGCTTCCCAACGGGCTGTGGAGACTCTTTCGGCGGCGGATAGTCAGGCGGAATGTTCTGAAATGCTCCAGGATCGAGGTTTTTGAAATTTTTATGGAATGAATTTTTAGGATGATTGACATTATAATGGCTCAACGGATATTAGCCCCTTTTTTTAAGGTTTCTATATCGTATGCTGAATGCTTTTTTTAGTATCCTTCTTTAACTGGCGAATTCCGTTACTTGAAAAAGCCTTATTGTTTTAATACAGTTCTTATCTTGGCTCTCCTCATTAAAAGTAAACTAATCAAATAAAATATGCTAGTGAGTCCAAATAAAGCAAAAATGCTTGGTGTAAAGAATAAATATAAACTTATTGGCAATGACCATAAAAATACGATTAACATTAAGAAGATTTTAGATGTTAATGAAGCAATGATTGCTAAACAAGCAGGAAGAAATAACATAAAAAATGTATTAATCATCGGTTCGGAGTCAGTTAGATTTGAATAAGGATTATAAAAGTTTAGTACAAACCATAAAAATATACTAGAAACACCTGCTATTACTCCTAAGAATATTGACGTTTTTCTAATCTTAATCCCCCCTACTTTAAATTCCAGGAAAAATCACCTTATTTTTTTAAAAACGAAAAAACTGAGTAAAACGAATGCATTGCCACATATGGATATATAAAGATAAAAAAGAGAGTAAGGGTTATCTTAAATAACTATCCTTACTCTTTTTCAAAACAATGAGCTTCAGTTATGGGTAATGTCGGCAAAATTTCCAGCAATGGTTTTGCTCAAATGCACTGGGGCTATTTCTATTTGCATACCAATTTTCCCTCCGCTGACGACCATATGATCAAGCTGTTCAGCACATTGGTCTATGAATGTAGGGAACAGCTTCTTCATGCCGATGGGTGAGCACCCACCCCGTATATACCCTGTAAGCTTCTGAATATCTTTAACAGCAATCATTTCGATTTTCTTTTCACCGGCTGCCTTTGCTGCCTTCTTTAAATCCAGTTCAGCCTCTACAGGTATGATAAATACGTAGTTTTGCTTGCTCGTTCCAGCTGTCACTAATGTTTTATACACTTCTTCAGGCTGCTTATTTATTTTCTCTGCAACGGAAACACCATCTACTTTTCCATCTTTTATTTCGTAGGTTATAAGTTCGTAAGGTACTTTATTTGCGTCCAGAATACGCATCGCATTTGTTTTTCCTTTAGCCATTTGCATTGTCTCCTATTTCGGAACGTTTTCTTTATTTTAGCACTAGAAAGGCTTTATGCGGTATACTCTTGCTTCAAATGGGTTGAGCGTGATGGTTTTTTCCAGGTTTTGCGGAGCGGTTTTATAGTTATTTAACATAAGAGACTCGCTATCGAAAGCCTCGCTGATAAAATTGGCGCTTGCTTTATTAGAGGTTAGATTGGTTATGACTAGAAAGTGATCCTCGTTATTTTTGCGTGAATAGGCGTATATTTGTGGATGTTCATTCATATGAAGTAGATATTCGCCATAGGTAAAGACTGCATTCTTTTTGCGCATGGCAATCATTTTTTTGTAGTAGGCGAGGACGGAATCTTCCTGTAATAATTGAGCCTCGACATTCAATTTCTTATAGTTTTCATTTAGTTTGATCCAGGGAATTCCTGTAGTAAATCCGGCATTTTTTTCGTTTGACCATTGCATCGGTGTCCGGCTGTTGTCGCGGGAGGAGGCCCAAATCATTTCCATGATGGCCTGATGAGAGTCGCCTTCTTCCAATCGCTGCTTATATAAATTTTTTGTGATTACATCATTATAATCATCTATAGATGGATATTTAACATTCGTCATTCCTATTTCCTGCCCCTGATAGATGAAGGGGGTTCCTTGCATGAGAAAGTACATGGTGGCCAATGCTGTTGCACTTTCATACCAAAAACCATTGTCATCTCCCCAAGTTGATACAATTCGCGGCTTATCGTGGTTTTCAAGAAAAAGTGCATTCCAACCATCTTTTGCTAAGCCTTTTTGCCAGCGGGTTAAGATTTTCTTTAAGGCAACTATATCAAGCACAGGGTTTTTTTCAGCATCCCATAATCCTAAATGCTCAAACTGAAACACCATATCCATCTTGCCTTCCTTCTTCCCTACCCATTGATGTGCCTGGCTGGCACTTACACCATTTGCTTCACCGACTGTCATTACGTCATAGTTTCCATACGTTATGTCTTTCAATTCTTTTAAGTAATTGTGAATGCCCTTTTGGTTCATATGCATTTCAAATGATGGTACATATTTTAGACTTTCTGGATTGGCTATATCCGGCAGCCCTGGACGTTTTTTGATATGGCTAATCGCATCGATTCTAAAGCCGTCAATGCCCTTCTCAAGCCACCAATTGACTGTTTCATACAACGCAATGCGCACCTCTTTATTTTCCCAATTGAGGTCAGGCTGCTTTTCTGAGAAGACATGCAGATAGTATTGTTTTGTCCTTTCATCATACTTCCAAGCTGAACCACCGAAAATGCTTTCCCAGTTATTCGGCTCTTTTCCTGCTTTGCCGTCTCGCCATATATACCAGTCCCGTTTTGGACTATCAATGCTTGATCTTGATTCTATGAACCATTGATGCTCATCGCTTGTGTGATTTAGTACTAAGTCAATGATAAGCTTCATCCCTCTTTTATGAATTTCATATAATAATGTGTTGAAATCATCCATCGTCCCGAAATCTGCCATGATGTCCTGATAATCGGAGATATCATAGCCATTATCATCATTGGGGGAGCGGAATACAGGACAGATCCATATGACATCTATTCCTAAATCCAACAAATAATCCAAGCGACTGATTATTCCTTGCAGATCCCCTATCCCGTCCCCATTTGAATCCTGAAAACTCCGCGGATACACCTCATATCCCACGGCCTCCTTCCACCAAACCATCCAAACCCCTCCCTTTTTTTATTGTTTTAACTGATTTGCTGCTTTTACTATATTTACTGCTTATGTTGTTTATATTGCTTATATTGTTGTGGTACCTGTCACCTACAAAACCCTACAAATTTCTACAAAAAAACTGCAAATATCGACAAAATGATATTTTTCCATGAGGAGCTTAGCTGATTAGTGATTTGTGGATCCAGATGGCTGCTTGGGAGCCTTCGCCCATGGCGATTGTAACTTGTTCTGAGTGTGCTACTACGTCTCCTGCTGCCCATACGTATGGAATATTGGTCATTTTCGTGCGTGCATCTACGTTTATATGTTTATTTTCCAATCTTTCTACACCGAGCTGGTGAGCAAGCTCTGACTTTACTTTATTTCCACCATACGCAATAAATCCTCGATCCGCATTAATGGTTTGACCATCGCTTAATTCCACGCCGTAAAACGATGAACCGTCAGCGATTACCTTGCTAATAGGGACTTCAATTAGCTGTATATGTTTTTCTTTAAGCAGTCGAAGAAGGTCCTCTTTCATTTCCTTTCGTTCATCATTGATATAGACGATATCATCTGTCCAATAGGAAATCGTCAGTGCCATATTTGCTCCGCTGTTCCCTGATCCCATTACAATAGTGCGCTTTCCTTTAACTTCATAGCCGTCACAATCTGGGCAAACATACACCGTTATACCTAAGCATGGCATCAGCTCTGCAAAGGCTGGCAGTCTATCCATAACTCCAGTAGCAATCAGCACACGTTTACCACTATAAATTTCTCCATCCTCTGTCAGTAAATCAAATCGGTGTTTCTCTTTATTTGCCTTCACCACTTTATTATCAACAAAAGATACACCTAATTTTTCAGCATGTATTCTTCCTACTTGTCTAAGCTCCTTGCCGCTTACACCGTCCGGATATCCCAGTATATTATGATAGCTGTTGCAAATTGTTGACCTTCCGTCATTCGAATCAATGACAAGCACTTTATGGCTATATCTGCCGAGCTGGATTGCTGCTTGTAATCCTGCAATCCCTCCACCAATTATTAAACAATCGTATACCATGACACGCCCCCTCTATTTTCTACACTGTATTTTGTCCAGAATAGGGAAAATCATAATATAATAATTGCCTTCTTTTTATCCACAAAACAAGTTACCAATTGTGCACATCTTTATTTATCCACAAATTTATCCACATACGAACAACCTGCTAATTTTTATCGATAAATCAAGTTATTACAAGGTTTATTAAAAATACCTCTTACTTCACTAAAAGTTATCCACTTTATTTTGTGGATAACTGTTGATAAGTGTTAATATTCTTAAAATTATACACACTCTTATCCATAAACAACTTCCTCCAAAATATAATTATCCACAAATGCAAAAAACGGCCATTCAAAATAATGAATATAGCCGTTTTTATGCATTACTTATTCATATGTGCAAGGAACCCGCCTAATAAATCATCGAGATTTTCTTCGCTTTTTTGTTCCTCTGATTCAAATGGTTCTGCTTGTTTCGCAGAATCCCAATCAAAATCCATTAAGTCATCATCAAATGATGCTGAATCAGCCATTTCTTCGGTCACAGCCGATTGATCATCTGCAGCCTGTTCAGCTTCACGCAAATCCTCTTGAAGATACAATGCTTCATCAATATTTGATGAACGGCTGTTTAATGAGGCTAGTAGTGCAGTTGACCTGATTGGATCTGATATTAGATGATACATGATGGTTCCTAATAAAGCTTCCGAATGCTCATGTTTTAGCCAATCTTTCTGAACCTTCGTTAAACTTCTAGGCAAGGGGATCGTAATGGTTTCTCTATCTTTCGAATGAGACTGACTTACACCTTGCATGACAAACTCTGCGATTTTACTGGAAAAATTACGTCTTTCCGTTTCTTTTAATTTTTGCAGTTCTTTAATAATGTGATCTGGCGTATCAGAAGGGATCCTGAAAGAAATGGATTGCCCTCTTTTCACTTCCGAAGAAGTAGATTTATTCATCACTCTTCACCTAGTTTGATTTGACAGGTTTTTTTTCCTGTTTATCTTTATTTAATCTTCTGCTAAAGTCAGCAATTAATTTATAATATGCATTTGCCATCATCCAAATGCTTTCCTTCTCATCTTCAAAGAAATCGATATTAAAGCCATCTAAGTTATTATTTAGTGTTTTAATATAGTCTTTTAAAACAATAGAGCCTCCTCCAACAAAATAGCAAATTTCTGTTTGTGAATTTTTTTGCCAAACATTGCGAAGCAAGCGATATTGCTTTTTAGCAAGGTCCAACAGAATTCTATCCGTTATATCATGGACGCTCGTACGGCTGCCTTTTACCATGATATGATTTCGATTATTTTTTCTCGTAATAATTTCCACTACGTCTCTGCGACTATCCAATTCAATACCATGTTTGGATCTAATTTCTTCTCTAATTGCTTCCAATGATTCAGATACACCTAGATTAAATCCTTGCGCCTTATCATCATCTACATTGCGATCTTTAATCACAGCAATATCTGTTGATAGGCCGCCAATATCTTGAATTAAAATGCGTTTATCAATTAAATCCTTGTTAATAATATTTAATTGATTATCCATGACTAAATTGATAAAGGCAGCAAATCCTTCAGGATACACTTTTACTTCATCAAATTTAATATTCACTTTCAATCCTTGATACTTAGGAGTAATTAAAAACTCAACTTGATGGACAGAACCCATTAATTTTGAACGATAGCCTGAGTCCTTTCCTTCCTTTACTTCACGCAAAGGAAGTCCTGTGCCAAGCATATAACTCGCATCCACAACATTTCCCGACTTTTTAAAATCAGCAGCATTGTCTTCTCTTACAGCGTCTAACGCTAATGCCGTGAATAACATCACTAATGTTTGATCTTCTTCAGACTTGCTGCTACCTGGATCTAGCTCTGAAGCATTGTCGCTTTTTGTCGCGAGATTTCCCACTCGGTAAATTGCATTGTTCTCTTTCAAAGCAGGGGAGTGGACTCTAATATGTATTCCATCTAGAGGATTTTTACTATCTAGTTCTTCAATTCCAATTACTGGTCTATCTTCGATGTCTCTTGCAATAACATTTGGCAGATTAATTTCATGATCAATCTTGCCAAATATTGCTTTGAGAGAGTCATTCCCTACATCGACAGCTGCAATTCTAGAATTCGTCATATAATATCCAACCCTTCCATTCTCTTTTTAATAAGAGGTGATAGTTTAAGAGTAATAGAGTTTCTTCTATTTAGCAATGAAGCATTGCTAAAAGTTATCAAAACGTAAAAACGTAAACAAATAGCAAAGTTTCGTATACAAACACACATAAAACGTTTACTTGTATACATTTTTGTACACTTCCCTATACACAAGGATGTATACATATTTGTAAACTTGTATACAAAATTGAATTCAATTGTACACGTATTTGTATACATGTTTATTAAAAAGTAAACTTGTATACAAATGCAACAATTCATTACAAACTTTTCTAATTAAACAGGTGTAAAAATACAGATAGTGATAAAGAAAATAGTGGGAAGACAAGCATAGCGTTTTTTCTACTAAACATATCGCTTCACATAATAATATAAGGCAAACAATCGAGGAGTTAAAACCGCACATTTCCAATATAACCAAAATAAAGTAAGTTCCTTACAAACCAAAAACAATTTTAACATAATTTAAAATAAATTTAATATTTCCCGAAAAACCCTGATATATCAATAATTATACGAATCATTGTTTACAATATACTTAACTTTACTTTGACCAAAAAAGCATAAAAAGTTATTATAGTATAGGTATAAAAGGAGGACGTACAATGTCAGATGATAGACAACGAATTGTGGATAGCGTACCTCAAAAAGGATTCTTCGGACACCCTAAAGGACTATTCACACTATTTTTTACTGAATTTTGGGAGCGCTTTTCCTATTATGGGATGAGAGCAATCCTCGTATACTACATGTACTATGAAGTATCAAAAGGCGGACTGGGACTGGATCAAACAACTGCCCTTTCTATTATGTCCATCTATGGATCACTTGTGTACATGTCCGGAATCATCGGTGGATGGTTCGCTGACAGAATATTTGGTACATCTAAAGCCGTATTCTACGGCGGCGTATTGATCATGCTTGGTCATATTGCATTGGCAATCCCAGGAAGCATTGCATTATTCTTTGTTTCTATGGTATTAATCGTCCTTGGAACAGGGTTATTAAAACCTAACGTATCAAGCGTTGTTGGTGATATTTATAGTGAAAATGACAATCGCCGCGACTCGGGCTTTAGTATTTTCTACATGGGGATTAACCTTGGTGCATTCATTTCTCCATTAATTGTTGGGCAAATGATGAACTATAGCTTCCATTTAGGATTTAGTATTGCCGCTATTGGTATGTTTATTGGTTTAGTTGTTTTCGTTGCTACTAAGAAAAAATATCTTGGTCTTGCAGGTACACAAGTACCTAACCCGTTAGCTCCAAATGAAAGAAAGAAAGTTTTCACAAGAATTGGAATTGGCGTGCTATTAGTAGCCATTCTTATTGCAGTAGGTATTCCAACTGGATTCTTAACTTTTGATAGCTTTGTATTAATTGTCGGGTTTTTAGGTATCGGTATTCCCATTGTGTACTTTACAGTTATGTATCGAAGTGAAAAAACGACTGATGTTGAACGCTCTAGGTTAATCGCTTACATTCCACTGTTTATTGCAGCTGTAATGTTCTGGGCTATTCAAGAGCAAGGCTCAACTATTTTAGCGAATTATGCAGATACACGTACAAATCTCGAATTCTTTGGATTTACTTTATCTCCTGCTTGGTTCCAATCGTTAAATCCATTATTCATCATCACATTGGCACCTGTTTTTGCATGGATGTGGATGAAACTTGGTAATCGTCAGCCTACAATACCGCAAAAATTCTCATTAGCGTTATTATTTGCCGGATTATCATTTTTAGTTATTCTACTTCCTGCTTACTTTGGAGGAACTGATTCATTAGTTAGCCCAATGTGGCTTGTACTGAGCTACTTTATTGTTGTACTTGGAGAACTTTGTCTATCTCCTGTTGGCTTATCTGCTACAACAAAACTAGCTCCAGCAGCTTTCTCAGCACAAACAATGAGCCTTTGGTTCTTGGCAAGTGCAGCAGCACAGGCAATCAATGCACAGGTAGTTAAATTCTATTCAGTTGATACTGAAATGCTTTATTTTGGAATTATTGGCGGTGTTTCAATTCTTCTATCGATTGTTCTATTTATGCTAGCTCCGAAAATCCAAGGATTTATGAAAGGCATTAAATAATAAGCATGAAAGGGTGATCCGCAATGGATCACCCTTTCAATTTTACGACTTCAACAAAAGATTACAGGCCAGCTCTTATACTTCTACTTCTGTACCCACACCTGCAGCAATCGCTTTATCATAAACTGCCGCAGCCGCTGCAAGATCAAAATACGCTGCACCGACAGATTTAAAAAAGGTAATCTCTTCTGCTGTTTCCCTTCCGGAAATAGTTCCAGCTGCTAATTCCGTCAATTCTCCATGAAGCTGATCAAAGCTCCATTTTCCCTCATTGACTGGAATGATTAAATCGCCTGCTTCATCCTTCACACCTACGATTGTATCCGCTACTATCTTAGATGCTTTCTCAATTGTTTCATAATCAACTTCCTGCATATGAGGCAGGTAAGACCCGACGCCATTTATATGTGTGCCCGGCTTCAGTGATTTCCCAGAAAATACAGGTGTTTCTGAACGAGTGCTACAAATAACAATATCTGCTTGCTCTACAGCCTTATCTGCATTTTCCAATACTGTCAAATCTCCTTTATAGGACGGGACTATTTCATTTAGCTTCTCAGCAAAGTTCCTTGCTTTATCAGCTGACCGGTTATATAAAATGATATGAGAAATATCTCTTACTTCACACACCGCTTGCAGCTGCTCTTCTGCCATTGCGCCACAGCCAATAACAGCAACAGTCTTTGCATCTTTTCTTGCTAATTGCTTTGTAGCAACACCGCTAATGGCACCGGTTCTTAATCTCGTTAAGTATGATGCATTCAGGCATGCTACATGCTGTCCATCGTACGCATCGCTTAACAAAATCACTCCTTGTGTCGTTTTCATGCCTTGTTTAGGATTATCCGGAAAAATCGTCACCACTTTTACCGCCGATTTTCCGATTGGTTCCATTGCACTTGGCATATACAGCGCGGATGCGTTTTTTGATGGAAAATCTAATACTGTACGATGAGGATTTAATATTTTCCCTTCGTTATAGGCAATTAAAGCTTCTTCCATATCCTTAATCGCATCCTCCATTGAATAGAGCGATCGGATTTGTTTTTCTGATAAGATAAGCATAATTATCCTCCAATCATGAAAAGGGAACCGCATATGCGACTCCCTACTCATCAAATTTTCTTAAGCCACTTCTTCTTCATCCAAGTCTTTGTTGCTGCGTTCACGTACTGCAATCATTGCAATCAGTGATATTACAGCACATAGAATAATATAGAGCGCAACTGGAACATAAGAATCATTAAATGCTGCCAATAGGGCTGTGGCAATTAGCGGTGCTGTTCCCCCTGCTAAAGCTGCACCAATTTGATAGCCGAGTGTAATCCCAGTATAACGTACATTTGATTTAAATATTTCTGAGAACATTGTTCCAAGTACAGCTGTAATTGGCGCCCAAATGATGCCAAGGCCAATTACAGTAGCAATCATTAACCATGCAACACTTCCTTGATGCAGCATCCAGAAGTACGGGAATGCATATAATGCCATTAATATTGTACCAGTAACATACAATTTTTTTCGACCAATTTTATCTGACAAGCTGCCCATGATTGGAATTAAAATTGTAGTAACAATCGTTCCAATGGTTACAGCATTTAGCGTTTCAGTACGAGAGAAACCTAATTGTGCAGTAGCATACGATACAATAAATGTACCAAAGATATAGAAAGGCGCAGTTTCAACAACTTTTGCACCGACTGAGATAATTACTTCTTTCCAGTGTGTGCGCATCGTTTCCACTAGTGGAACCTTTGCGATGTCTCCGCTTTCCTTTGCCTTCTTAAATGATGGCGTTTCATCAATTCCTTTGCGAATCCATAAACCAAAGAATACTAACAATGCACTCATAATAAATGGCACACGCCATCCCCAAGAGATGAACTGCTCTTCTGGCAAAAGCGTCATAATTGATAGTGCTATCGTACCTAATAGCATACCAATTGTTACTCCCATTTGCGGAACACTTCCAAAAAATCCGCGTTTTTCTTTTGGCGCATATTCTACTGCAAGAAGGACTGCTCCGCCCCACTCACCACCAAGACCAATACCTTGGATCAAGCGCAAAACAATTAATAGAATCGGTGCCATTACACCGATAGATTCATAGGTTGGCAGGAAACCCATTAATACGGTAGATCCACCCATGATTGTCAATGTTAAGACAAGCGTCTTTTTTCTGCCAATTCTGTCTCCAATATGGCTAAAAATAATGCCTCCTAATGGGCGAATGAAGAATGCCAATGCAAATGATGCATATGCCAGCAATAGTCCCACCGTTGGATTATCACTGTGGAAGAAATATTGATTGAATACAAGTGCTGCCACGGTTCCATATAGGAAGTAGTCAAACCACTCAATTGAACTGCCGACAAGACTGGCAATCAATACTTTTCTATTTTGTTTCTTGTCCATTATAGGTAAACCTCCCAATATAAAATATGAATGATTAAAAAAATTTAAACTTTTTAATATCTTAGTATAATTATACAAAAAAATCTATAGTTTTTTAATAATTTTAAAAATGGGAAAATATAGGGGTGATTTAATAATTCTTAAATTATTTTGTTATATCGATATAAATTGACCTCTGAAGCAGGCTATTAAATCAATATAAATGGGAATACTGAATGAAATAAGGCTGATTTCGTACAATTTAACCCTCCGCCTTTCTTTTTTCATTTTTTTCCTTATTATATTTATGTAATCTGCGTTTATTTAATATATTGGAGTGACTACATAGTGGAGAAGAAAAAGGCATTACCTATTCTTTTTGCGGTGATGTTCCTTGTTATGTCAGGGTTTGGGATCATCATTCCAGTAATACCGTTTTATGCGGAAGAAATTGGCGCCAGTCCTGCACAACTCGGATTTTTAATGGCGATATACTCTTTGATGCAATTTCTTTTTGCTCCTTTATGGGGAAGAGTTTCTGACCGATATGGCCGAAAACCGGTTATGTTGATTGGGATTTTAGGATTATCACTCTCCTTCTTCTTAATGGCAATTTCTAGTGAATTATGGATGCTCTTTGTGGCAAGAATCATCGGCGGAACACTTTCTGCAGCAAATATGCCTACTGCTATGGCTTATGTGGCTGACATCACCACTGAGGAAAATCGAGCAAAGGGTATGGGCATGATTGGTGCTGCAACAGGACTTGGATTCATCTTTGGACCTGCCATCGGAGGACTGTTCTCGCAAATGAGCTTGAGTACTCCATTCTATGTTGCAGGAAGCTTATCCTTAATTACTAGTTTATTTGTGCTTTTCGTACTAAAAGAATCATTAACGAGTGAAGCAAGAAACAAGCAAGGTAAAAACAGGCCTTCGCTGTTCTCAGCTTTCAAAGGAACAACATCCATTCTGTTTATTTTAAATTTATTTGTCTCTCTATCCCTTGCTGGTCTTGAAGCGACTTTTGCGTATTTTGCTGCCCAGAAAGCAGGCTTAAGCACTGCCCAGCTCGGTCTTATTTTTATGATTATGGGCTTCGGGTCTGCCATTGTTCAAGGCGGATTAGTAGGCAGGCTTTCCAAAAAATATGGAGAAGGTGCGGTCATTCAAGGCGGTATCATCGTTTCTATTATTGGAATGGCGCTTATTTTATTAATGAACAGCTTCACGACTGCAGCCATCTTCTTAACCATCTTTGGAATGGGAAATGGTGCGATAAGGCCAGCCATTTCGTCGATGCTAACTAAAACCGCACCATCCGGCCATGGAAATATCACTGGGCTGCTGTCTTCATTTGATTCATTAGGGAGAATAATCGGTCCTCCACTAGGCGGGTTTTTATTTACTATATCAATAGGATTTCCTTATATTTCAGGAATCATCTTATCTGTGTTTGCCTTATTGCTTTACCAAGTTTATAAAACAAAGGCAACCACTAAAAACAGTTTGGAAGCATAACTATCCAAAAAAAAGATGAAAGCAAATTAGCTGCTTTCATCTTTTTTATTTTACAGCCGAAGGAAAATAACGCTGTTTTAATTTTGTAGACATCATTTCTAATACGATAGCTACGAGAAGAATCGCATAGGTAATAAATCCAACCTCGCGCAGATCAAAATAGAAACCGGATGCCATAAACAATTCAAAGCCGATTCCTCCTGCCCCTGCGGCTGCCCCCATGGCAACGGCAACTGAAAAGTTAATTTCAAATCTTAAAAATGTCCATGAAAGCAGGTATGTTGAAGTCGAAGGGATGACCGCATGTGTGACTGTCTGCCACCAACCGGCCCCAGTCGATTTTAATGCTTCGAGCATGCCTTTATCCACTTCTTCAAATGCCTCTGAAAAAGCTTTTACTAAATAAGCAACAGAATGAAAAAGCATCCCCAGTATCGCTGCCTCGCTGCCTAATCCTGCGGCAATCGCAAAGATAAGGACCCATAGAACTGTTGGTACAGCCCGAATAAATGCAACGAAGATCTTTATTGCTTTTGACACCCATCTATTAGATAAATTCACTGCAGACCATAGGGCAAGAAAAAATGCGATGATTGCGCCTAATATTGTGGCAAGAACTGCAAGAGAAATCGTTACGCCAAGCTGGTAAAGGCCTTCTCTCCATGTAAAGTGGCTGAACGCAGGCTGCAGAAACATTGTCTTTAAGTTGGATGCCGTTTCAACGACTGCACGTCCTATATCAAGACCTGTATAATCGAACAAAAGGAAGGCAATGACCGTTAATAAGGTCAGGCTTATGACTGTTGTGTTTATGACACTGTTTACCTTGTTGCCGGCTTTAATATTAATGCGACCAGCCTTATTTCTTTTCACATAAACTGAATCCATTATAGTATCACCTTCCTTACATGGTTCGATAGGAGTTCAATCATAATGACTGCAACAACTATAAGCAATGTAACGAGTGCGACAGCTTGATAATCGAGCATTTTATAATAAAGATCAAAAGCATAGCCGATGCCCGTTCCAGTTAAAATGCCGACGAGCGTTGCGCTCCTTATATTTGTTTCTATCATGAATAAGATCCAGCTAATCATCTGCGGCAAGCATTGAGGAATGACAGCCTTGGCGACAATTTGAAAGTAAGTAGCGCCGGTTGCTGTTAATGCTTCAAAGGCACTAATTCCCGCCTCATCAATTGATTCGATGAACGCTCTTGTTAAGAAGCCAACTGTACCAACGAACAGCGCTAAAAAGCCGGTCATTGAGTTTTGGCCAAAGGACAGCAGCAGGATGAGCGCCCATGCAACTACAGGGATATTCCGTGCAAATGAAGCGATTAACCTTGCAAATGCACTTAGCACACCATTCACTGCCGTCGTTTTCGAACCTGCCACACCTAGAAAAAATGAGAGAATCGCAGCAGTCGTCGTAGCCGCAATCGACATAAATATCGTTTCGATTAATTTTTCCATGATATTCGGAAGCTTCGAAAGGGTATCTGCTGTTATGATTAAATTTTCACCCATCCAGATGAACGCTGATGGAATGGTTAATATCCCGTCTATTAAATTGAAGTCAGTCATGCTTGCTGAAAAAAACGATACAGCAATAATCGCAATGAAAAAAACAGTCGTTTGAAGCTTCCGCTTTTTAAAAGTATTCTCATTCATTGGTTTAGCCCCTTACACGGTGATGAGCTCTCTGGTGCTCATGCCATAGACTCTTTTAAGATAGATTTGGTCCAATTGCAAGTTAGAGCCATCAAAGACGATGCTTCCGTCATTCAAGCCAATAATCCTGTCAGAGTAAGATTGGGCAACCTCTACCTGATGCAAATTAACAATGCATGTAATGCCCATTTCCTCAGAAATTGATTTAAGATAATCCATTATTATTTTGGATGAATGAGGGTCTAGGGAAGCGATTGGCTCGTCGCATAAGATGAGTTTAGGATCTTGAATCAGCGCCCGGCATATGCCCACTCGCTGCTGCTGACCACCGCTCAACTGATCGCATCGTTTATAGGCATGCGCCTCAATACCTAACTTTTCCAACAGATAGAAGGCACGCTCCTTCTCCTCTTCTGAAAACCTCGCTAGCACTCCTTGAAAAGTAGATTTATAGCCAAATCGACCATGGAGGACATTTTCTATGACAGTTAATCTCGGAACTAGATTATAGTGTTGAAAAACCATGCCAATATTTGTTCTAGCTTCTCGAAGTTGCTTTTTCTTTAATTGCCGCAGGTCCTGGCCATCAAAAATCACTTCGCCATCATCCGCCTCTACTAGACGGTTTAAACAACGTAATAATGTTGATTTGCCAGCACCCGATGGTCCGATAATTGATAGAAATTCACCAGTCTCGGCAGTAAAGTGAATATCCTTTAATACTTTTGCATCGGTTTGATATGATTTGTTCAAACCTCTTACATCCAGTAATGACATTTCCATCGACTCCTTTTTTTGGCTTATGGCTGCCTTCTTCAGATGTAATTCACCCTTTAGGAATAGATCATTCTATATAAGCCGGATAAGAAAAACTATGGCATGCGCCTGAAACTCATTTCTATGTGACTAAGAAGTGAATTGGATCTTCCTAAGCTTGCCGCCTCGTTTATAGTGGAGCGAGTGCCGAGCGACTGCTCGCCTTTAGTGTATCGACTGTCTCGCTTAGTGAGGCTTTCTATTTCAGCTGAAATTATCTAATTTACACATTGTCTACACGCTGAGATTTGGAGAATGCCATGTTTTTCTCATACTACTTTGATAGCTCACGAATTGGATCGAACCATTTATCTTCTACCGGGGCGAATCTTTCATCCCCAGATTTGAAGAATAATGCTGATTCATTTGAGTCTTCAGGAACAAAGATTTTTTCATTGTTTGCTACGTCATCAGATGAAAAATATTCTTGGAGCTTTTTAAATCCTTCCTCGCCAAGTAGATCCATGTTTCCTACGAAAGGAGCATTTAGTACAGGTGTCACACTGATTAAAATAAATTCTTTACCTTTTACTGTATTAAATGGTTCTGACGCATCGTCTTTCACGCGATAGACGGAGCCTGCACGGTTTGGTTCACCTTCTACTAGCTCAACATAGTTTTCTACACATGTATCACAGAATGCAGCGACATCTGCATTACCGTTTAGTAAATTTACGGCAGATCCTTGATGAGAATTTCCAAACAATACTTGTGAAAACAAAGGACCGCCTTCCATTAGATCCGTTTCTTCTAGCTCTTTATCTGTAAAGTGTGAGATGATGCCTGATGCTGGTACTTTAAAACCTGATGTAGAGCTGTTAGAGACGAACGACATTTTTTTATCAGCGATTGTATCGAGCGAGAAATCCCCGTCTTTTTTATAAGCTTCCTGATCATCGATATTGACCGCGAGCCAGCTGTGATAAACCGCATCATCCAGTGTGCCTGAAGCACCCGTCGGCACGACTAATGGCTGGATTTTCTCGTTTCGTTGATTTGCTTCGATATATCCTTGGGCACCCATGAACGCAAGCTCTGCATTATTATTCACAATGGTTTCGATTGCAATGGCATAATCAGTTGTTAAATGATGCTCCACTTCTTGACCGGTTGCATCCTTAATTAGTTCGCCAATTTCATCGCGCGAAGCTTTCATATCTGAGCCAGATTCATTTGGATACCAAACAACATCAATTACGCCTCCATCCTCAGCATTTGCAGCTCCATCACTTGCACCACCGCTACTTTCTGCACAAGCTGCCAACGTAATCGTAAGTACCAATAACAAACCAAACATAAAATACCTTTTCATCAACCTCATTCACTCCCTACTAACTAAAATAGTAAACCTCTTCTTAATACAATCCATTTTCCAGTTCCATTTAACCACATAACCCCATCCAATTGTTTGAATTTACAGTCTCTTAACAACAACAAAACCTTCCTTAATAAAATGGGTACCTGTCACCCACAAACTTCGACGAATTTCGACATAGTTCTGCTGTGGGTGATTGGTGGCTGCCGATTTGGGTGGGTGGGCCGTAGTGGCCGTGGTAGTCGGAGCCGCCTGTCATTATGAGATTGTATTGGTCGGATAGCCTTTCTACTTTCTGATGGTCAGATTCGGTATGATCAGGGTGATTTCTTTCGATTCCATCAAGCCCTGCTTCAATGAGCTCAGGTATTAAATCATAGGAATCGAGCTGACCCGGGTGCGCAATGACTGCCGTTCCTCCATCCGCCTTTATCGCCCTTACTGCATCGAAAGCATCTGCATAAACGATATCCCCAGAGGCTACCCCCTCGCCTTTAAAGAGCCGCTTATATAAATTTTGATAATGGATAGAATCATAAGGAGAATCGGTTAGTACGTTCATAATATGCTGTTTATAGATGGTCGTCCCTGTATCCCGTCCTGCTACAATCAGGTCAGCGTCGACTTCGATTCCGCTCTGTCTTATCTGCTCTATCTGCCATAGCGAATGCGCCTGCCTTTTCTCAAGAATATGGCTGCACAGGCTTTTTATATGAGCAGCATTCGGGCTATAGTCATAACCGAGTACATGTACCTTTCGATCCCTTTTAAAATCAAATGCAGAAATTTCTATGCCTGGAATCGCTGTTATCCCGTACATTTCTCCAAGTTGACTGATCGCCTCATACCCAGCTACTGTGTCATGATCAACAAAGCTAATATGTGTTACTCCATATTCTTTTGCTTTCTTGAAAACTGTTTCCACACTGTCAGAACCATCAGAGTAATCACTATGGACATGTAAATCAGCCTTCATATGACTGCTCCCTCACTTGTATATTGCCTGCGCTTCATATCAAACACCTTATCGCATAAACCATCCATAAATTCAATATCATGAAACACACCAGCAAGTGTCGTGCCGTTCTTTTTCAGCTTCTCTATCAATTCACGCACTTTTACTTTTGATTGCTCATCTAAACTGGCTGTCGGTTCATCCAATAAAAGCAGACGTGGCTTCTTTACCGCTGCCATAGCAATATTCAAACGCAGCTTCTCTCCCCCCGAAAAAGTATTAGGATACGTATCCCATAATTTCCGATCCAGCTCGAAATGAGATAGCACATACTCTGCTTCCTCTTTTGCAACAGATGCGGGTTTTCCCATCTCCAACACAGACTGTTCGACGAGCTCCCTTGATGTCGTTCTTGGCATCACATTCAAAAATTGTGACACATAGCCAATTTCGTATTTCCGCAAATATAATATTTTCCTTTCTTCTGCTTGCAGTAAATCGATTAAGCCGTATTCTTCAGAATCATAAAGTATCTTGCCCTCATCTGGTAAATACGTACGATAAATGCTTTTTAAAATCGTAGATTTGCCACTGCCGCTTTTACCTGTGATACCAATGAATTCTCCTTTATCTATAGAAAAATCAATTTGTTCCACCGCACGAATCGTTTGATTCAAATGGGAAATCGTAAAACTCTTACCAAACCCCTCAACCTTTAAAAACGTCATCTCAAGGCCTCCTTCACTACTGTGCGTGTACGATAATTTGTTTTCGTCAGCAAAGTGCCATTCACCATCGAGCCGGTTAACATGGGATAGCCATCATCCATTCTTTCAATCATGATAAGATCAGCCTTCTTGCCAGGCTTAATTGATCCAATTTCGTCATCAAGCTTAACAGCCTTTGCCGGATTCAGCGTCACCATCATAAACATTTGATGCAAATCATGTCCGTACTTCTCATGGAGCTGAAAGACAGCATGCAGCATGGCAGGCGGATAATAATCGCTGCATAGAATATCGGCACAATTATTCGAGATCGCCTCAGCTGCCGATAGATTGCCAGAATGAGAGCCGCCGAGCAGCACATTAGGTGCACCAACAATCGTTTGCAGACCGCTTTTTTTCGCCTTTTTTGCCACCTTTAATGTAATGGGAAACTCACTGATTGATGTTCCAATCGATTTCACCAAATCAATCTTCCGCTCATGGTCATCATCGTGAGAAGCCACAGCAATGCCCTTTTTCAGTGCCACCTCAGCAATCTCTTTCATTTTCTCCATGTTTAAGATAGGGCTGTTGATGCGGTTGTTGATAATATCATCCAGCTGCTGTTCACTTAATTCGCGATAGCCTCTTAAAGTTTCGCGATAAATCTCCAAATTACGGTATTGCCCTTGTCCAGGGGTATGATCCATAAAGGAGAGGAGATGCACTTTCCCTTGTTCAATATTGTTTAATAGTCTGTCAACTTCGCCAACATTATCAATCTCAAACCTTGCATGCAGCCGGTGGCGAATCAGATGGGGCTGATGATGAGTCTCGTGGATCGCATCTACGAGCCGCTGTACATTTTTTGGGTAACGCATCGGCTTATGCGTAAAAATATCCTCGCGATAAAAAGAGAGCGAATGAAACATTGTCGTAATGCCATTCCCAATTAGAATCTTTTCCGCTTCCCTTAAGCTTATATGAACATCCATCATGCTCGTAGGCCTTGGTGAGACAATTGTTTCAATATAATCTGAATGTATATCTATGAAGCCTGGCGAGATAAAACCGCCATTCGCATCAATTCTTTCAGCATTTGGGAAACGCCCGATCTCATTCTCTAAAATGATAGAATCAATAAATTCGCCTTCCACTACTACGGCATAGCCCTCCGCAATTCCCTCTTCTAATACAAGCTTGCCATTATGAATAATGATCATTTTATCCTCCTCCTAGAGCAATGAATAGACTAGCTGTTGCGTATATGGGTTTTGCGGGTCTTCTAAAATTTGGTCTGTTAAGCCTTCTTCGATTATTTCCCCATTTAACATGACCAACGTTCGATCAGCCAGCATGCGAATGACTGCGAGATCATGTGAGACAACGATCATACTAATGCCCAGCTCACGCTGAATGGTTTTGATTAAATCCAATACACTTGCCTGAACAGAAAGATCCAAACCTGTTGTCACTTCGTCTAAAAAGAGAATTGGCGGGTTATTGGACAGCGCCTTGGCTATTTGGACACGCTGCTGCATACCACCAGAGAAGCGTTTTGGCTCCTCCTTCATGCGAAAAAGAGGGATGTGAACTTTCTCCAGTAATGTTTTCCCAATACTTTCCATTTCTGCTACATTTCTGCCCCCGGCAGCGATAAGTTTCTCAGCAATATTGCCCATCGCTGAAAAGTCCATTTTTAGTCCCTTTAACGGGTTTTGATAAACCATTCCAAAATGATAATTACGAATATAGCGCTTTTGCTGGCTGGACAACTCTAATACATTTTCCTCTTGGAACTCTTGGTTATTTAAAATTAATTCTCCCGATGTTGCTGCTTCATCAAAATAAAGACATTGCATTAACGTTGATTTTCCGCTACCGCTTTCGCCAACAATCCCTAAGATTTCCCCGGGAAATAAATTAAACGATATATTTCGACATGCATAAACGGTGCCGCATTGTGGACAATAGTTTTTCTCCAATTTCCTTGTGCTTTCATTGTGACATGTGCTGCAGCCCGGACCAAATTGCTTCTCCAAATTCTTTACCGATAAGATGGCGTCATTATGCATAGCTGCTTTCCTCCTTTGCCTTCTCATGGCTGTTCAGCTGCTCGAGACAATAACTCGTATCATTGCATTGATAATGAACATCGCCTGTCGCTGAATCCAATACCTCATCTAAAAAAACATCTGTCGCCCCGCAAAACCGGCACGATTTACCGGAGAACTCTTCTACAGCAAATGGATAGTCCTCAAAGGCTAAAGATTGCACATCAGTATAAGGAGGAATAGCATAGATTTTTTTCTCTCTTCCAGCACCAAGCAATATAAGCGCATCTGATTCATTCATTTTCACATTATCAAATCGTGGAATCGGACTCGGTGCCATGACATAACGGCTGTTCACATAAACTGGATGATCTGCACCGGTCGCTGTTCTTCCGTATTTCATAATCTGCTCAAACAGCTGCAGCCATGCACCGCTATACTCCTCTTCTGAATGTAAAATTTTGGTCATGTATTCACGAGGTTCTACTTGGCGAAGCGGCTCGGGAGTAGGAACCTGAAGAACGAGAATCTGTCCTCCCTGCAACGGAATTTCAGGTATGCGGTGCCGTGATTGGATAATTGTTGCTTCCTGTGTCCGTTCTGTAATTTCCACGCTTGTCGTATTATGGACAAGCTTTTTAATGCTTACCGCATTTACCGATTCATCTGAACCTTGGTCGATGACCTTTAAACAATCTTCGCGGCCAATGATCGACAAGGTAATTTGCAGACCACCGGTCCCCCAACCCCGCGCAATCGGCATTTCCCTTGAAGAAAAAGGGACTTGATAGCCTGGAATCGCCACTGCTTTTAAAATTGTCCGGCGAATTTCCTTTTTTGATCCTTCATCAAAAAACGCAAAATGATGTTGATTCATCCTTGCTCCTCTCCCTTCTTCACTTGTCTTACGCTATCCAATTTCGATTGAAAGGTTACATAATGTGGCAGTTTCAAGTGTGAAATAAAGCCGGTTGCCTCTACCGAATCAATATGCATTAATACAAATTCCTCATCATGTGTGGGAAAAGAGGACGCTGGATGTTCCAAACATTGATCAAGAATGCTCATTGCTATTGCCTTTGTCTCATTTTGTCCGTAGCAAATGCCATAGCCGATTTCAAACTCCAGCTGCTCTACATTTTGTTCATTTTTCACTTTTACAGGAACAAAAGACTCGACTTCTGTCACTTCAATTTCCCCGATGTAATAATGATTTTCTGGACTCTCATCCAATTCATGCGGGTGCGAAATAAGAACAGGAATTTCGCCGACACGTACTTCACCTACAGTAGGATGCACCTGCCCATAACCTCGCAGTGAGGCATAACCAAGAGCCGTTACTGCTCCTGTTTGCCCTCGGGTTAGAGTTTGTAATCTCGCACTTCTTGGTACAGGAAATTGAATGCTTTGTTTTGTAATATCAAACGGGCTCGTTTCATCCATGCTATAGTTTTTAAATAAGCCTTCTTTTCGCAAATAGTCGACAACCTTAGGGAAATACTTCACTTCAGCATCCGGTTTCAGCTCCATGACTTCCTTAGCAAATTCATGGAGCCATTCCGCATTCATTTCCACCGACTCATTCAGCAAATCAAAATCCATCAGCCGATGCGTATAATCCGTCGTTGCCCCTAATAATTGTCCACCAGGAATATCTTTGAAACTGGCGGAGATTCTTCGCTTCACTTCCATCCTCTCAGTCTCTGCGGTTTCACTATAATAGAGGCGCGGCAAAGTCGAGCGATGCGCTCTCATAATAAACACCGCCTCTTCCATACTGCCTTCAGCCTGCTTAATAGCAAGAGCCGCTAAATAAGGAGCATAGAGACTGCTTTCTGACATTACTTGATCTACCAATGATTTCATTGTTGCAAGAATGGTCTCTATTTCTAATATTTTTTCTCCTTTTAACCTGTCATACTGCAACCTTCTTAATGAAGCATCGATAGCCTCCGTTCCACCTTTTACAGCTACATAACCCATTTCAGTGCACCTCCTTTAAATCCATCTCTGCCGTCCTTGGAATACAGGCTAATCTCCCGGAGGAATCAGTGATAATTAGGTCGATTCCCATCGGAAACTCTTTATTCTTTTCCTCTCTTGCAATGAACATCTCTTTAGAAAATGCAAATGGGAAATGTGATTTCGTTTTTATTCCAGGTCCAGTTAACACAGTTCCTTCTTTTTCAGTTAAAGACTCAACCTCCAATATAATCGTGCTTGAGCGGTTGGGATCGATTAATGTTCCTTGTTTAGCCTGTCGAATGGCATCAGCTGCTTCCTGCTCGGAACATTCCTTTGATGCAATAATAAAATCTGCTTCAGAAACAGACACATGCTTGGATAAAGTGTATTGCGAAATTTTATCTATTAAATCTGAATTACCAGTTGGAAGGACATGAAATGTCACTTCTGAGTCCAGCAAGGTAAGTGCGCACAAAAAGGTAGAATGAAAACAGTTAAGCTGTGTATCTATTCGAGAAGCTACTCCCGCCACATTTGCAACCGTTCCAGGTCTAGCCATACTGTCCAATATTTTTCGAAAAACAAACTGTGTATCATGTACGATATCAATTGCCATAAGGTCAGCTCCTTTTCAAATTAAATATCCATCGTTTCAAATGTAACCTTCGTTTTAAAAAGCGCAGCTTGTTCCTTTGTTTTATCTCTATGAAGCACCTGCTCCATCTCAAGCAAGCGCGTTTCCCATTCAATTGTTTGGGGAAGCTCAGCCTTATAAGCAGCATCAATGATCGCTAACTGCCTTGCGCGCTCATCCTCCATGCCCATTAGCATTCCGATGCCGGCTTGGCCTTCAACCTCCACTTTAGCCTCGGTCATTAACACTTCACCGATATAGAAAAGTGAATTTTTTGCTGTCTCTCTCATTTTCACCATTGTCATGCCATACCGCGGCAAAACAATATCGATTACCTTGTAATGTTCAAGGATTGCATCCGCTAATTCCTTCGCTAATAATGGACTGCCCTGGATAAGTATTTTCGTTCTTCTTTGTCTGTTCATTCCCCTAACCTCCTCTACATCCCAATCGTAACTTGGCGCCAAGTTTTTGTGTTTTAAGAAATTTTTAATATTCTGTAAACCTGATTTACTTTGCTTTTACATTCCAAAAATATTGCCAAGTATTGTGATGCTGTTAATTTCTGCTACAGATGCTCACTCTTTTGCTGGCATCAATTGGCGTAAACGCGTGTAAGATCTCACCTGTCGCAATGCTCTCGCTGGAGTCTCGCACTTTTTTCCCGCAACAATCTCTTAAAAAAGAGCCCAAAAAAAATAGCCCCCTTTGGGAACTATCTGGTCATGTCGTATTTAAATTTATCACTTCGATAGATGATTTCGTTAAACTCCAATATTTTTCCAGATTCACAGTCGATTGTATTGCTTTCTAATACAATTAAAGGAATCATACTGTTGCAGTTTAATCGCTTTTGTTCCTCCGAGGTCGGGAATCTTACACATAAATACGTTCCATTACTCGTAAATTCTTTATATCCATGTTTTCGATAATAAGCAAACATAGAAGAGATAGACGGACCATCCCTATCTATATCAGGAAAAGCCAATTCGCTAACATATGACTGATGGATGGCCATCGGCTCATTTTCGATTAAGCGCAGCCTAGATACTTTATAAACATTTCCTTCCAGCTTTTGATAGATGGGAGAACGTGAAGGTTCTTTTTGACAGCTTATATTCACTGTCTTTAAATTATAGCCTGCTTCAGTCATCTTATCTGTAAAGCTTTCACTGCCTGTTAAATGCAAGTGGATAGGCTTAGCTTCTTCTTTTAAAAAGCGGCCTTTTCCCTTTATCGTATATACATGGCCTCTAGCTTCCAATTGCTGTAGCGCTTTGCGCACGGTAATTCTCGGAGCTGTGAATTCCTCTGCCAGCTCATTTTCTGACGGAAGTTTTTCCCCTGGTATCAGCTTTTTTTCTCTGATCATTTGCATTACCGCATCGACAATAACAGCTTCTTTACCTCCTTGCATAAAGCATCCCCCCTCTCGATTATATTGTAGCAAAAAAGAAGGGCTCAAATTTTTGAGCCCAGCACTATATTAAGCCGCTTACTCAGGTTGGCAGCTTTTTATTTTTTCATATGATTTAGCAGCTTTTCGTAGATAGATAAATACTGTTTTATTTCTTCTTCAGTTAAAACACTAAACAGCTCTAGTCTTAATTCCTGCCCTTTCCTTTGGGCCTCTTTCAATACTTCGATGCCCTTTGGAGTGATGTTCAACAATACATGGCGGCGGTCGTTCTCATTATACTGCCGTTCAGCAAATCCAAGCTTCACTAATTTAGTCGCGATATTCGTCATTGCTCCAGGTGTATAACCGAGATCATTTGCCAATTCAGTTTGTTTTCTCGCTCCTTTTGCTTTTAGCTCTGATAATACTAAGACAGGCGATATCCCAATATTATACTGAAACGATTTTGTCCATTTAATCACCGTTTCATTAGTAACCGTTTCAATCGCATGAATCAGCTTAAAGATATTTTCTTTTTCCAAAATGTCCTCCTATTCCCTATCTTAATTTCGTTGCCCCGCCATCCACCATAATTGTTTGGCCTGTAATATAATCTGCGTCCTCAGATGCTAAAAAGACAGCCACTCTGCCAATATCACTTTCTAACTCACCAAGTCTTCTAAGCGGGATTTTAGAAAGCATAGACTGATAATATTCAGGCTGTTCTTGCGCCCATTTTTGCACCCCTGGTGAATTGGCAATTGGTGAGATCAAATTCACATTAATACCAAAAGGACCAAATTCATTTGCAGCTACACGAGATATGGCACGGATCGCTTCTTTGGCGGCCGCATAAGAAGCTTGATTGGTGTCGCCGTTAATACCCGCTCCAGAAGCAAAATTAATAATCTTTCCTTGCGTTTCTTTTAAGTGCGGCAGCGCAGCCTGCATTAAGTAAAACGTCGGATAGAAGCCGGTATTAAATGATAAGTCTAAGTCTTCTTGAGTGATTTCCTCAAAAGGCTTAATTTTTGTTGCATGGGCGTTATTTACTAAAATATCAAGTTTACCATAGTGCTCAATCACTTGTTCAATCAAACCTGGAAGCTTCTGTTTTTCTGCTAAATCCGCTTGAATAAACATAGATTCCGGCTGGTATTCGTGTAATTCTTTTATTGTTTTTTGCCCTTGTTCTTCATTTAAATCTATGATTACCACTTTTGCTCCTTCTTTTACAAAAGCAGCAGCCATTCCTTTACCTATACCTGATGCACCGCCAGTAATAACAGCAACTCTATTTTCTAATTTTCCCATAAATAATCTCTCCCTTCACACTTATTTTAACACTAAAATATTTAACATTAAAATAATATATTATAAAACCTATTACTACGGATTGTCAGGCAAAAGGTATATAATATGAGTGAAAATAATTAGAAGGAGGAGATTCTATGTATGTTGTTACGAACAGAATCAAGATGAAACCAGGGTTTGCTGAAAGAATGGCGCCAAATTTCACAAAGCCAGGCCCGCTTCAGGAAATGAAGGGATTTGTAAAGGTTGAAACGGTCATTACACAAAGTCTGACAGATTATGATGAACTAAGTGTAAATATGTATTGGGAAGACCTTGAAAGCTTTCAGGCATGGAAAGAAAGCGATATTTTCAAGCAGGCTCATCATCGCCCTGAACCAAAGCCAGGTGAAGAACCTAAAGAATCTCCTATGATTAGCAGCGAAATTATCATTGGAAAAGTAGCTACGACAGTTGAAGCGATTTCCAATAAGTAAAGGAAATGAATGATGAGGAGGCCACTTGAATAGAGTGGCCTTGTTTTCAATTTTTTCTTAACGCTAGGCTCAATCGGAGTTTTATTTTCTTTTAACTATCTATTATGGGGACAGCTTTGGTTTTCTTCCCTTGATTTAAGCTCAATTGGGCGATGGGACGCGGGCTCTTCTCCTTTTTACTCTTCTTTTCCCTCAGATGGGCGATGAGACGCTCGCTCTTCTCCCTTTCTACTACTTTTCTCGCTCAGATGGGCGATGAGAGGCTCGCTCTTCTCCCTTTCTACTCTTCTTCTCCCTCAGATGGGCGATGAGATGG
>NZ_PISD01000039.1 GCF_002835735.1 Cytobacillus horneckiae | reverse complement strand
ATCTTGGAGGTGACAGGCACCTTTGCTTTGATTTTTCGAAAAATTGTGTGTTTGTGGGTTGACGAATGGGATGAGTAGGCGTACACTACTAATAACTTCAATATACTACCATGTTAGCGAACTAAAGTGAAAGCGGAGATATAATGGATTATTTGATTTCATAAGAGGTGAGTTTCATTGAGTCGGTTATTTATGTTTGAAAAGCCGTTAGGCATGAGGGATACGCTGCCTGACTTGTATGAGATGAAAAATAATGCCCGCACAGCGATGTCATCGGAAATGAAGCGCTGGGGCTATCAATTTATTGAAACACCAGCATTAGAATACTATGAAACTGTTGGAACAGCTTCGGCCATTCTTGATCAGCAGCTGTTTAAATTATTGGACCATGAAGGTCACACCCTTGTGCTGCGTCCGGATATGACAGCGCCGATTGCCCGAATTGCTGCATCTAAGCTTTTAAAAGACAATATGCCCATTCGTTTAGCCTACTCAGCCAATGTTTATCGCGCCCAGCAGAGAGAAGGAGGACGCCCGGCTGAATTTGAACAAATCGGGTTGGAATGCATTGGCGATGGCACGATTAGTGCAGATGGGGAAAGTATAGCATTGATCATATCCACACTTAAGGCGGCTGGCTTGGAAGACTTCCAATTATCGGTTGGTCATATCGGATTTGTCCGCACATTTTTCCGTCAAATTCTAGGAACAGAGGCAAGAGTAAATGCGCTAACGAGATTTTTATATGAAAAAAACTACGTCGGCTATCGCATGCATGTCGAGAGTCTTGCCCTTTCCTCTATAGATAAACAGCGCCTTCTTCAATTTCTAAAGCTAAGAGGAGGCCATGAGGTCATTGAGGAAGCGTTTAGCCTCATGGAAAATGACTATGGAAAAGTAGCTTTAAAAGAGCTGCAATCTCTATGGGGAATTATTACAGATTATGAGCAGGAATCTGCCGTTAAATTTGATTTAACACTTGTTAGTCATATGAGCTATTACACCGGTATTCTCTATGAAGTGTATGCCGGTAATGTCGGATTTCCAATCGGCAGCGGCGGGCGGTACGACTTATTGCTGGAAAAGTTCGGGAAGTCATCAAGCGCTACAGGATTTGCTATTAGAATCGATAGACTATTAGAGTCGTTGGGAATGAATTGGCCAAGAGAGCAGGCAAATTGCATCGTATTCAGTCCTGAACGCCGAAAGGAAGCCTATTCACTTGCCCAGGAACAGCGCAAGAAAGGTATAAAAGTTGTTCTTCAGGATATCAATGGGGTTCAAGATATTGATGCCTGCTCCAGCCATTATGATGACATTACCTTTTTAGTCGGAAAGGCAAAGGAGGCAGTTAAATGAAGGATATACTAACGATCGCTATGCCGAAGGGCAGAATTTTTACCGAAGCTGCCGAAATGCTGAGAGTGGCAGGATTTCAGCTTCCTCCTGAATTCGATGATTCACGCAAGCTTATTATCGATGTCCCGGAGGAGAAGTTTCGATTTATCCTTGCGAAGCCAATGGATGTGCCGACCTATGTTGAACATGGTGTGGCCGATTTGGGTATTGCCGGAAAAGACGTCATGCTCGAAGAAGAGCGGGATGTTTATGAGCTATTAGACTTAAAAATTAGTGCATGCTATTTAGCTGTAGCAGGCATTCCTAATACAAAAATGAATGATGTTGCCCCTAAAATAGCAACAAAATATCCAAATGTTGCAGCAGCCTATTTCCGTGAACAGGGGGAGCAGGTGGAAATCATTAAGTTAAATGGTTCCATCGAGCTTGCCCCGCTTATCGGGCTTGCTGACCGCATCGTAGACATTGTATCTACTGGAAGAACGTTAAAGGAAAACGGACTCGTAGAATACGAGGATATTGTCAACATTACTTCGAGGCTGATTGTTAACCCGGTAAGCTATCGGATGAAGGATGCGCGAATTAGCGAGGTAGTTGACCGGCTGACAGAAGTGATCAGCGGAAAAAAGGTAGGAGAACCAGGATGAAGATACTCCAGGCAAATGAACAAACTTCTATAAAAAGATCGGTGGATAACGGCACAGAGGAGCAGCGGAAGATTGTTCAAAAAATCATTGAAGACGTTAGAAAAGGTGGAGATGATGCTGTAAAAAGCTATACTGAGAAATTCGATGGCGTCCAGCTTCAAGAACTGAAAGTGAAAAACGAAGAAATTGCGGAAGCTTACGGACAGCTTGATGATTCTACGATTACCATTTTACAGGAAGCAGCCGAAAATATTCGTTCTTTTCATGAAAAGCAACTGAGGCCTTCATGGATGACAACGGAGGAAAACGGTTCGATGCTTGGACAGAAGGTGACGCCGCTTGATTCAGTAGGTCTCTATGTTCCTGGCGGGAAAGCTGCTTATCCTTCCTCTGTTCTGATGAATGTGATCCCTGCCAAAGTTGCCGGTGTCAAAAGGATTGTCATTACCTCCCCGCCTGATAAACATACATGTAAGATTCCGCCAGCGGTTTTAGTGGCAGCGGATATTGCTGGAGCGAAGGAAATCTATAAAGTAGGAGGGGCACAAGCAATCGCGGCACTTGCTTATGGGACACAATCCATTGCACCCGTTGATAAAATTACAGGACCTGGAAATGTTTATGTTGCTTTGGCGAAGCGCGAGGTCTTTGGCGATGTAGCCATTGATATGATTGCCGGACCAAGCGAGATTGCGATTCTGGCAGATGAATCAGCCATCGCTGAAGAGGTGGCGGCGGATCTATTATCACAAGCAGAGCATGATGAAATGGCCAGCAGTGTGCTCGTAACACCGTCTCGTACCGTAGCAGAAAAGGTGGCAGAAGAGGTGCAGCGGCAACTTAAAACGCTTCCTAAACACGAGATTGCCAGCCAATCTATAGAAAACTTCGGTGCCATCTATGTCACTGAAACAATCGAAGAAGCGGTTGAAACGGTAAATAATCTTGCACCGGAGCATCTTGAGATTTTAACGAAAAATCCGATGTCACTTCTTGGTCAGATTCGCCATGCAGGTGCAATCTTCATTGGGAGATACAGTCCGGAACCGGTTGGAGATTATTTTGCCGGTCCCAATCATGTGTTGCCTACAAACGGCACTGCCCGTTTTTCCAGTCCATTGAATGTCGATGACTTTCAAAAGAAATCAAGTATTCTTTACTACAGTGAAAACGCACTAAAAGATAATGGTGAGAAAATTGCCGCCTTTGCTAGACTTGAAGGTTTAGAAGCACATGCAAGGTCAATAGAGACAAGATTAAAGTGATGGGAGAGAGTTTGATGTCAAGAACGTCAGAATTAAGAAGAAAAACGAATGAAACGAATATCCAGCTTTCAATAAACATCGATGGGGAAGGATCGAGCGATTTAGAAACCGGTGTCCCGTTTATGACCCATATGCTTGACTTGTTTGCGAAGCATGGACAATTTGACCTGATGATTGATGCAAAAGGTGATGTTGAAATTGATGATCACCATACAACTGAGGATATCGGCATTTGCCTTGGCCAAGCCATTAATGAAGCTCTTGGCGACAAGCGCGGAATCAAGCGCTATGGCAACAGCTTTGTGCCAATGGATGAAGCACTTGCACAAGTTGTGGTTGATTTAAGCAATCGTCCACATCTAGAAATGCGGGCGGAATTTCCTAATCAAAAGGTGGGAACGTTTGATACGGAACTTGTACATGAATTTTTATGGAAACTTGCCCTTGAGGCGCGGATGAATTTGCATGTAATCGTTCATTACGGGCACAACACGCATCACATGATCGAGGCGGTTTTCAAAGCGCTTGCCCGTGCACTTGACGAAGCGACAACCATTGATCCGAGAATCAAAGGGATTCCCTCAACGAAAGGGATGTTATAGATGATTGGCATAATTGATTATGGTATGGGCAATCTTTTCAGCGTCAGCAAAGCACTTGAGCGGCTGGAAGTTGCCTATTTTATCTCTGATGACCCAGAACAGCTGATGAAGGCAGATGGCCTGATTCTTCCGGGTGTAGGAGCAATTAAAGACGCAATGGAGCTTCTTGACCGCACAGGACTTTCGACAACACTTAAAAAGTATGCTGATACAGGCAAACCGCTGCTTGGCATCTGTCTAGGCATGCAGCTGCTTTTCGAAGAGAGTGAAGAGGGCGGCGGAACAAATGGACTTGGTTTATTGCCTGGATGTGTGAAAAGATTTCCCGGAGTAACAAAGGAGGGTGAAATCTATAAAGTTCCGCATATGGGTTGGAATAAATTGCTGTTCAAAAAAGAATCGGCAATTTTGGAAGAAGTGGAGGAAGACTTTGTCTACTTTGTTCATTCTTATTATGCAGTGACAAATGCAGAAGAAGTTGTTCATGCATATAGCCGCTACGAGGTTGAAGTTCCTGCGGTTGTTGGCCACAACAATGTGTATGGTACACAATTCCATCCGGAAAAAAGCAGCAATGCTGGAATGGGTATATTGCAAAATTTTACGAAGATAGCGGCTGAAAGGGTGGGTGTATCATGAGTTTAACTCTTTACCCGGCGATTGATATGAGAGGCGGCAAATGCGTTCGCCTCTTGCAAGGAGACTACGATCAAGAAACAATCTATGGGGGCTCCCCATTTGCGATGGCAAAGAAGTTTGCTGATGAGGGAGCGGAATGGATTCATATGGTTGACCTTGACGGTGCAAAAGAGGGGAAGCGAGTGAATGATATATATGTCATTCAGACAGCTCAGCATCTCAAGGCGAAGGTGCAAATTGGCGGAGGTATCCGAAAAGAAGAGGATATTTTTCACTATTTAGAAGCAGGTGTGGAACGTGTCATTATCGGGAGCATCGCTATCTCCAATCCTCAGTTTGCGATTGAAATGATAGAAAAGTATGGAGAGAAGATTGCCGTCGGCCTAGATGCAAAAAATGGCTTTGTAGCTACACATGGCTGGTTAAATACATCGAAGGCAAAGGCGGTTGAAGTGGCGAAACGTTTTGCTGATGCAGGTGCTGAAACATTTATTTTCACCGATATTGCAACGGATGGTATGCTGTCTGGGCCAAATATTCATGCGGTTGTTGAACTGGCCGCTATCACACGTAAAAACGTAATTGCATCAGGTGGTGTAAGCTCATTAGAAGATTTAATGAGGCTTAAAGAACAAAATGTCTCAGGTGCGATAGTAGGCAAAGCCATCTATGAGGGCAGATTTACTGTTAGCGAAGCGCTGGAAGGGGTGAGCTAAAAAGATGCTGACAAAAAGAATCATTCCATGTCTCGATGTTAAAGACGGCCGTGTAGTTAAAGGCATTCAGTTTGTTCAGCTCCGCGATGCCGGCGATCCGGTTGAACTTGCTCGTTTTTATGATCAGCAAGGTGCAGATGAGCTTGTTTTTTTAGATATATCAGCCTCGCATGAAGGTCGAAAAACGATGGTCGAGGTGGTTAAAGCAGTAGCTTCAGAGCTGGCGATTCCGTTTACTGTTGGAGGCGGGATTAACACGTTAGAAGACATGAAAAGGATCCTGCGTGCAGGCGCTGACAAGGTTTCTTTAAATACAGCTGCTGTTAACCGGCCAGAATTAATCACAGAAGGATCAAATTTTTTCGGCGCGCAATGTATTGTCGTAGCGGTGGACGCTAAATTTGATAGCAGCTCCGGGTCTTGGGTGGTTTTTACACATGGCGGGAGAATTCGCACAGAAAGAGATGTCATTGATTGGGTGAAGGAAGCAGTTGAACGTGGTGCCGGGGAAATACTGCTTACAAGCATGGATTCTGACGGCGAAAAGAAAGGGTTTGATGTTGCTTTAACAAGAGCGGTTAGTGAAGCGGTATCTGTGCCAGTCATTGCATCAGGCGGTGCCGGAAATGCGGATCATTTCGCTGAGGCTTTTATTGAAGGCAAGGCTGATGCGGCCCTTGCCGCTTCTATTTTTCACTATAAAGAAACATCTGTTGCTGAGGTTAAAGCCTTCATAAAAGAAAAAGGGGTGTACGTCCGATGAATATAGACAGTGTGAATTTTGATGAAAACGGCTTAATACCAGCAATTGTTCAGCATGCTGAAACAAAAGAAGTGCTGACCCTTGCTTATATGAATCGTGAATCCTTGCTGAAATCATGTGAAACAGGAGAAACGTGGTTTTTCAGCCGTTCCCGCAATGAATTGTGGCATAAAGGGGAAACGAGTGGAAATACGCAAAAGATACTTGAAATGAAATGGGATTGTGATCACGATGCTATAGTTATCCTCACTCTTCCCACTGGACCGGCTTGCCACACTGGAGCGGAAAGCTGCTTCAATGAAACAATTTATCACAGCGAGGAAGCTGAAGTCGCAGCTGATTACAGCATTCTCTTACAGTTGGAGAAAATAATCGCAGATCGCGAGCGCGAACGACCTGAAGGTGCCTATACAACCTATTTGTTTGAAAAAGGTGTAGACAAAATTTTGAAAAAAATAGGCGAAGAATCCGCTGAGGTGATTATTGCCGCTAAAAATCGAGATGCTGAAGAACTTAAATGGGAATCAGCAGACTTAATTTATCATTTGCTTGTCCTATTGCGTGAACAGGGAGTGCCATTTAGCGAGGTATTGAAAGTATTGGAAAAACGTCATGAAAATAAAACCGCTACCTCTTGAGGTTGGCGGTATTTATTTGGTTTCATATGAGGCAGCGGTGGCATATTGATTCTGGATAAGCCCCTCCACGGCACCTATTTTCATTCCATTGTTTGAAGAAAATCGCAAAAGCACGAGGTTAATTCCTTATTATTACATTCAGCCTCTTCTCGACCAGCTTGCACATATGATATACTACTTGAGTTAATATATTTTATGGAGGATTTCATGGGTAAAGACTCTAAAGCAAGAAATCAGAAGGGTAAACTACTTACATTTATCCCAACTGGTGAGTATTATTTTTCAAAAGGATTGAAGGCATACCACCGAAGGGATTTTTATAAAGCAAAGAAATATTTACAGCGGGCGATGCAGCTTGAACCAGGCGAGCCGATGATTGTTTGTCAATTGGCGATTGTTCATGCTGAAATAGGTGAGAATCAGGAAGCCAATCGGCTGCTTCATCTTATTCTTGAGGAGCTAGATGAAGAAATGGTGGAATGCCATTACTTCCTCGCTAATAATTACGCTCATCTTGGTTTTTTTAAAGATGCATACCATCATGCAAAGCTTTATATGGAGCTGGATGAAGATGGTGAGTTTTTGGAGGATACAGAGGAGCTGTTAGAGCTTCTTACACTCGAAGCGGATGAGCTCGACGATGAATTATATGAGCAGGACGATTTAATCACCAAGCAGGAAGAGGCCCGCGAGCTTCTTGAGTCCGGCCATTTCCCGAAGGCTGTCGAATTATTAAACGCAGTTATTGATGAATATCCAGAGTATTGGTCAGCTTACAATAATTTGGCGCTTGCTTATTTTTATTTAGGTGAGGTAGATAAAGCGTCAGACGTTCTTTTAAAAGTATTTGAGGAGAATCCGGGCAATTTGCATGCGCTTTGCAATAAACTCGTCTTTGCTTACTATGAAGGCGATTATAAAGAGGTGCGACTATTAAAAGATGCACTGAAAAAGATAAAGCCGCTGTCGATTGAGCATCAATATAAGCTTGGCGCAACTTTTGCCTTAATTGGCGAATATGAGATGGCTTATGGGTGGCTTCGCCGCTTGCAAAAGTTCGGATTTGACGGGGATGGCCCGTTTTATTATTGGCTATCCTATTCAGCTTTTTATACAGGGAAGGAAGCAATTGCTAAATCCACGTGGAAGAAAGCAATTGAACTGAACCCTGATAAAGCAGGATTTGAGCCTTGGAATGAAGAGCGTGTTACGATCAACGGGTTTGAGGACCATATATCATCTATTCAAAAAAAGCTGGAAAGTGACTATATGGAAGAGCGCCTGTTTGCGTTATTTTTAACATCGGTTTCAAGTAAAAAGGAAGACTTGCTTGATTCTGCAGGTATTAAGAAAAATCGCAAGTTTTCACAGCTAGAAAAGGATTATTTATCGTTCGTGCAATCTGAAAATCAAACAAACTACACGTCTACAGCACATGATATTGCAGGATTATTGTATAAAAACTATCGCCCGGTCGGAACGGTGGAGGCAAGCCTTTATTTAATGTGGTTTTCTGTTTTTGTTGAAATGGTTAAAGCTGGCCAGCCGATCAAAAATCCGAATGGATACGCTGGTGCAGTAACGTATACTTGGCATAAATTGAGAAATGATAAAGTATCACAAACCGAAGTAGCAGAAAACTTTGGCATTTCAACGTCTACGCTAAGAAAATACATTCAGACATTAAACGATTACCTGCATTGAGCAGATTTTTGGACGTTTTTCGGCAAATTTTATAGGATAACAGTAGGACGGTAATAATAGAACAGAAGGTTTTGAACAAAAGGAGTGGGAACGAATGGCTGAAGAAAAAATTTATGATGTCATTATTGCGGGAGCTGGTCCTGCTGGGATGACAGCTGCTGTATATACGTCTCGTGCGAATCTATCAACATTGATGATTGAACGCGGTGTTCCGGGCGGTCAAATGGCAAATACAGAGGAAGTGGAGAACTACCCAGGGTTTGATCATATTTTAGGACCTGAGTTGTCCACTAAAATGTTTGACCATGCAAAGAAGTTCGGTGCTGAATATGCATATGGCGATATTAAAGCTGTCATTGATGGAAAAGAATATAAAACAGTTGTTGCTGGTTCTAAAGAATACAAAGCTCGCGCTGTCATTATTACGGCAGGTGCAGAGTATAAAAAACTTGGAATTCCAGGTGAAAAAGAACTAGGCGGACGCGGAGTATCCTATTGTGCAGTTTGTGACGGCGCATTCTTTAAAGAGAAGGAGCTTGTTGTCATTGGCGGAGGTGACTCTGCAGTTGAAGAAGGCGTTTATTTAACCCGCTTTGCTAGCAAAGTTACCATCATTCACCGCCGCGATACGCTTCGTGCACAAAAAATCTTGCAGCAGCGTGCGTTTGATAATGAAAAAATTGATTTCATTTGGAATCACACTGTCAAAGAAGTAAATGATAAAGATGGAAAAGTGGGAAGCGTAACGATCGTTTCTACTGAAACTGGTGAAGAAAAGGAATTCAAAGCGGACGGTGTGTTTGTATATATCGGAATGAATCCTCTTTCAAAGCCATTTGAAAATCTCGGTATTACAAATGGAAATGGCTACATTGAAACAAATGAGGAAATGGAAACGAAGGTCCCTGGCATTTTTGCGGCAGGAGATATTCGTGAAAAAACATTGCGTCAAATCGTGACAGCTACTGGTGATGGAAGCATTGCTGCTCAAGCTGCACAACATTATATTGAAGAACTTCAAGAGAGCTTAAAAACAACTGCTAACTAATATAATATGTAAATAAAACCAAACGAACTAAACATTTACAAAACGTCATTATGTTTTAACTCTCCTGTAACGTTCATGAAATAAATTTCGGGTATGATAAAGATAGAAATTGACCCCCTTTTAAAGATATATTCCTTTGTACAGCACAGGTAGCCCCTGTGCTCTTTTTTTGCTAATGAAGGAGCGTGGGTGGGCAAATAATACTAGATGAGGGCGAAGGATTACGAATGGAATACGCGCCATCGTTGTAGCACTATAGTAAAAATAGTATAATTAAATGAATAAATATAAATGAAGGCCTTATCTGCCTAAAATAAAAATAAATGACAGCAATCGAGGTGAGGGTCGTTGCAGAGGGTCACCAACTGCGTATTACTAAAAGATAATCAAGTATTATTGTTGCAAAAGCCGCGGCGAGGCTGGTGGGTTGCACCAGGAGGGAAAATGGAGCCAGGTGAATCAGTCCGTGACTCTTGCATCCGTGAATATAGAGAAGAGACAGGAATTTATTTGCGGAATCCAAATATAAAAGGAATCTTCACTTTTATAATGAAAGATGGAGATAAAGTTCTCTCGGAGTGGATGATGTTCACATTTTTTGCAACTGAAGCCGACGGTTTGAACCTTGACGAGTCGGAGGAAGGCAAATTAAATTGGCATCCAATAGAAGAGGTGAAAAACCTGCCGATGGCAGCAGGTGATCATCACATACTGGAATATATGATTAATGGACATAGGATGATTTATGGCACATTTACTTATACGCCAAATTTTGAATTAATCAGTTATCGACTAGATCCAAGCTGAAACTAAAAACAGGGGGAAACGAAAATGAGTACGGTTGCAGCAAATGAAACACAAATGGTTATTATTACGGGTATGTCAGGTGCCGGGAAAACAGTGGCCATTCAAAGCTTTGAAGATTTAGGCTTTTTCTGTGTTGATAATCTGCCACCCACCCTGTTGCCAAAATTTCTTGAACTGATGAAGGATTCCGGGAATAAGATGAATAAGGTCGCTTTAGTAATGGATTTACGCGGCCGAGAATTTTTTGAACATCTGTTTAAGGCACTGGATGATTTAGCGGAAACATCATGGGTAACCCCTAAGATTCTTTTTCTTGATGCAGACGATTCCACACTTGTGCGGAGATACAAAGAAACGAGAAGGTCTCATCCATTGGCGCCATCAGGCTTGCCTATGGAAGGAATTAAATTAGAGCGAGAGCTGCTTGAGGAGTTAAAGGGAAGAGCACAATTAATTTATAAAACATCTGATATGAAGCCTAGAGAATTGCGTGAGAAAATATTAGTAGAGTTCTCAGCTAACAAGCAAACTCTTTTTACAGTGAATGTCATGTCATTCGGCTTTAAGCATGGTCTGCCGATTGATGCCGATTTAGTTTTTGATGTCCGTTTTCTTCCAAACCCGCATTATATTGAACATATGAGACCGAAGACAGGGCTGGATGACGAAGTAGCCAAATACGTGTTGAAGTGGAACGAAACAAATAAGTTTTTAGAAAAAGTCACGGATTTATTAGCGTTTATGCTACCACATTATAAAAGAGAAGGAAAGGCGCAGCTTGTCATAGCCATCGGGTGCACCGGAGGACAGCATCGTTCTGTTGCCTTAACTGAATATCTCGCAAATCATTTTAAAAATGATTATAATACTAGAATTACTCACCGTGATATTGAGAGGAGAAAGCAAACAACATGAACAGAAAACCGAGGATAGTCATCATCGGTGGCGGCACAGGCTTGCCGGTATTATTGCGGGGCCTAAAAAAATACCCTGTGGATATTACTGCAATTGTGACGGTTGCTGATGATGGCGGCAGCTCGGGCAGGCTGAGGGAAGACTTAAACATCCCTCCTCCAGGTGATATTCGTAATGTTTTAGCTGCTCTATCAGATGTAGAACCTTTAGTCGAGGAAATGTTTCAGCATCGTTTTACAACTTCGAATGAATTGTCAGGCCACTCGCTCGGCAATTTAATACTAGCCGCAATGACCTCAATTACAGGCGACTTCGTCCATGCGATTCAAGAGATGAGTAAAGTGCTAAATGTCAGAGGTAGGGTATTGCCAGCTGCTGAACAAAGTGTCGTTTTAAATGCAGAGATGGAGGATGGTACCATTGTTTCTGGAGAATCAAAAATTCCCTATTCAGGGAAAAAGATTAAGCGGGTGTTTTTAACAGCGGAAAAAATAACACCGCTTCCAGAAACGATTCAAGCAATCAAGCAGGCTGATTTAATTGTGATTGGACCAGGAAGCCTATATACAAGTATCCTTCCCAACTTGCTTGTGCCATTCTTAGGCCAGGAAGTCTGTAATGCTAAAGCGAATAAGCTGTATATATGCAATCTAATGACGCAAGCTGGAGAAACGCTCAATTATCGAGCGAGTGATCATGTCCAAGCAATTTATGACCATATGGAAATTGGATGTATAGATACCATTCTCGTCAATCAGGAAGAAATTCCGCAGCATATTCAGGAAAGATATAAAGAAGAGATGGCAAAACCTGTTGTTTATGATATGGACCGATTATATGATCTTGGAATAGATGTGATTCAAGGTGAAATTGTCAGTTTAGACAATGGCGCGATTCGTCATGATACGAATGAAGTGGCAAAAATGATTTATCACCTTATTTTAGAAGAAATAGATAAGCAATAAAAATACTGGTATGTATCGCAGGTAGGGGGTGAAGGTATGTCTTTTGCTTCGGAAACAAAAAAAGAATTAACAAACCTTGAGACGAAAGACTGCTGCGGAAAAGCAGAATTGTCGGCGCTCATCCGGATGAACGGATCCCTCTCTTTTTCCAATAAAAAGTTGATTGTGGATATTCAAACCGAAAATGCGGCAATTGCAAGAAGAATATATACGCTTATAAAAAAGAACTACAATTCTCAAGTAGAGCTTCTTGTCAGAAAGAAAATGAGATTAAAGAAAAATAATGTGTATATTGTTCGCTTAGCAGATCATGCAAAGATGATTCTTGATGATTTAAAGATCATTAGCGAAGGATTTGTCTTTACACATGATATTTCCAATGAATTAATTAAAAAGAAATGCTGTAAACGCGCCTATTTAAGGGGAGCATTCCTTGCTGGAGGATCTGTTAACAATCCAGAAACATCATCGTATCATCTAGAAATCGCTTCGTTATATAAAGAGCATAATGATGCACTTAGCAAATTGATGAATACCTTTGATCTTAATAGTAAAACGTTAGAAAGAAAAAAGGGCTTTATTACTTATTTAAAAGAAGCCGAGAAAATCACAGAATTTCTGAATATTGTCGGTGCACATAGCGCACTTCTAAAGTTTGAAGACATCCGGATTGTCCGCGATATGAGAAATTCCGTAAACAGGCTCGTCAATTGCGAAACAGCGAACTTGAATAAAACCATTGGTGCGGCATTAAGACAGGTTGAAAATATTAGATATATTGAACAAACCGTCGGCCTCCAAGTACTTCCGGATAGACTAAGAGAAATTGCAGAACTTAGAGTTGCTTATCAAGATGTAACATTAAAAGAGCTAGGTGAAATGGTCTCAGGAGGAACGATAAGTAAATCGGGCATCAACCATCGATTAAGAAAAATTGATGAAATTGCTGAAAAGATTAAAACGGGAGAACTGAATTATTCCTAATGGTTTGGAGGGTTAAGACATGGTAGAAAGACAAGTGGAGGTTAAGATCAAATCCGGACTGCAAGCGCGCCCAGCAGCCTTATTTGTACAAGAGGCCAATCGCTTTTCATCCGACATCTTCCTTGAAAAAGGAGGAAAAAAGGTTAACGCCAAAAGCATCATGGGTCTCATGAGTCTGGCCGTCAGCGCAGGCTCAACCGTCACCATCATCGCCGAAGGCAAAGACGAAACCGAAGCCCTAAACAAACTCGCACACTACATCCAGGAAGAAAACCAATAATAAACGCTTTTTCTTTTTTCATGTTGTTATGGGTGCCTATCACCTACAGGATTCGACATTGCCTGTCGTATCTTGTAGGTGACAGGCACCCATTTTTTATTTAAATAAAAACAGCAGCCGGTTTTGCTGGCTGCTGAAGGTTAATATTATTTCTTTTCCTCGTTTGGGTTGTTTGTGATGATTTTATCGATCAAGCCGTATTCAAGTGCTCTTTCGGCTGTCATGAAGTTGTCACGGTCAGTGTCTTTAGAAATAACGTCTAGTGGCTGACCAGTGCGCTCCGCAAGAATGCTATTTAACTTTTCACGTAGGAAAAGGATGCGTTTAGCAGCAATTTCAATTTCAGTTGCTTGACCCTGTGCACCGCCAAGTGGTTGGTGGATCATTACTTCACTGTTTGGGAGGGCAAAACGCTTGCCTTTCTCACCAGCAGCAAGAAGGAATGCACCCATGGACGCTGCCATACCTGTGCAGATAGTAGAAACATTCGGCTTGATATATTGCATTGTGTCATAGATGGCCATACCAGCAGTAATACTTCCGCCAGGGCTGTTGATGTATAATGTAATATCCTTATCAGGGTTTTCTGCTTCAAGGAATAATAGCTGAGCGACAATGGAGTTTGCCACGTTGTCGTCAATTGCGCTTCCCAGCATGATAATACGGTCTTTTAAAAGGCGAGAGTAAATATCGTAAGCGCGTTCCCCTCTGTTTGTTTGTTCAATTACTGTAGGGATTAAGTTCATTTCCAATTCCTCCTTCAAAGGTAAAAAGTGTAGCAAGGTATTTTAAAAAGAACCTCACCATTGGTAAATGTATGTAGTTTTATAATACACGGATGGTCAATAAAGGTCAAACGAATCGGCTTTCAACTTATAAGGAATCGTTCGACATCATTCGTATCAAGGTTGTCCCGTTTCCATGATACCCAAAAATCCCTTCATTTAAACAAAGAAAGCTTGCAAACTAGCTAAATATACCATATAATTAATACTCGTAACGCTGAAAATTTTGTGAGCGTCACTATTTCATTTTATGCCCTCGTGGTGCAACGGATAGCACGTGAGATTCCGGTTCTTAAGATGTGGGTTCGATTCCTGCCGAGGGCGCTATAAAATTAGTTATAAAGGTTAATATAACAGTATTTCTACGGTATTTATTTCGTGGGGATACTGTTTTTTTATTGCCTTTTTTATCAGACTTCATGATTAATAAATACCACGAAAAATACCAAGTAATATAACACGCTCCTTGTTAGCAAAGGAGGTTACTACTATCGCTACTAGAAGAAAAGCCATTTCTAAAATAGAAGTAAAACAATCACTTCAATCTTTATCCACCAGAACTAAAACAATTTCTAATTTCAAACAAGCCTATGTTGAATTTTTAAAGAACTGTCGAATAAAAGGACTTTCACCTCATACTATTACTTTTTATGACAAAGAATTACTTCAAACTATGAGAAGTTTAGCAGAAATTGAAGCACCAATTAACGATATTAGAAAAATTAATACGACTCATATTGAAAAGTTTATTGAACATCAACAAAGTTTAGGACGTGCAATAAATACCATTAACACGCGACTTAGAGCAGGTCTAACATTCTTTGCCTTTTGTTTACGTAAAAAGTATGTCAGTAAAAATCCTTATGAAGGCATACAACAATTAAAAAAACGTCATGAAGTAGGCGCAACTTTCAATAAGCGTCAATTAGTATTTCTTTTTCTCTTGGAGTTAAATTTTTAAGCCTTTGTTTTCCCAACTTCTGAAACGATTGTCCATCTAATCTATCTTTTACAGAATAGGATATATACCAAATTAGATGTGAAATTAATAAAGAGGCTGTAACTAAGAAAACTAAACCAATCCAAACTCTGTATTTATCTACAAATGAAGTAATTGCAAGTTTATTCAAAAATATATCAGGTGAAAATAGAAGTATAGCAGAAGCAATAACTAAACCAATCAAATATTTTGGATTAAGTTTTATAAAGCCTAGTAAATCAATTTCCTTTTTCATTATTGATATCCCCCAATTTTATATTTTAAATTTCTTTAATTTAAATCAATAATAATTTAATTATATAGTTGAGAAATGAAAAAAGACGATAATAAAAAGGAAATTATCTCCTTTTGTCGAATTATAAGCTAAAAGGGGATTAAGGTAAATGAACGATATAATATTAAATACCCTAATTGGTCTGGGGACTGGTTTGGTTTCCGGTGTAGTTTCAGGTTTTTATGTATCTGGGAAGTTTAAGAAAAAAGAAGAGGTTTCAAACTGGAAAAAAGAGTTAGATGAAGATAAACAAATAATGGTTAGATATTTGGATATGATCCAGTTTGAACTAAACTTAATAAGAGAGAAAATAAAGTTAGGACAAAATTATGATACCGAAACTTTAAAGAGAGTTTTAGTGGATGAACCTAGAACCCTAGGTATCATTGAAGAAAAGATTACTAATGTTTCCATTAAACATATCAGCGGTACTAGGAAATTAATTAATGAAATAAGAGAAGATCTGAATCAACAAAAACAACTATTAGAAAGAGATATTATTCGTCTTGATTCCAGAATTATTAGATCAAAATTTGATGTACTTAGTATTAAAGCTAAGTAAGTTGTAGCATCCTTCTGGGTGCTTTTTCTATCGGTTATAGAAGGGAATTATCTCCTTTCTGTTGAATATTTTAAACTGAATAAAAATAAAGAAATGAGTAGATAACATGATAGGTAAAAGGTTAAATGAGATTAAAGGATACGAAAATATTGGAATGTACGTCAAGTTCTTGAAGAAAGAATACTTGGACGACCTCCTAAACGGAACAATTTATATGAAAAATTTTAATTATTTTATAGAGTTGGAAAAAAAGACAAAAGAAAAAGGTCAAGGAGACAAACTAGAAGTATCACATGTGGTTAGGAGTACAAGAGTTAAACTTATTGACCCTAAGACAGGAATGGTTATTGCCACTTCATCTTCAGGGGAAATGGTTGAAAGATATAGGGGAACGGAGAAGATGCCTCTCTTTTGTCTTACTCATTTTCAATCAAGTGATTTTGTAATTACTAAAGTGGAAAATGAAATAATAACTGCAAAAATTGATATATCATTGGAAGATCAAATATTATTTGAGGAAACTTTTGGTGATACAGCAGTAATTTTAACAAATGAATTTACAGACAGAATGATAGAATCATCAAACAAATTAGATTTAGGGATAGCTATTGGAGATGTGCGGTATCAGGATTATAAATATTATAGTGCCACAAGAAAACAGGAATTTGATGAACTATCCGTGAACATTTTATTTTGGAAAGATAACTTCTTTAAACAACAAAGGGAAGTAAGGTTCATTTTAACTAAAAAATCTGTTGATGAATATTACAAATTGAATATTGGGGATATAAGAGATAAATCAAAAGTGACAAGTACCAAAGAATTACTTTCTGAAGATGAGTTTGAATTTGCAATTATTTAGGAAATTCAAAATGAATGTTTATTTTTATAGTATCATTCGGGGTGATTTTTTGTCGGTAGCAGAAGGAAAATATATCCTTTTGTCGAATTGAGTAGGTAAGGAGGTTTTAGTTTAATGGATATAAATTCTGAATTAATGAAACTAGGTTTTAATTTTGCGGGCATTTTAACAAAAAATAGTGCAACAGCAATAATAGATAAAATAAAGACCGCAAAAACGACAGGGGATCAGGAACAAGTAATAAGAAATCTTGAAGAAATAATAAATGATTTAATCTCTGATAAAAATCAATTAATTCAAATCGTACAAGCCTATGAAGAAAAATTAATTATGCAAAAGATTTCAGATGAGGATATTGAATATATAACCGAAAATATTATTCCTTTGTTAGAAACACTCTTACAAGAAAACGAAGGTGAAGAAGCTGAAAAAGCCACAATGGCTTTACATATTATTAAGCCAATATTATCTAAGGAAACTTTAAATATTTTGCAACTTCTAGGCTTTAACTTTAAGCAAGCAATTGGAGAACCATTGACACAATTAGTGAGTGCAACTATCGCTTCAAAAAGTCCAATAATTTCTAACACAGAAGAATTGCAATTATTACATTTAAAAAAAGAAGTAGAGTATCTTAATGTCGTACAAGATAACGAAGCTTTTCAAAGACTTCTTAAAGTATACGGTAAAGAATAATTATATGCATCCCTCTGGATGCTTTTTTATATTTGAAGGGTTTTTTGGAATGTAAGGAAGATTCAATAAAAAAGCGAAAGGTTTTATAGAAGTCCTCTCCGATAATTCATAACATTTGGTTATAACAATTATTGGGGCTGATCGAATTGGAAATTTGGAAGGACATATCGGGTTATGAGGGCTTATATCAGGTGAGCAATAAAGGTCGAGTAAAAAGTCTGGAACGAACGATTGTTAGATCAGACGGCCAGAATAAAACAATAGCAGAAAAAATCCTTAAACAAGGAACCTCTTCAAAAGGTTATCAGCAGATTAATCTCTGCCAAAACGGAAAACAGAAAACGATGAAGATACATCGCCTTGTATCTGAAGCATTTATTCCAAATCCAGAAAATAAACCGCAAGTTAATCATTCAAATGGAAATAAACAAAACAACTATGTTTCGAACTTAGAATGGGCTACGAATGGGGAAAACATCAAGCACGCTTATGATACAGGATTAATGGGAGTTACTAAACGGAGGATCAGCGTTAGGAAACAAGTAATATAGCTTAATGGTTAGATTGAGGGAATTGGCAAGTATATCCACTTCAGGTACTATTGTCTTAACGTAAGGTTCGTTTTTGTGCTGTATAGTATGTAGTGGAAACACTGAAAAGCTTTATAAGCATTGATATATCATCGTTTATCGGCATTTAATAGAACTGGTACTGCAACGGATATTCAAAATAATGGGTGTATTTTTGTTAACGCCCTCGGCAGGAATCGAACCCACATCTTAAGAACCGGAATCTCACGATTTCTAAACTTAATAATTTCATCAGCACCGCTAATTTGAGGTGATGAGGTACTATTTTGGCGTTGGATAGATTCAACCATACTCTTTAATTCTTTAGCTTGCATTAATTCCTTTTTTAAAAATAAAATCGTGTTCTCGTCATTAACGGCACTCATTGTACCGCCTTTACTTTCTGAAGAACCGCTGTATGCAAATTGTATATACCCTGTTGTTAATCCTGGTTCTTTTAGTTGAATGGCTGTAATGCTTTTAATTGGAATAGATTTTTCTCCTTTGGAACCTTGGATCATAAAGTTTCTTAATCCTTTTCGACTCCAGCTTAAGTAACCGTCTTTTATACTTACATTATACTTTCCGTTTGAGACGAAATTAAAATCCATATTCACCAAATCTCACTCTCCCCATTATCTGATTAACTTTTTCTTCGACAGAAAGTGATAATTTTCCTGCATCAATAGGGGGAGTTTTGTATCTATTATTTAACAACTCATTCTGCACAATCCAAACTATTAGATATAATTTTCTCTGGCACCCCATATTCTTCAACTGCTTCTCTAATGCTTAATTGTCCATCATATTTTTCGTTTGAAAATAATAGACCTACTGCAAATAGATTAGCTTCCAGTTCCATCTTATCTGTTGAATAAAGAGTATACCTTTTTAGAAAAGGGGTATTTGCTTGAGGATGTAAAATAGCATGACCTAGTTCATGGGCACAGATAAATTCTTGCTTTTGCTCAGATTCATTTTGATTGATATGAATGATTTTTATTCTGAAATGTTGATTGTAGTAGCCTAATGTACTGCCAAGATCCTCAAATAAAATATGGATGCCTAAAGCTTCTGCAAGTTTGAATGGACAATTTGTATTAAAGCGTTTAGTTAATTTTTGTACTTCTTTAATAATATGAGATGACATATAAACACCTACTTAAGATACTTCTTTGGGGTGAATTTTTGTTTTGCCAGTCTTTTTGCTAACTTTAGCGACGTTTCCAAACTTGCAATAAGGAGCTCCCTATCTTCCTTGTCCATATCCTCCATTGTTTGCCCATCAAATGCAGCATATCCATTTTGGCCGGATAATCCATCAATCAGCTTTTGCAGTTCAATCTCGATATCTTTTTGATCTTTGGCATTTAATTGAGGCAATTCTTTATCCGTCGTAGATGAATTGTGCTGTTCATCTTTAGACATATTTTCCAATTGATCTGTTGTGATACCGAGTCCTTTACAAACCTTTATCACATTATCGACAGAGGCGTTCCCAATCCCTCTTTGCAGCATAGATCGCAAAGTTGTATAAGGAATTCCAATCTTTTGTGCGAAAGCTTTTTGATTAAGACCGGTTTCAAATATTAAATTCTTTATTATATCCGCCCTTTTATCCATCTTCATTCTCCCATCATCACTTATATACGATATATCGTACCCTTAATTCATTTTAACATGTAAAATTCATAATGGTAAATAACAATTATGCGATATTGAGTATTATTTGAAAAAATTGTATTGACTTAGTACGAAATTGAATTTACCATTAAAAATAGAAATACGAATTTGAGTATATTAATGAGGAGGTAAAGTAAATGTCGATAGAATTGAAACTGCCGGAAATTGATAAAAAACAGACAAGATTAAAAGTTGAAGAAGTTATTGAAACCTATAGGTTGTACTTGCTAACCATTCCTGAAGAAAGACTTCCAAAGATTACAGCTACCTATTCGCTTGTTCCCCCAGCAAATACAAATTCTTTTTACTCAGCGACTGAAGATCTCGCAATTAAAGCAGTAGATGAAGAGCGGAAAAGAGTAAGATTCGTTGAATGGTTTACAAAAGCTATAAACCGATTAGCTCCAAAAGAGAGAGAAGCCCTTTACTTAAGATATTTAGATGAAGAGGAATTATTTGATTATGAAGTGTATAATTCCCTTGGAATGAGTGAGTCATATTACCATCAAAAATTTAAGCCTAGACTACTATTAAAGTTAGCTATGGCACTGAATATAGCAATCTATAAGGATATGGAATGAGCATGGCATAAAGCTGTGTTCATTTTTTATTGAGAAAAAACAAAACGAATGAAAAACGAAAGCATACTGAATGTAAAATGAGCATTAGGCTGCAAGCGTGTTAATATGATATTAGTGAAAGATATCAAGAGGCGCCCTATTACAAATACGGGCGTCTTTATTTTTTATAATCTTTTGCTAAGCTACTATTTCAATAAGGAGGAGTTTAGGAAGGCGTTATCTATTAGAGAGAGGTGATTGTATTTTGTGACAACATTAGTTAATGCTCACCATTTGTTACTCTAAATAACTGTTGTGAGTTTTTGAATATAGGAGAATAGATCATGAATAGAGAATCATTCGATAAATGGAAGAAAAAGATTCAAAAAGAATTGGATGAGTTAAAGATTAAAGATACTCAGCGAGATGAAATAATTAATCAGCTCATTCGGAAAACGGACTTTCACGAAAGGGATATAAAAGAAATTAAATCAACATTATCGGAAATTAAAGAAGATACCAAGTGGCTGCGTAGGTCGATTACAAATGCAATTATCATAGCATTAATCGGCGGCTTCGTAGCTATTTTTTATGCAGCAATAGGAACAGGGGTGTAATTATGATTAATTGGAAAATCAGATTAAAAAATCCTGTTTTTTGCTTGCAGGTCTTGTTTTCATTTCTAATACCAATGATGGGCTATTACGGACTGACAATGCAGGAAATGACAACTTGGGAATCTCTAATTACTTTAATAGCAGAGGCAATTTCTAATCCGTATATATTGTTCATCTCTATTTTAAGTGTTGCCAATGCTATAAATGATCCGACCACAAGGGGACTAGAAGATAGCGATCAAGCAAAAAGATATCAATGGCCGAGATAATAAAAGTATTGTTGAGAGGATGAGGGACGATAGAAGTGGAATCAATAATGAATGCAAATATTTTTTATGAAGAAGTAACATTTACACGATTTAAAGATGAAGTAACAAACACAACATATTATATATCCAAAATACCAAAATACGACTCTGATGGTGAGCTAATAAAGCTAAAACGTGGATTCAGTTCGAATGATTACAACAAAAAAGAACTTGAGACTCCAAGGTCTTTTGCAGCTAGAAATGCAGCCACATTAGTAGCTAACTGTTCAACCTATAGTACAAATACAATGAGGGTGGTAGGTACCAGTATTTATAATGGAGCTATTCAGCAGGAATTAAGCAAACAAGCTTATAATTATATATTAGCTATCGGCGAGGATAATAGATTAAAGGCCTATCCACCTAATACAAGTGCACAAAGAATATTGGATGACGGCTTCAAAGATGCTTTAACAGCGTTTATTCCATTGATAGAGAACGGACAGTCAGTAAGTGACGTGATACTTGATTCGAGAGATGTTTTTTGGCAAAGGCACCCAAGACAAGCCATTGCCCAAGATGCGTATGGAAATACTTATTTCTTTACGTCTGAAGGAAGGCGATCAGCAGAAAAAGGAATGACTGCGAGAGATGTAGTTAGAGTATTGCTATCGATGAGTATGGATTTTGCATTTATGCTGGATGGGGGCGGGAGTGCGCAAACAGTCTTTCATTGTTCCACTATTAATAGAGTGCCTGATGATGATGGAAAAACAGAACGCAGCATGCTGGATTTTCTATATGTAGGGAAAGATAGACCTGAACATTCGGTTCGTGAGGCATTAAGTCCAATCGGCGATATTTTTAAATTAAAGTCAGATGAGGCAGCAGAATGGGAATATCACTCTAATAACCATGTGAGACTTGCTCCATATCTAATAAATGGGTGGGAAGATTATGGCACTTCAGGGTCATCAGTAACCAGGGCATGGCATATGCCAAATAACACGCTTTATTTAGTAGGCACAATAAAAGGAGGGGAGCCAAACAAACCTTTTATGAAATTGCCACCACATATGCAGCCTATGTTTTCGCTACACTTTTTGGTACCAGGTAATAGCAGTGGAGAAATATATAAAATAATTGTTAGTTCTAACGGCGAGCTGCAAATGTATTATTGGAGCAATGAAGCCAAGGGAGATGCCGGGTATGTAAAACTAGATGGCATATTTATTCCAGTTTGGCCACCTAAAGAATAATTAGATTTTTAAGCAACTCATTTTGGGTTGCTTTTTATATTGAAGAATTTTATAACAATCAATTAAAAGAAAATATATTAAAGGAGAGAATAATTATGGTAAAAATTTTCATCGATCCAGGTCATGGCGGTAATGATCCAGGTGCAATAGGTAACGGTTTGCAGGAGAAAGAGCTGACGCTGCAAATTTCAAATAGAATAAAGGACATGCTGAATGAGTACAGCAATGTGTCAATACTAATGAGCCGAACTGGCGATCAAACAGTTTCGCTGGCAGAAAGAACAACTGCAGCTAATAATTGGGGTGCGGATTTCTTCTTATCTGTTCATATTAACGCAGGAGGTGGGACCGGGTATGAAGATTATATTTATCCCGGCTTAGGAGCGCCAACGACCACCTATCAAAATCTTATTCATGAAGAGGTGATGAAGGTTGTTGATTTCCGTGATCGGGGCAAAAAGCAAGCAAATTTTCACGTCCTAAGAGAAACAAGAATGCCGGCAATTCTTACCGAGAATGGCTTCATTGATACTGTAGATGACGCAAACAAGTTAAAACAGGCTTCATTTATTCATGCAATTGCACAAGGTCATGTAAATGGTCTAGTGAGAGCCTTTAATTTAATTCCATTGGGTAGTGTAGTTTATCATACTGTCGTTTCTGGTGATACTGTATATTCTTTATCTGTCAGGTACGGCAGCACGATTGAGCAAATTCGCATTTGGAATGGCTTGGATGCAAACTACACGATTTTTCCTGGACAAATATTAAGGGTTAGCTAACCTTTAATGATTAATAAAATTATTTGGAGGAATTCTTTTGGAATCAATTAACTACAAAGGATTGCCAGTATTAAATGTATTGGAAAATGGAGCAAAAGGAGATGGAGTATCTGATGATACTTCATCTTTTCAAGAAATATTAAATATGGCACAAAATTCATTAGGAATTCAAGTATATGTTCCTGATGGAGTATATAGAATGACTAAAGAGCTAATAGTCTTTAAAAACACAACTATTATTGCAGAAAAAAATGCGAGAATCATTAGAGATCATGCTGGCTATTTAATGATTAACGGCTATAAAAAGAACCAGACAATTTACCCTCCATCCACCTTTACTAAATATAATGGGAATGGAAATATCACAATTAGTGGCGGAGTTTGGGATGGAAATGGGGTAAAGCAAACTAGTAAAGCGTCTATTTTTCACTTTGGACATGCATATAAGCTAACTATAGAAAAAGCAGTTTTTCTAGATGCTGCAAATTCCCATCATATTGAATTCAATTCTTCAAAAAATATTAAAGTAACTAATTGTGAGTTTAGAGGGTATGTTGGAACAGCTACTTTAAATGAGGCCATCCAATTGGATTTAAGTAAAAGGAATAATACAATCTTAGGTGCAGATGATGAAACCCCCTGTGAAGATGTGTGGATTACTGATTGTTACTTTGGCAATAGTGGTACATCGGGAGCTAATCGGATTGCAAGGGCGATTGGGTCACATACAGCAACAATTGGCGTTCTCCATAGGAACATTCATATTATGAACAATATAATTGAAAACACCCTGAGCTTTGCCATTAGAGCATATGCATGGGAAAACATTACTATTTCAAATAATAAATTGAATGATTGTAATGCAGGTATCAATTGGAGAACTAATATTCTTAATAATCCTCCAGATAGTCATACTGAGGACAAAAATGGTGTGCAAACAGGATTATCCCAAGTTGTAGAAAATGGCTATATCTCAGGTAACGTAATAAAAGGCGGGATGTCCAGCGGGCGTGTTATAGAGGTTTATGGAGAAAGTTCCGGAAAAGCTAAAGGAGTAATTGTATCAGGGAATGTGATTGTATTAAGCCAGTCTACCTCGATCAACGATGCCATACTTTTAAATCATTCTGAAGATTGTAGTGTAGAAGGCAATAGAATTTATGGCACAAAGAAAGTTGGCATAGCATGTAGAAATATTTGGAATGTAAATATGAATGGCAATGTTATTGATAGTGTTGGCGGTCATGGAATAGAAGTTTCTGGTCCTTCAGCATACGCGACCATTTCTAATAATAATATTAAAAGAATTGGAAAAAGCGGTATTTACATTTCCGGGGTAGATACGAGTACAATAATTGGGAATACAATAGGTGGAGTGAATGGAGATAACAGTTCATCACATGCTCACCTTTCTTTAACAGGTATTAAAAGAGTCAGTATTACAGGTAATACGTGTAGAAATTTAGGGACTGCTTATGTCACTCCTACAGCATTATCAATAACTAGTGGAACAGAAATAGTACGTGCAGGGAATAATTTTGCAGGATTTTCAACCTCAGGGGTATCAGGCTTGAAGTCTGGTGCAGATTTACAATAGTGAATCTAAAGCATCTCGTAAGTTAGACGCGAGCTGTTAGTGATAAGTTTTTTGTCCTTCTCATTTCTATTGCAAAGCCAGTTTTACAGTACATCCAAGGTGTTTTATATAGAATCCAAGTTTGATGAACAAATCTTTTATGGAAAAGCGGAGTATATCAATTTTCTAAATTGAATATTCTCCGCTTTTTTCAATTTGGGGCAATCCTTCCCTAATAATTATGTTTATATAAGCAAATAAGAATCTTTTTCTATGTAATGCCCTATTGTTTTAAAGGAAAATAGTTCAATTTGCCTCCTGGAAAATCAAAAGTGAACTTGATTCAGTTCCTTTCTCCTAAAAAAATTACCCCAATTTACAAACGTGCTTCCGTCGCTCTATCATTATTATTAGAAAATAGCTAATTTTCATTAAGATGTTGAGGGGGGAAAATATGAAATTAATAAAATCGAAATCGGTTATTGCTACTACACTAGCAGCGGGCTTGCTGCTTTCAATGGCTGTACCTTCTTATCCATTAGCTGCAAAGCAGGAACCGATCTCCTATGAGAATGTTGAATCAATGCTAAAGGGTTTGTCAGCAGAGGAAAGGAAAGCTCTAAATGAATTAACGGCAGCCCCTACATTTACGATTGCGCCTGATGTAGAGCAAAATAGTTCGGAAATGGTTTCGGTGATTGTCGAATTTAAGACATTGCCTGCCAAAGTAGCGGTCAAGCAGCAAGCTGCCATTGGAAAAAGAATGCTCGAAGCTGCAGCAGAGACTCAAGTTGAACAGTCTCACCAAGCTTTCAAAAAATTTGTATCTTCATTTAAAAAACAGAAGAGTATGAAGGATTATGATCCAGCAGCAATTGAAATTAATAGAGAATACAAACATGTGATAAATGGTGTATCTATGACGCTTCCAGGCATCGCTGTAAAGGAGTTATTAGCCTCCGATGAAGTAAAGAGAGTGTGGAGCAATAAAGAGCTTCAATTAGATGTACCTGAAGGAAAAGAGGGAATCTCTCCAAAAATGGCAGACAGTGTTCCGCAAATTGGAGTAGATAAGCTGCATGATGAAAATATAACTGGTAAAGGAATCAAAGTAGGGGTCATCGATACAGGGGTCGATTATAATCATCCTGATTTAACTGAAAGCTATAAAGGATATCGCGATACTGATGGCGAGGATCCAAAAGAGATAGATCCGGATGCAGTGAAAGGCTGGGATTTTGTCGATAATGATGCTGATCCGATGGAAACAACCTATGAAGATTGGCAGAACTCAGAGTATCCAGAGGATTATAATGGATCCAAATATTATACTTCGCATGGAACACATGTATCGGGAACGATCGCAGCAAATAAACAAAATGATGTTGATTATGCTGTTGGAGGCGTTTCTCCGGAAGTAGATTTATATAATTATCGCGTACTTGGTCCATATGGTTCCGGTACTAATGAAGATGTGATTGCCGGAATTGATAAAGCGGTTTCAGACGAAATGGATGTCATGAATCTTTCCTTGGGATCTTCTGTTAATGATCCGTTAGATCCAACATCGATCGCAATCAATCATGCGATGCTGTCAGGTGTGGTTGCTGTTGTAGCAGCTGGAAACGCAGGGCCAAGTGAGAAGACATTAGGTTCTCCGGGAACAGCAGCTTTAGGTATTACAGTCGGTGCAAGTGATTCAGCGATGAATATCCCAACGATGTCACTATCAGCTGGGAAAGATACATTATCACTTATGTTATTAGCGAAGAATTTCTCTGACCAATTAAAACTATTAGAAGCGAAAAATCTACCGCTAGTCTCTGCAGGAATAGGACAAGCCGGTGATTTTGAAGGTATCGATGTTAAAGGGAAAGTGGCATTAATTGAAAGAGGAACACTAACTTTTGATGAGAAAATTGCAAATGCAAAAGCAGCAGGAGCCATCGCTACCATTATTTATAATAATACTGATGGACAAATCTCTGCTTATCTAGGTGAAGGCAAAGGCTATATCCCGTCGTTCCGCCTGTCTAAAGAAGAAGGGGAAAAGCTGAAAAATAGCGGAGTTTCTACAGTTAGTTTCAAAGACTTATCCAGTACAAAAACCGAAGGCGATACCTTGGCAGACTTTAGTTCAAGAGGGCCGGTAAACGGTAACTATGATATTAAACCAGATGTCGTTGCACCTGGTGTGGCTGTATTCTCTACCATTCCGGAATATATTAACAGCCCTGAAGAAGGAGAAGATTACTCCATTTCCTATAGCAGTATGCAAGGGACTTCCATGGCTTCCCCGCATGTTGCCGGTGTAGCCGCACTCATCCTTCAGAGTAACGAAGAGTATGATCCATTTGATGTAAAACAAGCTTTAATGAATACATCCGTTGATTTAAAGCATCATTACTCAGTGAATGAAGTAGGTGCAGGCCGTATAGATGCATATGAAGCGGTACATGCCGAGACAACAATTAAAGTATTAGATCAGACAGAAACAATGACAGGTGATGAAAAAACTTTAATTGAAGAAGAAACAGGATCCATCGCTTTTGGTAGAGAGTATTTAAGAGAAAATAATGAAGCAATCAGCATTAGTAAAGACATAGAGATTGAAAATCGTGGCAAGAAAAAGAACTATGCTATTAGCGTCAAATTTAATGAAGGGATAGAAGGAGTGGAAAACGCCAAGGAAAATGGCGTAAAGCTCAATATTAAAAATTCGATTGCAGTAGGGAAGGAAAAAAGCAAGACACTTCCTGCAACAATAAAAGTGCCGAGCACGGCAAAACCTGGCGCTTATGAAGGGTATATTATTTTTACAAATAAAGATAATCAAGAAGAAAACTACCAAGTTCCTTTCTCTATTACTGTTACTGATAAAGGAATTGACTATATTGAAACAGATAGACCATCGCTAGCAAATGATATTACATTCTGGCAGCACTATTATCCAATTATTAATGGAATGTTTGCCTTGAAAAGCCCGATGGAAACGATTGATGTGATTTTATCGGATGGAAAAACAGGTGAACCTTTAGGATATATCGGATCACTCAATGCGAACAATATGGTGCCAGACAGAGAATATTTTCTTATTTATATGTTCACAGGATATATGCAGCCATTTACGAATGACCCTGAAAATCCAATAGCAGAGGAAAGAGTCAAGCTGCCTGAAGGTGATTATAAATTCGATTTTATAGCTACAGACGAGAGTGGGAAAACTTATACAATTGATTCACCCGTAATTGTAGATAATACTGCTCCAGAAGTTTCATGGGACAAAAAGCCTGGCGTTTATGAGCTGAACGATTCAATGTTTACTGAAGAAGATGGCATGGAAGCATTCTATGTTCATGGAAATGTTCAGGATCAGACAGTTGATCTTCTAAATGAAAAAGGGCTTGAGTATGACCAGTCCTCTAATACAATGTTCTTTGATACATCAAAGTTCGCATACTTTGCACGGACATTCCCGATTGCTGAAAATGGAGAAGTGAAATTTGGCATCGAGAAAAGCGATATTGCAGAAGATGCGCTATATTTACAATTAGCAACAATGGACATAGCGACAGCAGTCAATCACGAAAGATATATTTTCCTGCAAGAAGGCACTCCATATATTTCGGCTGACTATAATAAGAAGTCCATTAAAAAGAATGATACGATTACAATGTCACTTACTTTAAACAATGTAAAAGATTTAATGTCCAGTCAGCATAAAGTGAGCTTCTATGATGAGTATTATCAATTTAAAAATGCGAAGTTATCGCAGGAAATCAAACAATATGCAAAACAAAAAGGCATATCAGTGGAACTAAAGGACCCTGAAGTAGCCAAGGATGAACCTTGGACAAGCTCAGTTACGTTGGAAACTGTCCTCTCAGGAAAAGCATTTAACGGGTTAAGTGGAGATATGCCAATTATTGATGTGAACTTCAAATTGATTGATGATACCTTGTATAGCAAATATTCTGCATTTGAGGTTGTCACTGCGAGCTATGAGCAGAAAGATAATAAGACAGCAGAACTGCCGTTTTATAGCACTGAGAAGTTTGAGGTGATTTCCAAGCATACGACTGTTGAAGGAACTGTAAATTTAGAAGCTTTTAATAGTGAAGAAGGGTACTTTAACCGGACTGGCGATGCGGAAAATCTAGGTATCAACATTTATGCGCAAACAAGATCAGGCAAAAAATATAAAGGAACAATAGATTCGTACGGTCAATTCCAAGTAAAAGGAATTCCGGCAAGCAGCCAGGAATATACTTTGGTGATTGCTGCGCCTGGACATTTGAAAAGCTACAGTACGTTTATTCCAGGGAAGAAGGTTGCTGGCGAGCTGATTGGCCAGCTGCAGCGCGTACGTCCAGCTCTCGGACTCGCAGGTGATGTAAACGGGGATAAGCTGATTGATATTAAAGATATCAGGGACGCCGTTGATGCCTATGGTGATGAAGACAGCTCAATTAAAAAGGAAGATATCAATCAGGATGGCAAGGTTGATGAAGCAGATGTCAGACTAATAGAAAAGAATTTCTTAGCTAAAGGACCAGATGCGGGCAATAAAGATCCAAAAGAAACGATTGGGAAAAAGGACCTTGAGTATTTCTTGCGTCTAATCGAATTAGAACCAAATAAAAATTAAGAAAAAAGCACCAGGGTGTTTCAAACCTGGTGCTTTTTTCTTTTGTTATAATATTCTGAAGGAGTCTCTTCCTTAATTTTCAAGGAGGCTGGAGGTTTTCCGCTGATGGAAGGTCGAATCATCAAATATTATCGAGAAAAGGCGAAACTGACTCAAAAAGAAATCGTTCAAGGTATTTGCTCGATTACTCATCTTAGTAAAATTGAGAGAGAAATAACGGAGTATTCCAGCGAAATCATCACTTTGTTATGTAAAAGGCTTAAAATTAATATGGGGGAGGAAAAAACAAAGTATCACGCGTTTGAAAAGAAGATGGAGGAGCTGCAGCATCATATTATCCTTCAAAATGATCAAGAAATTGTTCGATTGAAAGAGGCGCTGGAAAGGAATCCTTTAAAGGATATGCCTGACTTTTATGCATCCTATTCATTAACCTTTGCCCGTTATTATTTATATATAGGAAATCTCGAAAAAGCAAATGAGTATATAAAAAAGATTGATCAGGGCAATTTATCATTATCGATTTTTGAAGAAAACTTTCTTAAGCATAATCTCGGGATATATTATTTTTTAACGGGAAGAAACAAGGATTGTATTCGCGTACTAACAAGTATAGACCACGAGGTTTATCATCAAAATGAATATTACTATCATCTGGCAGTGGCACATTATGTGATTAACCAAAATGTGCAGTCTTATTATTATGGTGAAATCGCAGCAAGTTATTTTCACAAAACAATGAACATTCAACGCATAATCGATGCTGAGACGTTGCTTTTAGTCCAGCTAAATGCAAAATCAATCGCCAATTATACTGAGATAAAAGAACGTTATGAGGCATTATTTAGATTATGTGATGCCTGTGGATCAATTGCGCGCAAAGCGAAGGCGTATCACAACTTTGCCTATGATTTACATAAGAGAGGGATGTATGAGAAATCTCATCATTATTATTTGCAGGCGTTAAGTCTTGTAGATGAATCGGATGTGATTTATTGCATGTTTTTAGAGAATCTCATAGGGAATGCCTATCATGGGCACACTTTAAATAACAAAGAATTAATGATTGAAGTTGAAAGAGGAATGGAACTATTACAGAAAAACACACATGCACTGCCAAAATTCCATTTTCAATTTTATTACCTTCTGCTTTCAGAACAAAAAATACAGGCCTTCCAACTTATTGAAGAAAAAATTCTCCCTTATTATAAAGAGTCAGGAGATACATTAATGATCGAGAAGTATGAAAGGCTTCTTTTTTATTTTTACGCAGAAAACGGAAAAACAAAAGAAGCATTAAGCCTGGCTAAAAACCTCATTCCCCCTTCTACATTGGTTTAAATCCTCTAATACAGCGGGTATTCATTGCTTTATTTGGATACCTTCTTTTTGATTATTTTGATTCTGTAAAAAATCTGGGAATGCTTTCATCTCTTATAGGACACCCTAACAATAATCTTTCATAGGGAGGGTTATGATGACGGATGTGGACGATCGTTTGACTGCTGCTGAATTGGCACAGCTATGGAATACTTTTATGAATAATAAAATGTATAAATGTGTGTTATTGTATTGTGAAAATAAAGCTGAAGATCAAGAGCTTACTGCTATTATTAAAAATGCCATTCAAATCTGTGATGGGATAATAAGTGAGATTATTGCCATTTATGAAAAGGAAAATCATCCGATTCCTATAGCAATGAATGAAGATGAGGATGTAAATATTTCTGCACCAAAACTGTATTCAGAGATACTGATGCTCAGCTATATTCATGATATGACCAGATACGGGATGATTGGATACAGCACCGCAGTTTCAATCGCTGTTCGGGAAGATGTGGAAGAATTATTTAACAAAGCCCTTCAAGAAGATATTCAGTTGTATAAAAGGACTTTATCATTGCTGCAATCTAAAGGTACATATTATCGGAGCCCATCAATCCCTATTCCTGAAAAAATTGAAATTGCTGATAAGGGAAGTTACCTTTCCGGATTTGTAGGGAAGCAGAGGGCATTAACTGTTGTAGAGGTAATGAACTTATACAATGATATGCAAAGAAATGCATTAGGAAAAGCTGTATTTCTTGGTTTAAGTCAAACAGTCGCTTCAAATGATATTGAAAAGTTTTTATTAAAATGTGTGAATCATTTTAATAAAAATGTTGAAAAATTTGCAAACACATTGATTAAGGATAACATCTCTACTTCACCTACATTAGATTCAGAAGTGCTACACTCTACTACTCCACCTTTTTCTGAAAGACTAATGCTCGGTCAAGTAGTGATGTTCATTGCCACATTAACCGGTTATTATGGAACAGCTTTAGGAACAGTATCTAGAAGAGATTTAGGAGAAATCTATGCAGCAGTTTTGGTTGATACCGTTGAGCTTGGCAATCAAGCGGCAAAGCTATTAATAAAATATGGTTGGCTGGAGCAAGCGCCGCAATCAGTTGATCATAAATTCCAAATGAAATAGGTTTTAACAGTGAATAATAAACCGATTGAAAAACTCTTCTGGTCAATAGCTTTTCCGGGGTTTGGGCAGTATTTAAATGGAAAATTTTTCAAAGGCACCATCTTTCTTGGGTTGGAAATCCTATTTAATGTGATGGCAAACTTTAATGAAATTATTATGCTTAGTTTTCAAGGGAAGATTGAACAAGCTGCTGAGCTTGCGAATTATGGTTGGTTGATGTTTTATCCTTGTTTATATTTTTTTGCAATATGGGATGCTTTTAAGGATGCAGGCGGAGGTAAGGGGCGTTATGCGTTTTTACCATTTGTTTTCTCTGCCTATTTTGTGACGGTAGGATTAATGTATTCTACAGAGGTGACCATCTTTGGTGTATTCTTTGGACCCGTATGGCTTCCTATGCTTTCCGTCATACCGGGTGTTCTAGTAGGATGGATTATAAAGAAAATACTGTTGAAATTTACATCTACTTCATAAAAACCAACCTAGTTTAAAGACGAGGTTGGTTTTTACATGAGGATTGGGAAATTAGCTGTTTAGACTATAGCTTTTGTTTAAGGAAGCTTTGCATAAAGGACATGTAATTTTCTCGTTTGGCTTAAATTGAATTTTTTTTAAATCTCTTTTAGTAAAAGTAGCAAATACATTGTATTTGAATCCGCATATACAAGAGTGTTGATCCTTCACTATATGAGTCACTTTAGTATCTTCGCTTTGTACTGTAGGTAATATCATATTACACACCTTTCCTTTAACAAAATAGGCAAAATTAGAAAGGGATCGTGAATGATAAAGATTTCCGATGAATGGAAGTCTATAAAAATAGGACGATTAAATTAATCAAAAGCGAAAAATATTAATCTATTTCATCCTAAAAGTGCAACCCGGCTACCATGACATCAAATGTTTTAGGCCCGTGGCTTTGCGTCTTTTACTTTCGTAAAATTTGCCCAATACAAGAAATTTTATCATATGTATACAGAATTATGTCGAATAATACGGTTTTGTAACTAAAGGGAAAAGGTTCTGAAAAATTAAAAAAATTAAAATTTCCAATTCGACGATTACTATTTTGGTGAATTTACGGCTTATCTGTTATTGATATTATATTTACATCATGGTTAGCCTTTTTACAGTCGCCTTTCGCTTTTCGAGGTCTAGCTTCATGGCCTAGCCCCTCGAGGTCATAAGCTTGTCGGGGCTGTACCAGGCCCTTCCGCTTTTCTCATTGTCTAGCTGCAGCTCCTAGAGTCTCGAGGTCATAAGCTTGTCGCCTCTGAACAGTCGCCTCCGCTTTTCTCATTGTCTAGCTGCGGCTCCTAGAGGCTCGAGGTCTTAAGCCACCTCTGAATTGAAGGCAAAGAACGCCTTCATTTCAGAGACGCCTTAAGCTTGTCGCCTCTGAACAGTCGCCTTCGCTTTTCTTACTACCAATTTATTTCTATACACTATTTTTGATGGTTGTTGTAGAATGAGGGAAGGGGGTATGTGTGATGAATATGAAAGCAGGGTTATGGCAACAGCAGACATTAAAGTTGACAATGACGCAGGAATTAACGCAGGCGATTGCGCTGTTACAATATAACACGCAGGAGCTTTCTGCCTTTTTAGAAAATAAAGCGCTGGAAAATCCCCTATTACAAATAGAATCAAGCAATGTACAATCGATGGACCCCCGTTATGACAGAGTGAAGCCATCGAAAGTAAAGTTTGAAAAAGATAAGCAAAATTGGATCGAACAATTAGGAGCAAAGCAGACAATGTCTTTGCAGGAATATTTACATTCACAGCTAGCTATCGCTGTAATGGATGATAAAGAAGTAAAGATGGTTTCCCACTTAATAGATAATCTAGATGAAAACGGTTACTTAAAGGTTGATACGAACGAAATTGCTCGATACTATCACGCCTCTAAGGAAGAGATGAATGAAGCAATTATCGAGCTCCAGTGCTTAGAACCGGCAGGGGTTGGCGCTAGAGATTTGCAGGAATGCTTATTACTTCAGCTTCAAAGAATGACTCCTCACAATGAGCTGGCAGAAAAAATTATAGAAGAGTATTTTTTGCTGTTTGCTGAAAAAAAGTGGAAGGATATATCAAAGCGTTTGGATGTTGACTTAAAAGACATTCAGGAGGTCTTTGATTTAGTGCAAACGCTTGATCCAAGGCCGGCTTCTAATTTTCAGGATGAACAGACAGCTTATATTACCCCTGAAGTAGTTATAGCATGGAATGGAGAGTCATTTACAGTCAGTATTTTAGATGATGTCCTTCCTAAAATAAGCTTTAATAATCAATATTTTCAAAAGTTCCAGACAGGCTCTGACCAGCAGGTAAACCGTTTTTTACAGGAGAAAAAACAGGATTATCAATGGATTTTCCGTAGTATTGAACAGCGGAAAGAAACTTTATTGAAGGTGTCATTAAAAATTGTTGAACGGCAACCGGACTTTTTTATGAAGGGGCCGAATTATCTTAAACCGATGACAATGAAGGAAATTGCTGATGAGCTAGAGATACATGAGTCTACTGTAAGCAGGGCTGTGCGTGAAAAATATGCGCAAACTCCTTTTGGGACATATGAACTGAGATCGTTCTTTTCTAGTACAATTAAAACGACATCTTTTGAAAATACTTCATCACAACAGGTGAAAAATGTGATAAGCCAAATGGTTAAGGACGAAAATAAGAAAAAGCCGCTATCTGACCAGGAGATTGTGAATAGGCTTAAGGATGAGGAAGGAATGGTGATTTCTAGACGAACGGTTGCAAAATACCGCGACCAGCTGGGGATTCCATCTTCATCCAAAAGGAAAAGATACGATTGATTGTGAGGGATACAACATGGAGATGCCGATACTTACTCTTTATACGCGCACTTGCTGTCCACTGTGTGAACAAGCAGAAAAAATAATTGCGCAGTTAAAAGAGGAAATGGACTTTTCTTATGTGGCGAATGAAATTGATCAAAGCGATGAGTGGACAGAAAAGTATGGTTTAATGATTCCTGTGATAGAAATTAATCAAATGCTCGTACAATATGGTCAAATTGATTATTTTACGATTAAGGAAGCCCTTGAAGCGAATTAATAGCTCACATTAGTTGAAAATATAAATCACTCCTGTTACTATGGAAATATAAAGCAGCAGTGATTTTATTTTTTTTGTTCAGTTGGGACACAAAACGTCTTGGGTGGACATATATTGACCATATGGGGTGAAGGGGTTTTCTCTTGAGTTCTTTTATTGAGGTTTCTAAAAAAGTATTGCCAGATTTATTGGAAGTGATGCAAAAAAGATATGATATTCTTCGTCAAGTTTCGCAGATGGAGCCTGTTGGCAGAAGGAGTTTAGCGGGCATTCTAGGTATGACTGAACGCGTGCTGCGCGGTGAGGTTGATTTTTTAAAGAATCAGAGTCTTATTAATGTAGATAATAATGGAATGAGCCTTACTGAAAGCGGACGGCAAGTTCTTTCTGAAATGACAGGGATGATGAAAGAAATAAAGGGTATAGACATAAAGGAAAGGCTTCTTGCTGAAAAACTCGGCATTCAAAAGGCCATTATTGTTCCTGGAAACACAGATGAACAAGAGTCGGTAAAAAATGATCTTGGTAAAGAAACTGCGAGTCTGATGCTTTCTCTATTTAATGGGAAAAACACAATCGCAGTTACTGGGGGTTCCACCATGGCGAAAGTAGCGGAAGCAATGATACCGCATCATTTACTTTCAGATTTGCTATTTGTACCTGCAAGGGGTGGAGTAGGAGCTGATTTGAATAATCAGGCCAATACGATTTGTGCGAAAATGGCAGAGCGTACGAACTCGGCGTATCGAACATTATACGTGCCAGATGTGGTAGGTAACGATATGTATCAATCGATGATAAAAGAACCGAGCATTAAAGAAGTTCTACAGCAAATAAAGAGTGCCAATATTGTTTTGCATGGGATTGGTGATGCAATAACAATGGCCAAACGCAGAGAAACAAATGAAAGTGATTTACAGAAGCTAAAAGGAGCTTGCGCAGTCGGCGAGGCGTTTGGCTACTATTTTAATGAAGCTGGAGAAGTCATCCACAGAGTGCAGACAATCGGCCTTCAGCTTGATGATTTGGAAGGTATACAGCATGTTGTAGCGGTTGCAGGCGGCATATCGAAAGCGAAAGCTATAGCCGCATATATGAAGCGAGCACCAAAGAATACAGTGCTAATTACCGATGAAGCGGCAGCGCTGAAATTGTTGAAATAATAAAAATTACTTGGAGGTTTTTCATTATGGCTATTAAAGTTGGAATAAATGGATTTGGTAGAATTGGACGAAATGTACTTAGAGCAGCATTTGGGCATGAAGAGATTGAAATTGTGGCAATTAATGATTTAACAGACGCTGACATGCTTGCGCATCTGTTAAAATATGATTCTGTACATGGAACATTTAAAGAAGAGGTACATGTAGATGGGGAAGATTTAGTCGTTGGCGGCAAGAAAATTAAAGTATTGGCTGAACGCAACCCTGCTGAATTAGGCTGGGGAGATTTAGGTGTGGATATCGTCATTGAATCGACTGGCCGTTTTACGAAACGCGCGGATGCAGCTATGCATTTAGAAGCAGGCGCGAAGAAAGTTATCATTTCAGCCCCTGCATCTGATGAGGATATTACGATTGTAATGGGGGTTAATCAGGATAAATATGACCCAGCTAGCCATCATATCGTTTCAAATGCTTCTTGTACGACGAACTGCCTTGCTCCATTTGCCAAGGTTTTGAATGATTCATTTGGTATTAAACGAGGGATGATGACAACCGTTCACTCCTATACAAATGATCAGCAAATCCTTGACTTGCCACATAAGGATTATCGCAGAGCAAGAGCTGCTGCAGAAAATATTATTCCTACAACTACAGGTGCTGCAAAGGCAGTTTCCCTTGTTCTCCCAGAACTTAAAGGCAAGTTGAATGGCGGAGCAATGCGCGTGCCAACACCGAATGTATCCTTGGTCGATTTGGTCGCAGAACTAGATAAAGAAGTAACAATTGATGAAGTTAACAAAGCGTTGAGAGATGCTTCTGAAGGAGAATTGAAAGGAATTCTTGCTTATAGCGAGGAACCTCTTGTATCTGGAGACTATAATGGAAATCCCGCTTCATCAACAATTGATGCTTTATCAACTATGGTGATGGACGGTAGTATGATTAAGGTGATTTCGTGGTACGATAACGAGAGTGGCTATTCACATAGGGTTGTAGATTTAGTTGAGTATATGGCGGAGAAAGGCATTTAAAAAATCATCACTTTTTAAGCTATTAGGAATTGTGGTTGATTTTTCAATAGGACATGGCAGCCGCAATGTTTTTTTAAATCTGATTGGAATTAGTATTCTGAAAAAAAACAGCATACAAACCAATATTTATGGATATTAGATGCATGAACGTCTATAATGATAAATGGTAAAGGGAGAATGGGACATATCCCTCTCCCTATTCTTTTGACTTTTTCTAAACGTTTTAGCTCCAATTGTGGCAATGGCAAGAGGGAAAACGGTGATTAATTATACATAGCTAGACGCAAGCTAGCTTCTGCACTAGGCCTTTGCGGTATAGTGCTTCGCCTTTCTTAGTAGTACGAGCAGCTAACTAGAAAATAGTCTATCATTATATTTAGGAGGGCCCTTTTCTATGAACAAAAAGAGCGTAAAAGATGTAGATTTAAAAGGCAAGCGCGTGTTTTGCCGCGTTGATTTTAATGTCCCTATGAAGGATGGGCATGTGACTGATGAAACTCGAATCAAAGCAGCTTTGCCAACAATTAATTACTTAATTGATCAAGGTGCTAAAGTCATTCTAGCAAGTCATCTTGGGCGTCCAAAAGGTCAAGTTGTTGAAGAGCTTCGCTTAACTCCAGTTGCAGAGCGACTTTCCACTCTTTTAGGAAGAAACGTAAGCAAAGCTGAAGAGGCTTATGGAGAAACGGTAAAAGCGGCAGTTGATCATATGGATGATGGCGATGTGCTGCTATTAGAAAATGTCCGTTTCTATGCAGGTGAGGAAAAGAATGATCCTGAACTGGCAAAAGCGTTTGCAGACTTGGCTGATCTTTATGTGAATGATGCGTTCGGTGCTGCTCACCGTGCACATGCTTCAACTGAAGGAATCGCCCATTATGTGCCTGCTGTATCTGGCTTATTAATGGAAAAGGAGCTAGATGTCCTCGGTAAAGCTCTTTCCAACCCTGAACGCCCATTTACTGCGATTATCGGCGGAGCGAAAGTAAAAGATAAAATAGAAGTAATAGATAATTTATTGGATAAAGTTGATAACCTTATCATCGGCGGCGGTTTAGCGTTTACTTTTGTGAAAGCGCAAGGTCATGATATTGGCAAGTCTTTATTAGAAGAGGATAAAATTGAATTAGCTCAAAGCTTTATAAAGAAAGCAGAAGAAAAAGGCGTGAAATTCCTTATGCCTGTCGATGCTGTAGTTGCAGACCGATTTGCAGAGGATGCGGAAGCAAAAACGGTTTCAATTGAGGAGATTCCATCAGAATGGATGGCGCTTGATATCGGACCAGAAACGGCCAATCTATACAGCGATGTTATTCAAAGCTCTAAGCTAGTGATTTGGAATGGACCAATGGGTGTGTTCGAAATGGATAAGTTTGCTGGCGGTACGAGAGCCGTTGCAGAAGCTTTAGCAGAAGCAAACGACACTTATTCAGTTATTGGCGGAGGAGACTCTGCAGCAGCAGTAGAGAAATTTCATTTTGCTGATCGCATGAGCCATATTTCAACTGGCGGCGGAGCTTCATTAGAATTCATGGAAGGCAAGGATCTTCCAGGTGTAGTAGCTTTAAATGATAAATAAAAAAATACGAGAAAGGACGTGGCAGTTTATGCGTAAACCAATCATCGCAGGAAACTGGAAAATGCACAAGACGATGCCGGAAGCAAAATCATTCATTGAAGAAATTAATGGACTTGTTCCCGACGAAATAGATATGGATACAGTCGTTTGTGCACCTGCTTTATTTTTAGAGCGTTTAGTGGACGGTGTTGAGGGATCACCAGTTGAAATCGGTGCTCAAAACATGCATTTTGAAGAAAGCGGTGCATTTACAGGAGAAATAAGCTCTGTGGCACTTCAAGAACTGGGCGTAAAATACGTTATTCTCGGACACTCTGAAAGACGTGAGTTGTTTAATGAAACAGACGAAGCAGTCAATAAGAAAGTATTAACTGCTTTTTCCCATGACTTAACTCCGATTGTATGTGTAGGTGAAACGCTTTCGCAGCGAGAAAATGGCGAAACAATGAAGTTTGTAGGCGCTCAAGTAGAGAAGGCTTTGCAAGGGCTAACTGATGATCAGCTGAAAAAAACTGTCATTGCTTATGAACCTATTTGGGCAATCGGAACTGGCAAATCATCCACTGCAGAAGATGCCAATGAAGTATGTGCACATATCCGTGACGTAGTTGCAAAGCAATTTTCACAAGCAGCAGCTGATGCGATACGCATTCAATATGGTGGCAGTGTAAAACCAGGTAATATTAAAGAGTATATGGCTCAACCTGATATTGATGGTGCGCTTGTTGGTGGTGCCAGTCTTGACTCAGCCTCTTTCCTGCAATTGCTGGAGGCGGGTAAGTATGAGTAAATCCCCAGTTGCACTGATTATATTAGATGGTTTTGCTATTAGAGGAGAAACAATGGGCAATGCGGTAGCCCAGGCAAACAAGCCTAATTTTGATCGGCTTTGGGAGCATTATCCACATGCTTATTTGACGGCGAGCGGGGAAGCGGTTGGCCTACCTGCGGGACAAATGGGTAATTCAGAGGTTGGCCATTTAAATATTGGTGCTGGCCGGGTTGTGTATCAAAGCTTAACAAGAGTAAATGTTGCAATTCGTGAAGGTCATTTTGAAAAAAATGATACCTTTTTATCTGCAATTGAGCATGTGAAGAAAAATGGCACTAGCTTGCATTTGATGGGGCTGTTATCAGATGGCGGCGTTCATAGTCACATTAATCACCTTTATGCATTGCTGCAGCTTGCTGCTGATGAAGGTGTAAAGCAGGTTTATGTCCATGGGTTTTTAGATGGCCGTGATGTCGGTCCGCAAACAGCCCAAGGCTATATTCAGGCTGCCGAAGCGAAAATGAAGGAAATTGGTGTTGGTGAATTTGCCTCGATTTCTGGCCGCTATTACTCAATGGATCGTGACCAACGCTGGGAGCGAGTGGGGAAATCTTACCGTTCGATGGTTTACGGAGAAGGTCCAACATATAAAAGCGCTTTAGAATTAGTAGAGGACAGCTATAATAATGGAATTTTTGATGAGTTCGTCATCCCGTCTGTTATTACTAGAGAAGATGGCTCACCGGTCGGAACGGTTAAGACAAATGATGCGATGATTTTTTATAACTTCCGTCCAGATCGTGCGATACAAATTTCCAATACATTTACTAATAAGGATTTCCGCTCATTTGATCGTGGGGCTGGTCATCCTGAGGACTTATTCTTTGTTTGTTTAACTCATTTTAGTGAAACTGTCGATGGATATGTTGCCTTTAAGGCGACAAACCTGGATAATACTCTTGGAGAGGTACTATCTCAGCACGGCTTAAACCAGCTGCGAATCGCTGAAACGGAGAAATATCCTCATGTCACTTTCTTTATGAGTGGAGGCCGTGAGGGGAAATTCCCTGGTGAAGAGCGAATTTTAATAAACTCGCCTAAAGTCGCTACCTATGATTTAAAGCCGGAGATGAGTGCATATGAAGTGACAGAAGCATTGCTTGAGGAAATTAGGAATGATAAGCATGATGCGATTATCCTTAATTTCGCCAATCCGGATATGGTTGGGCATTCCGGCATGCTTGCACCAACGGTAAAGGCAGTAGAAACCGTCGATGAATGCTTAGGTAAAATCATTGATTTAATCAAAGAAAAAGGTGGAAAAGCAATCATAACTGCTGATCATGGCAACGCTGACGAAGTCGTTACCCTAGAAGGCAATCCAATGACTGCACACACCACCAACCCTGTTCCAGTCATCGTCACAGAAGAAGGCATCGCCCTTCGCCAAAACGGCATCCTAGGAGACCTAGCGCCAACCATGCTAACCCTCCTAAACCTGCCCAAACCAGCAGAAATGACCGGAACCACACTCATTAAATAGGTGCCTGTCACCTCCAAATTTCCATCTATCGACTAATGGAGGAACAATGCACTTTATTCACGGTGGCATAGGTACCTGTCACCTACATAAATCTACAAAAAGATACAAGGTTCGACATTATTAACAAAAAAGTCGAGTTTATAAAAAGGAGAGATTGATTATGCCATTTATTCAACATGTTTATGCTCGTGAAGTGTTAGATTCTCGTGGGAATCCTACTGTTGAGGTTGAGGTTTTAACTGAGTCTGGCTTCTTTGGCCGCGCGATTGTTCCATCTGGAGCTTCTACTGGAGAATATGAAGCAGTTGAACTTCGTGACGGAGATAAAGATCGTTATCTTGGTAAAGGTGTACAAAAAGCAGTAGACAATGTGAACAATTTAATCTCTGAAGCTATTACTGGCTTTGATGTTACAGACCAAGTAGGAATCGACCGTACGATGATCGCATTAGATGGTACGGACAATAAAGGTAAACTAGGCGCAAATGCAATTCTCGGCGTATCTATGGCATGTGCACATGCAGCTGCAGAATCAGTGGGTCTTCCATTATATCGCTACCTTGGCGGATTCAATGCGAAACAATTGCCGACACCTATGATGAATATTATTAACGGTGGTTCTCACGCTGATAATAATGTGGATTTCCAAGAATTTATGATTATGCCTGTTGGCGCACCAACTTTCAAAGAAGCAATCCGCATGGGTGCGGAAGTGTTCCATTCATTGAAAAAGGTATTATCAGCTAAAGGCTTAAATACAGCTGTTGGGGATGAAGGCGGATTTGCTCCTAACCTTGGTTCTAACCGCGAAGCATTAGAAGTGATTATCGAAGCAATCAAAAATGCAGGCTATGAAGCGGGCAAAGACATCTATCTTGCAATGGATGTAGCATCTTCTGAGTTTTATAACAAAGAAACTGGCAAATATGACCTTGCAGGCGAAGGACGCAATGGTGTAACTTCTGAAGAAATGGTTAATTTCTATGAAGAGCTAGTATCAGAATTTCCCATCATTTCAATCGAAGACGGACTAGATGAAAACGACTGGGAAGGCCACAAGCTTCTAACTGAACGGATTGGCGATAAAGTTCAACTTGTTGGTGATGATTTATTCGTTACAAATACGAAAAAATTAGCACAAGGTATTGAACAAGGTGTAGGCAACGCAATCCTTATAAAAGTAAACCAAATCGGTACATTAACAGAAACTTTCGAAGCGATTGAAATGGCGAAACGCGCAGGCTACACAGCTGTCGTTTCTCACCGCTCTGGCGAATCAGAAGACGCAACAATCGCTGATATTGCTGTCGCAACAAATGCTGGGCAAATCAAGACAGGTTCAATGTCCCGTACAGACCGTATCGCAAAATACAACCAGCTTCTTCGCATCGAAGACGAGCTTGGTGATTTAGCGGTATATGATGGCTTAAAGTCGTTCTATAACCTAGACAAGTAATCAGCAAACCCCTTGTATAATTACAAGGGGTTTTTTCCTAACAAACTTAAAGATTACCCTAAGAGTCAATCGTATATTTCAATTAATAAAAACAGAAACCTTAATAATTATCATCAGCATTCCTAGCCAATTGCACATAAATAATGAATTACACTTTGTTCGTTATTGTTTATCCATCCAAAATATGATAAATTTAAAATAATGTTATATTGGACGTAATCTGGAGGTGGCTTCATGCATGCTTTATTGATCACATTACTAATCATTGTATCCATCGGTTTAATTGTTGTTGTACTTCTTCAATCTGGTAAAAGTGCAGGTCTTTCAGGTGCGATTTCAGGTGGAGCTGAGCAGCTTTTTGGAAAGCAAAAAGCCCGCGGTTTGGATTTGATTCTACACCGAATTACAGTGGTGCTTGCAGTACTATTCTTTATCTTAACGATTGCCGTTTCGTACTTTGCACTATAATGATTAGAATAAATGCCTGGCCTTCAAGGGTCAGGTTTTTATTTTGCCTGCTGGGGAATTCTTATTAATGGATTGCAAAGCCATTCTTTGATAAAAATAAATACATAACACGTTTGATTGATAAAGGAGTTTAAATGATGAAAGTAGTTGCACCAAAACCTTTTACTTTTGGAAAAGGAAAACGAGCTGTGCTGCTTCTGCACGGTTTTACTGGAAATACAGCAGATGTACGGATGATGGCAAGATTCTTAGAGGGAAAAGGCTATACATGCCACGCACCATTATATAAAGGCCATGGAGTGCCGCCTGAGGAATTAGTTCATACCGGTCCTGAAGATTGGTGGTCTGATGTGATGAACGGCTACAATTTACTAAAAGAAAAAGGACATGAAGAAATTGCTGTTGCGGGATTATCGCTAGGTGGCGTATTTTCACTAAAATTGGGTTACACTGTACCTGTAAAGGGTATTGTTACGATGTGTGCGCCGATGTATATAAAGAGTGAAGAAGTCATGTATGAAAATGTTGTTGATTATGCGAGACAATATAAGAAGCTTGAAGGAAAGTCAGTAGAACAAATCGAGGAAGAAGTTGGTGAATTCAAACAAACACCGATGAATACGCTAAAAGCGCTGCAAGAATTAATTGCAGATGTAAGAGGCAATGTAGATATGATTTATTCCCCTACTTTCGTTGTTCAATCAAGGGAAGACCATATGATCAATACGGATAGCGCTAATATTATCTATAACGAAGTTGAAAATGATCATAAGCAAATTAAATGGTATGAAGAATCTGGGCATGTCATCACATTAGATAAAGAACGAGATCAGCTGCATGAAGATGTTTATCAGTTTCTAGAGCAGCTGGATTGGCAAGAATAATAATAGAACCCTAGAGGAGGGATGTATAACGTGGAAAACAATTCAAAAGAGCTGATTGATCAGCTGTTAAATTATATGAAAGACGAAGCATATAAACCATTAACTGTACAGGAAATGGAAGAGGCATTCGGCATTGAGGACTCTTCACAATTCAAGGACTTCGTTAAAGCACTCGTTTTAATGGAGGAAAGAGGACTGGTAGTCAGAACAAGAAGCAATCGCTACGGACTCCCGGAAAAAATGAATCTGATTCGGGGAAAGCTTTCCGGCCATGCAAAAGGCTTTGCTTTTGTTATACCGGATGAGCCGGGAATGGATGATATTTTTATCCCGCCAAATGAAACGAATAATGCGATGCACGGAGATATTGTGCTTGCTCGTGTTTCTTCTGAGAGCTCAGGACAGAGACGGGAAGGAACCGTCGTTCGCATACTTGAACGTGGCGTACAGCAAATTGTTGGTACATACACCGAAAGCAAGCATTTCGGATTTGTTATACCGGACGATAAAAAGTTTGCCAGTGATATTTTTATCCCTAAAGCTGCTTCTAAAGGAGCGGTAGAAGGCCACAAAGTGGTTGTGAAGCTGACTACTTATCCTGAAGGAAGAAAGAGCGCAGAGGGAGAAGTAACGGAAATCCTTGGCCATAAAAACGACCCTGGCGTCGATATTTTATCCATTATCCATAAACATGGATTGCCTATGGAATTTCCAAGCGATGTTTTGGAGCAAGCGGAACAAACACCAGAGCAAATTTCTGAAAAAGAAATTGAAAATCGCAGAGACTTAAGAAATCAAACAATTGTAACCATTGATGGCGCAGATGCTAAGGACCTTGATGATGCAGTAACCGTAACGAAATTAGAAAACGGTAACTATAAACTTGGCGTCCATATTGCTGATGTTACTTACTACGTGCAGGAAAATTCTGCAATTGATGCAGAGGCAGCCGACCGTGCAACAAGTGTATATTTAGTCGACCGCGTCATACCGATGATCCCCCATCGTTTATCAAACGGAATCTGTTCATTAAATCCAAAGGTTGACCGCCTCACCCTTTCATGTGAAATGGAAATCACTTCAGAAGGAGAAGTCGTTAATCACGAAATTTTCCAAAGTGTAATTAAAACGACGGAAAGAATGACTTACTCTGATGTGAACAAAATATTAGAAGACAAGGACGAGGAACTAATCGAGCGCTATAAAGCGCTTGTGCCAATGTTTCAGCTAATGGAAGAGCTTGCGCAAGTTCTGCGCACGAAGAGAATGCATCGAGGCGCGATTGATTTTGACTTTAAGGAAGCAAAAGTACTGGTAGATCAGGATGGAGCGCCTCAGGATGTTGTCATAAGAGAACGTTCTGTTGCGGAAAAATTGATTGAAGAGTTTATGCTTGCGGCAAATGAGACTGTAGCTGAGCATTTCCATTGGATGGATGTACCGTTTATTTACCGTATCCACGAAGATCCTAAAGAAGATAAACTGAGAAGGTTTTTCGAGTTTATCACCAACTTCGGCTATATCGTGAAAGGAACGGCGAACGCTATTCATCCGCGTGCATTGCAGGAAATTATTGAAGAGGTACAAGGAAAGCCTGAGGAAATGGTCATTTCAACAGTCATGCTGCGTTCCATGCAGCAGGCAAAATATGATCCGGAAAGTTTAGGACACTTTGGCTTGTCAACTGAGTTCTATACTCATTTTACATCTCCTATACGCCGATACCCTGACTTAATTGTTCATCGCTTAATTCGTACTTATTTAATCGAAGGCAAGCTTGATTCAGCAACTCAGGAAAAATGGGATAGCATCCTTCCTGATATAGCCGATCATTCGTCAAATATGGAACGCAGAGCAGTAGATGCGGAACGTGAAACAGATGAATTAAAGAAAGCCGAATATATGATGGACAAAATCGGCGTCGAGTACGATGGTATCATCAGTTCAGTTACTAACTTCGGAATGTTTGTCGAATTGCCAAATACCATTGAAGGGCTGATTCATGTCAGCTATATGACAGATGACTACTATCGCTATGAAGAGCGCCAATTAGCCATGATTGGAGAGCGTACAGGCAATGTTTTCCGAATTGGTGATGAAATTACTGTACGTGTGATTAATGTAAACAAAGATGAACGTTCTATCGATTTTGAAATTGTAGGCATGAAGGGGACACCACGCAGGGAAAAATCAGCGCAGCCTAAGGTTTTTAAAACAGGCAGCAGCGATAAAAAGCCGCGACGTGGTAAAGAGGATCAAGGCGGTAAAAGCAGCAAGCCAGGGGAACGTAAAAAGAAAAAGAAGAATAAAAAGTTTTATGAAAATGCGCCAAAAGCAAAACGGAAGAAGAAAAAATAAAGAAAATAAAAAGAGAGCCTTCAATGCAACAGTCGGCTCTCTTCCTCTTCAGAAAGTAATTTGCTAAAATAAAATGAAGATGTTTTTGTAAAGGCAAGGGGGAAGCAACATGCCAAAAGGTGCTGGAAAAACAATCGCACAAAATAAGAAAGCTTACCACGATTACTCTGTTGAAGATACATATGAAGCGGGAATCGTGCTTCAAGGCACAGAGATTAAATCTATTCGTAACGGAAGAGTGAATTTAAAGGACTCATATGCTCGAATAATAAATGGGGAGATTTTTCTAATCGGGATGCATGTCAGCCCATATGAACAGGGAAATCGATATAATCATGACCCATTAAGAACAAGAAAACTCCTTCTTCATAATAAAGAAATTAGCAAGCTTATAGGCTTAACGAAAGAATCAGGCTATGCGCTTGTGACATTAAAGCTTTATTTGAAAAACGGCTATGCTAAGGTTTTAGTTGGCCTTGCAAAGGGTAAAAAGAAGTACGACAAGCGTGAGGACTTGAAAAAGAAAGAAGCGAAGCGTGAAGTCGAGCGGGCATTCCGTGAAAGACAGAAAATGTAAATATCCAAAAGCTTACAATTGTATTTTGATGATAATATGCTATAATAATAATTGTCACATCAAAGAAGTGACACAATCTAGTGCTCATCTATTTCGAGCATTCCGAAGAGCTTCATTTTTTATAATGGGGACGCTACGGATTCGACAGGGATAGTTCGAGCTTAGGTTGCGAGTCGAGGGGATCGGCCTCGTTAAAACGTCAACGCCTATAACTGGCAAACAACAAAACAACTTCGCTTTAGCTGCCTAATAGGCCTTTAGCGGTTCCTCCCTCCATCGCCCATGTGGTAGGGTAAGGGACTCAACTTAAGTGGGCTACGCCGGATTCCACCGTCTGAGGATGAAGGAAGAGAATAACCAGACTAGCTGCCCGGACGCCCGTCGATAGGCAAAAGAAGCAGCGAAACGCGAATATATCGACTACACTCGTAGAAGCTTAAGTGCCGATATTTCTGGACGAGGGTTCGACTCCCTCCGTCTCCACCAAATACATATTTGGTGGTTTTTTAATTTCTATGTGACGTAAAGCATAAATCTGCCAACTGGTAGGTTTATGCTTTATTTTGTTTTCGGAAAACTTATACTTTAATGATTTGGTTTGCTAAATAGTATAATTTACATTTTTGAATTTTAAAATTACTCTCGAGCTGTATAGAGGTAATAAAGATGTTTAACACTTATAAGAACTAATGTCCTTAAAACAACAATCCCTTCAAAATAATAGACTCAACAATAATATGCTCATTCTGTAAATTAGAGAGCCCGTGATAACGGGTTTTTTCGAGTATTTCTATTCTTGACAAGCTAATCTAGTATGCGTTACTATATACTAGTAATTAGTAACACTAAATACCTGTGAAACATAGTACTGAATAAAATTTAGTAAAATACAAATGCCTTACCTGAAGACTACTACAGCGCCTACAAAAATATTTCTGGAACATTGGCGTCGTGACGGATTGGCAAGAAATGAAATTCGTCTTTCATCACATCATCGACTTTCTTGAAGAAGCCGCAGCCGATGGCAAGCGCGTTAAAGCAGGTATTGGCAACGACGTAGCAGCCTTCTGTATGATCTCGTCATTGATGCAAAATCGTGGGTTGATAAGCAATGTTAAAAACTCAACGATGCGATTAAATAATAGAACTTTGCTGAACAGCTTAGTATCTTAAAGGAGACGACAATGAATTTTTTAGAAAAAATAACCGGTAGCGATATGACTAAAGAAATGAAAGGTTTTGAGGCACGAGCAAAAGTTTTGCCAGCTGAATATCAAACTGCTTGGAATGAAATTAAAAGTAATCTCTGGATTCACGGAGATTTCACCGGTCGTAATCTGATGCCGATACTTGACAGTGCTCTTGAACTGCTTGAAGTTACATCAGCAGACGGCCAGAGCATCGAAGAAGTACTAGGAGATGATATCAATGGCTTCTGCTCAGCGCTTGTTGGTGACGAAGGTGCAAAAACTTATAGAGATAAATGGCGTGATCAACTCAACAAGAACGTAGCAAGAAAATTAGGAGGGCTGAAATGAGTATCAAAAAAATTATCGAAGGCAAAAAAGAATGGAGAGCCCATGTTTCGCGTGTCAAAGCGCTTCCACAAGATTACCAAATTGTCTATAAAGAGATCGAAAAATATCTCTTCAAAGTCGGTCCTGTTGAGCTAAACGAAGGTATCGGACTGCTCTTGGAAATTCTCAGCTTCTTTGAAGAAGGCGCAGCTGCTGGGAAAGGCGTGCTTGAAGTCACAGGAACAGACGTTGCTGCTTTCTGCGATGGGCTGCTTGAAGAGTCAAAAACATACGCTGATCTCTATCAAGAAGCGGTCAATCAAAAAGTCGATAAGGCTATGAAAAATAAAGGAACGTAGTACTTGGCTGCAAAATTTTATCTAGCTTTTGGCTAATGATTTTTCTAACCTCCAAAACTCGAAAGTATCGGTCGTGTTCGAGAAATGTAGGAAATGAAAGAAGAATCAAAATGGAACTAATAAAAATTGAAGGCTTAAAAAATCTTTCAAAGAAAAATGAATTCCTCAGAGGCTGAAAAACAGGAAGGTGCAATTACTCTCCAAATCAATTATTTTGCTATTGACGAAATTAACATATCCGAAAAAACGTTAGTTAGATTTGAAAAATGAATTATTCTTGTTGAACTAAAGAGGGCTATACTCGGGTCAGTGGTATTGTCCTTTTCTTATGGAACAAAAGGGCAGGTTAGTATAATAATTGTAGACGAACTATGCAGTATCTGAATTGCCCCATAGCTATTTTCTCCGTCAAATTCTCATATGTGCTTTCATTTTAAATATTGGGAGGCGATTCACTACAACAAATTTCCACAATTAAGAAGGCACTGTATATTTCTTATTAGTTTTTTGATAATTATTTAAATAATCTATAAAAGTATTCAAATTTATAGACCGCCATTTATTTTTGTGTGTAGCTATGTAAATAGCTATTGGACTTTTAGTTTTATTTAGTTTTTCTCCACTGAATTCCCCATTCTCCATTTCTTTATTTATTGTAAAATGGGGGAGCATACATTTTCCTAGTCCACATAGGATACATTTTTTAATCGCTTCTATACTAGGTAGTTCTATTTTAAAAAAATCTCCTTTCCCCTCTTTATATAGATACTCTTCGAATATTGGTCTCCAACTACAGGAATATTTAGGAGAAAGATTAACCGCATGGAAATCTTTAGGTATAATTCTCGCATTTCACTGGGGTCTTTTTTATTCAAGGCGGAGCTTTTTAGATAAACCTTTCATTGGGAGAATTCGTTTTGTTTTTGGCGATGTTTGTCCAAGCACTTAGTTTTATTTTTGTAAAAAAAGCAACAGAAAAGCTTGATTCCAAACAGTTAACAACAATTATGTTTTTAGTTGGTTCCATTGGTTTATTCCTAATTAGTCTTATAACTGAACCAACAGGAATCAATCAAATGACTTCAGCCCCTTTATATGTATATTTGTTATTTATTATTTCGGGAGTATTGGCAACTGGCGTCGGTTATATAGTCTATAATGCTGCTATTCAACAGATTGGAGCAGGACAAACGGCTATATTTAATAATTTTGTTCCATTCTTTGGCCTTGTATTTTCTGCGCTTTTCCTAAATGAGAAAATTACTACTCCTCAATTAGTTGGATTTGTATTCATAGTAGGTGGTGTTTTATTTGGAACAGGTTATATTGAAAAATTATTTGCTAAGAAAAGAACTAAGATTAAATATAAAAAAGAGCGTAGGCGCACCTAAGCTCTTTTCTATTAGAATTGAAGTATCATAATCTTTTATTAAGGATGATGAGAGTTAAAAATTTATAATCCATTAAAGGCTGTAAAAATTATAGGCTAGCGTTCAATTATTGCGAGCCAGAATCAACAGACTAAGATCATCAACAAAGGTATTCTCGCTGAGTTAATAAAGTATTTATAATCAATGAACATTAGCTAAATAACTTTAAATTGTAACGATGAAGACAACAATATTCTAACAAGAATAGGGTGTGTTAGATAAAATGGTTACTAAAGTGGGCATAAATTTTTAACTCTTAATGGTGCATTTCTACTTGCTTTGAGTGGCATTAAAAATTTTCACTTTTATATTGCTTACAAATAACATAAGATCTGATGTCAGCGAAAATAATGCTGACTTTTTTATTTTTGTAGAACTGACGGAAATACTCAATATGCCGCAAAAATAATGATTTGCAGATATTCCTACGGTTTTAATCGAATTGAAAGATATATTCTTGTTCGTTATCGTGGGGTGAGTAAAGGAAAACCATAAAAGAAACCTTTTTCTTATGTGAATATAGGGGCAGGTTAGTTAAACAAGAGGTATACTTAAATATTGGGGTGATTGTATGAAATATACTTGTCCTTGTTGTGGTTATAAAACATTAGATGAAGAACCACCAGGAACTTATGATATTTGTAGTATCTGTTTTTGGGAAGATGATGGAGTTCAGTATAGTGATTCCGATTATGAGGGTGGTGCAAATATCCCTTCTTTAAGGCAAGCACAAAAAAACTATGATGTATTTGGGGCTTGTGAAGAAAGATGTATTGAGTTTGTAAGAAAGCCTAATGAGAAAGACGTAAAAGACCCTAATTGGAAACCATTAAAATTTTAAAGAAAGTTATTCAGCTAAGGGAGCTTTCCTTAAATAAAGGGAAGCCTCTTTGTTATGATGCTAAACCAGCTAATAGTTT
>NZ_PISD01000004.1 GCF_002835735.1 Cytobacillus horneckiae | reverse complement strand
GAAACAAATTGATAGTTTTGATTACTAAATTTAAAGGAGTTGGATGAAATGAAATTTTACGAAATACATGATCCATATTATGCATTGATTAAAGCAGAAAATAAAGAATCCGCAAAGGAAAAGTATATTAAACATATTGCGGAAGATGATGGCTCTCTTGATATTAATGAGGTTAGCCGCGAATACGCCCTTGCCAAGTTTGCACAAGCTCCTGGAGAGAATAAAAAACTTATTCCAGTGGAAGAGGTTGTGGATGAGTTTTTGTGTCAAGAAAATGAAGTATTAATTATTGATGGCTCGCTCATTTAATAGATCAGTTGATTAGGAGGAAACGAGGATGAATGAAAGAAAAATTGACAGTTTGATTGCAGAAAAGATTATGAAGTGGAAAGTCTATAAATATAAAAATATTGATACTTGTGAAGCTATAGACGAGGAAGGGAACATTGTGATAGTTGGCAAGGAGTTTTCTCCTTCAACTAAAATTCAGGATGCTTGGATGGTGGTAGAGAAATTACCTTACGATATTAAGGTTACAAAATACAAAGATTTAGAGCCAAAATATCAAGCACATGTATTCATCCCTAATAACGTTCAAATGGTATTTGCAGATACAGCACCAATGGCGATCTGTTTAGCAGCACTAAAAGCTGTTGGAGTCGAAGTAAACAAAAGGTAGGTTATGTTAACTTTCTTTATCCTTACCTTTTTCTTGAAGCTTACGTATCTCATACCCAGCTCCTAAAAGGGCAAATATCATTCCAATAAAAAATATAATTTGAGTGGTTGAACTAGGCGAATCAGATGACCAACCATTAATAAAATTTGTAAATGTTCCAAAGGTAATACCTAGTGTACCTATAAAAAATAATATCAAACGAATCATTCCGGTACTCCCCTTATGTTATTAGTTAATTAAAAATTAACATAATTTGTATTATTTAACAAGGGAAGGATAGGAATTGATGGTTGAAACATAATAGAGAATTGGTAGTTCTCTTAAGAAATATAAGATAGAGGGAGTGTACTAAATGGCAAAGGAATTAACAGAACGCGAAAAGGCAATAATGGAAGCACAAAGATTTGTGACTATTCCAGAACCAGACTATTCGCAAATGTCAATCGATGAAATAAGAAAAAGAACTGAATATATGGAAAGTGCCTTTAAACTGGCATTTGAGATTGATGAAGAAGATGAAGATGAAGATGATGATGATGATGATCTATAAAAGGAGTTGGTTAAATTGACTGGAGCACAATTAACTGCTAGCAGAGAAAGGACAAGGCTACAGAAAAATGTTGAAACTTTCCTTTCAGTAAAGGGATTTAGAAAAGAGACATTAAGTCTTCTGAGTTTTGACAGTTTAATGGATTTAGCTGAGGAGTATCATTTCATCATTAGAAATTAAAAAGCCAGGATCTCTCCCGGCTAACCCAAAACAATTATATCATGGGAGGGGTCCTCTTGAAAGAAGCTGCCAGCAAACAAATAAAATCGATACTTAAGGATTACCATTGGATGATGAACTCGATAATGATTTTGAGGGACTCAATGAAAGATGCAGGAGAGGGGTTAACAGCTCAGTATGGTGATGAATCTTCCATGCCAAAGGCTCAAGGAACAACCAGTGACCCTGTATATAAAGAGACTGTTAGAAGAATGAAACGTTATAAGAAGATTGCTCAGTATGAGGATAAGGTAAAGTTTATACAGAACCTTATCCCAGCAATTGATAATGATCGTGAAGGAGAAGTGCTTCACTGGCTTCTTGAAGGTAAATCATATCGATGGATTGCAAAACATATGGGATTATCGCATACACAAATTGTTAGAATAAAAGATTCTATTGTTGAAAGAATGGAAAAGGAAACAACCGGTACAAACGGTACAAAAGATTCGAAATTGATTAATCATAAATCAGCCTGCTAAAATTAAAGGCAGGACAGGGGAGGCAGTTAAACAAGCTGCTTCCTCTATTTTTGTGCGTTGCTCACCTTTCGGTGAATTAATAGGAGGATTTCCCCATATTTTGGCGAATTATGTTATAAAAAGGGGATGAATGCATATGGAGCAAGTAAAACAACATTGGATTTGCTCTAAGTGTAAAACGGTAATCACTGATGAACATGAATATCTTGATAATGATGGTGTCTGTGATGATTGTTATTCGATTCCTATTAAAAAACGAAGGGGGCTTTTGAAATGAGAATTGATCCAGGTGGAGGAAGAAAAAGATTAGACCCTCCAACAGGTGGTTGGCATAGTGACCCACCTCCAGGAGGATGGAAGTTTGACCCACCTCCAGGGGGATTAAAATGTGATCCCGGAGGCGGTGGATACTGATGGAAAAATTCCAAGTGCGTTTTGAATTTGAAAATGGTAAAAATGATTTTGCTATTATTGAACATAACCATTTGAATAATGCAATCGCTAAACTTCAAAGAGATAAGTGGATTAAAGATGAATCTTCGGGGATTTATTATAATTTCGACAAAGTTATAACGTTCTCAGTAGAAGAATACAAAGGTTAAACTTTAGCATCCTTTCGAGGGTGCTTTTTTCTTTGCAAAAAATAGACAGGAGGTAGGTGCCATGTAATGAATTGGGATGAAATAAGAAAAGAATTTGAGACATCAAAAACTACATTAAAGGCGCTTGCTGAAAAACATGATGTAAAAATCGGTACATTAAAGAGCAGAAAAAGCCGTGAAGGATGGTCAAGAGATCCAACGAAAAAGGATGCAACCAAAAAGATGAAGGTTGCAACCCCTGAGAAAAAGGGTGCACCTCGGAATAGAAGTGGAAATCCAGCTCCAAAGAATCAATTTACAAAACGGAACAAGGCTTCTGAGAAGCACGGATTCTTCTCCAAATTCCTTCCTGCTGAGACATTAGAAATCATTGAACAGATGGAGGAACGTTCTCCTGCTGATTTAATTCATGATCAAATACAGATTCAATACGCTGCCATTTTAAGGGCACAAAATATTATGCATGTTGAATCTAAGAATGAAATGATTAAAGAGCTTAAGAAAGCAAAGTATGAGTATCATGAAATCCCTAAAGATCAGGGCGGCGGAGTAGAAAAGAATGTTACCGAGGAAGAGTATGAATTCCAATTTGCATGGGACCGTCATGCTACTTTGCTAAATGCTCAATCAAGAGCTATGAGTGAGCTTAGAAGTTTGATTAAGCAGTTCTTAGATATGGCTCATGAGGATGATGAAAGACGCATCAAGATAGAGCAAATGAGGTTGAATGTAGATAAGACGAAGGCTGAAATCGAGAAAATATCTAATGATGATAAAAATGGTGCTCCTCCTGTTATTAATATAGTTGACGCATGGAGCGATGACGATGAATAAGGTCACTATCGATATTCAAAAAGAAGTTAATCCACATTTTAAAAGCGTGTGGAAAACGAAGAAGCCCTACAACATTCTTAGAGGTGGCCGTAACTCATTTAAATCTTCCGTAGTTGTCTTAATGCTTGCATATATGATGTTGCGTTATATATCTAAAGGTGAAAAGGCAAATGTTGTTGTTATCCGAAAGGTTGGCGCATCTTTACGAGATAGTGTGTTTTTAAAGATTCAGTGGGCTTTACGTAAGTTTGACTTCACTATTGGAAAAACAGGTGATTTCAAAGATAGTGTCGCTCCTTTGAAGTTAACTCATCAAATTACAGGTTCAACTTTCTACTTTTATGGACAAGACGACTTCCAGAAGCTGAAATCAAATGATATCGGAAATATTATTGGTGTGTGGTATGAAGAAGCAGCAGAGTTTAAGGATGCTGAGGAATTTGACCAGACTAATACAACATTCATGAGACAAAAACATCCATTAGCTGATATCGTCCGTTTCTTTTGGTCCTATAACCCACCAAGAAATCCTTATTCATGGATAAATGAGTGGTCGGATAGCATGAAGGGTGAAGATAACTACCTGGTTCATGATTCTAGTTATAAGAATGATGAGTTAGGTTTTGTTACTGAGCAGATGCTGCAGGATATAGAAAGGATTAAAAATAACGACTACGACTATTATCGCTATTTATACCTTGGTGAGCCTGTTGGCCTTGGAATGAATGTCTACAATATGAATCTATTTAAAGAGCGAGAAACACTATTCGCTGATGATAGAATAATAGCTTTGTATTACTCGCTGGATACTGGTCATTCCGTGTCAGCGACTACATGTGGTTGTTATGGATTAACAGCAAAAGGGAAAGTTATCTTGCTGAATACTTATTATTACAGCCCAGCTGGACAAGTGAAGAAGATGGCTCCAAGTGAGTTGTCTGAGCAGATTCATATGTTTATTACTAAGACCTCAACCTGTGAGCACTGGAAGGGCGCTAGGATTCAAAAGAGAACAATAGATAGTGCAGAGGCAGCGTTGAGGAATCAATACTATAGGGACTATGGACAGCATTTGTTACCTGTAGCCAAGAAAAAGAAAATAGATATGATTGATCACGTCCATGACTTATTAGCTCAGGGGCGTTTTTATTATCTAAAAAATCCTTTTAAAACCGGAATGAAGTATGCAGATAGCAACAATATTTTCATTGAGGAACATAAGAAGTACCAATTTGATGAGAAAACACTTAATTCAGATGACCCTAAAGTTATTAAGGAAGATGACCATACGGTTGACCAATTTCAATATGCATGTGTGGCTAATGCAAGAGAATGGAGATTGAAAGGTTAGGGGGTGAGAGTTTGGGGCTAATAGACAGCATTAAAAACTTATTTAAGAGAGGAGGTTACGCTTTGTCAGGTGAGACTTTGAAAAGCATCAATGACCATCCGAAGATTAATATCGATCCTAATGAATTGGCTAGGATTGAAAGGAATCTAAGTGAATACAAAGGGGAATATCCTGATGTAGAATACTTTAATTCCAATGGAGTAAAGCAAAAGAGAAAGTACAGGACCATTAATATGGTTAAATTAAGCGCAGAATTATTGTCCGGCTTAGTATTTAATGAACAATGTGAAATTGTAGTATCAGACAATAAGGATGAAGATGAGAAGGCTAATACTTATAAGTCTGCTAATGACTTTATTCAGCATGTTTTCGAGCACAATGACTTTAAAAAGAACCTAGCTAAGTATCTTGACCCTATGTTTGCTATTGGTGGTTTAGCGGTTAGACCCTACGTTGACCAAGAGAGCGGTGAAATTGAATTTTCATGGGCTTTAGCTAATGCCTTTTATCCTCTAAGAAACAACAGCAATGGAATATCAGAAGGTGTAATGAAATTCGTCACAATGAAGATGGAAAAGGGGAAGGCAATATATTATACCCTTTTAGAATTTCACGAATGGAATAAAGGACAGTATTTCATCACCAATGAATTATATAAGTCTGATAACAAAAGTGAAATTGGTAAGAGAGTGCCATTGAACGAGCTTTATGAGGATTTAATGGAGAGTGTGGAGCTAAAGGGCTTGACTAGACCAATTTTTAATTATCTTAAGCCGTTTGGTTTTAACAATATTAATCCTCACAGCCCTCTTGGATTAGGAATAACAGATAACAGCAAAGACACACTGAAACGAATAAATGATGCTATAGATCAATTTCATTGGGAGATTCGAATGGGGCAAAGAACGGTATTTGTAAGTGACCAGATGTTGAGTTTGGTACCAGATGAAAACGGATTACCTCCAATACAGATTTTTGACCCTGATGTGAATGTCTTTAAAGCAATGAAACTGGCTACAGATGATGAATTTGTAAAAGATGTAACTAACGATATTCGTACAGAACAGTATGTTGCTGCAATAAATCGAACACTAAAAGACTTGGAAATGGAACTGAAACTATCCGTTGGCACCTTCTCATTTGATGGCAAATCTATGAAAACAGCTACCGAAGTAGTAAGCGAGAATGATTTAACTTATCGAACCAGAAATAATCATGTGAATGAAGTTGAGAAGTTTATCAAAGGTCTTATTGTTTCTGTCCTAGAACTTGCCAAAGCAACTACTTGGAATGGGAAAAGCCTGTTTGATGGTGATATCCCCACATTCGAGCATATAGGTGTCGATTTTGATGATGGAGTGTTTCAGGATAGGGAAGCTTTATTAACATTCTACGGGAAAGCCAAAACATTTGGATTAGCTCCATCAGTTGAGATTATCCAACGTGTATTTAAGATTCCTAAAGACACCGCAGAACAATGGCTTAAGGAAATTAAAGCAGAGCAATTAGGAATGGAGCCTGCCAACATAGATTATCAGAGAACTAGAAAATATCTTGGTGATGAGGAGTGATTAGATGTATAAAAAATGGGCAGAATTATCAGATCTAGATTGTGTCAAAGAATTAGGTATACGCCATAGGATAGGTCACTTTTTAGGTGTCCAAATGATTTCTAGGTGCTATCTTGCATTGAGTAGAATAACCACAAGAGAGTTTTTAAAGACATCTGGTCGTGATTAAGTGGATAAACCTAAAATTACTCCAACTCAACTAGATTTATGGTCTGGGAATATGGCTGAGCTCTATAATTCACTAGAAGGTGAAATAATACGTATACTCATCAAACGCTTTAAGAATGGCTCTAGGGATTTAACAGATTGGCAAGCTCAGAAACTCTATGAATTAAGGTTGTTTAATAACGAGGTAATAACTCTCCTTTCTAAAGTTACAAATGTATCTGAGAAGGAAATTAAACGCATGTTTGAGGATGCCGGCAAGGGCATTATTAAAGATATTGATAAAAGCATGCCTTACCCAACTAAACCTATGCCAAGTAATTTGGATATGATTATGCAGGCTTATCATGAACAAGCTTGGGGAGATATTGAAAACTACGTCAATCAAACGCTTATTACAACTAATTTTGGGATAGGAACTGCTCAAAAAGCTTATCAAAATGTATTAAATCAAACTGCTGCAATGTTCAATACAGGCATTTATACATTCGAGGAATCTCTCGAAAGAGCAATTTCCGATTTAGCTCAAAAAGGAATTCGCACCACTCTAACGGATAGAGGTAATAACACTTGGAGCCTTGAAGGGTACGTTAGAACGGTTTTAAAGTCTACGCTAGGAAATACCTACAATGAATTGAGAACACAGCGTATGAGCGAATATGGCGTTTATACAGTGGTTGTTACTAGTCATGTAGGAGCAAGGAAGCAATGCTCTGCTATTCAGGGGAATGTCGTTGATTTAAGAATGCCTAGTGACATACCAGAAGATAGTGAGTATAAATCAATTTACGACCCTTCTTGGGGCGCTGAATACGGAACAGCAGGCGGTCACAGGGGCGTCAATTGTCGTCATTTGCATATTCCTTTTATTCCAGGTGTAAATACCAATAATCAACAACATTACGAAGCTGATCTAAACGCCAAGGTTGCTCAGGCTAGAGATACACAACGCAGAATTGAGAGAGAAATAGTTAAATATAAAAAGAATCTTATGATTGCTGAGGAACTAGGTAGCGATAAAGCAGATTATTGGAGAATGATGGTGAGACGTAGGCAAGCAGCAATGAGGGAGCATCTAAATAAAAATGGTGACTATCTCAGAAGAAATTATAAAAGAGAGAAAGTATACACACCCTTATCAACATTGTTGGAGGGTTTTTCTTATGATAAATAAGCGCCTGGCATGAGAGTTGTTAGGCGCTATTATTATGCCCATTTTAAAGGCTTAGGGCAAAACTAAGCGCATCCTTAAGCGTGAGGTGTGACACGCTAAAAAACATTAATAAGGAGATTGATAGTAATGGATTTACAAGAGTTATTAGGTGAAGAACTTTATAATCAGGTCGTGGAGAAAGCAGGAGAAAATAAACTTGCAGTTATTTCTGATGGTAATTGGATTCCGAAAGATAAGTTTAATGACAAGCTTGAGGATATCAAGAATTTAAAAGAGCAAATTACCAGTCGGGATAATCAGCTTGAAGACTTGAAGAAAGTTGATGCAGAAGCATTGCAACAAAGAATTCAAGACTTGCAGGAAGAAAACAGCAATACAAAAACGGAGTATGAAGATAAACTTCAGAAACAATCCTTTGATTATGCCCTAAAAGATGCCCTTACAGGAGCGAAAGTACGTAATCCCAAGGCAGCTAAAGCACTCTTAGACTTGGAATCTATCAAATTGGATGGAGATAAGCTTCTTGGTTTGGATGCTCAACTTAATACCATCAAAGAAAGTGATCCTTATTTATTTGAAGAAGAAAAGCCCAGTGACCCAACACCTCAAATTGTGGCAGGTGGTAATCCACAAGGTGGCTCAGCGGGTGGAAATGATGATCCGTTTGCTGCAAAACTGGCAAAATACAATTAAAAGAAAGAGGTAATGAAAAATGGCAGGAGAAAACAATAATCTAGCAGTACGTAGTTATCAGAAACAATTTAAGGAGTTATTACAAGCTGTATATCAAAAGCAAGCATATTTTTCGGAGTTCTTCGGTGGTGGTCTTGAAGCTCTGGATGGAGTTACTCATAACAAAACAGCATTCTCCATCAAAACAAGTGATATTCCAGTAGTTATTGGTACGGAATACAATAAAGACCCTAATGTTGGTTTTGGAACAGGGACAAGTAAATCAACTCGATTTGGAGAACGTCAAGAAATCATCTACACAGACACTGATGTACCTTATACATGGGAATGGGTATTCCACGAAGGCATTGACCGTCATACAGTTAATAATGATTTTAATGCAACAATCGCAGATCGTTCAGAGTTACAAGCGCAGGCTAAAGTTCAAATGTTTGATAATAAAGGCGGCTTATTTATATCAGAGATTGCTGACAAAGCCTTAGAAATAGCTTCAATCACAAATGATTCAGTACTTAAGCTATTCAATGACTTATCGAATGCTTATGTGAACATGGAAGCAGTGGGAACTAAAATAGCATGGGTTAAACCAGAATTGTATAATGCGATCGTTGACCATCCTATAACTACTTCAGCAAAACGTTCAGGTGCAAACGTTGATGCTAATAACATTTTGATGTTTAAAGGGTTCCAAATTAAAGAGGTACCAGAAACAAAATTCCAAACAGGTGAACTAGCTTATACATCTATCGCTGGTGTTGGTAAACAATTCACTGGTATCAACACAACTCGTACTATCGAATCAGAAGACTTTGACGGCGTTGCTTTCCAGGGCGCTGGTAAAGCAGGAGAGTTTATTCTTCCGGCCAACAAAAAAGCCGTTCTTAAGGTGACTCTATTGGGGGAGTAACAAACCCCGTTATTGACAATGTCACGCCAACGACTGACGGGGCAGTCATTGACCTATCATGATTAAAGGAGTGATATAATGCCATACAAAATTTACAAAGGTGATACCGTGGTTGTAGAGGGTGAAAGCCCTCTTACAATTGCAGGAATTAACCCGAATACAAATGTTGCTAGTGGAGAATATCAAGTGGTGCGTGTAGAAGATGAGAGGGAATCTGAAAGAGTTGATATTCCATCTTTTAAAACGCTACCGATTGCAGTAACAGGTGTAACTTTATCACCTAAAACTTCAAATGCAGAAGCAGGAACAGCAGGAACAAGACAATTATCATCGACAATAGCACCTAGCAACGCTACAAATAAAGCTGTGACTTATGCCATCGCACCAACTACTAGCGGCTTATCTGTCAATGCTAGTGGTTTAATCTCATGGGCTGAAAATGTGCCTGCTGGTACTTATACAACTACAGTGACAACGGCTGATGGTGCAAAAAAGGACACTCATGTATTGACGTTAACTGAGCCAGTACCCGAAAGCGGAGAATAACTATGGCTTATTTAACTTATGAGGAGTTTAAAGAAATAAGTAAGCGTGATATTGATGAGAATGAGTTTGATAAATTGCTACCAAAAGCTTCTGCGGTAATCGATAACGTTACGAGTCACTTTTACCAAAGGGTAAACATAGAAAAGGACAATACATGGCGTGTAAATAAGTTTAAACAAGCGTTATGTACTCAAATCGAATATTTTCACGTATTAGGGGCTACAACATTCGAAGAAATAAACAATGCCCCACAAACGTTTCAGGCGGGGCGTACAAGCGTTTCTAATGCGAGTAGATATAATCCAAGTGGAGCTAATGAAAGTAAGCCCTTAATCTCAGAGGATGTCTATATATACCTAGAGGGTACGGGTTTATTGTTTAGGGGTGTGATGTCATGGTGATGCCGAAGCCTCCCCATAAATTCCTTATTGATTCTTTTATGTATAAAGAATATATGGGAGAAAACAGTTGGTCTGAACCTGAGTATGCTAGACCTGTAAGAATAGAGAATTGTCGTATAGATAGAGGAGCAGCATATAGCTCAAACGCTTCTGGTAAACAACTGCTATATAATGCGGTTGTTTTTTGTTATGAGGGCATAACAACTCCGATTCCAAAATTTAAAGCTCAATCAGTGCTTCGATTTGATGATAAAGATCATATTGTTACAAAGGTTATTCCTATTTACGAAGCGTATAGCACCACCATTTATTCCTATGAATTGGAGGTGGTCTAATGGGTGTAACAGTTAATTTAAGTGGGGTAAGAAGTAAATTAAGTCCAAGCGCACAAAGAAATGGACGTAGAGCATTAGCGAATCAAGCAGCCGCAGACATGAATCCTTTCATTCCAATGGATGAGGGCAATTTAAGGCAGGCTCAAAGTATTGATGTAGATGGTGGCGGTATTGCTTATCATCAGAAGTATGCTGCAAGGCTCTTTTATATGTACATGCATAACTACACCACTCCTGGTACTGGTCCACGATGGGATATGAAAGCTAAAGGGTTGCACATGAACGATTGGACCAATGCGTTTATCAAAGGAGCTGACTGGTAATGGATTTTATTGAAAGGCTGACCGATAGAATTAACCAGATACCCAACCTTCCACTTACCTGTAAAAAGGGATATATAGGAGCAGAAGAATCTTTTGTTGTATATCCTTTACCCGGTTCACAGGTTATCAGAAAGTTTATGGATGGTGTCAGTGATCAGCAATTAAATTATGAAATTGCCATGAAATCGAAGTCGCAAGCAAAGATACATCAATCACTTTGGCTGGTTCAAGATGAATTAGAAAAGCTAGATGAATTAAACAGCAATAACAATAGCTTTGAATTCCAAGAGCTACTAATAACGAACAAACCTTTCATTAATCAATTAGATGACCAAGGTTGGTTCGTTTTTTTATTGGATATTCAAGCAACAGTAACAGTTTTTAATACTAAGGAGGAATAAGGAATGAGAAGAAAAAATGCATTAAGAGGACATTTTTTACAGCCGTATCTTCCAGGTACAGAAACACCAGGTGAAGAATGGTTAGAACTTGCAAAATACATTTCTACAATCGGTGACGATACACAAGAAGGAACGGAAGAGCAGGCATTCTATGACGGTGATGGAACTCCTGAAACGGATGTTGTTTCTGTAGCTGGTGCTTACACTCCAGAAGGCTTTTATGACCCTGAGGACCCGGCTCAAGCATTGATTGCTGGTCTAAAATATAAAACTGGTGATGGCCGTAAGGTTTGGCACAAAGTAGTTTCGGCAGATGGCAAGAAAGAATGGGTAGGTAGAGCAACAGTCTCAGCAATTGTAGCTGGTGCAGGCGATGCAAGTGCCTATGAAACTTTCAGTTGTAATATTCGTTTCGATACAATCCCGAAAGAAACTGATTTAACGGGGGAGTAACTGCTCCATCTGTAAGTGAGGTTAACCCAACTACAGATGGAGCTAATGTTTATATTAAATAAAAAATAGTAATTATTTCTGAGACGCCTTCAACTATTAAAGGCGTCTCGTTTTATATGGGGGTTATTATATGTCGAAAGAGTTAGTTATTGATATTAATAGAACGGGGTTTCCTGTGAAAGTGGGCTCTGTAGAGCTGTGGTTCGATAGCTCTTTTGAAAATCTTAGACGGTTTTTCAATGTGGATGAATTGGCTCAGAAAAAGCTAAAGGATGCTGAGGAGAAGGCAAAACATATCCATTTTCCAGAAGAAATGAATGTGGAGAATCTCGATGAAAAAACGATTGATGCTGCTTTTGATGTTAATAAGGAATTCATTGCAGCTCAATATGACATTATTTTCGGTGACGGTACATTCCGTAAAATCTACAAAGAATATCCGGATATTTTAGCTTTAGATAGAGCGTTAGAGGTAGTCGGAGCTGCCATCGCTCAACGAATTGAGGAACAAGAGGCATCGCGCTCAAAAGAAGCTAAGAAAAAACAAAAAGAATATCTAAATAAAAAAGCCAAAAAGAAGTAGGTGATGCGGAGTGAGGTTAAATGACCCTCTAATCACCGATTTTACTTTTAATGGTGAAACTTATTCGATTGATCTATCTTTCGATAATGTTCTGGATGTTTTTGATGTTCTTTCTGACAATGTTCTAAACGATCTTGAAAAAGCAGAAACATCTTTAGGATTATTAATCGGTAGTACTCCTAAATCAGATGTAATTGATATCTGGAACTTTATTTATCAAGAGTTTATAAAAATAGACGTCGAGGCTTCAATAGAATATGACCGTAAAGGCAATCCAATGCCCATACAAGAGGAACAAGAGAAGTTAATTGATTTAAATATAGATGCAGAATTTATTTACGCCTCATTTCAACAAGCCTACGGAATGAACCTTTATAAAGAGCAAGGAAAGCTGCACTGGCATGAATTTCAATCTCTACTCAACGGATTACCAGACGAAACGATTATGAAGAGAATTATTCAAATAAGAGCATGGAAACCGAAAAATAGTGATCCTCCTGATTATAAAACCAATATGGAGAAACTTCAGAGGAAGTATGCACTTGAAGAGAAGGAGGTGGAATAATTGGCTGATGGTTCAATTAGGATAGAGATTGAAGTCGATGGTAGGCAAATAAATACGGTAGTACGGGAATTGGATAATCTCGAAAATGCTGCAACCCGGTCTGGACGAGGTGTACAGTCTTCAGCAGACAGTTTGAGTGACTTAGGTAACAGTAGTGCAAACGCCGGTAATAGCATTCGTGGGGCTAGTAATGCTGTAGATGATTTAGGAGCAAGTAGTACAAATGCAGGGCGTAGTCTGGACGGTGCCGACAGCGCAGTTGATGGACTTGGTGTGAGCAGTGAGCAAGCTGCACGAGGTGTGCAAGGTGCTGCAAGTAGTTTAGAGGGATTAAGTGACAGTGGAGTAGATGCGGGTCGAAACTTGGATGGAGCAGACCGAGCCATTGATGAGTTGGGTGGCAGTAGCGCACAAGCAGCGAGTGGAGTACAAGGAGTTTCTAATAGTTTAGATGATGTATCCACTAACGCTAACTCTGCGGCACACAACGTCAATGCGGCGAGTGACCAAGTAGAAAACGTAGGTCGCGAAACTAACAACGCTTCAGTTGGTATTAAGGAGTTAGCGATCTCTCTAGGATTGGTGGCATTAGCTTCAAAAGCGTTTGAAGTGCTTAAAGCATCTATGGACGCTGCGATATCTCGTTTTGATACACTTAATGCATTCCCGGTGATCATGGAGCAAGTCGGTTTTTCTGCGAAAGAATCACAAGCAGCGATAGATAAGCTGTCTACTGGTATAGACGGATTACCTACCACACTAGATACCGTAGCAGCCACTACTCAGCGTATTGCTACCATGACGAATGACCTTGATGGTGCAGTCAACGCAACACTTGCACTAAATAACGCTTTCATCGCATCTGGTTCAGATAGTGCTAATGCGGCTCGTGGTCTTGAGCAATATGTACAGATGTTAGCGAAAGGTGAAGTTGATTTACAGTCGTGGCGAACATTGCAGGAAACGATGGGGTTAGCGTTAAATGAGGTGGCCAAAGCGTTTGGTTTTGCTGGTGCATCTGCTCAAAATGACCTTTATTCTGCTTTGCAAGAGGGCACTATAACTTTTGACCAATTCAACGCGAAAATAATTGAATTAGATCAAGCTACTGGAGGATTTGCAGAACGTGCCAAGACATCAAGTAGTGGTATCGCTACATCTCTAGGAAATTTGCGAAATGCCGCAGCTAAAGGAATTGCAGATATCATAAAATCTTTCGATAAGTTATCTCAAAAGGTAACAGGGAAAGATATCGCCCAAAATATTGATAGTTTAAAAGCGATAATAAACCAATCCTTTAAAGTGATTGGCTCTGTTATAGAAAGTGCTACCCCGATTGTGCAAGCATTTGGTTCAGCAGTGGGTGCAACTCTCCCGGTAGTGAAAGCATTGTCTCCTGTATTAATTAGTTTGGCTGCTGCGTTTGCAGCGCAACTGATAATAAATAAGGTCGTTATTGCTGTAAAAGCTTCAAATACTGCAATGTTAACAGCGGCAGCATCACAACAGGCTTTAACATTGGCTACCCGTGCTCAAGTTGTAGCTCAAATAGCAAGCACAAGTGCAACTAGAGCAGATACATTGGCTACCATGGCTAATACTGGTGCTATTAGCTTAGGTTCCCTTGCTATTGGTGTACTGTCAGGAAAGATTAAATTGGCTACAGCAGCAAAAATTGCTTGGGCGGCAGCAACAAAATTAGTAATGGGACCGATAGGTTGGATTACTCTTGGTATCGGTGCATTGGTTGGCGCTGTTGTTGGACTTGTGAAATGGTTTAATAAAACGAGTGAAGAAGAAAAGAAACTCGCTGAGGAAACTGAAAAACTTGGTGAATCTGTAAATTCCTTAAATGAAGAAATTAATACTAACGCTGAAGCATACAAAAAGAATCAAACAGAGATTAATGCATCTGCAATGGCAAATGAGGAGCTAGCTAAGAAGATAGAAGACCTCGCTGGAAAAGAAAAGAAATCAGCTGCAGAAAAGGCGATGCTTAATTCCTATATCGAACAATTGAATGGTTCAATAGATGGGTTAAACCTTGCTTATAACGAAGAAGCAGGGGCATTAAGTATGTCATCAGAAGAGTTGCGAGCTAGGCTTGATTTAATGAAAGAAACAGAAGCTGGTATGGCGGCGCAAGAAAGACTAACCGAAATTATAGAAGAGCAAAATACAGCACAAATGAAACTTGATGAAATTAATGAAAAGCGCGAAGAATGGAATAGAAAATTAGAAGAAGGCGCTGTCAAGTCGGGTAAGTACAAAGACGAGGTAGCAAAGCTAGATGAGAAAGAATTGGCTTTAAAGGAAACTCTTGCATTATTAGCTAAACAATATGGTTTAACAGAAGAGCAAATCATTGCATCTGCTGAAAATGCTGCCTCAGCAGTCGAGGAAGGTAACTTAAGACAGATAACATCATATGAAGAATTAGGAGACCTTCACAAAGAAGTATTCGACAACATGAAAAATGCATATGACGAGTTAGTGGAAAATGCTACAAATGCATTTGATCGTATGAACGAGGAATCAAAGGTTTCTGCTGATGAGATGATAGCTAACTTAGAACACAATCAGAAAATGACGCAGCAATGGGGTGAAAACGTTGCTAAGTTGTATGATTGGGCAGGAAAAGAGGGTCATGAGGGCTTCTTGTCATGGTTAGAGACAATGGGGCCAGAGTCAGCAGCGGAATTAGCTGTCGTGTCTAATATGAGTGATAGCGAATTGAAAAAGTTTGCTGAGTTAATGGATAAAGGTGCTGAAGTAGCAGGAGATAGTTTTAAAACGTCATTAGGTAACGAATTTGACGAGGCCGTTGACGTAATGGTTAGTTTCGTAGATAACGGTTCATCGACATTAAGAGAACAAATTAAAAGCTCTGGTTTTGATGAAATCGGCAGCATGATCCCCAAAGGATTGGTAGAAGGAGTCGAAAAAAACTCTAAAGCAGTCGGTGCAGCTACAACAGCAATGGCTGAGGATTCAACGAACGCAGCTAAAAATGCATTAGAAATTAACAGTCCATCTAAAGTATTCCAAAGGATGGGTTCAGGAATTACAGAAGGTTTAGTATTAGGTATCAATCAAGGTAGTAATGCAGTTCTACAATCAGTTCAAAAGATGTTTAAATCTGTCCTAGAAAGCTCTGAAAGGAACTTTAAGCAAATTTCTAAAGGCCATGATGATTCAGTCAAGATTATAGAAAAGTCCCTTAAAAAGCTACCTAAAGTTACACAAGAAGCAATGAAAAGTATGCTCGATAGAATGAAATCGGGAGCAAACGATCAAACCAAAACAATGAGGATGTTAGCAGTTAATTTAATCACACCATTCAATAATACTAGAGGTCAATTTAATTCAGTCGGAAGAAATGCAATGGCAGGTTTAAATCAAGGTCTTTTAGCTGGTAGAGCCATGGTACTATCTACAGCCAGAAGTATTGCAAATAGCGTTGCAAGCACAATGAAGAGCGCGTTACGAATCCATTCTCCTTCTCGACGGATGAGGGATGATGTAGGTAAGATGATTCCAGCAGGGATAGCGTTAGGTATCAGAGAAAATGCAAAATCAGTTTATAAAGAACTGGATACCCTTTCTAAAGGAATGATATTAACATCAACTCCTGAACAAGCTTTAGGCACTTCGAGAATGGCAACTATAAATACAGGTGCTGCAGTATCGGCAATGAAAAATAATAACGATATTTTCAAAGGTATTTATGATGACTCCAAAGTCATCTCTCTACTAAAACAAATAGCTGATAAATCAGGTGATATTTTTTTAGCTGAGGATAAAGTTGGTTCTTTCGTTGATAAAAACCAAGGTTTACGTACATTTTTAGCTTCAAGGAGGGTGGCTTTTGATGAGTAGATTCGGCATTGCATTTAGGGGGAAACACTCATACAACGATTTTGGCTTAACTGTTGCATCTAAACATATAGGGACACCCTCTAAGATTAAGGTGAAAGAACGTATTCCTTACTCTAATAAGGTGTATGACTTTTCAAACCTTTATGGAGGACAAGAGTACGAAGAACGTAAACTAACATATGTTTTTAATATCCGAGATCAAGATAAAGCTAGATTTACTGCCATGAAAATAGAATTTCAAAATTGGCTAATGAGTACAGAAAGCCAAGATAAATTAATAGATGATGTAATAGAAGGATATTACTTTTTGGCAGAAGTTGAAGAAGGCCCTGATTTTAATGAGTTGAGATTCGGAGGCACTCTTACAGTTGTATTTACTGCTTATCCATTCATGATGGGTGAGTTGTTGGAAGGCAATGATATTTGGGACTCATTCAATTTCTTAACTGATTATGCTCAAATCACTGAGTACAACGTGAATGGGCTAATTAATACTACTCTATATAATCCAGGTGCAAACATGATAAATCCTATTGTTGTATCCAGTGCCGCAATGCAAATAGTGAAGAATGGTGTTTATTTTAATATTCCTGCTGGGGAATCAGAATCATTAGATTTTGCACTAAATCTTGGTGAAAATCCAATTAGAATCATAGGGAAAGGTAAAATCACTTTTTTATTCAGAAAGGAGGTTATTTAATGTACAAAGTAACATTAATTAATGGTAGAGATGAAACAGTAATCCATCATCCTTCTTTCAACAAAACAAAGATACAGAATGGAGTTATCAAACAGGGGATAAATCAGGTTGATTCTTTTAGTTTTTCCATTTTACCCAATAATCCCGGATATGATTTGATCCATCCCATGTCAACTTTAGTTGATGTATTTAATTTACAAACAAATAAATACGATTTCCGAGGACGGGTGCTTACTCCTACAAGCAAAATGAATGAAAATGGAGTATTTCACAAGTCCTTTTTATGTGAATCAAAAATGGGATATATGAATGATTCGGCACAACGACATGGTGAATATCACAATATGACACCAAGGAACTTTTTACAAGTGATTATAGATAATCACAATAAAGATGTGAGTAAGGATAAACAGATAAAGCTTGGTGAGGTTAATGTAACGAATAGTACTGACAATATATATCGGTATTTAGGTTATGATTCAACTCTTGATACTATATTCGATAAATTAGTAGATCGCTTAGGTGGAGAATTACGATTAAGGGACGAAACAGATGGTTTATATCTGGATTACTTAGAAAAGATTGGTTCTGCCAAGCCTACAGAAATTCGGTTGTCCAAGAATCTTAAAAGTATTGAATTAGAGGTTGACCCATCTCAAATTATTACTAGATTAATCCCTTTAGGTTCAACTATTGAATCAGAAGACGAAACTGCTACCGACGCAAGTCAGGCTAGAATCACTATTAAATCAGTCAACAATGGACTAGATTATATTGACGATACTGTAGCGATTAAGAAGTTTGGAATCTTTGCTAAAAGTCATGTTTGGGATGATATAAATAGCCCCACAATCCTTAAAACACGAGGTCAGCAGTTTTTATCATCTAACAATCGTGTCAGGATGCAGTACGTCATTACAGCGCTTGATTTATTCCTTATCGGTTTGGACACAGATCAATTTGAGGTTGGTAATGATTATCCTGTTATTAACCCGGTTATGGGGATAGATGACAGATTAAGGGTAGTTTCCAAAACAATTGATATTATTAATCCCAATCAAAATGATTTAGTCTTTGGTGATCGCTTGAAAAAAGCGTCAGATTATCAGAATGAGACGAACAAAACACAAGCGACCGTCGTTAATTTACAAAGTACAGTTGTGAATCAAACTCGTAAAATCGGTTCGTTAACAGTTGAACTTGAAACAACCAAAAAATCCTTACAACAAACACAAGAAAATATGAATAACTTTGAGGGTTCAACCATAGAGGGTATGGCAGCTATCACAGAAGCCATCTTAACAATAGATGATGCGATTAATAACCTGAATGAGATTGTTTCAGGTTTGCAAGGTGTCATCACAGTTGAAGAAAAACAACAGATGCAGGAAGCTATCGCAAAAAACGCATCAGATATCTCAGCAATGAATAATCAGATTATCGATTTAACTAATCGTGTAGTTAAACTTGAGGAAGGAGGCGGCGAAATTGGCTGAAATACAAAACCATATCAATGAGATTAAAACAGCGATTTATGGAAGAAAAGTTCGCGGCTCGCTCGCTGATGGTCTGGAAGCTGTAAACAAGGAAACGGTTGAAACCACAACATTATCAAAGAGTACTCAAAAGCAACAAGAAATCCTTGAGAAAAAGTATAATGAACAGATTGCAAATGCGACTGATATTACTGAAATTAAAGACTTTCATGTATCAGGAGTAACTGGGGAAGTATTCCAAACAATGGGTAAGCGTGCAGATGCAATGGACGTGAAGTTGTCACAGAATATGAATAAAGTCGGTATCTCTTATGAAGAGTTTGGGGCAGCCTTAGACGGTGAGACTGATGATACAGAATCTATTCGAGCTGCACATGAGTTTGCCAATCAATACGGGTTACCTGTTATTCAGAGGAATTCAATATTTGTTTTAAATGGTGAGATTGAAGTAAAAACGGATGTGGATTTATCCGGAAGTACTTTGATTACAACAATACAAGATCCAGCACCAATTGAATTTAATAGAACTAGTTACCTGTATTCAATTACAGGTGAACCATCTGTTGAAATAACGGACCAATTAGATCAAACCGAATTCGTAAAAGGCGCGGTTAGCATTCCGAGTTTATCCCAGTTTAATAACGGCAGCATTGTCATTAAAACCTTGGATGTCGACCTAATGCGAAATGATTCTGGTAACATGCAGCAAGTTAATAAAAGCGAAAGTAACGCCATATCAGAAGATGAGGGAACTCTTGCGTATCCTTTGACAAAGGATTATAGCACTTCAACGGGATTCCGTGTGTTGTACAAGCCGTTTCAGGAGCAATTAACTTTTAAAATGCCGAAGGTAGTTCTAAAGGGCGCAAAACTATATTCCATCATAAAATCAGATAGAAATAACGTGGAATTAACAAATGGTTTAATTGTGGAAAAAGAAGCCTCACCAACTATTTCACCACTATATACAATTGCTGAATTTATTGAGTCACATAATGTAAAAATCTCAAATGTCTTTTGTCCTGCCATTGGTCGTAATTACCTGTCTGGACAAAATGGTTTGGGTTATTTGTTCTTGTTCACACGATCAAGCAAGATTCATGTAGATAGAGTTTCTCAGCTTTATGGATGGAGTGGTATCAACGGGAACTGGTTTAGGGATATGATAATAACAAATAGTAATGTTCTAAGTATTTCAGGGCATGCCAACGCTTATGACCTAACTATGAGGGATTGTACTATCTATAAGTCTATTACTATACATGGTGGCGGTATTTTAGATGTTGATAACTGTGTATTTCTAGGTAAAAATAGTCCTGTTGCCATAACCACACGCACAGATTATGCTTCCGAGTTTGAGGGCTTAATTCGCGTTAGAAACTGCACTTCTATACATTCTCTATATCTAGTGCAAATTCACACAGTTGATTATAATTGTGGCCGTAAGGTTTATTTACCTGATGTTGAAATTAGCAACTGTCATATGAAGAATCCAGATCATCAAGGTACCTACTTGTTCACATGGCGAGGATTTACCGGAGATTATGACGCCACGCTGCCAAACATAAAAATAAATGATTACAGCACGGGTGTAAAAGATGCAAGACACAAAACGTTGTATTTACCTGAGAAGATTTCCAACCAGGCATTAAGCGGTGCCATAAATATTGAGGTGAACGGTGCGAAGATACCAAATACTACATTTGATTCAAATCTGTTTGATAGTAATTTAGCTAATATCCAGTTACCTCACATTGCTAATAATAACGTTGAGATTAACCTGAAAATAAGAAACTCACTTGCGAATTTCAGTCTCTTTGGAACGTCAAATATCAATATCAAGTGTGATGATTGTGATATTTACGCAATAAGAACTGGCACTAAAGATGCGACCTCTGTCACTCAAAATGGGGATCTATTGAATATTGAAATTAACAACAGTGTTATTCACCGAGGTTTTTGTGATTTTCAAGCATATGGCGCTGCCAATCGAATTAACTTGTCCATAGTTAGCAGCAAGTATTTAAAGTACTTTGACCGAAACGGTGAAACGGACGGGACAGTCGGCTCATTCCTTGTAGACTTGATTAAATACGCTAGAAATAATAAGGCTGAACCCACTAGCATACTTCCAAGCACAGGCTCCGGAAAACTTTTTAACTATACAAATGATAGTTATTGGAAACAATCAACCGATACCGGAGTCTACAAAATGAATCTATCTAATGTGATGGATAATGCTCAGATGGAATATTACAAGTTCGATGGTGTAAATGCAATTTCAATAGGGTACACGAAAATCAACTCTTCAATAGCGGCATATGGAAAGCTCAGAATCGCAACCCTACCTGAAGGATATCGACCTAAAACACGTATTAGTCTGCCGTTAACAGCGGATAATGGCAAATTTACAGCATTACTAGAAATCCTTTCAACTGGTGAAGTTAATTTATATTCTCGACAGGGTGAGGAAATCCCTGGAGGTTCATCTTTTTACGCGTATGGTACTTATATTTAAGTCCATGCACGTTTTTTATTGATTTCAATAAAAGGAGGGGAATACGTATGGCGTTACAAATTAGTACAAGTGTTGAAGTATACGGAACGCAATTAATGTTTGTAAATTCTTATCATCAAATTGATTTAATTAACGGTAATAAAGAAGGTTTAAGTATGACCGTATCAGTTTATGATAATCACTTGAAAGGAAATCTTATCGAACAAAGGAGTTATTCTTTTGTACCTAGTGTAGCTATCGACGCATTGAATTTTATAGCTCAAGGTTATATTTATTTAAAGGCACAACCTGAGTATGCAGGGGCAGTTGATATTATAGAAGAAGGAATAACAGCTTAATAAGTATGCGGTGGCGGAAAAGGTAGACGCAGTTACCCTTAGGGAACGTGTGCCACAGTAGAGAGGCCTGTGGTTAAATGAGGCGTAAAAGAGGAACTAGCAGCACATACAGGGTGCAAATCCCTGTCCGCAATATCTTGAGGGGGGTAAATAGCATGTGGTTTAAAAATAAAGAATCCAGACAAGATGAGTTAAAAGAATTTGTTAGTAAACTTCTTTATCTTGAAAGAAAATACAATATGAAAATGATTGGGAATGGCGAAGATGCGGTTGTACAGGATTTATATAACGGGGAAATTTATAATTATGAACAAAAGAACAAAATTAAGGATGCACACAATCATTTAAAATGGTTGAGTAAATTGAAAACAGGACAAAAAGAGAATGTACCAAAGGATATTATAAAAGACAGAAAAATGTATTAAAGCCTTATAGGGCTTTTTTATTTTGGTCTTAGGGGAGAGTGCCATGGAGGTAAATAACTTGGATATTTGGCAACAGAAGATTCAAAGTGACATTGAAAAAATAAAAGAAAAAGACGAGAAACAGGATGCTGAAATTGCGCTTTTAACTAAAAGAACTGACTTTCATGAAAGAGACATCAAAGATATTAAGAGCGATTTAACAGAAATTAAAGATGACACTAAATGGTTACGGCGATCGATTACAAACGCGCTTATTGTTGCGATAATCGGTGGAGCTGTAGCCATTTTTTATGCAGCAATTAAATTTGGAGGATGATAAAAATGAAAATGGATAAGGGTACAGTAATTAGAACCGCAGTATTATTAGTAGCGTTAGTTAATCAATTCTTAGTAGCAACAGGTTTGAATCCAATTCCAGGTAGTGAGCAACTATGGGGTGAAGTAGTGAGTACCATCTTTACAGGTGCCGCAGCAACTTGGGCTTGGTTTAAGAATAACTATATTACTGCCATAGGAAAAAGACAAAGAGCAACATTAAGAATGCAAAAATTGACTAAGTAGGCTGTCCACTAGGGCGGCCTTTTCTACTGTCTATAAAGGGGGTGGTTTCCATGTGAATTTAGTTAAAGTGTACAAACGTTACTTTTTCCATTGGAATACTTATATATTAAAGGAGAGGTTTTATTATGGTAAAAATTTATATTGATCCAGGTCATGGCGGTACCGATCCAGGTGCGGTAGGTAATGGATTACAGGAGAAAGCATTAACATTGCAGATAGCTACAAGAGTACGTGATTTGTTAAGAAATTATAGTAATGCTGATGTTCGTATGAGTCGCACAGGAGATCAAACTGTATCACTTGCACAAAGAACGAATGATGCTAATGCGTGGGGAGCTGATTTCTTTCTATCTATCCACATCAACGCTGGCGGCGGTACAGGCTATGAGGACTTTATTTATCCGGGGTTAGGTGCACCAACAACCACTTATCAAAACTATATTCATGAAGAGATTTTAAAGGTTGTAGATTTTCGTGATCGCGGCAAGAAGCAAGCTAATTTCCATGTGCTCAGGGAGACAAGAATGCCAGCTATTCTTACAGAGAATGGTTTCATTGATACTGTAGTTGATGCGAACAAATTAAAACAGTCTTCATTCCTGCAAGCTATTGCTCAAGGTCATGTGAACGGATTAGTCCGTGCATTTAATTTAACTCCATCTGGCGGAGCAGTTTACCATACTGTAGTTTCTGGTGATACGGTTTATGCGTTGTCCCGCAGATATGGCAGCACGATTCAACAAATCCGTAGCTGGAATGGGTTGGATGCCAACTATACAATTCGTGTTGGACAAGTTTTAAGGGTAATGTAATAAAAAGAAGCCCTTCATTTGAGGGGCTTTTTGCTTTCAAAAAAGAATCTGATTTCATCTAATGTTATCCCTAGTTTCTTTGCCTCAATAATCAACTTTAACCATTCTGCGTCCAGTTTAATAAGAATTCATTCCTTTCCACGTCATCGATTTATAAAAAAATACGGGTAAAAAGACCTATTTATTAAAACATATTGTAAAATTTTTCATCTTTTTAGTGTTAAATATATACAAAATGTTCTACTATGTAATTAGTAGTTATAAAATAATCTGAAAATTTAAATATAAAGAGGGGTTGTTATGAGCTACAGTAAAGTTTTTAAATATAATGAAAAAGGAACAAATATTCCTGCTCTTGTACCTTATAACCCAGAAAAAGAAACCTATTATGAATTAATTAAGAAAAGTAGAAAAAAAGGGCTGCGCCAAATAATTATCAATTCAGAAATAATGACAGAGTTGATGTATAATACTTTATCTCATGAAGGTTTAATCTTGGATATAAACCTAAGTGACAACACTGATAAAATATCTAAAGATAATGTTGAAAGTATCCTTCATGCTATTCGTAAAAATAAGTTAAATTTTATTAAATTAAGAGAAGAATTGGATTGGGCTATTGAAAGAGAGTCAATTGATATAAGCAATATAATCATTTATATAGATAATATAAAATTAGAGATTAAATCAAATGGAATAATAATTGGGGAAATTAACAATTATTTTTTTGACAAAGTTATGAAACCCACACTGGAGAATTACTTAAATGGTTAATAGAAAAAGAAAGCTCCTTGAGGAAATTGGTAAGTATTCTCGTAGTTTTATTGTAATAGCTATATCGTTGATGCTTATTGCAAAAAATGTTTCGTTCGGTGGAATTATAAATTTAAGTGAGAATGTTCGAGTAATTTGGGCGATAGATATGGCAATTTACACATTAATTATTAATATTTGCTTATCTATCGCCATGTATTATTTTAATTTAAGAAGACTCGATCTAGAAGTTGTAATAAAAAATGTGGATGATGATATAGATGAGATGAAAATTGGAGAAGATCCAAGGACAATAAAAATGTCTATTAAGATTAAAGGCCCCTACAAAAAGTTGCCAGCCAAATTATATGTTTCCTTTCCATCCTGGATTGATCCTCAAAGTAAATCAATTTATTTTATGGAATTTAATGAGGAAAAAAATACATATAAGATTGACATAGAACAACTAATACCCCAAAAAAGAGATTTTATTTCTTTAGAGAGGTCGATTACTTTTAATATAGCAAGTAATGATGATGAGAAAAATACTGATTACGTTATAGCTCAGTTAGATGTTAGTAGATGGAAGAAATTTTTTACTATTGATTTTTTCAATAATGGTATAAACATAACAAGGAAGTGAATTTAAAGATGGCGTTATCTCGATGGACTGATAATTCAGATAGGTCAATGGATGATATCATGGCTAATGTAATGAATTATCGTGAATGGATCCAAGAAGATAAAGATCCTTATAATAATCAACCATTAGAATATAGTGTTAATATAACTTTTGAAGAAAATAAGAGCATTAATTTAAATGACATAGAAATAACATATAATTTTATAAATTATAGTTATGAAAGAGTACGTGCTGGAGAAGAGAATAACCCAATGAGGTCAAACAGAATTTACTCTATAGATGGTTATATAGTAATTTTCACCGATGGAGTAATTACGCAATATATTACTAATCGTTCTTCTAACGATGTTACAAAAACTATATTAAGAAAGATAAACAATTATAGTAAGAGATTGGAGATTACACCCAACCCAATTACTTTAGTTGATGATTTTTTTATTTGGATGATTTATAAAGTTCTAAACCATGGTAATCAATCACTGGAAGAAGAATCACGTTTATTAATCAAGAGTATCATTGGGTTCAAGGGTGAAACAAAAGATCGACTAGCAGAAGTAAAAGGTTCTGGTAATAGAATATTGAATCTTCTGAGTACACTTTCATTTTTATTTGAAAATGAAGATTTGACCCAAATAAATACTAGGATTGAGTATAATAATGAAACTATAGATTATAAATTAGATTTATTTGGTAATGTGGATATAGATTTTAAAAGTTATACAGGTGAATACATGTTCATGATGGACGTACAAGAAGAAGAAATGAAATCTAAAGTAATTTTAATGACGTTTTTGGAAGTTTTACCAAAAATACTCACTTCTTACGGAAACGATAAAGAAAGTGAAGAATGGACAAATGATAGCAGATCTACCTTTTTTTCTGAAATAGGACGAGTAATCAGTGCTAAAATAGCAGAAAAAATCGAGAATCAAATGGCAAAATAAAAATAATATAAACCTAAACTTATCCCCTTTTTAAGAAAAAGGGGCTTTCGTAATTTTAAGTTTTTTTATCCTTGTAATGAAGTATATCTTTAGGTTTCATTCAGTCTTCTTTATTCAAATAAAAATCCAACAATTCCTCACATTTATTTCTAAGCCGAGGATTAAAGTAATTATGCTGTTCCTCAAATCCCTTATACAGAAATGAAAACATCGTAAAAGTATCATCACGGCTAACTTGGTGAACCTTCATATTCCCTTTTCTCATTTTATCTCTTACTTCTTTTAGGTCCCGTTGTACCTTCTTAAGTGTATTTTCCACAAGCGTAATATAAGGACGATTAATTTTAAAGGGTGCCTTCTCAATAATCTGCAAATCACGTTCAAGAATAATGACAATCATGGGCAAGTATATGGCCTGTTCAATTAGATCGCGATCATTTTCAGGTATCCTAGTCATGGGGTCATATCCTTTCTGCAGCAATTATCTTATCGATATGTATACATTTCATTTCATAATCATTTTGTATTTCTATTCTAATTTCTTTCTTTATCATATCCAAGTTATCAACGATTACAGTCATATGATTAGTAAAACCATTTTCCCAAGTGGATATCTTAATGGGCTGAGTGTAATCAAGAGATTCCATAATGACAATTTGTATCTCTTCCAGTTGTTGTTCATCGAGTTGCGGCTTAGATGTTTTGTTAGCATCAATTTGAATATCATTAAGCAACTTCACATGTTCCGGCATAAAAAACGCGCTCTGCCATTTCATTTTCCCGCGGTCACGAATCATATTCCCATCTCCTTTCTTAATATTATATGCAAACATTTGTTCTTTTATCAATTGAAATCGAACAAAAGTTCGTATATAATTTATGGAAAGGGGGCTTATCGATGAAAGGATTACTTACACGAGCTGCGGTCAGTGGAGAAGAGTTAGAAATGATTTATCTAGATAACAAGGGAAATATTAGTCAGCGAAGAATTAAAGTCTTATCAGTTTATGATGAATCGTTCCGTACCTATTGTTATGTCAGACGGCAGCAACGCACTTTTAAAATTTGTAATGTTTTATCGATGGGTCCAGTGAGAAGTGTAAGGAGAGGAGCTTAACCATGGGAGTAAAAATGCAGAAGAAATCAAAGCCGCAAAGACCAAAAAGAGATGAATTTGAAATAGAGGAATTAGGAAATGCAGTAGTTGAAGCCTACAATGAAAAGTATGAAGTTTCATTAACTTTATGGCAAAGAGAGCCTATCCAGGGTAGAATTGTTAAGCTGGATGGACAAACTCAATTGATACATATAGAAAGTGGTTATGAAACGATAAAGGTTAAATTTATTGATATTCTGTCAATTCAAAGTGCTCCTCAATAAAGAGGGCGCTTTTTTATTTAATTACTTATCAATAAGGTTTTGAAGATGCTAAGCAAGAGGGGATTGCTATATAAAATTGACCTACTTTTGACCATTTTTTAAATACATTTAGAGATAGTTCAGTATAGAAATTTCCGAGTTTCTTCTATATATAATGGTTTTATAAATATAGAAATAATTAAGTATAGGTGTGACATGAAAGAACGTAAAAAATAC
>NZ_PISD01000038.1 GCF_002835735.1 Cytobacillus horneckiae | reverse complement strand
CTTGCTGTTTTTTGCTTTTATTATTCGCCTGCAACGAATGGAAGTAAAGCCATTTGGCGTGAACGTTTAATAGCAATCGTTAATTTACGTTGGTATTTAGCGTTTGTACCAGTTACACGACGTGGTAAAATTTTACCGCGTTCAGAAATGAATTTTTTAAGAAGATCTACATCTTTATAGTCGATGTGAGTGATTCCGTTTGCAGTGAAATAGCAAACTTTACGACGTTTCGCACGTCCACCTCTGCGTCCTCCAGCCATGTTCATTTCACTCCTTTCATGTATATTTTCATCAAGCCTTATACGGTGTTAGAACGGAAGATCGTCATCGGAAATGTCGATTTGACCGTCATTTGCAAATGGATCTTGATCCACACGAGTATAGCCTTGATTACGGTTGTTGTTGTTATTATTGTTATTATTATCATATTGTCGTTGATTCTGATTATTGTTATTACCGCCATATGAGAAATCTTCCCTTGGGGCACCATAATTATTGGAACCACCAGATGAAGCGTTTTTCGGCTCAAGGAATTGTACGCTTTCTGCCTGAACTTCAGTTACATAGACGCGCTTCCCATCTTGTCCTTCATAATTGCGTGTTTGAATACGGCCATCTACACCAGCAAGACTTCCTTTTTTCAGAAAGTTAGCGACGTTTTCAGCCGGTTTTCTCCAAACAACACAGTTAATAAAGTCAGCTTCTCTATCCCCTTGCTGATTCGTAAATGCACGATTCACCGCAAGTGTAAAGGAAGCAACCGCTACTCCATTCGGTGTATAACGCAATTCAGGATCTTTTGTTAAACGTCCAACAAGGACAACACGATTCATCATCAGAATCAACTCCTTTCGATAATATGCTGCTTATCTATATTATTTCTCGTCTTTAACAACGATGTAACGGATGATGTCTTCGCTGATTTTAGCAAGACGAGTAAATTCGTCAACTGCTTTCGCTTCAGCATTTACGTGTACTAGTTGGTAGTAACCGTCACGGAAATCATTGATTTCGTATGCAAGACGACGCTTACCCCATTCTTTTGATTCGATCATTTCCGCACCATTATCAGTTAAGATTGAGTCGAAACGCTCGATTAAAGCTTTCTTAGCCTCATCTTCAATATTTGGACGGATGATGTACATAACTTCGTACTTTTTCATCACTTTCACCTCCTTTTGGTCTAAACGGCCCGATTGAGGGCAAGGAGCAATTATTCATTACTCACAAGGTAAAAGTATACCATAAACCTATCTTTTATGCAATGAAAGGAAAGGTTGATTATTTTAAGACGGCAAATGGCGATTAAAATGCTGCCGCAAGCCTTCTCCTAAAAGATTGAAGGTAAATGCAGAAATAACGATGGCAAGCATCGGATAGAAGGGAATCCAAATAGCTTGGATAAAATCCCGCCTTGCTTCTTTAATAAGCGTGGCCCAATCATTGCTCGTATTAAAAATAGTAAAAGAAAAATACCCTGTTTGTACAAAAATTTGAGAAATGAACACATTCAAAATAGCCAGCTGGCCGATAAGCATCACCACACGAGCAATATCACTAAAAAAATTCACGATGATCTCTGGACCCAAATTCGGAAGATAATACCCTGAGATCATTCGAATTGGCCTAACACCAATTGTAACACCTGCTTCAATGAATGGTTTTTGTGAAAGGTCATATGCCTGTTTTTGAATAATGAATGCCACCCTTCCTACCTCAATTAATGCAATGACCCAGATGGCAATAAACATGCGTTGGTCATGAAACAATAGCGGTGGAAGACATAGAATTAAAGCTGCCGTAATGACTACTGGAAAACTTGAAAATAATTGATTCCACCAGCGAACAAACCAAGGGAAAAACCCTGTATTTTTTAAACCGAACAGCCCTAATGGAATCGCAATCGCGTATCGAATGATGACAATTGAGAACACAATAAAAAATGTATCCTTAGCACCTACAATGATCAGGCTTAACATATCACGGCCTTCTCTGTCACTTCCCAACAGATATCCTTGCTCTGATGGGGCGAACGGGGCAACTAAAACCCCGCCATCGGCTGGAAACAGCAATCTTTCACCCGTCAATTCCTTATCAACAAACGGTAAATATGGTCCAATAAAGGTGATGACAGCAAGAATTGATGCCAAGAAAATGCCTAACCATAAATAATAATTTTTCTTCATCCCTTCACCTCGCCTATAATATCCGCAAACTGCGTTTAAGAAGATATCCTGTGAACTGTGCGAGTATGACAAGGGACATAAATACTAACCCAATTCCGATAATCACACCAGATTCAAACAAACTGAAGCTAACAGCTTCTGCTGAATACTTGTACCCGAGGGCGGTAAATAAACGATAAGACAACCCTTGGTACCCAAGAAGGTATTCTACTATTAGCAAACTGGTCACTAAATGTACCATTATTGATGTTGTATGGGACAAAATCGACTTTAATGCATTTGCAAATATATGCTTATAAATCACTCTTTTCTGAGAAAACCCCTTCGATTGAGCGACTTTAATATAGTATTGTCCATCTTCATTAGAAAGCGCATTTGAAGTAATTCTTGCTGTATACATCATTGGATAAATAGAAACTAAAATGGCTGGAAGGAGAAAACTATAGGATGTGTTTTGGCTTAACAATTTAAGTGAGGGAAATAATAATGTGACTCCCCATTGAATGCAAACAACAATAAAAAAATCAGGTATAGATTGAAACAACCATGTGAGTCCGTTACCAAGTATGCTTCTCTTGTTGTATCGATGCACATAATCATAAACGCCTTTTAATATGCCAAGAATCATACTTAATAAAAAGGCTGGAATAATAATCTGCAAGCTCCTCGGCACATATCTCACCAATTCGTCTTCTACAGTTACCCTTTCATATTGAGTAGCGCCAAGACTATGATGATTCCATATCCCGCTAATAAAGCGAGTGATATTTTCACCATAAGCCGTCCATGAAAATTGATAGTGAATTTCAAGTCCTTTTGTCTCCAATGGAGCAACTGTGAAATCTCTAGGGATGAGCACAATCAATATTAAGGCGCAGATAATAACTATATATAATATTACTTGCTTCAACAACGCTTTAATACTATTCATAACCCCCCATATTTTATCAATATATATCAAATAATAACAAAATGTTTAATAATTTTCTATATTTTTAGAATATTTACGTCAAAAAATAAGGTGTAAAGCCTGACACTTACTGGCTTTACACCTTATTCTAATTATACGTTAAAACGGAAATGCATAACGTCTCCGTCCTGAACGATATATTCTTTACCTTCTAGTCGTACTTTTCCTGCCTCTTTTGCTGCGTTCATATTTGTTGCAGCGACTAAATCATCATAAGACACCGTTTCGGCACGAATAAAGCCTTTTTCAAAGTCACTGTGGATGACACCCGCACATTGCGGCGCTTTCATCCCTTTACGGAATGTCCAGGCACGAACTTCCTGTACACCGGCAGTGAAGTAAGTCGCTAATCCAAGCAAGCTGTAAGAAGCTTTAATTAATTGGTCAAGACCTGATTCTTCAATGCCAAGCTCTTCAAGGAACATCGCTTTTTCTTCACCATCAAGTTCTGCGATTTCCGATTCAATCTTAGCGCAAATCACAATCACTTCAGCGTTATCTTTTTTTGCAAAATCTTTAACAAGCTGAACATATTCATTTGTAGATGGGTCTGCAATATCATCTTCTCCCACATTCGCCACATAAAGCATTGGCTTAATTGTTAAAAGATGAAGACCTTTAACAAGCTTCATTTGCTCATCAGTAAATTCAACTGTACGGGCAGGCTGATCAGATTCAAAAGCTGCTTTAAGCTTTTCCAAGATTTCAAGCTCGAATACTGAATCTTTATCTTTCTGCTTCGCTAATTTACTTACGCGAGCAATACGTTTATCAACAGATTCTAAATCTGCAAGGATTAGCTCCAGGTTGATGGTTTCAATATCATCAATCGGATCAACTTTCCCTGCAACATGAGTGATATTATCGTCAGCAAAGCAGCGGACAACTTGACAAATCGCGTCAACTTCACGAATATGAGAAAGGAATTTATTCCCTAATCCTTCACCTTTACTAGCTCCTTTAACAATACCTGCAATATCAGTAAACTCAAAAGCTGTAGGAACAGTTTTCTTAGGTTGAACAAGCTCGGTTAATTTTTCCAGACGCTCATCCGGCACTTCAACAATACCAACATTCGGATCTATTGTACAAAACGGATAGTTAGCCGATTCCGCTCCTGCCTGTGTAATCGCATTAAACAATGTTGATTTACCTACGTTCGGCAAACCTACAATACCAGCTGTTAAAGCCATCCAAGTCACTCCTCTAGTGTATTATCTATAATAAAAAAATCATATTATCCTAATAAACAAGCCTCTCACAATTATAGAGAGTTGTTGAGAAAAGCGCAAGGGCATCGACCAGTGTGAAGCCTGCGATGCCACACATCCTGTGAAAAAAGATCCAAAGCCAATTAAAAAAGAGGCTCGCATGCTTAAGCCTCTTTCTGTTTTGAAGTTTACACCCGTTATCGCAGCGATAAGCTCAGGTTTTCCGTGCTTGTCTACTCCAGGATTTTCTTCATTTTTCTTGCGAATTCTCTGCGGGGAATCATCACGCTATGTCCGCAGCCCTCACATTTTATGCGAATGTCCGCTCCCATGCGGATAATCTTCCAGCGGTTGGCTCCGCACGGATGAGGCTTTTTCATTTCAACAATATTATTTAAATCAAATTGTTTTTGTTCCATTTGCTTTTCACTCCATTCCAACTATTGTTCACTCATTCGTTTATAAATGGAAGTATTTATACTCTTATACTAACCTTATTCTTTTCATATTGTAACTTCCTTTGAAATACATGGTCAAAAAATTTTTCAGTTTATATTTTTAATGTAATAGATACGTATAGATTAGCCGGAAATTCCGTATACTGATACTACTTAAAAAACATGAACATTCGGTCTTTTCTGGTCATGTAGCGCATGACGATACAAGCGCCTATACGAGGAGTGAAGTGAAATGAATATCAATCCTAATATTTTTGATAAAAAAAGCAGAGCGACTTCAAGAATTGCCCATGATGAAGTAAGTGCATCGAATAAGCTGGCGATTGAAGTGAAGCAAATGCTTCCTGCAGATATAAGGAATCGCCCGACTGTTCTTGTCTGTATCGGAACAGACCGTTCTACCGGAGATTCACTTGGCCCCCTCGTTGGCACGCTGCTAAAAGAGAAATCTTTATCTAAGCTTTATGTATACGGCACACTTGAAGATCCAATCCATGCGGTAAATTTAGCGGAGAAGCTGGATAGCATTAAAAAGCTGCACAACAACCCATTTATTATTGGAGTTGATGCGTGTTTAGGACGTGTAAAAAGTGTGGGTGTGATCCAAATTGCCAAGGGTCCAGTAAAACCAGGCGCAGGTGTGAATAAAGACTTGCCAGAAGTAGGCGATATGCATATCGCTGGTATTGTCAATGTAAGTGGATTCATGGAATTTATGGTTCTTCAAAACACAAGATTAAGCCTTGTAATGAAAATGGCCAAAACCATTGCTAACGGCATTCATGAAGTGACATTAATGAATCATGCCAATTGGGCCGCAATTGATTGGAGTAAAGAACAAACGCTATAAATGGTGCATTTAATATGCCATTTATAGCGTTCTTTTTTAGATAAAATATAATAACGTAACAATAATAGCTGTCATTATTATACCTGGCAGCAAATTGGCGACTCGTATTTTGGCAAGACCCATTAAATTAATGCCAATAGCGAAAATCATCACACCGCCTGTTGCCGTCATTTCTGTAATAAAGCTATCCATTAATGCTTGAGGGACAATGCGATCAATCTGAGTAGCAAATAACGCTATTAAGCCTTGATAAAGAATAACCGGCACCGCGGAGAAAATAACCCCAATCCCTAAGGTTGTTGTTAAAATTAATGCCGTAAAGCCATCAATAATGGATTTAGTATATAGAACGGAATGATCCCCCCTAATTCCGCTATCCAATGCACCGATGACGCCCATCGCACCAATTACAAAAATGAGAGTAGCTGTTACAAACCCTTGTGATATACTGCCTTGTCCATTTGAACCTATCTTTGATTCCAGCCATATTCCAACAGCATTCAATTTATCTTCCAAGCGAAAAAACTCGCCTAAAACAGCGCCAAATACTAAACTTAAAATCACAATTAAAAAGTTGTCGCTCTTTAATCCCATTTGCAGGCCTAATACCATAACCGCTAACCCAATGGAATGCATAACGGTCGTTTTCATATTTTCAGGAATACGATTTAATACTTTTCCAATCAGTGTACCAACGATAATGCAGACACCGTTCACTAATGTACCTATTAAAAACATTTGGATATCACCCTACTTATATACTTTCGATTTCATCTATTCTTTTTTATTTTCTGACAAAAATCTTTTCTAAAAAAAATAACCATCCTAAAAAGATGGTCAAGAATAGTCTCTAGTCTAATCTAGAAGGTCGATAATCCTTTCTAAATCTTCTTCTGAGAAGAATTCGATTTCTATTTTCCCTTTCTTTTTCCCTTGTTTAATATGAACGGTTGTACCAAATCTTTCTCTTAATGATGACTCACGCTCTTTAATAAACACATTTTTATTTTCTTTTGGCTTTTTCGTTTCACGTGGAACTTCCTTATTAAGCTGTTGAATCAACTGTTCAAGCTGCCGGACATTTAATGATTCCTTCAGCGTTTTTTCGACAACTGATTTAAGCAGATTTTTCTTCCTTAATCCAAGTAGAGCACGGCCATGCCCCATCGATATTTTACCATCTGTAATTAGTTCCTGAATATTTGCCGGCAGAGCAAGTAAGCGGATATGATTAGCAATATGCGGTCTGCTTTTTCCAAGTCGTTTCGCTAATTCCTCTTGAGTAATCTTTAATTTTTCTATCAGCAGCTGATAAGCAGCACCTTCTTCGATTGGTGTTAAGTCCTCACGCTGCAAGTTTTCCAAGATTGCTAATTCCATCATCTGCTGTTCAGTTAGATTCCGAACGACGACTGGAATTTTCTCTAAATTTGCCTCTTTAGCTGCACGATATCTTCTCTCGCCAACAACAATTTCATAGCCTTTTATGCTTTTTCTTACAATGATAGGCTGCAGTATACCGTGTTCTAAAATAGACTGCTTTAGCTCATCGATGCCCTCTTGACGAAAGATTTTTCTTGGTTGATAAGGATTAGGACGAATCTCCCTCAGCTTTATCTCTTTTATATTTTCTTCGCTTTCATTTTCTATGTTAGTAAAGAAGGCATTCAAGCCCTTACCTAATCCTTTAGCCATTTTTTAACACTTCCTTTGCCAAATCTAAATAGACTTCAGCTCCCCGCGACCTTGGATCATAGCTTATTATCGGTTCGCCATGGCTTGGTGCCTCACTTAGGCGGACATTTCTAGGAATAATTGTTTGATAAACCTTATCTTGAAAGTATTTCTTCACCTCATCAATGACTTGGATACCTAGATTCGTTCTTGCATCCAGCATTGTTAGTAGCACACCTTCAATTTTCAAATCCTGATTGAGATGTTTTTGTACAAGACGAACCGTATTTAACAATTGGCTCAAACCTTCAAGTGCATAATATTCGCATTGGACGGGGATCATCACTGCATCGGATGCTGTTAAGGAATTAAGCGTTAATAACCCTAGGGAAGGAGGACAGTCAATAATAATATAATCATAATCGTCCTTTACTTCTTCAAGCGCCCTCTTTAGCCGTACCTCTCTAGATATCGTTGGAACTAGTTCTATTTCTGCTCCTGCCAATTGAATGGTTGCCGGAATCGCATATAGATTCTCAACAGAGGTTGGTTTAATTGCTTTTGAAGCTTCCACATCATCAACCAACACATCGTAGATACAATACTCTACATCTGCTTTTTCTATTCCCACACCGCTTGTAGCATTTCCTTGTGGATCAATATCTACCAATAATACTCTTTTACCTATAGATGCTAGGCAAGCACCTAGATTTACCGATGTTGTTGTCTTGCCTACTCCACCCTTTTGATTTGCAATTGCAATTGTTCTGTTCAAACGAACTCACCTGCCTTTATTTACATGTTTCTCTATGCTAGTATGTAGTTTTAATCTATTTTTTCATAACCCTTTTAAAGATATGCTCTTTGTCTTTTAATCTATGAAAAGACAATCATGTAGTCTATTTTATCACGAATTAGTAGTTAGCATAATTAATTTGCGAAAAATAAGAAAATGTTCCATTTTAAAATGAATAAGATCATGCCGCTTCCGTCGCATACAGAAAAAAAGCTGGCCAACAGTGTTCTTGCCCCTGTCAAGTAGAC
>NZ_PISD01000037.1 GCF_002835735.1 Cytobacillus horneckiae | reverse complement strand
AGTTAACACACAACTTTGCTTCTTCGATTCCTCTAAACCTAGAGGTGGGAGTCTTACTGCCCGTTAATCTGCGATAAAGTGAAACTTCAATCAGTGGGGGTTTTCTTCATCCCCCACTGATTGTTAGTTGAACCAATCGGGCTTTTACGGGCAGTTAACACCCAACTTTGCTTGTTCGATTGCACTAAAACTGAACATGAAAAAACAAACTACTCCTTTTTAACAAATGCTGTTTAATGGAAGTCAAAATGCATACAGCACAATTATGTGGACAAAACGACAATTTAACATGAATTAACTGAAAAAGACAAGGCATCGCCCTGTCTCTCATCTCCTTTACTTGTTCATTAGAGACCTGAACCTGAAAGGGGTAATGATTAATATAATAATCAATAGCATACCTAAGTATCCAAATAATGGATAGAATAAGGATACTAAGTTTGTAAAACCAAAAAAACTAACGATGAAGCCAACAATGATTGCTACTGTTACAAACCACTTAAACTTCGGCGAACGCGGTTCAAAAAACCTCGTTCCAAATGAGAAGAACATACTAACTGCTGAGTTAAATATCATAGCAAATAGGATAATTGCGTAAATTCCGCCGATGAATGGCGAAATATTCGTTGCGATTCCCAGTGAAGGCATTTCTAAATTTCCTACAGTTCCTATATTGGCAAAAATAGTTAGGTGGTTAATAATTACTAAAACGCCAACACCTAATCCCCCTAGAAATCCGCCCCAGGAAGCAATTTTTTCATCCTTTTCATTTCCAGCCATAACCAATGTCATCGATGCGCCCATGGCAGTGGCAAGTGACACATAATTAATAGCTGAGATAATCCAATTACTTGCAGCCGATGGTTTTTCTTGAGCAGCTCCTTCTAATAAACTAAATGAAGTATCCATAGTAAACACTGAATAAATAAAAAAGAATATTACCGCAATAATAAGAAAAGGTGTGAGTCCAGCAATAACTGTTACTACTTTGTCTATATCAATCATCATTGTCAAAATGACGAGCCCACTCATAATGGCTGTTCCAATAAAGTTAGGCAGCCCAAATTGCTGATTTAATATTGATCCAGATCCAGCTATCATGACAATACCTATTCCAAGTAAGATGAAAACTAGTATGTAATCAATAATTTTCCCAAGAAATCGACCGCTTATTTTATTGATCACTTCCTGATGGGAATTGGTTTGCATTCGGCTCCCTAATCTCATTAAAATCATTCCTAAATAAGAAAATAGAAAACCGGCAATGATTGCTCCGATTGTTCCCATGCGCCCAAAACTCGTAAAATATTGCAGAATTTCTTGTCCTGAAGCAAATCCTGCTCCAACAATAATACCTATAAATGCACTAGCTATAATAAATACTTTCTTCATTTTACCTCCAATAAGTGAATAAATTCCTGAAATTTTTTAATTGCAGTTAAACAATAAGAGTGAAAATTACGGGGGTGTTATCATTGATACCCTAAAAATGCGCACTTAATCATAACTAATGATAATATACAAAAAGCACTTACCCTTTTTAATCACATAAAAAAAAGCAATTTTGTTGACAATAACACCATCACCTTTAATCAAGGAGGGACAAGATGTTAAACAAACAGCAATTGACCCATTTTAAAACAATGCTGCAAACTGAATTGGAAAATACAAGCAAACAGCTTCAGCAAAATAACCATTTTGGCTTACACGAGGATGAAAGTATTTATAACTATACTGGCGAATTATCCGCATACGATAATCATCCGGCTGATACAGGAACGGAATTATTTGAACGTGAAAAGGATTTGGCCATAGACAAGCATTACAAAGACGAAGAGGTTGAAATTAAGGAAGCCTTAGCTGCTATTGATAATGGCACATATGGAAAATGCAAGGTATGTAGTTCTGAAATTCCTATAGAAAGACTGGAAGCACTTCCAACAGCTTTAACCTGTGCACAGCACAGCCCCCATCAAGTGATATCAGATTATAGACCTGTAGAGGAAGATACTCGGAACGCTGATGTTGAAGTGAATCATGACAATGAAAATGTAGGGTTTGATGAAGAGGATTCTTGGCAATCTGTTGCAAAGTGGGGTAATTCAGATGGACCTTCAGATTTTTTTGATCCTCCAGAGCATTATGACCAAATGTACCTGAATTCAAATGAAAATATTAGCTATGTAGAGGATATAGAAAACAGCATCGGTGTCGATATGGATGGAAAAAATATTCAAATTTTCCCTACAACCCAATTAAAGGAATACGAAGAAGATTTAGATGAAGAAGGAGTAATGACAACATTTGGTGATCTAAAAGAATTTGAACAGGAACCGTATGTCGAGGATTAAAAGAACAGCAAAACGAGTACCTATTGGTACTCGTTTTGCTGTTCTATGCTGCTCTACTTTTCATTTGTCGCCAGCTCGATGATCATCACAATCAAAACAAGTAATTGAATAACTACTTCAGTTTCGATGCGAATCAGCCTCCTTCACCAATAGTGAAGTTCACCCTCCGGCATTTTTTCTAAGTAAAGACTTACGCTTCCCACTACCATATATATGAGCAGCAGACAATAATATGCTCGTTCCTTTCAATTAAGAAAGATTTCCCATTCTACATTTCTATCCATTCCCCGAACAAATTGGATTAGACATTCGCTTTATTTTAATTTTTGCGCTACACTGAAGGAAAGAATGCAAAGTGTGGTGTAACGAATGAATATAAAAGAAATAGAATCTCAAATCGCCGAATTAAAAATGGATTATATGCGCCTGCAGGATGACATTGAGAAATTAGAATCCTTTGGCCGTTCAGTAGAAAAACAGGAGCAAAGAATGAAAGAAATTGAGGATGAGTTAAGGCAATTAAATTCACAAAAAAAATAACTGGAGAGCAAATTACTTTCCAGTTTTGTTTTATTTTGCAAAGCCTATTTCAGCAATATAGTCATTATAATTGATAAATGTTTTTTTGGCGAATCCATTTCGTCGCCACCCATTTTTCTCCTGCTTTAACTGGGATACTTGAGTGTAGTGACATTCGATCTACTTCTCCAAGGCTATTCCCATAATGAAAAAATACAGCAGAGCCCTTCTTAGGGACAACGGTGAGATTGGTTTTCGGAAAAATCGTTTCTCCTCCCGATTCTACGTTATTTAAATATAAAAGCATGGTTGCAACCCGCTGTCCGCCTTTTGTTTGATTTACTTTCTTTTCCGGAAAAAAGTCAAAATGGGCTTTGTATTCCTCGCCAACTTTGTATTTTAAAACTTGCAGCCCTTCCCCGTTTTCTACAGGATAAGAAGTGATTTCTGCAATTCTCTTTTCAATTCTTGAGATGACTTGATTTTCTCGTAAATTAAAATACATCCCCTTACTTGTTCTTCCTGCTGCCGCCTTTTCTGCACCAGAATTTGCATCTATCACTGTTGACGGCTGCAGCCGCTCTCCAGCCCATTCAATCAATAAATCGCATTCTTCATCTGTTAATACATTCTCCATTTGAATAATAACCGGTTTCACAATTTTTGAACGTATATATACCGTTTGATCAGAAGTATGAATCATGTTTTGCTCTTTTAATAAAGGTACTTTTTCATATTGATAGCTACTTCTGACACTTTTAACGTTCCCACTTCCAACAATTTCAAATAATGTTTCATAAGCGAATTTTGGGTCAAATCCTTTTTTTATTAAACCGCTTGCAATGGCCAATGGACTTGCACCTGTTTTTAATGCTGTGATGATCCAATCATTTAAATCATTTGAGATGGTATTTATTTTATTCAAATGTTAACATCTCCTTTTTGAAGGGTTATAGGAACAGGATATATAGAATTCAAGTCGTAATTGATTGATTTCCTCTATGATTATTTACAATTGCTGCGATTTCTTCTGATGTGTAAATTGTTACTCCATTCACCTCTTTTTCAGGGATTACAGCCATTGCTATCGCTACATTTTTTGCCTCAACGGCAAATTTATTTTTTTTATCATCGCTTAAAAATGGTGATAACAATTGATACAATTTAATGCCTGCTCTTTCACCCCTTCTTTTTTCCTGCCTCTCGCCTAATAATAAAGAAGGCCTAATAATGGATAATGATGTGAGTGATAATGTTTTGAGTTTATCTTCAAGGAGCCCTTTTATTCTTGGGTAGAACAGCTTCGAACGTGCATTTGCATTCATAGAACTAATAATAACAAAATGTTCAACCTTCTGTTTTTTTGCAAGTTTTGCCATCATATACGGATAATCTACGTCGACTTTTACCATCTCTCCCTTTGACTTCGCTTTTTTTATTGTCGTTCCTAAACAGCAGTAGACATGATTTACAGCAAAATGTGCTTCCATATTGTCCAATTGATCAAAATCGCATATCACTTCAACCAGTTTCGGGTGCTTAATTGTTAATGGCTTTCTAACTAGCGCATAGATTTTATCATAATCTTTCTGCAACAGGACTTGAAGCAATTCATTACCTACCAGGCCGGTCGAGCCTGCAATAAGGGCTGATTTTGTCATAAAATAATCCATCCTTCAAAAATTTTCTCTTTCTCCTATGATACATTGAAATGACCTATGATAAAAATAAAAAGTTTGAAAACTTTTTTTCCTAAAGTATTTTCTTTTTGAAAAAATGACTGTTTATGCCATAATGAGGCTATAAACTATAAATATTCCAAAGGAGAAATTACAATGCAATATGTAACTTTAAACAACGGTTTAAAAATGCCCCAGCTAGGATTTGGCGTTTGGCAGGTTGAAGATGGAGAAGCAACAAAGGCCGTTGCAAAAGCGATAGAAACAGGATATCGATCCATTGATACAGCGATGATTTATCAAAATGAGAATGGCGTAGGCACCGCCCTTAAACAATCAGCTGTTCCTCGCGAAGAGCTGTTTATTACGACAAAGGTATGGAATACAGATCATGGATATGAAAACACAATTCGCGCATATGAAGAAAGCTTAGAAAGACTTGGTCTTGAATATGTGGATTTGTACTTGATTCATTGGCCTACTCCAAAATATGATAATTACATTGATACATATAAAGCGTTAGAAAAGCTATATCATGATGGGAAAGTTAAAGCGATTGGCGTATGTAATTTCCATATCGAACATTTGGAAAAAATCCTTCAGGAATGTACAGTAAAACCTGTTCTAAATCAAATAGAATGCCACCCTTACCTCGCTCAAACGGAAATGAAAGAATTTTGTGCTAAGCATGATATTTTTGTTGAAGCTTGGAGTCCGCTGCAGCAAGGTGGAGAAGTACTTCAACTGGATGTCATCGCCGATATCGCAAAAGCCCATAATAAATCAGCTGCTCAAGTCGTACTTCGCTGGCATTTGCAAAATAATTCAATTGTCATTCCAAAGTCAGTTACACCATCTAGAATTGAGGAAAACTTTGATGTATTTGATTTTGAATTGAATAGCGAAGAGATGGAAAAAATCCATCAAATAAATAGAAATGAACGAAAAGGGCCAAACCCAGAAGAAATGAACGTCAGATAACCTATCTATTATATTTATACTTGAATAAGACTCAGAGTGTTGAAAAAGGCATTTGGGAATTGAAACATTCCCAAATGCCTTTTTATTTTTACATATTTTACAATCAATCCAATTATCATAATTTCCTTCTTAGGTTATACAATCTATGACCATTTTTCTCTTACCTACGCACAATTTTGGTTCCAGTTACACAATCTATGACCATTTTCCATTTTTGTTCCATCTATACAAAAAAGAAAGTATTCATTAACTATTACAATAAAAGGATTAAGCAAAAATAAAAAAGACCGAGTCCAGTACAATACAATACCGAACTCAGTCCATGATTGGATAAGTAATGGTCGACTTCAACGCCTAACGACGAAGCGGCTTGGCACTCTCCATCAGAAAATCGAGCGGCAAGCCTCTGAATATCCTTGCTTTTCTTTATGAATGAGCTTGTCTACAGTGTGGAGAATACTCATACTGTAATATGCCTTAAATATCTACAGCCTGTTCTATATCATAAAGTGATAAATCAATATCTAGCAGCTCTTTTCTAGATAATTTTGCTAGCTGCTGACCTAAAAAAGGTCCTGCTGTCAAACCTGAAGCACCTAGCCCGTTAGCTGCAAGAAGGTTGCTATGCCCAGGTATGGAACCAATTACAGGCAGAAATCCTGGTGTAAAGGGCCGAAAACCCACTTTCACTTCAGTCAAAGTACTATGGTGAAGACCAGGAGCGACCATTAATGCTTTATCAAGAATTTCATGTATTCCCCCGGCAGTCACTCTTGTGTCAAAATCATGTTCATCCTCATGAGTAGCGCCAACAACAACTTTTCCTTTTTCAAATGTAAGTATGTATTGATTATTTGGAGGCTGTACAACCGGCCATTCTCCTGTTTCAGTCTCAGGAAGATGAAGATGAGCAATTTGTGCCTTCTGTGCGGTAACCTTAAATTTTACTCCTAGCGGTTCAAATAATTCATTCGCCCACACTCCGGCTGTTACTATCACTTTGTCAGCTTTATAAAGTTCACCGTTCACCTTTGCTCCGACGATCTTACCATCGCTCACTGCTATGATTGCTTCACCATAAATTAAAATGGCACCATGCTTTTCAGCAGCTTGCAAAAGAGCAGTCCTCAGCCTTTTTCCATTGACACGGGCTGCACCGCTTACTTTTACTGACTGAAACTCAGCAGCAAGCGGAGGAAATAATTGTTTTGTTTCATTATTGGAGAGTTTTTCAACCTCTTCGATTTCAGGGGCTGCTTTCCTTCTTTCAATTGCTCTGTCTTTAAGTTTTTCGAGCTTTTCCTCATCTGTATGTATACTTATTGCACCGACCTTTTTATACCCTGTATCGATGTCTACATCATTTTCTAACAATGGAATAAGCTCTTTATAATATTTAGCACCATTTTTTGCAAGTGAATACCATGCTTTATTCCTTCTTTGCGAAATCCATGGGCAAACGATTCCCGCAGCAGCTTCTGTTGCCTGTCCAGGATCTTGCCTATCGATAATAATCACGTTATCACCCGTACGAGCCAGATGATAAGCAGTAGATGCACCAAGGATCCCTGCGCCAATAATAATATGGGTGTTCATCATTTTCTCCTTTATACTGGATATTTAGAAAGAGAGACGACACTAGTTCGTCTCCCATCAGTTTAATCGTTATGATAATTGAGAGAACTCCTCAACTAATTCTTTAAATTGTTTTAAAGCATTCTCAATTGGTTCAGGTTTAGTTAGGTCCACTCCTGTTTTTTTGAGCAAATTAAGCGGATAATCCACACTGCCGCTTTTTAGGAAATCAATATAGGTTGCGAGTACCTCTTGGTCCCCATTGTAAATACTAGTTGCCAATTGAATGGCAGAAGCATAGCCAGTGGCATATTTATACACATAAAATGGACGATAAAAATGCGGGATGCGAGACCAGCCGTATTTCACTTCTTCATCAAAGACTAAATCATCTCCGTGATATTCTTTGAAGAGCTGCTCATAGACTTCATTAAATGCTTCAACGTTTAGCGTTTTTCCTTGTTCTGCAAGTTCATGCGTCTTTTTTTCAAACTCTGCAAACATAACCTGCGTAAAGAAGGTTCCTTTAAACTGATCAATAAAATGATTGAGCAAATGTTTGCGGACGTTTGTATCTGCTTCTTTATCCAATAAATATTTAATGAGTAACACTTCATTCACAGTGGAAGCCACTTCTGCGACAAAAATACTATAGTGTGCCGTGATTTGCGGCTGGTGCTGAGAGCTGAGCTTACTATGGACGCCATGGCCGCATTCATGAGCTAAAGTAAATAAGCTATCTAAATCATCTCGATGGTTCAGCAATATATATGGATGAACGCCGTACACACCCATATTATAAGCTCCGGACCTCTTGCCTTTTGTCTCCCTTACATCTATATAACGCGACGTTTTAAATTCACGTAAAACATCTATATATTCGCTTCCAAGCGGACTCAAAGCTGTGCACATTGTTTCAAAAGCTTCATCATACGAAATCTTCAAGTCTACTCCTTTAACTAGGGGAGCGTTTAAATCATATTGACGCAATTCCTCAAGACCTAATTTTTCTTTTCTTAATTTCGTATATTGATGAAGCGGCTCAATATTTTTCTTTGTCGATAAAATTAAGTTTTCGTATACTTTCTTAGGTACCTCATCGCCGAATAATGACTTTTCTAATGCAGATGGGTATTGTCTAATTCTAGAAGTGGTCACATTATTTTTGATTGCTGCCGATAAAGTAGATGCAATGGTATTCTTTAACTGAATATAAGGCTTATAATATGCTTTATATGCTTCCTTTCTTTTGTCGCGGTTTTCATGCTCAATCAGCTTTGCATACATGCCGCGCGTAAGCTCAACCTTTTTCCCATTTTCATCCGTCACTTCTCCAAATGTAATATCGGCATTATTAATCATATTATATGTATTGGATGGAGCTGAAAGAGATTCACCTAATTGAGACAATAGCCCCTCCTGCTCTTTCGACAGAACATGCGGCTTATATTTAAATGATTCAAGTAAATCTTCTTCAAAGTATTTTAAGCCTTCCTCTTCCTGTAAATAGCTTTTTAATGTTTTCTCCTCGAGACTCAATAAAAATGGCATAAAAAATGAAGTGGCCGCACTTACTTTGACACTTAATTGTTTTGACTGATCGAGCAATGATTGTGCACGATTATCACGTGTATCCACATCCGCCTGAAGCATTGCAAAGGCGTAGACCTTGCCAAACATAAAGGATAATTCTTCCTGTCTTTTCAAAAAGTTGAATAATGAGCGCCCATCGTGAATTTCCCCATCGAATGCTTTTAATTCCGCAGAAATCCTTTCTATTTCCTTATAATCAGCTTCCCATAATGATTCATTTTCATAAATATCATGAACATTCCATTGTTCATTTATTGGTATCTCTTCACGTGTTTGATAGGTTGTCATAGCAAACTCCTTTTATTTTCATTTTTTCTCTATATAAGTTAATATTACTAAATATATTCTATATATCAATTCTTAAACCTTTTCCTCAAGGATATTTAAGAAAATCTTGAGCGCTCAATTTTATTTGTGGCAACCAGCATAGAACATTTACTTTCATCCATTTATTAAGTTAAAATTTTATAAGATCTAGTTTTAAAGGAGGAATCGTTATGGCAGTCACATTACCACATATTGAAGACGCAAATCAAACAAATTATCTTCCCCCTAAAGGCGAGTTTGAAATATTTGAAAGTGATGAACATTATTTTCAAAAATTAAAAGAATGGGGTTTACCTGCTAGAAAAGAATTTTGGTTTAAACAAAAAACACACCAGCGTTCAGTACATATCATCGGGTATGAAGTATATGGAGCGGCAAATGATATGAATACAATCGTGATTAAGTTTCAGGATGGAAATAAAAGCTGCATACATCCTGCCTACCTTAAAGAAATGCAATCTGGCAGTTTCGGAAAAGAAGCCTTTATTGCTGCAGGCGAGCCTGATGTAGCTGAGGTAAAAGAATTAGTACAAGAAAAGACGGCAAAAGCTGCTACGGCAAAAGCGTCGGCAAAAAAACCTGCTAAGAAAAAAGAATCGCCAGTAAAAATTGAGCTGCCAACAGAAAAGGTACACTTTAGCGCAGTCGTTAAACAAATGGCATTAAGCTGGAATCATTTTGCTGAAGATAATGATGAGGTGGTTGTTCTCGAAGATGTCGTCATTGAAGGTGAGCAACCTGTTTCCATCGGCCTCGCTTGGTGCTCCCATTCGAAAACGTTAAAGAAACATGAGCTGGCTAAGGGTGAACGGTTATCATTTGACGGAAAGATTGTTAAGAAAAAATTGCCTCAAGGAAAAGATGTTGATGAAGAATATTTATTAACTGAACCAGTACAATATAAAATAAATAACCCGTCAAAAATAACAAAAAGCTAAAGGAAAAATCCCTTTAGCTTTTCTATATTAAAATTGAGCTGCTGCTTTTGCAGTTCTTTCTAAGCCAGCTTCAATAATTTCTTGCGTGCGGTCTGGATATTGGTTATGCCCTTCAATAACGACCTCTTCTGGGTTTGTAATGCCCCAAAGGCCAATGATTGCTTTAACAAGATTTACTGCCATTTCTGACGCTTTCATGTGATCTAATGAATAATCAGATCCTCTTGCATTTAGAAGCATCACCTTTTTGTCTCCTGCAAATCCAACTGGACCTTCAGCAGTGTATTTAAACATTTTACCAGCTTGTGCTAAGTATGAAACATAGCTGATTAAAGGTGCTGGTACTGTAGAATTCCAAAGAGGGAAAGCAAAAACAATTTTATCAGCATCAAAGAATTGTTTTAAATACTTATCAACTAAGTTAGCGCCCTTTTCCTCAGCTGGAGTTAATTCTAAGCCTTGGTTGCTTTTGAATACACCCATAATCGCATCATTACCGTAGTAAGGCATATTCTCGTTGAAAAGATTTAATTCTGCAATTTCATCTGCTGGATTTGCTTCCTTATATGATTGTAAAAATGCGTGATACATTTTTACGCTAACGCCAGCCTCAACAGGGCGATCACTAGCATTTACAAATAAAACTTTAGCCATTTTGACAAGACCTCCGAAGTTAATATATGAGTATCGAAATATATTAAAATAAAATATCTCGAACAAAGAGTAATTTTAGTATAGTTTTTTTATCCTGTCAACGTATTAAAACTAATGTTAATAATTACAAGCATATTTTCACTACGATTGATGCCATTCTTTAACTAGATTTGCTGCAGCTTCTTGAGGATTTTCTGCTCGCATAATTGCCGATACAACAGATACGCCTGCTAGCCCTTTATTTTTTAATTGTCCGATATTTTCCTGCTGTATACCGCCAATCGCAACTGCGGGAATTTCCAGATTTGACATAATTTCAGCAAGAGCGCCTTCAGAGAGCATTTCCGCATCATTTTTAGAACTTGTAGGGAATACAGAACCGATACCAACATAGTCCGCACCATCCCTCTCCGCTCTTTTTGCTTCCTCCAGTGTAGATACGGAAACGCCAACAATCATCTCATTATTTACGATAGATTTGACTGCTGTTAATGGCATATCGTCCTGCCCGACATGAATCCCCGCTGCTCCAACAGCTAATGCTATGTCAATCCGATCATTTATTATCAAAGGAATGCGAAGCGGTACCAAAAAGTCATTTAATGCTTTTGCTTTTTCAAAAAAGCTTTTCCCACTGCTCGCTTTTTCTCTAAGTTGGACTAGTGAGACGCCGCCTTTAATCGCTTGATCCACAATGCTTAATAATTCTTCTAATGGCACTGACTCTTCGGTGACTAAATAAAGATTGTAATTAGGCTTCATTAAGGTTCACTCCTTCGATCCATGTTGCTGCATTCATTTTGCTGATTTCATCCATTAATTTAATGCGGAATGTTCCCATTCCTTCGCTATCACTCAGTTTTTGACCTGCCAACTCCCCGGCAAGACTCATTGTGGCCATCCCTGCAATCGCAGCATAATACCAGTCATCCGCAACAGCTGCAAACGAGGCAATGAGTGAGGCGGTCATACAACCTGTACCAGTAACGCGTGTGAGTAATACATCGCCATTGTCTATTTGTACAATTGAGTTTTCGTTAGCAATCACATCTAATCGTCCGCTAATAACGATAATTGCATTAAAATGTTGTGCGGCTTCCTTAGCTAAATCTATCGCTGTCATATCAATCTCACCAGTATCTACTCCACGTGTTTTTGCACGTTTTCCCATCAATGAGTACACCTCAGATGCATTCCCTCTTATTATAGATACTTGAATGGTTTGGATAAATTCGACTGCTTTTTCTGTCCGATATTTCGTCGCACCGACACCAACAGGATCAAAAATGACCGGAATGCCCTTGTGATTAGCTGCTTTTGCAGCAATCACCATCGCCTCAAACATTTGGTCATTGATTGTGCCAAAATTAATAACGAGAGCATCTGACTGACTTGCCATTTCGTCTGCTTCAGCCATTGTTGCTGCCATAACCGGTGAGCCGCCAATAGCTAATGTGGCGTTGGCACAATCATTGATTGTAACATTATTGGTGATATGGTGAATTAAAGGTGTTTCTTCTTGCAGTTTTAAAAAAAGCTTTTGTATTAGCTGATTATTCATTTCTATCCCTCCGATGTTGCTAGCGCTTTATCGTTAAACCTGCTTTGTCGTACAACTCATAAAAATGATGTGTCGGTCCATGCCCATTACCTAGCGATAAGCTGTTCTCTATAGCGATAAGGATATACTTTTTCGCCTCCCTTACTGCATCGAGCATAGATTTTCCTTTTGCCAGGTTAGCAGCAATCGCTGAAGATAATGTACAGCCAGTGCCATGTGTATTCTTCGTATGAATCCTTTTCCCTGGAATCCAATGAAAGTTTTCTCCATCATAGAACAGATCTTCAGGTTCTCCCTCGAGATGACCGCCTTTTAAAAGTACAGCTCCTACACCCATCGCGCCTATTTTTATACAAGCTTTCTCCATATCTTCACGCGTTTGAATGACCATATTGGCCAGCACTTCTGCTTCAGGGATATTAGGCGTAATAATAGTGGCAAGCGGCAGCATTTTATTGATTAACGCTTCTACTGCCTGCTCTTTTAACAGATGATGACCGCCTTTTGATACCATGACAGGATCAAGGACAACATGTTCAGGCTGATATCGTTCTAATTCTGACGCAACAGCCTCAACAGTCTCTGCGGACGAGAGCATGCCGATTTTAACTGCATCCACATTAATATCATCAAATACAGCAGAAATTTGGTCTTTAATAATCGCTATATCGATGTCTTGCACTGAGCGGACCTCCACAGTGTTCTGTGCTGTTATTGCTGTTATTGCTGACATTCCAAATACACCGTTTGCTGCAAATGCTTTTAAATCTGCCTGAATTCCCGCTCCGCCGCCGGAATCAGAGCCTGCTATTGTTAGTGCTGTTTTCATGTATATATCCTCCTAATGCATGATTTTTAATTAATACTTTTAGAAATAAATACCCGAGAGCAGCTCCAGTAAACGAGCTGATAATAAACGCTGGCAAGAACCCGAATAATGTGGCATCCTGACCTAAAAGAAGCGTTGCAATTGGATACGTCGCTATCGCTCCTAATATACCTGTACCAATGACTTCCCCTGATGCTGCCCAGCCGATTTTTCTTGTTCTTTGATAAAGGACAGCAGCCAAGAAGGCACCGATCATGCTTCCAGGATATGCAAAAACACTTCCTGTTCCGAGCATATTTCTCAATGTTGAAGAGAGAAATGCCTGCAACACAGCATACCAAGGTCCAAGTAAAACAGCCGATAACACATTGGCTAAATGTTGGATAGGAAATATTTTTGCAAATCCAACAGGTATAAATATCATGCTGCTCGAAATAGTAGTGATAGCTGCAATAACAGCAGTTATCGTCATTTTTCTCGTTTTATTCATCTTTCTTCCTCCCTTCGACGATGTATGTATTTTTTGTCAGCTCTGTCTTAATTAATTTCTCCTCTCACAAATTGGATGATTGTCCTGTTGCCGTTACATACAAATAAAAGCGGTTTTCTAATAGAAAAGCGGTTTTGCAATACTTATAATATGTATTGAAAAACGCTTCCCTACGCTAGTTTTAACTAGATCAGGTTCAAAGGGTAATATCTCAGCCGCAAAGGCACCCCCAGCAAAATATATTAAGTGTAACCTCCACCATTGGGTGGTACTTTGATCCCCCAATGATGGTTAGTTAAATAACTCGGGAATTTATTGTCCGTTAAAAATCCTCACTTCAATAGAAGTGAGGATGCAATTGACAATCATCAACATGCTCACTTCCCTACGCCGGTATCACCGGATCAGGTTCAAAGGGTTTTGAAATACCATTCAATCTCAGTCTTCTCTAAGACACCCCTAGTGTTTAACTTGTAAAATCATCATAACATGATTTATTTACTATGAAAATTAAAAAACATTAAATCTAATGAAATATGCTTTTTTACAAAAATAAAGAATGATAATATTATTCTTATAATCAACTAAATCTAGCGATAGAAAGAGGAAAATAACAAGTGAATAATACTGATAAAAGCATTGTTTTGATAGGTTTCATGGGGGTCGGCAAGACATCTATTGGTAAATATCTTGCTGAGGTGCTTAACTGGGAATTTATCGATACAGACGAAATAATAGAAAATGATTTTAACATGCCCACTTCTTCAATTTTTAAAGAATTTGGTGAAAATGCCTTTAGAGAAAAGGAGAAAGAGGTGATTGAACAGATCTCAATGAAACAGCATAAAATCATTTCTGTCGGTGGCGGAGCCTTTTTGCAAAAAGCAAATAGAGAAGCATGTTTAAATAGATGCCGCGTTGTATTGCTCGAACTTTCATGGCTAGCATGGCAGGAACGATATCCATTAATTATTGATACAAGACCGGTCCTCCAGAAGCGGACAATGAACGAAATTCAAGATTTGTATAATGAAAGAAAAGAAATATACGCAGAACACCACTACAGGATTACTATCGATGGACTAACAATCGAGCAAGCATCAGAGAAAATATTAATAACCATAAACGATGGAAACTAACTGGAATTACCGTTTTGGCCTTTTTACACATGATGGGTACTACTTTTCCATTCGCTCTTTCACTGATAACACGCTGATTCCGCCAATTCAAGGACAAAAAATGGCAAGCGGCTCGTGATTGATCACGAGCCGCTTGCCATCTTATTTCTTAAATAGCTGATGTAACAGCCTTTTCTTCATCTACTTTTACAATCCAGCCGAATTTATCTTCCAACTTTCCTTTTTGAATTCCCGTTAAAGTATCATACAATTTTCTAGAGATTTCTCCTGTCTCACCGTTATTAATAACAAGTTTTTCATCGTTCCAGAAAAATTCGCCAATTGGTGAAATAACTGCAGCAGTACCGGTGCCGAATGCTTCTTCTAATTGACCATTTTTATGGGCTTCATAAATTTCGTCAATAGATACTTTGCGTTCAGATAACGGGATTTCCCAATGCTTAATTAACTCGATTACAGAGTTCCTAGTTACCCCTTCTAAAATGCTGCCATTCAACTCAGGCGTAACGATTTCTCCATTAATTTTGAAGAAAATGTTCATGCTGCCAACTTCTTCTACATATTTATTTTCTTTTCCGTCTAGCCAAAGCACTTGTGAATAGCCTGATTTTTCAGCTACTTCCTGCGCTTTTAAACTTGATGCGTAGTTTCCTCCTGTTTTTGCATTACCTGTTCCGCCTTTTACCGCACGAACATATTCACTTTGAACTGCAATTTTAACAGGGTTAATACCTTCTTTATAATAGGCGCCAACAGGCGACATGATAATAATAAATTGATATTGATGAGAGGCAGCAACACCTAAATAAGGTTCAGTTGAGATAATGAATGGTCTGATATAAAGTGATGTGCCTTCTTCATTGGGCACCCAATCATGATCAACTGAAATTAGCTGTCTTAACGCCTGCACAGCTAGCTCCTCGTCAATGGCAGGAATGCATAATCTATTGTTGGATCGATTCAATCTTTCCATATTTTTGTAAGGTCTGAACATGAGCACTTCCTGATCTTCAGTTAAATATGCTTTAAGTCCTTCAAAAACACTTTGGCCATAATGGAACACCATTGCAGATGGGTCTAATTGCAGCGGTTGATACGGAATAATTCGCGGATCATGCCAGCCCCTTCCCTCTGTGTAGTCCATCACAAACATATGATCTGTGAAATTTCTTCCAAACACTAATTGATCAAATGCTGGTTTCTGTTTTTTTGTTGAACTAAGGTTGATTTCAAATTGATAATCATTCATTTTTACTCATTCTCCCTGTCTAAGATCATTTTAAGTGCTATTAATCATCTTACGTTTTCTCTTGCCGGTGTAAATTGCACCTTGCCCCCAGAGCCTTAGGATGATTCTAATTGCGTTCAATGTAACCTTTACTTTAGGACTCTAGACCACTTTAACGCGTAGAATTAATATAACATCCCCTTAATAAAGTACATTGATTGTTTAAAATATTATGAACCTTATTTTGGCTATTGTCAACACAGTTTCCAGAAAAATGATAAAAATTATTTAAAGTGTAATTTTAAACGAAAAAGTGACTAACGTATTTTATCGTTTAGTCACTTTTTGCTTATTTTTGAAACCATCCTTTTTGTTTTGACTGTGTGATGGCCTCTATTCTATTTGTTACTTCAAGTTTATCTAAAATCGCTGAAATATAATTTCTTACTGTTCCTGTTTTAATATTTAATTCTTGTGCAATTTCTTTCGTACTTCTTCCTTCGGCAATGAGTTCTAAAACTTCCCTCTCTCGGTCAGTTAAAGGGTTTTCTTCCCTATACACATCATCCATTAGTTCTGGTGCATAGATTCTTTTTCCGGCCATTACACTGCGAATGCAGCTTGCCAAATCCTCGCTCGGACTATCCTTAAGCAAATAGCCTTGTACACCTGCTTTTAATGCCCGTTGAAAATAACCTGACCTAGCAAAAGTAGTTAAAATAATAACTTTACTGTTAAGTGGTTTGATTTCCTCTGCAGCTTCAAGACCGCTTTTTTCTGGCATTTCTATATCCATGATAGTAATATCCGGCTGCAGCTTTTGTACAAGAGATACCGCTTCATTACCATTTGCAGCCTGGCCGACTACCTCCATGTCATCCTCTAAATTGAGCAGAGATCCTAAAGCACCAAGCATCATTCGCTGATCTTCAGCAATGACAATTTTAATCATGCTTTTCTCCTCCTTCCTCTTGTTTTATGACTAATGGAACTGAAACTGTGATGATTGTGCCGTGACTATTTTCAATTTCAAGCGTTCCATTTACAAAATCAAGCCTTTCCTTCATTCCTTGCAAACCGTTTCCTTTTAATATATCTATATCTTTTGCAATGCCAATGCCGTTATCCTCGATCTTAATAGAGATTTCTTTTGTTTTTTGCTCAATCGAAATTTTACATACTGTCGCCTTGCTATGCTTAACAACATTTGTCACTGCTTCCTTTAGACACATACTTAAAATATTTTCTATAAAAATAGATGTATAAGAGCCCTTAATATTTTCTTCAATCACAAATTCTATTTGAGCAGCCTGCAGAATTTGCTTTACGCGAATTATTTCTTCTCTTAGGCGTATCCCCTTCATTTGAGAGACCATTTTTCGTACTTCGTTTAATGCTGTACGTGCCGTTTGCTGTACATCTTTTAATTCATCTCTTGCTTTCTCCGGATCTTTATATACCAGCTTCCGCGCTAAATCGCTTTTCAACCCAATAAGTGATAGCTTTTGGCCAAGAGTATCATGTAAATCGCGGGCAATTCTTTGCCTTTCCTCTTGTTTTACTAAATCTGCAATTCTTTGGTTGGCAAATTCCAGCTGTGCTTCAAGCTGCTCTTGTTTTTTCCGATTATAAATATTGAATGGCAGCAAGATCACACTAATTAATATAATGATAACAAAGGGGAGCTGAGTTAGAAATAATTCATCTTTTATTACAAAGTTATAGTTGATTCCCGCTGTTGTTCCAACAAGATGTATAATATACACAATAAAAAAGGTGACCCTGTTTTTTATGTTTCCATTATAGTAGGCAATAAAGAAAGCAAAATAAACATATTTGAAAAGAATCAACATAGTCATTGATATAGCAATTAAAATGGCTGTCCACATGTAAACCGGCCATTTTTTAGATAGAAATGCAAATCTAAAGGTGACAAAAAACAAAACAGTTAAAATGATGCCGATGATAATTTCAATTGTTGCAGACGACTGGAAGATAAAATAATAAGGCAATATCGTAAAGATAATCCAAATATAAGGTGCAATGCCAGAGCTTTTCAGTTTATGTAATGAATATGTTTTCATAAAAATACCTCTTGAAAGATTTGAATCAGTGCTAACAAAATAAATAAAATGCAAAAATAAAGATAACTCCTTTGCCATCATAACACAAAGGAGTTTAGAAGTTATATTTTACTTCGGTGATACAGTTAAATTGTTTTTATTTTTATTTTCAGCTATTTTTTCTTTTATCGCTCTATAGCCGACAAATACTTTTTTATCTTCATCCCATAGACGGAATTTTAAAGATTGAAGGCTAGTTTTTAACGTAATCGTTGGTACGTTTTGAAGAGGTTCGCTACTTTCATGTGCCGCTTCAAGCTGATAATTAGGCACTCTTGGACTTAAGTGGTGTACGTGATGATACCCAATATTGCCTGTTAACCATTGCAGCACTTTTGGCAGTTTATAAAAAGAACTTCCTTCTACAGCAGCACTAACATATTCCCAGTCTTTGTCTGCTTCGAAATAGGAATCTTCAAACGTGTGCTGAACATAAAATAGCCAAATGCCCGCAGCACCAGAAATCAGAAAAATTGGACCTTGCACGAGTAGAAATGCTTCCCAGCCAACTAGGAAACACATGCCTGTATATAGTGCAACAATTGAAATATTCGTAATATACGTATTCATTCTTTCATTCATTTTTGCATTTTTTCTATTAAAACGGTTCTTTATTAAGAAAGTGTAAATTGGCCCTATGCCGAACATAACAAGCGGATTGCGATAAATTCTATATGCAAGCTTTGTAAAGAAAGGTGCGGCAACATATTCATTAACCGTTAAAAGCCATATATCACCAGTGCCACGCTTGTCCAAGTTACTGCTGGTAGCATGGTGAACGGAATGGTCGTGGGCCCACGCATTATATGGAAAAATCGTCATAATCCCCGATATTGTTCCGATTATTTTATTTGCTTTGCGGTTTTTAAAGAATGAATTGTGACAGCAATCATGAAAGATAATGAAGATTCTAATTAAAAAGCCCGCTGCAAAAATCGAGATGAACACGGTCAATAGATAAGAAACATTTAAGCTTAAATAAGCTAAATACCATAATGCAAAAAACGGAATAAATGTATTAATTAGTTGTAAGATACTCTTTTTAGTGTTTGAGGTTTCATATGGAGACATTTGTTTTTTTAGTGTTTTAAGGCGCTCTTTAGTCATATATCTATTCCTTTCAATAGGTTTAAATATATAATAATCCCAGCTGACGCAAGTTTGTAGACATAGGTGTCATAGAGCAACCATGATAAATGTCATGGTTGCTCTTAAGACCTGGTGTTAACATCAGCTTTCAACCGTTTCAATCAGACCAAATAAAATTTGATAAATAAGCTGATATGCTTCTCCGATAGACATCTCTTCATAAAACCCATCAATATGATTGAAGGTAAAGTTAATTTCCCAAATGCCATCTTTTTGATTAAACATTGGACTAAATCTTGCATCTTCGCCATGCATTTTTTCTGCAAAATAAGATTTTATTTTAGCTTCATGTTTCTTTTGCTTTTTTAATCCAATTAGAACATCATAAGTTTTAAATAGATCATCCACCTCAAATGAAACGGATTCAATATCAATTTTTCCAAACCACTCGGACTCCATATACATAAATTCATTCATGTGATCTTTAAAATATGTAATCGGATTTTCTAGAAAGGATGATGTCTCTTCACCAAGAAACTCCTCTGTTTCCTTATCTCCGCGCTCGATATAGGCATTTAGAAAACGTTTATTTCCATCTTCCTCTATTAGTTCAATGGATTGGTCAATTATTTGATTTTTAATCGCATAGTTTAATTCTTCCTTAAAAATAACTGCTTTATCACCATTTATTTCATTTTTAATATATGCTGGAATTGTTTCCTTTAACATTTTGCACACCTCATTTAGTTTTCAAAAAATTTAGTAAAAAAACCTCTGCTTTCATCGATGGCTCGTTCTAATAATGAATGGTTTTTATGTAAATAGCAAGGTTCTAGCTGGATTTTTTTGCACATTCTGTTCTAGCTTTTTGGTTCCAGTTTCTCAATCTATAACCATTTTCTGCTTCCCTGCAACCAGTTTTGGTTGCAGCTTCACTATCTATGACCGTTTTGACCTCCCTTGCATCCTTTTTGGGTTCCAGCTTCACTATCTATAACCGTTTTCCACTTCCCTGCAACCAGTTTTGGTTGCAGCTTCACTATCTATGACCGTTTTGACCTTCCCTGCAACCATTTTTGGTTCCAGTTTCTCAATCTATGACCGTTTTTGACCTTCCCTGCAACCA
>NZ_PISD01000036.1 GCF_002835735.1 Cytobacillus horneckiae | reverse complement strand
AATTATCGGATATTCTCTAACCATGAAAAGGACCGGGCTATGCCCGGTTTTTCTTAATTTTACCAAACTCCGACAGAACCTCATTTGATTTTCTCCTAATCCGAAAAATGAAAACATTTCAGATCACTCCTTAACGACAAATTGACGCGTTAACAGACGTGTAATAGACGAAGAAAAGACGATGGAAAACCTTGTGGCTGTAAGTACCATGACGGTTTTTGTTATCCGTTTCATATGATATCATAACCGTTAAAAAGGAGGGTTTAATATGACAAGGAAAAAAGATATTTATACTATTACAGAAGATTTAAACGAGCTTAAAGACAATATTTTTAGAAAATTACCTGAAACAATTATTGAAGCTTTATCTATGGTAATTAAGCAAATGGAGATTAGTGGTAATAGACCGCGGACAATTAGAGATTACGAGTTGCATGTTTCTAACTTTATTAAGGAAACAGGTGTCCGAAAAGTGCAAGATATTGATGTATCTTCTATATATTATTGGTTATCGAAAATGAATGTAAGTAATCAAACCCGATTAACAAGGTTGAAGTGTTTAAAAGCATTCTTATCAAGGTGCCTCGATAATGGGTGGATAGAAAATAACTTCTGGAAATTAATCAAAGTTAAAGTGGACAGCAAGATAAAGGAGGGAACTACTGATGAGGATATTAATCAGTTGTTATCAAAATTAGATTTTAAAGACTACATACAATTGAGGGATGGAACAGCTGCACTACTAATGTACCGTACAGGTATAAGATTAAACACTCTTTCTTTACTACAAGTAAAACATATTGATTTCGATATAAATATGCTAAAATTGGATGGATCAATAATGAAGAATCACGAACAATTACTGCTTCCATTTGATGAAGTTTTACATAGATTATTAAAGGCGCTAATTAGGCAAAACGAGAAAATAATACACAACAATAATAAGGAAAATTCATTTGTATTTATCACGAGGAACGCTAATTCAATAAGTGACAATAAAACCAATAACATAATTCCAAAGAGATTGAAAAGTTACTCTGAAAAATTCGGTATAAGTAATATTCGACCGCATGATTTACGGCGTGGTTTCGCGAAAAATTTATATAATAAAGGTGCTAGTGTCGCTTTAATTTCCAGGGCGCTAGGTCATAGTAATATCTCCGTTACAACAAGTTATTTACACTTAGACAAAGAAGAGGTAGCGCGAGATTTACGAAAACACCTATAAAAAGAGCCTCCGACTATTCGGGGGCTTTTACTTCCTTAAAGTCTATGAGATTGTCAATGTCAGCGATATTTAATACACTAGCGATTTCTTCTATTAGTTCTTTATTAATTGATTTGCGTTGATTGTTATATAATTCACTGATTGCCGCGGTTCTAACTCGCTTTTCTATACCTCGTTTTTCCCTATCCTCATCAATAAGCCTAGCTAAATCCAGTTGCGTCATACCTCTATCTTTCAATACCTTGTCCAATTTTATTTGCAATTTAACTCTCAATAGTAAGCTCCTCCCTTCAATACTACTTGTATTATAAGATAAAAATAAAAATTTCGCAATTTCGTAATTTATTTGTTGACATTACTAAATAACGTAATTATACTAAGGGTATAAATTACTAAATAACGTAATTATGGAGGCGTTGGAATGGGGATCGTAGTAGCTTACTTGTGGTTTTTGTGGGCAGGAATTATCGCAGCATCTTTTATTGGGTGGGTGATGTCGAGTGACTAAACTTAATTTAATCCGTTTTATCGATTCTAGCAACGATGGCTTCGAGCCAATGACAGAGCCGACTATTTTATTTGCGGACGATGTAACCGCAGAGCATGGAGGTTACGAAGGGCTGACGTTCCGCGTCGCCGAGCAGCCGATTGAAAACGAAATTGATTTAGCCAAGTGTCGAATATTCCGGGTATCAATCGAGCATGCGGTGACGGCGGAAGAGCTTAACTGGCTGGCAGGCGCAAGCTTTATCGACGTGATACGTAAATATGCATCGCTAGGAGGGTTTTAAGTGTTGAAGCAAGTAAAGGTCGAATTTATTAGCGAAGGTTGGTCGCCGCCGGGCGAAATATATCATGAAAACGGCATTGTTTTCGATAATGACATAGTTCTTGCGGTCGACGATATTGGTGGCGTCAGTATTTATAATCTAGTTGAAATGAAAGGCGACGATGTGGCGATTGTTGCTGACTATGAATCGTTGGAATGCGATCGAGACTTATTAATAAATCTAATTTTAAATAACGGAGGAATTTAAAATGACGAAGGTAACTGTGCGATATATTTTTGAAGGTGTTACGAGCGAAGCGGACAACGAAAGCGGAATATTATTCCCGAACGGCAAAGTATTCGTGGCAGGCAACGGAGAGCTTGGCTTGTATGAGGCGCAATTAACGGACGAGCAAGGCGTAGTATTGGTCGATTTAGATAAAGCGGGCGATGAGTACATGCGCGAGGACCCGTCGGTGCTTATAGACTTAATGGCTGCGGTCTAAAGTTACGGAAAGGTGATCCGTTAAGTCGATGCATCGGTGGCAAGGGTGCATCGGCAAGCGGACATAATCGACACGCGACCTGGCACGGAGCTTATTATATCGGCAAATATAGTACGTTGTGTGCTGGGTCGTCACAAGTTGTCGGCCTATTTTCGTTTTAATGGAAAAGCGACACATGTGGCGTATTTATCAACACTTTACACAGATGAATGATGTTCCGTTGTGACTTTATTTGGACACTGCGAAGGCAATATGACGGACGCGCCTAGCTTTTTTTCGATTATATTGCTTGAAATTAAATAACAAACGTATCACCTTTTGAGTATCGAAAAGTTCCACTATCCGAAAGTCATCCGTTATTTAAAGCGAAGGTTGCGCGAAATTAACTTTTCAATTGTACCTTACATATGAAGGAGAAAATTGTCCAGTTTGCGATAGTCAGACGTTATATAAAATATAGGGTTCACGATATTAAGTTTTTTTTCTGAAAAGTGTTTGAAAACGATTTATCAAATGTACCACCTTTATGAAGGAGATTTCGAGTTATTTCATGTAAGAAATTAATCGTTACGGAATCTTATCTTATAGAAGGAAAAATATTTATCAAAACTTAGGTAAGAAATTAGTTATATTTTCGTTATTTTCAATAAGGAGGTAATTATTTTAATTTTTATTGGGCGAAATTAAGTTTTTTTGCATTGTATTCTATGTACGGCAAAAAACTTTTGTAAAACATGTCAGAAATTAAGTGAAAAGCCATTAAGTCTTATATAGACAAAAATGCGCTGAACTATTGGCTAAGGCGTCATACTAAGTGGGGGTGAAGAGATTGTCCGAAGTTAGTGGCTCATGCGTCCTATGAATTGTACTTATAAATTCGTCCGAAAAGGAAAAGTTGCGCCTATATTATACTGTAGACGAAAAGTTGCGCGGTTTTATAAGTCATCTCCTATTATAGAGTGAAGGTTGTGCGAAATGGAAATGAGCAGGGTACTATTTTATGAACAAACTTTTTGGAGGTGTCCCAATGGTACAGCAGATTAAAGTTGACCAAATTAAAGTAAAGCATTACCAGGTCTGGCCAGATATGAATAAAGAAGCGTTTAAAAGTTTAGTAGAAGATATTAAATCGAAAGAAATGATAATTTATCCACTGTTACTTGACGAGAATTTAACCGTTTTAGATGGGCATCAAAGACTGAAAGCTGCGAAATTACTAGATTTCGATGAGGTAGCTTGTCTCATAACGATTCCTATGTCAGAAGAGGAGAAGCTTGAGGTTGCACATACATCTAACGCAACCGCTAGAACTATATCTACAGCAGATAAAAAGAAACGAGCGAGGGAGCTTCGAGCGGAACAACGGTCCTATCGTCAGATTGCAGAATGGGTCGGCGTCAGCAAGTCGTCTGTTGAACGTTGGTTAAAAGGTGTCCCAAGCGGGACAGGTAATCGCGTAAAAGGTTCGGACGGAAAGGAGTATCCTGCTAAGAAACCAAAGCGACATAAGGAAAGCAGCCCGATAGATTCTGAGAAAGAATTGCGGACAGAAGTATCTGCCTTAGAGACGGAAATTGCTACGCTGAAAGGAAAGCTACAAGAAGCGTCTGCTGATAATAAGCGAAAGGATGACGAAATAAATCGCTTAACCAGGGCGTTAAATACGGAGAAGCTGGCCAATTCGTTCTTTAGGGGAGGCGATAACGGTATGGGAATTTTTGCTTCGATGGTAGGGTTAGACGAAACTGCGTCGCTAAGTGAGATAGATCGAGCGTTTAGGAAAGCTAGGGCAAAAGCGCATCCTGACAGCGGAGGGAATGAGTGGGTATCGCAAAGATATAACGTTGGTTACGATTTATTCAAACGGCTATACATCAAAAACCGAAAAGCAACAGGCTAACGCCTGCACTCACTAACGTTCGTGCTGTTATGTATATTGTCGCGAAAGGTTTTAATTAAAAGCACAGCGACATGTAGTGAAACGAAATGGCGCAAGGGTTTAAATACTATGCTCTTTTATATTTAAGGGAGAGGTGCTGTAAACCGCGGTATATCAACGTTTCTGAGAAATTTTGCGACGGAAATGTCGCAGAATCCGTACGGGCTTGAAAAAATAGGAGGCGATTATTAATGACGGAAATCACAGTAATTGACGCAGTTATGGGTTCGGGCAAAACGCAATGGGCGATTCAGCATATGAATAAGACGAACGCGGTCGAAAATTTTATCTATATCACGCCGTTTCTCTCGGAAGTAGAACGGATTAAAAAAAGCGTTGTTGAAAGGAAATTCGTTGAGCCGACGATTTATAACGGTACGTCAAAGTTGGAGGATTTGAAAAGGTTAATCGCAAATAATCGAGATATTGTAAGCACGCACGCATTATTTTCGCGAGCTGACGAGGAAGTTGTGGAACTGTTGGAACAATCGGGCTATACACTGATATTAGACGAAGTGATGGACGTTGTTGAAAGTGTTTCGATTAAGACGACGGATATCAATCGACTGAAAGTGAATGGAGATATAGTGATAAACGAAGAGACAATGCGGGTTGATTGGACGGGTGATTCGGAAGATGCGGGGCGTTATAGGGATATTCGAGAGTTAGCGCAGGCGGGCAATCTTTATCTATTTCGCGGGTCGTTTATGGTATGGGCCTTTCCGCCAGGTGTGTTTAAGGCGTTTCCAAAGGCAATTGTACTGACGTACCTATTCAAGTGCCAGATGCAGCGTTATTACTTTGATATGTTTGGATTTAAGTATGATTACAGAAGCGTAGAAAAGGTCGGTGACGTATATGAACTATGTGTGCATGACGTGACAAAGGAAAAGCGTGAAGAATTGTATTCACTGATCGAAGTTTACGATGGGAAAATGAATGAAGTAGGACGCGGGAAATATGCACTTAGTCAAGCGAAGCTAAAAAAATACGATGATAGTACATTGAGGCAAATTAAGAATAATACTGCAAACTTTTTCAGACGGTATGCCAATAACGCTAAGAAAGATGATGTCTATATCTCTACACTGAAGGAGGTAGAACCCTTGATAGCGCCAAGAGGATTTAAAAAATCATTCATACCGCATAATACCAGAGCCACAAACGAGTATGCAGATCGTCGAGCGGTTGCGTATTTAATGAATAGGTTCATGAATAAAGACAAGGCGGCTTTCTTTCAAGACAACCATATTTCTGTTAACGAGGACCTATACGCGCTCAGTGAATTAGTTCAGTGGTTATGGCGTTCTAGGATTAGAAACGGGCAATCAATCCATGCCTATATTCCGGCTGAGCGTATGCGGGGATTATTAAATGCTTGGGCTAAATACGAAATTTAATAGCTGTCCCGTTCAGGACAAGTAGAAAAACAAAGGAGAAGATATTATTGAAAAGAGCCAATTCACCGTTATACGACTTAAGAATGGAGTACGAGAGAGCGAATCAAATAGACGTAGAGGCATTAAATCGCGATGTTAATAGTTACCTAGAAAAGGAGCCTGCTCCATCAACAACAAAACTTGCTTTACTCGGCGGCATCTATTTCATGGTGGGCGAGAATATTGAACGAGAAGCCATTAAACAAAGGACGCGCGCAGAATGGGCGGAGCTAGAACGCCAGTATGTTCATAAATCGTCGTTTACTTTGCCGGACCTGGTCGATAATTTATTAACACGTTTGGAACGCGGTAAAATAACTCGCGAACAGTATTCAGCCGAGCGAAAGAAATTCAAACCGTGTGAGCATCGATTTTGCCTTGACTATTTTATTCCACGTCGCAAGGATCAGAAGTTTTGCTCGAATGATTGCAGAAAACGCGAACATGAATCATTAGCGAATTTTAAGAAAGCTGGCACATATTTACCGCCGAGTGCTTACAGCGAAGCTAGACAAGCAGAAAAAGACGACGCTTATTTTAAGCATGAACGTTTATTCGAGCCAAAAACATTGCTGGAAATAGGAGCGAAAGCAGAGACTTATAAAGGTTATCGCGATAGGGAAACGGAAGAGAGAAGAAGTCGTGCAAGTTCAATAGAAAAAGAAGCCAAATTATACGAAAAAGTAGTAGGGATATGCCGTGAAAGCGTCCAAGAAACCACGTTAAATATAGGTATGGGCAAGGAAGCCCGTTAATTTTTGCCCAAATAGTAAATAAAAAGGAGGTTTTAATAGTGGATGCTAAAAAAGCGAAAGCAATTAGGTATTATCTCGGTGAATCGCAAGAAGAATTTGCGGGTAGGCTTGGAGTTTCGACCTCGACTGTCTGTGCTATTGAGAAAGGGACGCGAGGTATTTCGGATTTAATGCGTGCTAAACTTGCCAAAATTGAAATGGGATTTACCGATGAATTTTACCATTTTTATAATCAATTCTTGAAAAACTCCATATGATATCCATTTTATTTTATCGTCAATAACATTATAAGTTTAATAAGGAGGATTGTCAATGTATTTGAAACAAAAAATCGAACGTATTGATCCGGCAGTCTTTGCGGCCGAGACAATATTCACGGATTTGGATGGGAATGTGATTGTAAGGAGTCGAACATACGAACGATGCAATTCGATTTACGCTGCCTATAAGTCGTTAGTATTCGCATTGTGTGACGTAGAAGATTGCGAAGTTGAGTTTACAACTAACCATCGCCAATTAAATCGAGAGCTTTTCGAAGAGAAAAATAAAAACACTACCCTTGCAAATATGCTTGATGATGTGTTGGCGAAAAATAACATTAAATTAATTCAATAGGGGGAACTATTAATGACGATTGTAATTGATAATGAGCCGAAAAGAATGTGTTTTAAATGTGAGCAAGTAAAGCTAAATACTGATTTTTACCGGGATGGGCGCCCTTACTGCAAAGATTGTGAGCGCACGGATGCAGCAAAAAGGATGCGGGAATATGGTCGGACCATTCGGGGAAAGGCTAGCCAGGCACTTCAAACAAGCCATAAGACTATTAAACAACAAGGTTATAAGGTTTTTGATGACTTAACCGTTGAGCAGATTATTGAAGTTTTCGAGTTTTTTGACGGCGTGTGCGCATATTGCGAGACCAAGTTAGATCAATCACGGCTATCTATGGATCATATCATTCCATTAAGTAAGGGCGGTGCAAATACGCAGTCGAATATCGTTGTCGCTTGTCAGAGTTGTAACAAACGCAAGCATGACAAGGAAATCAGAGCACGATTTAATAAAGATAAACACGAAGAAATCCATCGATACAGTAAGTTTGTTAGCGGTGATGAAATGTTGGTGCGTGAATTGGAAGAAGTAGTTTTAAAGATAATTGCAGAAAAAGAGGAGGTATCCGAATGAACAGCGACCAACGAGAGCGAAATCTGCCAACCTATTATGATGATTGGTATACACCATTTGTGCAATACTTCATCAACAATACGGAAGGCTTCGAGCATTTAATCAGACCGCGCAAACAATGGCGTATGCCTAAAGGAGTGGTTAATTATCGGAGGAAGAGTATTTTACGTAACGACTATCAAAACGGACGGGGCAACCGGAGTAGGCATCGCCGAGCGTCTTGATGATGATACTGTTTATATTGCGAGTCTATACTACGATGAGAAACTTTCGCGAACGGCAACGTTTAATGCCTGGAATCGGCATATAGCGAACCGACTTGAGCCAGGCGACAAAGCGATGGTATTTACGAATGATATCAGTGCGAAATCTGAACGACGACTTAGATGGCCGAGGAATGAGTCGATAGTCATTCGCGACAAGGGAAGGCTTCACGAGTCAAAGTGCTTGGCGAAAGATGCATTGCAACGAAAATCAACTATAACGGAGGAATTGAAATGAACTACGAAAAATTACACGTACAAACGCTCGCGGGCATGTCGGTGGACGCGCTAAAGAATCATTATGCGGAAGTTAAGACGCAATATATGCAACGAGACGGACGCGATACACGCACGCAAGCTTATTTATCGCAAGTTGATACGTGGATTCAGAAATCGGAATCAGTACAAGAAGGAGGCAATCAATAATGGCGGGATTTTTAGCGAAAGCACAGGCATTTTTAAGAAAGAAATCGGAAACCAAGCAAGCGTATCTGGACCGTGAGCATGAGTTACGCACTAAAATGACGGAATTAGAGGCACAAAAGTCGAACATAACCGCAAACTACGACCCTACCAAGCCTTATGACGCAAAAGCTATCGATAAAATCGACGAAAAAATCGAAGTTGCCAGCAAAGAGTTAGCGTTATTGACGACAAACTTACCGAAAATTAGCGACTATGACCTGGACGAATTAACGTCTCATCTAGTTGAAGCACGCACGGAAGCAGAAAAAGCGCTAAATAAGAAAGCGCAGGACGCGGAAAAAGTTCGTGACGATATCTTGGCGGCAAAGCAGACGTATTTACAGAAGCTCGCGGACTATCAACGCATACAGACTGATGCAGAATCCGTTAAATATGAGGTTAAGGAGATGCTAGCCGAGCTGACTACGCCTGTTAAAAAGGAAATTGAAAAGCTGCGCAGTCAGTTGATCGAGGTCGATTACCAATTATACGAGAAAGCTAGTGCCGGATCAGGGCAAGGATTGCGGACGGATCAAGTGGAAATCGACCTACTAGAAAAGCGAAAAGGCGAGCTAGGACGCAGGATTGCGAAGCTAGAGTCGCATATCGGCGATATCGGCTCAAAGGTTCCAGATTTAAGGCAGTATACAGACGGAAATATGCAAAATATCTATTATATTCACGACAAAGAGCAGTTTGACGCAGCGGAAAAAGGAATAACCAAATCATAAGGTGCCCTTCGGGGCGTCTTTTTAAATTTTAGGAGGGATTAAATGGTTTATTACATGTATTCGCGCGCAACAAAAGGTGGAGGCGCACTCGTTAAGACCACAAAAGGCGGCGGAGCTACAACGGCAACAAGTTCGGCAGGGGGCGGCGTAAGCACGTCAACAGCAAGTGGCGGTGGTAGTTCACAGACGTCTAGTTCAGGCGGGGGCACGCAGTCGACAACAAGTACACGAAACTTTGCACAACTGAATTTATTGAGCGGTATTCCGGAAGGTTTGAGTAGCGCTCATGTTCATGAGGTCCAGATACCAGGTGATCGATTCAATCATAGTCATGACATTAGTATAGCGAGTCATACACACACGGTAAATATTCCATCACACACGCACAATTTTAATGTACCGAACCACAGCCATGACGTATCTATCCCGAATCATCATCACGAAATCGAACTACCGGATCATAGTCATGACATAGATCATGGGATTTATAAATTAGACCGATTACCTACTGCGGTAAAAATTAAGGTTGATGGAAATGTTATACCGCATACTGCAACTAGTGGGGAAAACATTGACTTGGTTCCTTATTTAGCTAAGGACAGTGAGAACAAAATACTGAGAGGATGGCATACGGTAGAAATATTGCCGAATGATTTGGGCAGAATTGCAGCGCAGTTAAATGTCCAGTTCTTTCTACAATCGAGGGGGAAATATACATTATGAGTCTGGTTATAACTATCGCGACACAGGATTACGCAATTATCGCCGGTGACCACCGATGCACTCATATTCGTGATGATAATGTCTATTACGATGCAGCCTTAAAGGTGTTTAACGTCAATCAGAATGTAATTGTCGGGTTTACTGGCGACGTTGACGCGACAATGCAGCTTGTTAATCAGTTGCCGGCTCTTTCCTCGAACGCTACGGTTGAACAAATCGCACGAGAGTTGCGTGTCTTGGTTCTGGATGATACCTATCTAACGATAGTGTTATCGGGTGTAGCTAAAGACGGCCGCGTTCGTCTTATTGAAATGAGTCATCGTGATAACTTTACGCAACATATAACGGACATTCCTGACGGGGAGATTCGCTGGCTATCGAGTTATGCTTACGTCAATCCTAACGACATGATCGCGGAAGAGTTTTCGAAGTTACCGGAAGGAAGTCCGCAAGAAGTGGCGGAAATGATTAAAGGTATTATCGAAAAGGTGTCCGTTGAAGATATACGCGTAAGTAAAGAATGTACATTACTAGGAATTGTTAACAAAACTATGTAAATTCGTATTGCCTTCATGGTATAATTTAAGTAAAAAAGGTGATGGATGATGCGGAAATTAACTATGTTGGCGCTACTTTTACTATTAACTGCTTGCGCAAATGAGTCTACGGAAGATGATAAAAGCAAAGAAGTCAAAGCAAGCGCTGACGTAGTTACCGCAAAGGCTGAAGATGTGCCGTGGGAAAAGTATACAGCACAAGAGGTATACGATTTAGTTGAAGGTGGTAAAGAAGTCTATTCGCTAGAATATGCGGAACCATTGGAGGAAGAGTTTTTCCGTCTTTATGAAGCAGGAGAGCTAACATCCGAATGGGGCAACTATTTGTATGTATTTGGCGCTGAGTTGACGTCAAAGCATCCGGAAAAAGAAGAGTATTTAAAATTGATAGCAAACGCAGGAGTTAGTGTGAAAAACGAAAATTATGACGAAGCGAAGAGTAAAATGGAACATGCAGAAGCTTTGAGAGATTCTAATTAATGCGTTACTTTAACTTTCGATGGAGTGTGTACAATGCGAATTAGACCGAAAAAGACAAATAACGTTGCAATTCCAGTTAATATTTATAAAGGAGAAGCGCTTATCCGAGAATGCAATAGTATCCAAGAAGCTGCGCATTTCTTTAAGGAAGAGACTAATGCGAAAAAGAAAAATTGGTCAGCTATTAACCGTGGTATTTGGGAAGGCGAGTCGTATTCAATTAATGGAGCAACATATCATTTTATGACTGACGAAGTATTAGTGCAAGAAAAATCAAATAAATATACAAAACATGACGCCAAATAAGGCGTCTTTTTTGATGCGTCAAGGAGGAAAAATATGAGCAATCATCAAGCGACCATGGCGGAATTAACCGCAAGGATAGAACAGATGCGCCGGGAACGGATAGCAGCCGGCAAGCCAGCCGATCCGCCCGAGCCATTCTTGCCATATGCTGCCGCAATAGTGCTCGCGGAGAATATACCGGATTATCTGCCATACATTGTTAAATATACGCAAATATTAAACGAGACAGACGAAGTGCACCCGATTGATACTTCGAAGCTAGACCGTTACTTTGATGGGCTGAAACTTATTGGCCAAACAGCGGGAACTGGCGGGCGTGAGGCTAAACTATGGGCGATATTTACGGGCAGAGCACTTGCCTTAATAATTCGCTTAAACAACGACACATATGACGGCACGGTCGAAAAGGCAGTCCGCCAGCTTCATCAGTTTATTAGATTAATCAAAATGGGCAAGAAGCCGTCAATAGAGCACGGCGTCAACCATTCGACTGAAATAGATGATTTAAAAGCAGAATGCGAACGCTACAGGTCCGACGAATCGTTAATGGATAAGTGGCGCGAACGTTACGCGGAAATTGAGGGGGATTTATAATGATTACACTTGGAGAAATTAAATCGCAACTAACACCGGAACAAATGAAGGCGGCGCAGGCACTAGTAGACAACGAGTTTGCCGGCAAAAGTAAACGAAGCTATGAGGAAATAGCGGAAGGGCTTGGGGTTACGGTGCGCACGCTCTATACTTGGCGTCAAGACAGATACTTTACGCTTTATCAGACTTATTTAGCGGATCATGCGCTTGATAACTTCATGCCGACGGCTGTCGCAAAGCTTAAGGAGTCGATAGAAGGACGTTCTAGCAACGGCATTCCGTCGATGAAGGCGCTAGAGCTATACTTCAAGTTGTCCGGTCGCCTAGTCGATAAGAAGGAAATTGTTAAATCGGAAGAGCCGACGTCAAGAGTACGTGTGACGCGCGAAGATATTAGCCGTGAGCTGGCTGAATTGGATAAGCTGCTGAATTAATGAGAGGTCGCCTTCGGGCGGTCGATACATAACGCTTGTGAACGCGATTCTGACGCAGTTAACTTTTGATTCGTGAATAATGACGCATTCGATGCAAATATCGCTTGTGTTATCGGAAAACTTTGGGTAATATTGAGTTAACGTAATCCATCGCTATGATTGAGCGATATTATTAATCTGAAAGAACAATAACAATCGTCGAATACGGCATTAAACGTTGATATTATCACGTTTAATCTACCGTTTAACTGAACGAGGGATTCACCATCGACAATCCGAATGCGATCGCCAATTGCGGCTGCGGCTCTTCTTTTAGAACAGCAACAAAGGTTGGAACGCCTGAAGAGTGCTAAATAAATGCTTGATTAATTTAAAAATCAATTGCCATTAAGGTAATTGATTTTTGCTTTTTTACAGCATCTGTTCAAAAAAAGCCCTCGGAACCATCCAAGGACTTTTAAATTAAAACATTGAAGTACTATGTTTAGGCTGAACTCTTGCTTTCGGATCGATATATGTTTTTGCATGGCTGACAGCAACAGGAGCCTCACCGAAGCCGCAGGCAATTAATTTAACTTTGCCATCATACGTACAAATATCTCCAGCTGCATATACACCTTCAATATTTGTTTCCATCTTTTGATTTACGACGATTGAATTTTTTTCGATTTCAAATCCCCAATCTTTAATTGGGCCAAGGGAAGAGACAAATCCATAGTTTACAATTACTGCATCAACATCGAAAACTTCTTTCTCCTCTTCGCCTACTTTTTCTAAGATAACTTGATTAATTCCGTTCTCATCACCGACTAACTCAGAAGGAATATATGGTGTTTTAACATCCACTCTAGAATTGTGCAGGTTTTCGACACTATGTTCATGGGCGCGGAATTTATCTCTACGATGAACAATCGTTACTTTTTCAGCGATTGGCTCAAGCATTAATGCCCAGTCTACGGCAGAATCTCCGCCACCAAATACAACAACTTTTTTACCGGCAAAATGGTTTAAGTCATCGATAAAGTAATGAAGGTTTTTACCTTCATACTGCCTGGCGCTTTCAAGCTCTAGGCGGCGAGGTTGAAATGCGCCATTTCCAGCTGTAATAATGACTGATTTAGAATAATGAACCTCTTTGTCTGTGGAAATTTTAAAGGTGCCGTCCGCTTGCTTCTCAAGTGTTTCTACAGATTGCTCCAAAGAAATTGTTGGGTCAAACTTCGCCATTTGTTCCTTTAGATTATCGATCAATTCTTGTGCGCGAATTTTTGGGAACCCAGCTACATCATAAATATATTTCTCTGGATAAAGCGCTGAAAGTTGTCCGCCAAGCTGTGGTAAACTTTCTATTATATTAACAGAGGCTTGTCTCATTCCGCCGTAAAAAGCTGTGAATAAGCCTGTAGGGCCCCCTCCGATAATCGTTATATCATAGATTTTCTGCTCTGTGCTCACACTATATCCCCCCGAGTAAATTAAGATTGTTTTTATAATTTTACCATAAATGAATGAAGTTCTGTAATATTTGCAGTTGCTATTACAGCTGCAACACTGAATTTTTTTAATCCTTTAAATAATTAAAGGGAAAAAGTGGAGAAAAGTCCATGTTTTTTTCCAATTGACTTATTTATGTAAGCGTTACCGAAAGGCGCAGTTTTAGTAAATTGAACATAGATATATGGAAAATATCTTAAAATTCTCAAAGTAAGATTTTAGCTTGAAAATAGTGTCGAAAAGGAATAATATGAAGTAGGAGATATAATATTAATTTTTTGTGACATTTTTCGAACATTTTTTTGAACTTCTTAGTGAATAAAATCACAAACTTCTGTTTTCATATAATATGATGGAATGGAAGAGAATAAGAAGAACTATAAAATAATTTTTAAAGGTGGAAGTGATACACTTGAGAAAGCCAAAGATCGTTATTTTAGGTGCAGGTTACGGTGGATTAATGACAGCAACGCGCTTGCAAAAAGCTGTCGGTGCCAATGATGCAGAGATTATTTTAGTAAATAAAAATGATTACCATTATGAAACTACATGGCTTCATGAAGCTTCAGCTGGTACATTACATCATGACCGTGTACGTTATGATATTAGCAAGGTTATCGACAACAGCAAAATCGAGTTCGTTAAAGGTACAGCTGTTGAGATTAAGACAGAAGAGAAAAAAGTTCTCCTTGAAAAAGGCGAATTAGAATATGACTATTTAGTTGTTTCACTTGGCGGAGAGTCAGAAACGTTCGGAATTAAAGGATTAAAAGAATACGCTTTCTCAATCTCAAACGTGAATTCAGCACGTCAAATTCGCGAGCATATTGAATATCAATTTGCTACTTATAACACTGAGAAAGAAAAAGACGATACTCGCCTTACAATTGTTGTTGGCGGAGCTGGCTTTACAGGTATTGAATTCCTTGGCGAACTTGGAAATCGCATCCCTGAGCTTTGCAAAGAGTATGATGTTGACTTTGAAAAAGTTAAAGTGATCTGTGTTGAAGCAGCGCCAATGGTTCTTCCAGGATTTGATCCAGAACTAGTGGAATATGCAGTTGCTCACCTAGAGAAGAAGGGGGTTCAATTCCGTATTGGTACGGCAATTAAAGAAGGAACTCCTGACGGCATCATTGTTGCTAAAGGCGAAAACGATGTAGAAGAAATTAAAGCTGGTACAGTTGTTTGGGCAGCTGGTATTCGCGGCAATGCAATCATTGAAAAATCTGGATTTGAAGCAATGCGCGGCCGTGTAAAAGTTGATGCAAACTTAAGAGCACCAGGTCATGATAATATCTTTATCATTGGAGACAGCTCTCTAGTGATTAATGAGGAGATCGACCGTCCATACCCACCTACTGCTCAAATTGCAATGCAGCAAGGTGAAGTTGTTGCGCGCAATTTAGCAGCATTACTCCATAATAAAGAGCTTGAAACATTTAAGTATGACAACAAAGGTACTGTATGCTCTTTAGGTGATGACGATGCAATTGGTGTTGCTTTCGGCAAAAAATTGGTCGGCACTAAAGCTTCATTTATGAAGAAAATGATCGACAACCGTGCGCTATATATGATTGGCGGGGCTTCTCTAGTAGCGAAAAAAGGTAAATTTAACGTATTAAAATAAGTTGTACTTTGATATAAAAAACAACGAAGGAGCAGACTGTCAATGGTTTGCTCCTTTTTTATATTTTGCTATGAAAAATCTATATTGGAGGATAAACATGAGCGGGAAAAATAAACGAGGGAATGTATGGCTAGGGGTCACAGGTCTACTTATTAATGCAGAACAAGAATGGCTTGTTGTGAAAAAACGATATGGTGGCTTAAAAGGAAAATGGTCTCTCCCAGCAGGTTTTGTGAATGCTGGAGAAACGGTAGATGAAGCAATCGTGAGGGAAATGAAAGAGGAAACAGGAATTAATTGTAAAGTAAAAGGCCTTATCGGTTTAAGAACAGGCGTCATACAATCAGAAATAAGTGACAATATGTTGATCTTTCTTATGGAAGCGACCGAAAAACAGATAATTAAGATTCAAGAAGATGAATTATTTGATGTTCAATTTTTGGATCCAATGGAATTAATTAGAAGTGAAGATTCATCCATCATGATCAAATATATTCTCGAAAAGACTGATGCAGAGGTAAAAGCAGCGATTCATGGAATTAACCCTGGCGATCAGTTTGGGTATACAAGCTATAAACTATTTTTATAATGTTCTGATATTTTAAGATATATGAAGATAAATCAAGCAATATATACTTGTATACGTTTACATAAGCAGTTTTTACTCGTTTTTAAACCTTTTCATTTTTCTTATTTTTCTGTATCATTTAGTTATTATCAGAAAATTCAATTATTCCAAGGGAGATGAACAACATGACAGTAAAAAATTATGAATCAAAAGTATGCATCTATTGCTCAGGTAAAGGATATTTTCAACTAATCCTTGGTGGATCTGAAACATGCGCCTGCTGCGGCGGTTCCGGAAAAACGAAAGAATAGAACTTAATGAAACCTTCGCTAATGATAGCGGAGGTTTTTTATGTTTTTCTTATTCTATTAATTAGGTGAATAATCATTCTTTTTATTGACTCGCAAATGTACATTCAGTACACTAAATATTGATGTGCAAAGGGAGGACAAGCTTTTATGCAAATGACTATTTTCGTATTGCCAATTTCCATGCTTCTCTTTTTCGTGTTATTTTTCGGAATTGGATTTATATTGAATATGCTTTTAAGAATGTCGTGGATTATGGCAGTTATTTATCCAATAGTTACGATTAGAATTATTGATAAAGTTCGTTTTATTGAATATTTTACTGATACTAAAGCAGCTTTTTCGAGCCTTTGGACTGAAATTACCAGCCTTGCAGTGGCGGATGTGCTCATTTTAAGCAGCGGAATGGCCGGAGCAATTGTAGCAGGAATTGTGATAAGATTGCTTCGTAAACGTGGATATCAAATGTTTTAAAGTAGAGCTCTGCAAAAGGCAGGGTTTTTCTTTTTTTGCTTGAAATAGAACGTATGTTTGTTTATTCTCTTATAAAATATGAATATTTCTCAGCAATATGGGAAATGACTATTGTTGGGAGGAGTGATTTTTTAATGATTTTAATAAAAAAATGGGCAAAAAGGGCAATGATGTCGGTGTTCTTTATTGCAGCCTTATTAACAACCTTTCATTCTATTTCTGGTGTTGAAGCAAAACAATTTGCAGAATATGTTAATGAAGATTTATCGTTAAAAGCAAATAAGGAAGAAGATTGGTTTACCTTCAATCACGCATTAAAAACAGTTGGAGTAGCTTTTAAACAATTAAGAGAAGCTGTGAGTTCAGAATCAAAAATCTCTTCAAGCACGGCGGTTGTTGAAGAAATCCCGTCATTGGAAGATTCTGTAGACTGGACTCAATATTCAGCGAAGGAAGTTGTAGCAACTGGATATACTGCTTATTTTGAATCGACAGGGAAAAATCCAGACCATCCTGAATTCGGCATTACTTATTCAGGCGTAAAAGTTAAAAGGGACTTATATTCTACAATAGCAGCTGATTTAAATGTTTTTCCAATAGGGACGATTTTATTTATTCCAGACTATGGATATGGTGTGGTCGCTGATAAAGGCGGTGCAATTAAAGGGAATAAATTGGATCTCTATTACGAAACAGTCGATGATGTTTATAATCTATGGGGTAAGAAGACATTGGATGTGTATATTATCTCGATGGGCGACGGCACTTTAACAGAAGACCAATTAACCGAATTGAATGAAAATGAATCGATGCAAGTTTTCAGGCAGCAATACAATTAATGCGGATGGAAAAGGACCGGAATCAAAAACACTATTTATGCTGGCAACTGATGAAAAGGCGTTATGGTTAAGTGTGGAAAGAAACGATCCGATGGAGCATTTTCAGCGGGCAATCCTTTAGGGACATGCTCATGGAAGTGCTTTTTTCTTTTGTTAATAATCCGTCTGATATATAAACTAACCATTAATCTCTTGTGCAGTGTATAACCTTTAGATAATGATGTAAGCTAATATTAAAAGGTACTTCATTTTCTGTTCAACTAAGTGAAGCTGATTCAATTTAGTTAATCTTTATTTCAAAAATAAATGCTTAGTCTCGTCAGGGAACCGTTAGGCTAAAAAAGCGTTTAGGAAAATGTTGATAGAGTATTAGCACTTTAATACTAAGTGCTTGTAGCTATACATATGTTTAGAAGCTGTTAAAATATCTATTCGGTACAATAACCATCAACATTTCACAAAAGAAATTAAAAACCTGAGTTCCTATAAATCATGGAATCAGGCTATTTTAGTATTGCGCTTTTATTCGTGCAAACTTGACAGGGCTATTTAAGTCCAATATTTTCTGTATAGCTCGTTTCTGCTAAAAAATCTTGAATCCTCTCTAAATATTCAGGGCTATGAGGATAGTGTTCGTAGACGTTACGATCGGTATCGAATTCGTATAAAGATTCAATTTGTTCATTATTAAGGTCATATATAAGTTCGATGTATTTACCCTCAGAATAAACAATTATTCCAACATCTTCCCTTTTTAACCCATCATTATTCATTAGTTTTTTATTTTCTAAAACCAAAACTTCCTCAATAGCAGTTTCGTATTTTTGGTTCACTTCATTTCTATTTTGACATCCAGACATTACTAAAATAATAGATAATAACATCATAAATTTTATTCTCCTCATTGACACTCCCCCTTTTGGCACGTTCAATAAATCCCTTGTCTCCAATAGAAAAAACACCTTCAATTCATATGGTGTAGCATTCCCTGAATCTAAAGGTGTTTTTATTTGTTTCTCTAGTCGGCTTCTACATAGAGGCGCCTCTATTGATTTAAGCTTTATCCCTTTTGAAAACTTAACTGAGCATAATATTCAGGATGAAGAATTTTTGCTAATTTAATTGCTCCCTCCATTAAGCGTGGGGAAGGGCGGCAATATAATTCCTCTTCCAGTACATGCACATTGTTCCTTTTAATCGCATCCATATTCATCCAGCCTGGTCTTTTATACAAGATATTCGGGTTTACCTTTTTTCTTCTGACACCTACCCATGCTAAGCAAATATAATCTGGATTTCTATTTAATATATCATCCCAATCAGTTTGAATATTAGCCTTTTCCTCCTTGTGAAAAATATTCGTTCCACCAGCTAATTCACTAATTTCAGTTAACCAATTTGTCCCTCCAGGTGTAAATACAGGTTTGGGCCACCATTCCCAATAAATTGTTGGCCGGTTGGCAATATCTTTAGAGATGTTTTTCATTGCTTCAATTTCGCTTAGGTAGGTATGAACAATTTCCTCGCCGACTTCTGGTATATTTACAGCTTTAGCGACAGTATATAAATCCTCGGCAATATCTTCGAGGCTTTGTGGATTAAGTGTGATAAACGGGATATTTCTTTCTTTTAGGGAGTCAATATTTTTTTCCATGCCAGGGACGCTTAGTGATGCTAATACTAAATCAGGTTTAACATTCTCGAGCTTATCCATATCTATCGATAAATCTGGACCAAGCCTTGGCAGGGCATTAACCGCTTCTGGCCAATCAGAGTAATCATCGACGCCAACTAGCATATGTGTTAGTCCGAGATAGGCGATCAATTCCGTATTGCTGGGACAAAGTGATGCAATTCTCATTGCTAAACTTCCCCTCTCTTATAAGGATAAAAAATAGTAAATCACTAAAGTTAATAGGACACCAGTAAGTCCGCCAAAAAAGACCTCGACTGGTTTATGACCTAATAATTCCTTCAATTCTTTTCTCTTCTCCTGCTCAGGTTTCTTTGGCCACGATTTGGCTTCATCAACAAACTTATTAAAGTCTGTAACAAGCTGATTGAGAACGATCGCCTGTTCACCTGCTTGTCTGCGCACACCTGTAGCATCAAACATTGTTATAATGGCAAACATAGCTGAAATAGCAAAAGCTACTGAATCAACGCCGCTCTCAATCGCTACCCCTGTAGATAAGGCAGTTACTGCAGCTGAATGGGAACTTGGCATTCCTCCTGTGCTCGTCAATAAGGACCAATCCAATTTTCTTGTAGCAATAAAGGTAATCGGTACTTTAACAAATTGAGCGAAAAGGATGGCTGCAATTGCTGACCAAAGCGGGAAATTTTGAAATAATTCCATATTAATAACCACCTTACACTAGTATAAAAATTTTTTACCCGTTCATGTAACTTTTACACTCCTCTAGTAACTAAATGACAAGAAGGAGTGCAATGAGAGGGGATTTTAAGGGGCAGTATGTATATTATTATTAGGGTAGCATAAATAAAATGCATTTGAAAATTTACTTGTAAAATTTTTATTGAATTTTTACAAAAGGCTGCCTTCATGCTCTTTGAAGATGAGTAAGTCGAAATATTTCTACAGATTAGATATAATAAATATATATTTGATGGAGGTGGAAACATGTTTACTGTAAAACATGAAAGCTTATATTCTTCAAGCCATGAGAATTTGATTATAGGTGTATTTGATGCACCAAATAAATTCGAGAATAAATTAGCTAAACTAAATGACATTTTCGAAGGGCAGTTAATGGATTTTGCCAAAAGCGGGGATGTTTCGGCTAAGCCAAAATCCCTTTCAAAAATACATACATTTGGGAAGATTGGTTCAAAACGTTTATTGTTTGTTGGACTCGGCAAGAAAAAAGAGTACTCCTTTGACGTTCTTCGCGAGGCATTAGGCAAAGCATTTAAAGAGACGAAAAATATGAAGATTGAAGAAACAGCGGTTTTTTTAGATTCCTTAACAGCGGATGAAAAAGTGGATACGTTGGATGCCGCCCATGCGATAAGCGAGGCTTTTGCAATGGCTACATATGAGTTCGAAGGTTATAAACAAAAATCAAATGAACCTGAAAAAAATATAGAGAAAATAGCTGTTTATACAGAAGAATCACAAGAAGATGTGATGGCGGCTTTAACCGTTGGCTTTGCCTATGGTAAAGGAACGAATTCAGCGAGAACACTTGTTAATATGCCGGGTAATATCCTAACCGCATCGGAAATGGCTAAGTATGCTGCAGAGCTAGCGAACCGATATGAGTTTGATATTGAAATATTGGACAAAAAGGAAATGATTGAGCTCGGCATGGGTGCATTGCTGGCTGTTAACCAAGGATCAGTTGAACCGCCAAAAATGATTGTGATGAAATATCAAGGAAGAGAAGATTGGAATCATGTTATTGGCTTAGTTGGAAAAGGAATTACGTTTGATACGGGCGGCTATTCTATTAAACCAAAAGATGGCATTGTTGGAATGAAAACTGACATGGGTGGCGCTGCTGCTGTATTAGGGGCTATGGAAATTATCGGTGAGTTAAAGCCTGAGCAAAACGTAATCGCTGTCATCCCGTCAACAGATAATATGATCAGCGGTGCTGCTTTTAAACCGGACGATGTCATTACGTCAATGAGCGGAAAAACAATTGAGGTATTAAATACGGATGCAGAAGGACGGCTTGTTCTAGCCGATGCAGTCACTTATGCAAAACAGCATGGTGCGAGTTATTTAGTTGATGTAGCTACATTAACTGGCGGAGTTATTGTTGCGCTTGGTACGGAAACGACTGGAGCAATGGCGAACAATGAGGCGCTATTTGAGCAAGTTTTAGAAGCGTCCTATGAAGCAGGTGAGCCGATCTGGCGTTTGCCGCTTTTTGAAAAAGATAAACAAAGAATAAGAAACAGCCAAGTAGCTGATTTAAACAATTCTCCAGGCCGAGAAGGACATGCAATTATGGCAGGAGGATTCATTGGAGAATTTGCAGAAGATACGCCATGGGTGCACCTTGACATTGCGGGAACTTCTACAAACAGCAAACAGCATGATCTAGGTCCTGCCGGAGCAACCGGTGTCATGACAAGAACCCTCGCGTTGCTAGTCGAGCGTTTTGAAGCAACCGAAGAATAAAATACAGCGATTAGTATAAGCCTTGGGTGATTCACTTCAGGGCTTATTTTTTTGATTTAAAAGAGGAGAACTGGAACCAAAAAAGCTTGAGCGAATCGCAAAACCGGTCATAGAGTGAGGAACTGGAACCAAAAAGGCTCGAGCAAAGTGCAAAAATGGTCATAGAGTGAGGAACTGGAACCAAAAACCTCGAGCAAAGTGCAAAAATAGTCATAGAGTGAGGAACTGGAACCAAAATGGCACGAGCAAAGTGCAAAAATGGTCATAGAGTGAGGAACTGGAACCAAAAAGGCTCGAGCAAAGTGCAAAAATGATCATAGAGTGAGGAACTGGAACCAAAATGGCTTGAGCGAATCGCAAAAATGGTCATAGAGTGAGGAACTGGAACCAAAAAGCTTGAGCAAAGTGCAAAACCGGTCATAGAGTGAGGAACTGGAACTAAAATTAGCTAAAAAATCACAAAAATGTTAATAATTTCACCGGATTATGAATTAGTTGAACTAATTAAGAGGAATTAAGGAGTGTGTTTACTAGACATAAATTAAGCCACTGGTTGACAATATCCAGGAAAATATGATATTTTTATATTCATATTTTATCACTCTACCATTTTAGTGAGATAAAGAAAAAATAATTAAGTTCAACATAGAAAGGTTTTTCAACTATGAATTCGGTAATAATTGCAGTATTTGTTATGCTAATCCTCAGTTTATTGCGGGTCAATGTGGTTTTATCGCTTATAATCGGTGGGCTCGTTGGCGGTCTCACCGGCGGGCTTGGTATAGAACGAACAATTGAAGTGTTTACGAATGGACTAGGTGGAAGTGCAGAGGTTGCACTGAGTTATGCATTACTAGGCGGTTTTGCTATTGCAATCTCACAGACGGGGTTGCCTAATTTATTAGTAGAATTAATTATTAATAAGGTAGGTAAAGAAGGAGATTCAAGAAAGAAAGTACTTTCAAAAACACTCATTGTACTTGCGATATTAATAATGGCATGTTTTTCCCAGAATGTGATTCCGATTCATATCGCATTTATTCCGGTATTAATTCCACCATTATTAAAAGTAATGAATGAATTGATGATTGACAGAAGATTGATTGCATCTGTTCTTACATTTGGGCTAGTTACACCGTATATGCTGATTCCTGCCGGTTTCGGAGCAATATTTCATCAGCTGCTCGCTGATAATATGACAAGCAGCGGTCTTACGGTCAATGTGGCTGATATCCCAGCTGCCATGATTCTTCCTTCATTGGGGATGGTGGTTGGATTAGTGATTGCAATTTTTATATCCTATCGTAAGCCTCGTCAATATGAGCAGAAGGAAGATGCGATTGTTCAAAAAAGTGAGTACTCAAAGGTTGGCATTGTTTTTTCTTTCATTGCCATTATCGTTGCGTTAATTATCCAAATTACTTTAGATTCCATGATCATCGGGGCAGTGGCAGGTATTATAGTTGTATACTTAAGCGGGGCTGTAAAGCTAAAAGAATCCGATCAATTGCTGACAGATGGCATGAAAATGATGGCTTTTATAGGGTTTGTCATGCTTGCGGCATTTGGTTTTGGAGACGTGCTCAAAGAGACAGGAGATGTCGCTTTACTCGTTGAGGATGTTGCTGCTGTAATCGGCAATAATCAGGCGTTAGGGGCTATCTTGATGCTTCTTGTGGGGCTCCTGGTGACAATTGGGATTGGTTCCTCATTTTCTACAATTCCGATTATTACAACCATCTTCGTCCCATTATGCTTAGAGCTTGGTTTTAGCCCGATGGCAACGATTGCCTTAGTAGGTGCTTCTGCAGCCATTGGCGATGCAGGCTCACCAGCTTCTGATAGTACACTTGGACCAACTGCCGGGCTAAATGCAGACGGTCAGCATAATCATATATGGGATACTTGTGTTCCAACGTTTATCCATTACAATATTCCTGTTATTCTTTTTGGATGGTTGGCAGCAATGATTCTATAATTGTTTAACCGTTGTTTCCTTTTCGGGGGCAGCGGTTTTTAGCATTGCGTAAAAAATAGTCCAGGGATCCAATCAGCCTTGGACTATTTTCCATGTACTAAAAGTCATCGAAATGTCAGAATCCAAAAAGCATAGTGAGGATATTTTTCTTTCTTACTCGTTTTCTTGGTTTTTCTTGATCAAAAATCAAAAGATTATCCGAGGGAAGAGGGGCGGTAGCATGTGCATGTTTCTTTTCTAATTGTTGAATTCTTTCGTTAAGTCTTAAAACCTCAGCCTGCAGCTCTTCAATTTCACTGCGATGATGAAGCAGCTGATAGGAAGCGACGTCATCTGCTTTAGCATTTAAGCGACTTTCGATATCATCCATTCTTGCGAGAATTTTATTGAATGATGCTGTGTCATTTTGGGGAGCAGCTATTCCAGTCCGTTTTTTTCTTCCTTCTACATGTACATCCTGCAGCAATACTCCATTATTTAACTGCTCGTGTACTTGCTTGAGAAGATGGATATCCTCTTTTGAAAAAGTATAATGGCCAAGTTCATTTCTCTCCATTTCAAGCTGTAATTGCTTTACCCAGCGCTGAACGGTACTTTGTGAAACGCCAAGAAGTTTGGCAACAGCTCCTGTGTTCATAAAAATCTCCTCCTTTATTGACTAATTGTAAATTGTATTGAAATTATGTGTTCATTCCAAGCACTTATCTAATCCTTGCTATCTTGATTCTTTATTAAAAAACAAAATCCTTTCACTATGACAAAAGTAGTTTTTCTTCGGCAAAGAAAGTGTAAATTTTACAAATAAATATAGGAAGGGATAAGAATGTTTTTTCATGTGCACAATGGTTGAAAATAGATGAGGTGTTGCAGATGACAGAGTCACAATTAGAAGCAGCATTTGATGCTGTCGGCTATAGCATTCTATATGAAAAGCTTAAATATAAAATTTGGGTAGCGTTTAATTGGAAAGAGGATGATGTCGATATATTGGAGCGGTTTTTATCAGCTTATGCCTTTGAAGAAGATGAGGAAATCCATTGCAATGAGTTTTTATTTCACTATAAAATTTATAAGAATATCGTTGAAAAAAACCATTGGAATTAAAAAGGCTGCAGATTCTGCAGCCTTACTTCTATTATTTTGCTGATGCTTTATAATGACTTTCAAAAAACTCATTTGTGTCTTGTACCACAACTTTTCTTAAAAGTATAAGGGCAATTAAGTTCGGAATCATCATTAAAGCATTGGCCATATCTGCGAATGCCCAAACTGTTGCAAGGTTTACCATTGCACCTGCAGCACAAGCGATGATATAAATTGCGCGATAGCCTGCAATTCCTTTAGTTCCAGCTAAATACTCAAAACACTTTTCACCGTAAACATACCAACCAACGATGGTTGAAAAACCGAAGAAAATTACTGAAAAAGCAACGATATACTCGCCTGCCGTCCCTAGCACATGAGCAAATGCTGCACTGGTTAGCGCTCCGCCATCGAGAGAACCATCATGCGGAACACCTGAAATTAATCCTCCGGTCGTATCCCAGAATCCTGTAATAATTAAAACGAGACCAGTCATTGTACAAACGATAATAGTAACGATAAATGTCCCAGTCATTGCAACTAATGCTTGTTTAACGGGGTGATCTGTTTTTGCATTGCCTGCAATAAGTGCAGCAGTACCGAGACCGGATTCATTGGAAAAAATCCCTCTTGAAACCCCATTTTTTATTGCCTCTGAAACAACGATACCAACAAATCCGCCTGTTGCTGCAACCGGATTAAAGGCATAGTAAAAAATCGTCTGGAATGCCGGGATAATCTGATCATAATTAATAAATAGAATGATGAGTGCCCCAGCAATATATAATAATGCCATAATCGGTACGAAGAAACCTGCAACTGTGCTTATTCTTTGCAGTCCGCCGAATATAATCAAGCCTGCTAATACTGCAAGCAAGATACCTGTAAATATACTATTAATGCCAAATGAATCCTCTGCAACTTGAGCAATTGTATTTGATTGCACACTATTCCCAATGCCTAGAGCGGCGAAAGCGCCAAATATAGCAAACGCGAGGGCAAGCCATTTAAATTTGCTTCCTAATCCGCGCTCTATATAATACATGGGCCCACTGGAATATTCTCCATTTTGGTTTTTTACTCGATATTTCATTGCTAATAAAGCCTCTGCATATTTAGTGGCCATACCTAGTAGGCCTACAATCCACATCCAGAATATAGCACCCGGTCCTCCAAGTGTAATGGCTGTTGCAACACCAGCAATATTACCGTTACCAATTGTGGCAGCTAAAGCAGTCATTAAAGCTTTGAAGTTGCTTACATCTCCTTCATCATCTGAAGAGGCGTTACCTTCTTTAGTAAATGCAAGCTTAAAGGCATAAAAAAGCTTAGTAAAGGATCTTCCTTTTAATAAAATTGTTAAGAGCAAGCCTGTACCAAATAATAATATTAAACTTGGGGTTCCCCATAGTACTGCATTAATTTTAGCTAGGAGTGCCATAATGTCCATATTTTAATCTCCCTTTATGTTAGATTCAAGAAAAATCATTGAGCCATGCCGAACATTTGAAAGCGATTGCAGTAATTTTTCTTAAGAAGCAATTGATTAAATTTATGAGAATATTTATTATTGTAAAATTATCTAAATATAACATCAAGTGAAATGAAAAAGTAAGTCAATTTTGAATTTTGAATTTATTTAGAGGTGAATAAATGAATTTTTCAAGCATGTCACTCCTAGAGCTGTCTAGCTTTTTAAGCTATAATAGAGCTAATATTATTTATAAAGATGTGTGCTTTTGTTTTAGGGGAAAACATAATTTATAGGGGGATAAAAGGGTGGCGTTTGAGAAAATGAACAAAGACAAAGATCCATTTAAACGACCTTTTGATAGTTTGGAAAATTTAGTTGATAAAATCCGAGATGTATTGGAATGTCCAGTAACGATTGAGGATGCTAATCACCGCCTTCTCGCATATAGCACACATGACGATCAAACGGATGCAGCCCGAATTGCCACTATAATAAGCAGAAAAGTGCCAGAGAAGGTAATTAACAGCCTTTGGAAAGCAAATGCAATTCCGCAACTTATGAAGAATGGAGAGCCTTTGAAAATACCGGAAATTAAGGAGATAGGTCTAGGAAATAGGGTGGCAATTTCAATAAGAAATCAAAATGAGGTACTAGGTTATATTTGGGTAGTGGAACGGGATAAATCACTTTCAGAGGATGAAATGAATTTATTAAAACTTGCTGCCAAATCAGCAAGGACAGAGCTCCTAAAGCTAAATCGGCAAAAGAAAAAAAGAGAAGAAAGCTATCAGGATTTCTTTTGGCAGCTACTTACTGGCAGATATCCAAATCATGAAGAAATTGTAGATAAAATGGAAGATTTGCATATACAGCCACCTTCGAGCTTCGCAGTGATTGTATTTAGGTTCGCTGACGATATTGATTTACAGACAGAGCAAAGCATCATATATTTAATTTCAACGAGCCAAAAGCTGCATGTAACCTTTCACACAGCAATGGGAACTGAATTTATCATTCTAGCTTCACCTTCCGAAGCTAAGGCGACAGAAAAAAACATCATTGAGTTTATTCATTATTTTATAGGTCAAATGAACACCCGATTTCAAGTTAATCAAATTATTGGCGCCAGCAGCGCTTTATCTGATGTTTTAGAGCATGTAGAGGAACGATACGCAGAAAGCTTGGAGGTCCTTCGTTTAAAATCACAATTCCCTGACGAAATGGAGGGAATTCAAACATATAATCAACTTGGTTTGTTCAGATATTTTGAATCCATCCTTGAAAAAAAGCAGAATGATGAATATAAATATCCGGTTATAACAAAGCTGCAGAAATACGACCATGAACATAAGACGGATTTATTGAATACAATAGAATGTTTTCTGGATTATGACAGTAATGTCAATGAAACAGCGAAAAAACTGCATATTCATGTGAATACGCTAAACTATAGGCTGAAGCGGATTTCCGATATCGCTGAACTAGATTTAAAAAGCGCCCATGAGAAATTTTCATTATATATGGAACTTAAAATAAGAAAATATATGTATAGAAAGCATCGTTTGTGAAATTCTACAAACGATGCTTTTCTAATTTTCATATATACACAATGTCATTTCAATTCTCTATTATTATACTGATAATAAGATAAAATAAAACTCACCAAATGGAGAGTTATACTGACGTAATGATCATTACGTTTTTTTAAGGGGAATTTTCAAAATACTTAATAATATATTTGGTGGATGAAAGGGGAATACTGATGATCATCGGGGTACCTAAGGAAATTAAAAACAATGAAAACCGTGTAGCAATGACGCCAGCTGGTGTGGATGCATTAGTAAAAGCTGGACATGAGGTCTTAATTGAAACAAATGCCGGGGTTGGAAGCGGTTTTGAAAACGCAGCTTACCAACAAACAGGTGCAAAAATCGTTGATACAGCACAAGAAGCTTGGGCTGCAGAGATGGTGATGAAGGTGAAAGAACCTCTTCCATCTGAATATGGATATTTCCGTAAAGGTCTTGTACTATTCACATATCTACATCTGGCAGCAGAGCCTGAACTTGCGCAAGCTTTGGTTGAAAGCGGTGTAACGGCAATTGCTTATGAAACGGTAGAAGTAAACCGCACTCTTCCATTATTAACTCCTATGAGCGAAGTGGCTGGAAGAATGGCAACACAAGTAGGCGCGCAATTCCTTCAAAAAACAAACGGCGGTCAAGGTATTTTGTTAGCAGGCGTGCCTGGTGTTTCTCGCGGAAAAGTGACGATTGTCGGTGGCGGAGTTGTTGGCATTAACGCTGCTAAAATGGCAATCGGTCTTGGCGCAGATGTAACAATTATTGATTTAAGCCCTGAAAGACTTCGTCAATTGGATGATATCTTCGGTAATAGCATCCAAACATTAATGTCAAATCCATTCAATATTGCTGAATCTGTCAAAGAGGCTGATTTGGTTATTGGGGCTGTTCTTATCCCAGGTGCAAAAGCGCCTAAGCTTGTAACGGAAGAAATGATTCAATCTATGAAACCAGGTTCAGTTGTCATTGATGTTGCAGTTGACCAAGGCGGTATTTTAGAAACAGTTGACCATGTGACAACACATGATGATCCAACATATATTAAACATGGCGTTGTTCATTATGCTGTCGCTAATATGCCTGGAGCTGTTCCAAGAACATCTACGATTGCCCTAACAAACGTAACAATCCCTTATGCCCTGCAAATTGCAAACAAAGGGGTAAATGTGGCAGTGGAAGCAAATCCTGCGCTTAAGCTTGGTGTGAACGTTGTAAATGGCAGCGTTACTTACGAAGCGGTTGCAAAAGATCTTGGCTATGATTATATGCCGGTTTCAACTGCACTAGACAATCAAAAAATTGCTAACTAATAAAACAGGCTCCCTTTTAATTAAGGGAGCTTTTTATAAGGATAATTCGAGTTAGAAAAATGTCTCAGCTCCAGCGCCTCCCCTTATCTATGATCTAAGCCAATCCTACCGCAAAGGTAAAGAACACCTTTCTGCGCTATTCTAATTTGCTAATGGATTTGACTTTTTCCTCCAAAGTATATATAATCTTCAAAAAATAGCTAAACGTTGATGAGGATTAGTAAAATGATGCCGTTTTTCACAGAGAGGGAGCCGTTCGCTGCAAGGCTTCTATTAACAATCATTTGAACCTGCCTGCTGAGTTCATGATGGACAATTGATGTCTCATCATGCGGATTGGATCTGAGCAATCCGTTATCAATAAGAGTGTAAAGCTTTGCTTTGAAATAGGGTGGTACCGCCATGCATATGGTCCCTATTTGAAAGCAGAGCTTTTTTTATACAAATGAACAGGAAATAAAAATAAATGAGGTGTAAAGAATGGGAAAAGAATTTGTTAAAGAAATAACTAGCATGGATGTAGACTTTGCACAATGGTATACAGATGTAGTAAAAAAAGCAGATTTAGTCGATTATTCCAGTGTTCGCGGTTCAATGATCATCAGACCATATGGTTATGCATTATGGGAGAATATTAAAGGTGAGTTGGATGATCGTATTAAAGAAACTGGACATGAGAATGTGTATATGCCTTTATTCATCCCTGAGAGCCTTCTTCAGAAGGAGAAGGACCATATTGAGGGATTTGCTCCTGAAGTAGCCTGGGTCACTCATGGAGGCGATGAAGAGCTGACAGAGCGTCTTTGTGTGCGCCCAACATCAGAGGTGCTTTTCGGTGAACATTATAAAAACATCATTCATTCCTATCGTGACTTGCCAAAGCTCTATAACCAGTGGTCTAACGTTGTTAGGTGGGAAAAAACAACGAGACCTTTTCTACGCACACTCGAGTTTTTGTGGCAGGAAGGACATACTTGCCATGCGACAGATGAGGAAGCCCATGAAGAAACAGTGAAAATGCTCGAAGTTTATGCTGATATTTGTGAAAATATTCTTGCTATCCCTGTCGTTAAAGGGAAGAAAACAGAAAAAGAAAAATTTGCAGGGGCAAAGTTCACCTACACAATTGAAAGCCTAATGCATGATGGCAAGGCGTTGCAATCAGGAACTTCCCATCATTTAGGCGATGGCTTTGCCAAAGCATTTGGCATTCAGTTCACTGATAAGGATGGAAAACAGCAATATGTGCAACAAACCTCATGGGGCTTTACAACAAGAATTATTGGCGCAATGATTATGGTGCATGGTGATGATCGCGGTTTAGTCATTCCTCCAAAGGCTGCACCAATACAAGTGATGATCGTACCTGTTGCTCAACATAAAGAGGGTGTGCTTGATTATGCTTACGGATTAAAGCGTTCACTTTCTAACGTTGCCAGGGTGGACATAGATGCGAGTGATAAAAAACCAGGATGGAAATTCAATGAATATGAGATGAAAGGTGTACCATTGCGCCTCGAGGTCGGACCAAAAGATATTGAAAAGGGACAGGTTGTCTTAGCAAGAAGAGATACCGGTGAAAAAATATTCGTCTCTGTTGAAAAACTGGAAGAAACGGTCGAGCAATTGCTTGAAGAAATTCAAACTTCCCTTTATAAAAAAGCATTGAATCATCGTGAAGAAAATACGTACACTGCATATAATTATAATGAGCTGGTTGAGCTGTTTAAAGAAAAAACCGGGTTTGTAAAAGCAATGTGGTGTGGTGACCGCGCATGTGAGGATAAAATAAAAGAAGATACTAGTGCGACATCAAGATGCATGCCGTTTAATGAAAAGGCCATTGGGTCCAAATGTGTATGCTGCGGAGAAGAAGCCGGCCATTTAGTATTTTGGGCTAAAGCATATTAAAAAAAATTTTATGACCCGTATCTTTTTATCCCTTTGTTTCGTTTAAAAAATAGAAAGGTTGAAGGAGTGAATGAAATGTATGGGAAGAGCAAGATGGATACTAAGGAAGAACAGTCTGGCATAGTGAATCTATACCCGGATCTTGAGCGTTACTGCTGCTTTCTCTGCCAAAATGAATGGGACGGCAAGGATGTTGCTCAAGAGACGATATTAAAAGCATGGAAATACTATAGTGATCAGGAGAAAATCACGCCTGCATTGCTGAATAAAATGGCTTATCATCAATGGATTGACACGATTCGCAAGCGAAAAAAAGAAATGATTACAGATGAACCTGAGGATAGGGCGCTGGCGCAATCAAACATTAATGAAATCGTGGAAACGCTGTTTGAAAAGCTGACGCCAAAGCAGTCGCTTATCTTCACTTTAAAGGAAGCGTTCCTGTTTAAAGTGGCTGAGATTGCAGAGATGCTTCATTTAACTGAATCTACGGTCAAAGGGATTCTATATCGTGCAAAACAGCGGGTAGAAAAAGAGGATCCTGCATCAGTAGCGCTATTTTGGAATGAAGAGCAGAGAGAAGTATTCTTTCCGATATTTTATCAAGCATTGACGCAGCAAAATCCTGATTTACTATTAGACATTCTTCCATACTTCCATGAAGAAAAAGTATCTACCATTCATTCTCATATTTCCACACCTTCCAATACTTTCTGTATGGCAGCATAAGCTGCTTCAAAAAGGAGGGAAAGATCATGAGCACGATTCCTTATGTAGTGGAGCAAACTGGTCGCGGTGAGCGTTCGTATGATATTTATTCCCGTTTATTAAAAGACAGAATTATTATGATTGGTGAAGAAATCAACGATCATATGGCTAACAATATTGTGGCTCAATTATTATTTTTAGCAGCGGAGGATGAAACAAAAGATATTTCTCTTTATATTAATAGCCCTGGAGGGTCAACTTCTGCAGGCTTTGCCATCTACGATACGATGCAATATATTAAGCCAGAAATACGTACGATATGCACAGGAATGGCAGCTTCATTCGGCGCGCTCCTTCTTTTGGCTGGGACAAAGGGAAAACGATTCGCACTGCCAAACAGTGAAATAATGATTCATCAACCGCTTGGAGGAGCTCGAGGCCAAGCAACTGATATTGAAATCTCTGCAAAAAGAATTTTAAAGTTAAAAGAACACACAAATAAAATTATTGCAAACAGAACCAATCAGCCGCTGGATAAGGTTGCCAAGGATACCGACAGAGACTATTTTATGAGCGCAGAAGAAGCAAAGGAATATGGCATCATTGACGGTATACTAGAATAAATTTTTGTTAAAAAAGACTTCCGCACAGGCAAAAGATGAGCGGAAGTCTTTTTTGCGGAACAAACCAATCATTCGGACTTCCTTTGGGCTTCCAAAGCCCACGCTCATGTCGTGACATTCGCATATGTAATAGTGTAGCGAACTCTAATTAAGGAGGTATCCCGATGCAATACTATTATAGAAGCCCGTATCCGGGAGAAGAGCGTTTTTTTTCATTTTTAGCAGCGCCATTTGTCGGCGGTTTTCTTGGCGGATTAGCTGGGGGAGCATTGGCAGCTCCGTTTTTCTTCCGGCCAAGACCATGTGGGTTTGGCCCTTGTCCACCCTTTGGCCCAGGATTTGGTCCATATGGTCCATATGGTCCGACACCGTATGGACCCGGCCAGGCTCAGTTTGGCGCAGGCGCACCGTTTAATCCAGGTCCATATGGTAACACTTTGATTAATATAAATAACGATGTATATTAATTTGTAAAAAGCACTCATATTTGAGTGCTTTTATATATTGTGCTTATGTCCACCGTAATCTTAATGCAAGGCTCGTATTCGTATCTCCTTTTGCTTCAAAGATTAGACGTAAACCGTCAGGATTGTATGTTACTTTAGGAATATTGTTTATGCCTGTCGATTGAATAAGGCTTTCCACCTTGGCTTGGTTTGATTCTTGTGCAGCAGTCATAATATTATATGAGAATTGCCGAGATTCCGCCATTTTGGCTAGTAATTTACTTGCATTTGTCATTAAACCCTCCATTTCTTTTGCTGAGACAATAAACTTGCTCGGATCCACACTCGGGAAGGTTCGATAGTTTTGAGCGTAATATGGGTAGGGAGCAGATGGATAATAATAGGGTGGTTGACAGGGAGAATAGTAATATGGGTACATTGTCTTTCTCCTTTCCATTTAGTCACTGTCATTAATTTATGTCTTTCAGGCTTTTCCTATGATTAAAAGCTAATATTTTCCTAATCCTGAAGAATAGAAGCTATAATAAAAAAGAGAAGCTAATTTACGAATACATAAAGGAGAGATAAGCATGTATCAAGGCGGCACTTTAGTGGATGCATTAGGAATTGAATTAGTTACACTTGAAAAAGGTAAAGTCGTTGCGACAATGCCAGTTGATGAAAGAACAAGGCAGCCCTTTGGCATATTGCATGGAGGGGCATCGGTAGCACTTGCCGAGACGGTCGCAAGTATCGGTGCCTATGAGTTGGTGGATAAGGAATCGGAAGCAGTTGCAGGCTTAGAAATCAATGCAAATCACATCAAATCCAAAACTGAGGGTATTGTAACTGCAACAGCGACTGTACTTCATCAAGGGAGAACAACTATGGTGTGGGATATAAAGATTGTGGATGAGGATAATCACTTAATTTGTGTGTCACGTTGTACGGTAGCCGTTCTGAAAATTAAAAGATAGATGATAAAAAAACAGCGAAGGGATTTGGCTCCTCCGCTGTTTTTCCATTAGCATTATTTCGATTCTGCCTTTATATTCTCTTCAATTTTCTTTCGATATGCCTCATATTCCTGATATTTCTCGGACTTCTTGATTTCGATATATTCTTTATAATCATCCGGCCCGTTTTGACCCCACATTTTAACACCAGAATGATAAGCGGCTCTTCCAAGCAAATGACCAGCCACTGGAGCGGTTAGGAACATGAATAGAATGCCTAAAAGGACTCTGGAGTTAAAGTGATCGTGAATAAAATAAAAATATAGAAATGTACCGAGTAAGATGCATAGGACACCGAGTGTCGCCGCTTTTGAGGCCGCATGGTTTCTTGTATAAACATCAGGTAGCCGAATGACACCAAGTGCAGCAATAAGGTGGAAAAAGGCTCCGATGAGTATGAAAGCGACAATAATAAGTTTAGCTATTTCTATCATTTTCAATAATCACTCCCTTCTCTAAATATTTGGAGAAGGCAACTGTACCGATAAAAGCTAAAATACCGAACAAGAGAATGACTTCCAGAAAAGCGTTTGTATCAAGCGCAATACAAACTAATGCCACCATCGCTACAATATTGACGCCAAGGGCATCAAGCGCAACAATTCGGTCAGGGAGCGTAGGTCCTTTTATTACACGGTAAAGCAACGTAATCATGGCAACCGCTACACAAATGAGGGCTATATAAACAACCGTTTGAATCATGTTCGGCTCACCTCCATGATTGCTTTTTCAAAGCTTTCTTTTATTCCATCAATTTCTGCTTTTGCATCCTTTATGTCAATCGCATGGACGAAGAGGATTTTTTTATCTTCAGAGATATCAATGACCATTGTCCCAGGTGTTAATGTAATCAAGTTAGCCAAAGTCGTAATCTCCCAATCCTTTTCCAATGAAGTAGGATAAGCAAAGATTCCTGGTGTCATATCCATTTTTGGCTTTAAAACCACCTTCACCACAGCTATATTCGCCATAATTAACTCTTTAATAAAAATCAGCGCGAGTTTGATAAAGGAGAATACTCTATATAAATAAAACCGTGAGTCAAAAAATTTCCGGAATACGAAAATAATGAGCAGGCCGAATATATATCCTTTTACAAATGCAACTGGTTCGTAAGTCGTTGTTAAAAACATCCACATGAAACCTAGAAACACATTTAATAATACTTGTTTTGCCATACTCACTACTCCTTTAGAACTGCATCGATATAAATATTTGTATTTGTTAATGTCTCAGCAGCTTGAGAAATATAAGGGTAAACAAAATCTGCACCTACACCATAGCATACGGATAATATGACAAGAATAACTGGTGCGATCAATAGTTTCTTATAAGGTACACGCTCTTCATTTTCAAAAGCGCGCGGTTTTCCCCATATCCCGTTAATAAATATTTTCATAATTGAGATGAGCACAAACAGACTCGACATCAGCACAATCGCAGCACCCCAATAATGCTCGGAAGCAAATCCGCCTTGGACGATTAGCAGTTTGCCGACAAATCCGCTTAATGGCGGGATTCCTGCAAGTGCTAGTGCAGCTAGGAAGAATGTCCACCCTAAACCGGGATAGCGTTTAATCATGCCGCCCATTGAACGAAGGTTGCTTGTCCCGGCAATCGCAGCCATAAGGCCAACAAGGAGGAACAGGGCTGCTTTTATAATCATGTCATGAATGAGATAAAATACGGAGCCTGTTAAGGCATCCTGATTCATTGTGGCGATTCCGAACAGAATCAAACCTACAGCAACGATTATATTGTAAATAACGATTTTCTTAACATCCCAGTAGGCAATTGCGCCGATCAGACCGCCTACAATCGTTAATATTGCCAGAACGATTAACAATTGTTGAATATAACCAGCTTCCTCAAAGAAAAATAGGGAATAGGTTCTAATAATTGAATAAACGCCTACTTTAGTCAGCAAGGCACCAAAGATTGCCATGACCGGTACTGGCGGGGCGTAATAAGATCCCGGCAGCCAGAAATATAGCGGGAATATCGCTCCCTTCAACCCGAAGACAATCAGGAAGAGAACACCAATTATTGTCACAATGCCTGGCTGAGAGATACCGCTCAGTTCACTTAATCTCACTGAGATATGAGCCATATTCAGCGTTCCAACTACAGAATACAAATAGGCAATTGAAATAACAAACAGAGCTGATGAGATGACATTTACTAATATATATTTAATAGATTCTCTCAGTTGAATTTTTGTCCCGCCTAATAATATTAATACGTAGGATGACATCAGCATTACTTCGAAAAATACGAATAAGTTAAAAATATCACCTGTTGTAAATGCACCATTTACACCAACAATCAAGAAATTGAACGCTGCGTAATAATGAAATTTTTCACGTTCTTCGCCAATTCCTTTAAATGAATAGATGATGCAGGCAAAAGCGACGACACTAGTTGTCAAAACAAGGAGTGCTGACAACATATCTGAAACGAGCGTAATGCCAAATGGCGCATCCCAGTTTGATAAGTTCAACGTTTGAACGCCGTCATTCTTTACCTTCTGGACGAGCATTGCCGCTACAACTACAGTCATAAAAGCTGAAAGACCTGCAATCCATCTTTGCAGCATAATTGATTTATTTGCGAAGATGAGAAGGACGCCTGTAATTAACGGGATGAGTATTGGTAATATTAAAAAGTTAATCATTGCCTTCATTTCCTCTCAATTTTTCCATATTATCTGTTCCTAGTACTTTATAGGATCTGTATCCAACGACTAGGAATAAAGCGGTGACACCAAAGGCGATAACGATTGCAGTTAAGATTAGCGCCTGAGGTAGCGGATCAGTATATGAACTAGCATTTTCACCGACTAGAGGCGCAGCTCCGCCTTTCAATCCGCCCATCGTTAATAAAAGCAGATGAACGCCGTGGCTCAAAATGGTGGTGCCAAGAATAATCCGAACAACGCTTCTAGATAGCATTAAATACGTTGCTGACATAAATAATATGCCTACGACAAAAGCCATCAATATTTCCATTATTCATCCCCTCCTATCGTTTGAATAATGGACATGGTCACACCCACGACAACAAGGTATACACCTAAATCAAATAAAGTCGCAGTGTGAAGATGCAATTCACCAAGTACAGGCACATGTATATCCCCAAATGCATGAGTAAGAAAAGGTGTGTTAAATAATAATGCACCTGCACCCGTGCCAATCGCAAATAATAATCCTAATGCAACCATGTACAAATAATTAAAAGGTAGAATTGTTTGTACTGTTTTCATATCGAAAGCAAGCAATAGCAAAAGAATCGCTCCTGATGTTAGAAGACCGCCGACAAATCCACCGCCGGGCGTATAGTGACCGGCAAAGAAAATATACACAGAGAAAAGAACGATGAGAAACAAAATCAGCTTTGTTGCAGTTTGTAGTATTAAATCACTTGTCTTCAACTTTCTTCCCTCCGTTCTTGCGCAGTTTAATTAAACTGAAAATGCCTAATGCAGCGATTCCTAATACTGCAATTTCAAACATCGTATCAAAGCCACGGAAGTCAACGAGAATTACGTTAACCATATTTTTACCAGCTGCTTCGGTATAAGTATTTTCAATATAATACTGTGAAATTGAATCAAATAGCTTGTTGCTATGGGCGGAAAGTGCAATTAGTGTTACGACTGCTCCGACTCCAACAGAGATGATCGCATTCCTCACTTTAAATGAAAGCGGGTCTTCTGTGAGCTTCTTCGGCAAATGGTAGAAGCAAAGAAGGAATAATGAAACAGAAATTGTTTCAATAACCAATTGCGTCAATGCCAAGTCAGGTGCTCTAAAGATGACGAAGAATAACGATACAATATATCCGATTGTGCCCGTTAGAATAATAGACGTAATCCGCGATTTTGTAAAAAGAATGGCAATGGAAGCGATCGCAATGATTAGCGAAAGCAGCACTTCGAAAAATTCAATCTGAGCAACATTTTCAGTACTAAAAGCAAACGCATCTTTTCCAAACAAAGTGGCAGCCAGAATGATAATGATAAACGTGAACATATAAGCTAAGTAGTTGCGAATCGAACCTGTCATATAGGCATTCGTTATTCCGTAAGATCCCTTTTGCATCCAATCGAGACTGTTATCATAGAAGCGGTTAAGTGCAAGCTTTTCCGGAAATAGACCATATACTCCACGCCACTTTGATAATGTGAAATAAAGAATCACGCCGACAAGAATCACGCCTATTGTCATGAGAAGCTCTTCATTTACTCCATGCCAGAATGAAATTTTAACATCAAACGAGAAGCCTGGCATAATCGTCTCCAAAGCTGGAACTAAAACTGAACTAGACAAAATATTAGGGAAGAAACCGAAAATAATTACTAATGAAGCTAGGATAATCGGTGAAATCAGCATACCGATCGGTGCTTCATGCGGCTTTTTCTCTAATTTTTCCGGCTGATATTTGCCTGTAAAAGTCTTGAAGACAAGAATCATGCTGTAAATGAAAGTGAATACGCTGGCTATCCAGGCGATAATTGGAATTAATATACCCCAGTTGAAATCCATTTCCAACACGCTTAGCATGCCTGTAAAGAACATTTCTTTGCTCAAGAAGCCATTAAATGGCGGTAATCCAGCCATTGAAAAGGCGCCGATGATCGCGATGGTGAAAGTAATCGGCATAAAATTCATTAACCCGCCGAGTTTGCGAATATCACGCGTTCCTGTCTCATGGTCGACAATCCCGACTACCATAAACAAGCTGCCTTTAAAAGTGGCATGGTTGATTAAGTGAAATACAGCAGCTGTTGTAGCGACAGTAAAGATTGCCGGGTTCAGCTCATCAAAATGCAGTGCGGCAGCGCCGATGCCAAGCAGCGACATAATTAATCCGAGCTGGCTGACCGTTGAAAAGGCAAGAATTGATTTTAAATCTGTTTGTTTTACCGCCGAGAAAGATCCCCAGAATAAAGTAACAAGTCCAAAGCCGGCAATGAGCCAAACCCAAAGTGCATGCTCTGCAAATACAGGACTCATTCGCGCTACTAAGTAAATTCCCGCTTTAACCATCGTAGCGGAGTGCAAATAAGCACTAACAGGTGTAGGCGCTTCCATTGCATCAGGTAGCCAGATATGGAATGGAAATTGTGCAGACTTTGTAAAGGCGCCAAGCAAAATACATAATAATGCCGGAACAAATAATGGATGATTAATAATCGCATCTGATTGTGCAATGATTTCAGTAATGCTAAAGGTTCCCGTCATTAAGTATAGAAGGATAATTCCGCCAAGCATCGCAAGACCGCCAAGCACGGTAATGATCATTGACTTTTGTGCACCATAGCGGGACTTCTCACGGTCATACCAATAGCCAATCAGCAAAAAGGATGAAAAGCTTGTCAGTTCCCAAAATGCATACAGGACAATGAGGTTATCAGATAGAACGACACCTAACATGGCTCCCATAAATAACAGCAAATACACATAAAATGTATTGAGCTTTTCAGTATTTTTAGATAAATAATAAATTGAATATAGGACAACCAATGAGCCAATACCAGTAATAAGCAAGGCGAAAAGCAGACCTAATCCATCTACTTTTACGGTGAAATCAATTCCGAGAGATGATATCCATGAAAAAGACTCAGTTATCGTCTGCTTGTTAGAAGTAGAGGAGATAAACGAAATAAAATACACGAATAAGAGAATAGGCAATGGCAGGACAAACCAGCCAGTATGAACTCCTTTTATGTACTTATAAAAAAATGGAACAAATATCGCAATGATAAAAGGCGCGATAATTGCCAAATGTAACAGTGACAAAATAATACCCCCTTCGTTTTGAGACTGTTTTATTCACAATCCATTATATCGAATTTTGTCTAACACTTTTAATTTATTCATCCACCATGAAAGTAATTATAACGTAAAAATATTGTCCCTGCATGACAGAAATCCTTAATCAATAGGTTTTCCCAACTGATTAATAAATAAGTAGAAACACGTCGATTTTTGGCAAAAATTTTTTATTTGGAATAAAAGTTTGTATATTTATACAAACTACTATTAGGTGGTGGTTTGTATGTTGAAAATAAAGGCTTTAACCGCGATTTCAATATTTTCAATCATGTTTGCAGGCGCGTGGATTATTAATCAGGCCGAAGTGGACGATTTTTATATTATTGCTCCAAATAATCAGCCAGAGCAGAATGTAAATGATTCTGTGGAGATTATAGACGAAGAGTTTAAAGCAGGAAATGACTTGGAATTTGGTCCAAGGGAATATGTGAAAATCAGAAGAATTTCTTAAAAAAAAAGTTGAATCAAGTGAAAATGCGGAGAAGGCAGACTTCTTCGCTTTTTTCTATTACCAATGTGCAGAAAAATGAAAATATTTCATGATATAATAATATATATTTAATAAAATGGACTTGGAGAAGGTGAGGAGAAAGTGAAGGAGCAGCAATATTTATTTATTGATTTTGAGTTTACAATGCCTGAAAAAGGATGGAAAACGAAAGGCTTTTATCCAGAAATCATCGAGGCTGGCATTGTTTCAGTTGTAAATGGAACGATCCTTCATGAATACTCATCTTATGTTAAGCCTGAGCGATTCCCCGTATTATCAAAACGATGTAAATCATTTTTGAACATCGAGCAGCCGCAAATAGATTCCGGTATTTCTTTTCGACAATTAGTTGAAAACATGCGGAAAATCAATGAGAAAAGACCATGCACAATCGTTACTTGGGGAAATATGGATATGAAGGTGTTGAAAAATAATTGTTTGCAAGCAGGTGTTTCATTCCCATTTGTTGGGCGAGAAATAGATTTATCTATGGAGTATAAACGCTTTTTTGGCGACCAAAACCAGACAGGACTTTGGAAGGCTGTGCAGGAATACGGCAGGGATGGCACAGGCAAGCATCATCGTGCTCTGGACGATGCGATGACAACTTATAACATTTTTAAACTGGTCGAAAAGGATAAAAAGTACTTGCAAAAGCCCAAGCCCACCACAATAGGTGACCTTGTCGATTTCTCAAAGCTGTTTAATCATTACGCATAAATCGGCCGTCCAATTGGGCGGTTTTTTGTGATGGGGATCAATTGAAGTATGCTGTTAATATAGCTGTTCATTCTAAAGAGAATCTAAAGTTCCTCAATAGACACTTAACAGAATTTACTCTTGTGAAGTACTCCCAAAAGCAGCGGAACAGCGGAATAAATAGAGTTTATTCCGTTGAATAAGCCCCAGAGGCCTGCCAAAAAGCCGAATAAATGGCTTGAACAACAAAATAGCATCCAAAAGTTTTCAGCTTGTGGATGCCGCATTTCAAAGTGAAGGAAAATTAATTTCTAAAATAATCTTTTTCTAAAATTTCCAAATTCTCAATGCTCTTCTCGGCCCATGGCGTGCCTTTTTCCTGCAAATCCTGCCGCATTTTTTTTAGAGCACTCATTAATGATTCGTTGTAATCGGGGATCTCTTCGTCAAATGGTTTGACCATTTGTTTTGGTACATTTGTCTGCTCGCGGTATGCAAGTGCGCGCCGTTCCTGAAAGAACACGCCATCGGTTTCTTTAGGATGATGAAGGTCTCCTTGAGTGGGATGCTTCAATACAGCGAGTACACGGACTAAATATGCTTGTGATCGAATATCCGTAACTTCCCCAATGTATTTACCAGTTTTATAAATGCCAGTGACAATATCGCCAATGTTCATTTCAGTCATTTGTATCTCCTCCTTATCGGATATTTTCATTATGACGGACGCGAGTAAGAAAGACAACGAATAGAAATCAAACAAATATCCTTGCCAATTTTGGCAAAAACAGATAGATAGACACTTTACAATGACTAGCTAATTCAAAAATAATGATAGTATGATACATAACGGAGGTGTTTTTATGAAGTTACGTTTATTTGCTCCAGTTTTCGCATTTATGCTGCTATTAGCTGCTTGCGGAACCAATGCTGATGAAAGTGAAAATCAGGGGGCGACTGGCGACAAGGAAAAAAATAATGAAACAGAACAATCGGAAGAAGTAAAGGATTATCCGCAATTATCACAAGATGTAAAAGAGAATGAAACGCTTGTAGAAATGGAAACATCAATGGGAACCATTAAAATTAAACTATTTCCGGAACTTGCGCCAAAGGCAGTTGAAAACTTTGTGACGCATAGTAAAGATGGTTATTATGATGGGGTCATATTTCACCGCGTCATTGAAGACTTCATGATTCAATCTGGCGACCCAGAAGGAACAGGCGTAGGCGGTGAAAGTATTTACGGCGACTTTTTTGAAGATGAATTCACTAATCAAGCATTCAATATTCGCGGCGCTCTATCAATGGCAAACCGTGGAGCTGATACGAACGGCAGTCAGTTCTTTATTGTACAGAATACAAAATTAGATGCTGGAATAGAAGAGCAGTTAATAGAAAATAACTATCCGGAAGAAATCATTGAAGCTTATAAGGAAAATGGCGGCACACCTTGGCTTGATGGGAAACACACTGTGTTTGGACAAGTCATTGAGGGGATGGATGTAGTAGATAAAATAGCTGCCGCAGAAAAAAACGAAAATTATAAGCCGAACGAAGATATCGTGATAGAAAAGATTACTGTGAAGGAATAAGGTTGGACTGATTTTCCTTAACTGTTATAATAAACAGGAATAGGATAGTTATCTTAGAAAAACTTGGCGTTCGGCCAGTTCGAATGCCTTTCCTTTTCTTCATTTAGGAATTCAAATTAATCAGACTACAAGCGCATGAATAAAGTTAAACTCTCTGATTAGCCTAGAAAGGAACGGTCATAATGTTGCAATCGTACGTATTGTCGCTATTCTTATACTTTCCAGAGGATAAAACGGAATACATCCCAGCGGTCATTTGGCTTGCTGTTTTCATGGTATTTGCCTTTTTAGCGATGAGATGGTTCATTAAGACCTCTAAACGCGAAGGAGAAAAAACAAAAGATCTGGAAGAGCGCATTAATAAACAAAGAGAAAAACCAGCCGAATAGAGTGAAAAATACAACTGCTCGAAATCGAGCGTTGTATTTTTTTTGTGCCATAAATGGAAATTGCTAGTGAGAAGGAACATACGTCTGCAGTGGTCATATTTCTATCCTCTTCCGGGTAGTCTAACGATATAAATATGGTTTTTGGAGGATAGGCGATGAGATTTAAATTAGGTGTCGGTATTAGCTTCGTCATTTTATTAGCGGGCTGTGGACAACAGGAAATATCAAAATTGGATGTGGAATTATATAATGCAGTTGGAGATTCACTTGGCAAGGTGAAGCTAGAGGAACAATCAAGCGGTGTAAAGCTAGGTGTTGATTTAAAGGGGCTTCCGCCAGGGGATCATGCGATTCATATTCATGAGAAAGGGTCATGTGAAGCACCGGATTTTAAATCTGCCGGCAATCATTTTAATCCAGAAGATAAGGAACATGGGCTTCTCAATCAGAAAGGCCATCATGCAGGTGATTTGCCAAATATTACAGTTGAAGATGATGGCAAGGTAAAAGTAGATTTAATGGCACCAGAGGTGACATTAAAAGATGGGAAAGGTTCTTTAATAACAAAGGATGGCACCTCAATTGTAATTGATGAAAACATTGATGACGGAATGACACAGCCTTCAGGAGATTCTGGAGAGCGCATTGCCTGTGGTGTAGTTTCAAGAGATAAAGAAGGTGCCGGACAGAAGGAGGCACAGGATGATAAAGGAGAACAGGAGACATGATGTACATGAGCTGCTATACAAGTTAGAGCAGCTCATACTATTATCTATCGCCAAATCTCACCTAATATTTTTATGCCCGCTTTTATTTCATTTATCGATGGCGCCCCATAACCAATCATGACTTGGTTATGGGGCTTTTCCTGTTGATACATCGTTGAAACAGCATCTATTGCAATACCATTAGCATTTGCCCTTGCTAATGCTTCTGATTCATCCAATCCCGCTGGCAAATGAACAATAATGTGAAGGCCAGCTGCATCGCCAATCATTTTAAATTCGTCCCCTAAATGATTGTGCACACTTTCTATTAAGCAGTTTCTTTTGGTACGATATAATGTTCTCATCTTAGCGATATGCTTTGCATAATTGCCTGCCTCCATAAACCTTGCTGTCACCCGCTGATTCACTTTTGAAACCACAGATTTTTGAAAACGATTAAACTTTTCGTATTCCGCCTGGAGAGTTGCAGGCATGACTAAGTAGCTTATTCGAAGGGAAGGCAGCATTGTTTTTGAAAATGTACCAAAGTAAAGCACCCTATCAAAGGAATCTAAATGAGATAGAGTAGAGATAGGTGCACCTTTATAGCGGAATTCTGAATCATAATCATCTTCAATGATATAAGAATTGTGGTCAACGGCCCATTTTAATAGATGCAATCTTCTTGAAGCTGTCATGATTTTCCCTGTTGGGTATTGATGCGCAGGCGTTGTGTACAATAGCTTGAGGCTTTGTCGAGGAACCATACAGCCTTCATCATCCACCGGGATTGGCTTGCAATCTAATTTCAATTGCTCGAAAACAGCTTTTGCTCTAATAAAGCCAGGCTCCTCCATTCCTACAATTTGAGGGCTAAAAAATAAGCAAATATTTAATAGCTGCTGCTGAAAGCCGTTGAAAATATATATTTGTTCCGGCTGACACGCAATTCCTCTTGCCTGCGATAAATAATGTGCCAATTGTAATCTTAACGAATACTCTCCTTGCCAAGGAGCAGTGCCTCCTCCTAATTCATTCAATTCATTTTTATAGATTCGTAGCCAATGCTTATAGGGGAACGCAGTATCATCGACCTGTCCATTTTTAAAATTAATGATGGCGGACGGCTTATTTGCTGCTTCTTTTAAAACAACAGGTTTTTCACTATATTGCCAAGCTTCATCAAACCCTGATACGAAGCTCCCTTGCCGTTCAATAGAATAAATATAGCCTTCACTTTGCAGCTGTTCATAGGCAGTTTGGACTGTCAGTATACTTACATTTAATTGCTGCGCCAAATTTCGCTTTGAAGGCAGTTTATAGTGGGCGTCTATTTGCTTTTCGAGGATATATTGCCGAATCCTCTGATAAATTTGAATATATTTAGGCTGGTCATTAGTAAAATGAATATATAATTCCATTTTCATCACCTGGTATTATTAATTTTTTGATTTTTGGATATATCCATCATATCAGAGATAGGATTTAATAAATAGAAAGGAGTGATGGAGATGAAACCGATTGAAAACAATTTAATCCAGCTGATTCCAATGGATACAGAGCAGGTTGATGGGATTTTTGCCGCAGCTCATGATGAGAGGATATGGACGCATATGTCTGTAAACTTAATGGAGAAGGAGCGGGTGATTCAATATGTGCAAGATGCATTGCAGACAAGAGCGACAGATTTTGCATATGTGATTGTCAGCAAAGCTGACAAGAAAATTATTGGCGCAACTTGGCTGCTTGATATATCAAAAGAGCACAAACGGGTGGAGATAGGTTCTACCTGGTTGAATCCTCATTATTGGCGGAGCCATATAAATACAAATTGCAAGTATTTGTTATTGAAGTATTGTTTTGAGGAATTGCACGTAAACCGTGTGCAAATAAAAACAGGGCATGAAAATTTTCGGTCCCAGGCAGCAATTGAACGGATAGGGGCAGTGAAAGAAGGCATTCTCCGTAACCATATGATTCGCAAAGAAGGAATAATCAGACACACGGTGATGTATAGCATCATTAAAGAGGAATGGGATCAAGTGAAGAAACGCTTTGAGAATAAACTGCTTTCCAATAGATAATTCATTTTGCAAAAAAATAAACCGGGTCATTTACCCGGCTTATTTTTATGCAAATGCTTTTTTTAATCTTTCTAACCCGTCCACGACAATATCATGAGGACAAGCGATATTCATTCTGACAAACCCTTCTCCTCCAGGACCATATTTTGGCCCCGGTTCTAAGCCGAGCTTGCCTTTTTTTATAAGATTTTCGTGTATCTCCTCATCAGTTAAGCCTAATTTACGACAATCCAACCAAATTAAATAAGTCCCATCCGGGTCCATTACAGAAATATTAGGTATCTCGCGGCTAATAAATTCCTTTACTGTCAGTATGTTTTGCTTCAAGTAGTCGTGTAAATCATCAAGCCACTCGGCACCATGCCGGTATGCCGCTTCCATTCCGACCATTCCGAAGATTGATAAGCTGTGGAATCCTTGTTTATCTTGGAATGTCTGAAATTTTTCTCTGAGATTCTGATCTGGGATAATTAAGGCAGAAGCTTGTAAACCTGCAATATTAAAGGTTTTCGTCGGTGCGATGAGCGTAATCGTGATCGTAAGAAACCTTTGGTCAAGGCTGGCAATAGAAATATGTTGCTTTGGTTTATAGACTAAGTCTGCATGAATCTCATCGGCAAGAATGAAACAGTCATGTTTATAGCACAGTTCTCCGATTTTAAACAATTCATCTCTTGTCCATACTCTGCCGCCAGGGTTATGCGGATTGCATAATATAAATAGCTTTACGCCTTCCTTAAGCTTATTCTCAAAGTCATTAAAGTCTATTTCATAGCGATTATCTTTAAGAATTAACGGTGAGTTCACCACTTTACGGTTATTTTTCGTAACCATATCAAAAAATGGCGGGTAAACCGGTGATTGGATTAAGATTGAATCTTCTTCTTCTGTAAATGTTTGAACTGCCGCTGCAATAGAAGGGACAACTCCGCTGTTATATAAGATGGAGTTTAAAGGAATCTCCCAGCGGTGTCTCGCTTTTAACCACTCTCTTATAGATTCCGCTATAGAAGGCGGGGAAAATGTGTATCCATAAATACCATGTTCGATTCTTCGTTTAATCGTTTCAGTTATTTCTGCAGGCGGTTTGAAATCCATGTCCGCCACCCACATTGGCAATACATCAGCTTGTCCAAATATCGTTTGTGTAAGCTCCCATTTGACAGAGGAAGTATTGCTGCGATCAAATTTTTCATTAAAATGATGTTTTCCCAAAATATCCCCACCGTTTCTTTGTTTATAGTTGCTTTACTATATGATAAGATATGAAAACAAAAAGATAAAATAAAAGGTGATACGAAATGGACACACAGCATACAAACTTAATGCTTGTTGATTTATTAAATGAATGGGATCCATTTAAAATTGGTGATGGAAACTATGATACGGAAATTGCTGACACTCTTCAATCTGTTCAAGATTTAGATGAAGCGGATAAGCTGGCAAGACGCATTCAATCCATTTATGAATTCTCTTTTGAAGAAATCATCCCACTACAGGAATGCAGTAAAATTGCAGAACAGCTACTGATAATTAAAAATAATCGTTCTTGTACATTTTAAATTGCAGAATATTCATCCTTAAGTAGGCTCATATTGTTTCAATTAACATATGAGCCATTTTTGAATACTTCGTTTTTCAGAACGCCGTCCATATGAAACCTTATTTTTCATATTGCTTAATGACCCTCTCGTTTTCACTATCCACCGTCAGATACACTTCAGTTGCATACTCTTTTCTTCACAAACGTTTATCCACAGCCCAAGTTCGGCTTTGCCGAAAGAAATCGATTACATACCTACTTTTTTGAATGCGAAGGAACAGGAGATTAATCCTCGTTCAATGGCACGCTGGCGTTGTTATGGTCAGAAAACCAAATATAACTGAGAATCCAGTCTTTTTTAATAATTGGTTGGTGGGGTGTGACTCTTTTTCCATCCTCCTTTATATTAGCCACTCCTTTTATAAAACCTATAACAGCTGAAATTAATAGCTAATTTTGCAAATGTTCTACGATAATGGACATGACCTGAGACGGTTTTTCTTCTGGTATGAGGTGGCCGGCATCATTAATGACGACGAGCTTGCTATTAGGCAAATCTTCCTTTAACCGTTTTCCGATTGATAATGGCACGACACGATCATGTGAGCCCCATATAAGCAGACAGGGGGTGTTGATCGTTTTTAATACCTTCTCATCCAAATCCCCTTCCCGGTCTCTAATCATTCTTGATAATGCTCGGAAAATCTCATTATGTAAAAATGGCTCCATATAGCCTTGTCTCATTTCTTCATCGATCATTTTTTGGTTATATACGACGTTTTGCAAGTTCGCTTCAAGACCTGATTTTTCGAGATATTTTTTCACATAAAAGGGAAAGAAAGGAAGGTAACTTGAATAAATCATCGCTTTTTTCATTCGCGGCAAATAGGATGAACTGGATAGGAGTACAATTTGTTTTACGATGCTAGGTTTTTGATGTGCAATATTTAAACAAATTTGACCGCCCATTGAATGCCCAACCAAAATCACGTCTCCCAAATGTAAGTTTTCTAAAAGCTGAATCAGTGTTTCAGCCATATTTTCATAAGAATATTTAAATTGATGGGACTTTCCACTTTTACCAAACGGAGGCAAATCGATATTGACTACTTTATAATTTGCTGCCATTAACGGAATCATTTTTCTGAAGCTAAAGCTTGAGGAGAGAAAGCCGTGCAGCAAAACAAAGGTTTGCTTGGCTGACTTATTTTCATAATATTCGTAGTAGATTTCATTGCCATTGATAGTGGTATGATTGCCTAGTTGTTTAGTAACCAAAGCGTGTTCCCCCTTGAATGATTGAATGATATGGGTTAGTGTTCCCATTTTAGCACGGTCTGTACAAGAAATAAAAAAATGGACAACCCAATAAGGGCTGTCCTCAACAAAAAAGGGGGGAATTCTAGAAAGTCTTACAGTAAAGGCTTTCCAAATTCCTTTCACTTTATACATCATGATTTAAAAAACGATAACATTCGCTTTCATTTAATTCTTGAGGATTGTACATTTCATAGGGAATGTGTTCAGGTATTTGTGTTGAGTGTAAGCCTGAATTCATAATTGTAGATACTGGGATATCTAGTACAGTACATATTTTGAGGATTGTTAATGTATCAGGAATGGATTCGCCGGTCTCGTATTTCTCAATCTTCGCGCTGCCGACTCTTATCTTGTGAGCAAGCTCCTTTTGTGACATATTACATCTTTCTCGGCTTGTTTTTATATTTTTGCCAATTAAATTCATATCAATCACCCCTTCTATAAATATTTTACCACTAGAATACATTCAGAATCATTAATTGTGTGAACATTTAGTTAATTAAATGTGATCGATTTTTGAACAATCATTTGGAGCGGAAGTATTTTGATTAATTTCTATTAGTATGATATAATTTTTTATTGCGTATAAAGACGATAAAATATAAACAATATAGGAGTGTTCCCATGTCAGAGAAAATCGAAGTAGGCAGTGTTATTACAGGAAAAGTTACAGGTATTCAACCTTATGGTGCCTTTGTTGCGTTAGATGAAAATACTCAAGGTCTTGTTCACATTTCTGAAGTAACTCACGGATTTGTTAAAGATATTAATGAGCATCTTAAAGTCGGCGATGAAGTAAATGTAAAAGTTTTATCAATTGATGAAGCAGCTGGAAAAATTGGTTTATCTATTCGTGCGACGCAAGAAGCACCTGCTCAAACTGAAAAGCCAAAAAAACAACCACGCAAACGCCAGGCAGCTCCAATTAAAGTAGAAGATGAGTCTGCTCAAGGATTCAATACACTTAAAGACAAACTACAAGAGTGGATTGAACAATCAGAACGTGAAGATTTAATTAAAAAGTAATCAAAAACCGGGCGGATGCCCGGTTTTTTGTTTGGGAAAAATTAAATTCTATTGGTTGCTTTTCCTATACAAGGTGCAAAACGATAAAATCCGTTTCTGAGATGCCCTCTCTATTCCTCTTCATGCCACTACCCGCATCCATTGCTTAATGCTGTCCAGCTACAAAAGTTCCTTTCACTACAGAAGAAAACGGGAAGCCTCCACTTTCCAACCTTTCCGTTTTGTGAAAATAACAGCCACTCGCACATCCTTGTCATGCATTCACTTAGTCGGTCAGTGAGCTTTTTTAGCTGGCCATTCCAATTCTTTGATTTGGAAAATAAAGGGTGGTCAAGATTAACTGCGAAATAATGATAGTCATTTGATCATTAAAATTTAAAAAAAGATGACAATCGATTTACGAATGATCCATAGGAATTTTCCTTTTTAAGTGGAATATGTTCTTGGAGAATAAAAAGGGGTGAAATCAATGTCAAAAGCTGATCATATGCTTTCGATTATTTGGCTATTAAAAACAAGGAATAAAATGACTGCAAAGCAGCTGGCAGAGGCACTGGAAATTAATATTCGCTCTGTTTACCGCTATATTGATTCCCTATGTTCAAGCGGTGTTCCAATCGTAGCTGAATCGGGTCATAACGGCGGTTATAGCATACTTAAACAATTTAAAGAATCGCCGCTTATTTTTCACCTCGATGAGCAAAAAGCATTGATTCATGCTGCTGCCTTCGCAAGAGAAGGAGGCTACCCTTTTGGGGCAGCCTTAAATAGCGCCATTGAAAAATTAAAAAAGTATACTACATATAATCAGCTTCAAGAAATAAATCAGCATTTGACGGCCTTTGAGGTCATTGTTCCAGGAGAAAGCAGCAAAAATGAATGTGCACTCCAACGGATAGAAATTGCTGCAGCTGAGAAGAAGAGTATGATAATTAATTACCAAAAGGATGAACAATTACAGCCGACTATGAGACAAATAGATCCTTATGGGCTGATCACATGGAAAGGTAAATGGTATATCATTGCCTATTGTCATTTGCGTCATGAGATGCGCAGTTTTAGAGTGGATCGCATTCTTTCTTTTAAAGAAACAAACATCACATTCATTCGCCCTGTCCACTTTTCTGCAAGGGAATTTTTTCTAAGCAATATTTATCCAGATTTATCTGTTAAAGAAGAATTAATCGTTATTCATATTAAAGGTTCTAAACGAATAATTGACGAATTATGCGAACATTGGTTTATTAGCTATGCGCTGCTGGAGAGAACATGTCAAGATGCATTTATAACCCTTACAGAGAAATCTATGCTTACATATATGCCGCATATCCTTCTAAACTTCGGCAGTGGAATAGAAATTGTTGAGCCAAATATTCTAAAAGAAAAAATGATTAACATGGCTGCAGAAATATTGGCGCATTATCAAAAATAATATCTTCACTGACTAAAACTGTCAGTCATGCGCGCGTATGATGGTCATAGAAAAAGGTAGGAGGTAATAAAATGACACATCATTCGCTTGATTTTTATACTTATCATAACTGGGCAAACGAGAGGGTGTTTGAACGGCTAAAGGAGGTACCTGAAGAAATTTATCGCTCTGAAGTACAAAGTGTTTTTCCGAACCTGTCAGCTGTTGTCCTTCATATCTATTTGACTGATTTAGTATGGATTGGAGCGATGGCAGACGAATCGTATGAAGACATCCAAATGGAAACCGGAGCTGCCTCCACCCGATTGCAAACCGCCTCGATAGAAGAAATAGAAAGGGAGTATGCGATCCTAAAAGAAAGATATTTAGATTTCTTTCTGGGAAGAGAGGACTTGGATAGTAAAATCATTCGCTCTCATCCTCAATTTGGTTCAGTAGAAACAACCCTATCAGAATTGCTCCACCATGTAGTCAATCATGGCACCTATCATCGAGGGAATATTACTGCCATGATGAGACAGCTCGGATATCACGGGCCATCAACAGACTATATTTATTATTTGTATGCAAAAAAATAACGAAAACAATCGCTGAAAATCATTTGATTTCAGCGATTGTTTAATTAAAGCTTAATCATTGCATTAGCTGATAGAAATAAAAGATAATAATGAAAAGGAGGCTGTGTACATGAATAACTTTACATTTTGGAACCCAACAAAACTAATCTTTGGTAAGGAGCAATTAGAAAAACTCAAATCAGAGATTCCTCAATATGGAAGTAAGGTGCTTGTAGTTTATGGAGGCGGAAGTATTAAGAAGAACGGTTTATATGGTAAAGTAATGAATGAACTTAAAGAAATCGACGCTACAGTATTTGAACTGTCAGGAGTGGAACCAAATCCTAGAGTATCAAGCGTCCGTAAAGGTGCAGAAATCTGCAAAAGCGAAGGAATTGACTTCATTTTAGCTGTTGGCGGCGGCAGCGTTATCGATTGTACAAAGGCAATTGCTGGCGCAGCAAAGTATGATGGAGACGCGTGGGATATGGTTAAAAACAAAGTTAGAGTGACGGAGGCTATTCCTTTTGGAACGGTGCTTACTTTGGCAGCGACTGGATCTGAAATGAATTCCGGAGCAGTTATTACAAATTGGGAAACGCATGAAAAGCTATCATGGGGAAGCCCTGCTGTATTTCCGAAATTCTCAATTCTTGACCCGGAGAATACATACTCAGTGCCGCGAGACCAAACGATCTACGGTATTGTTGATATGATGTCACACGTATTTGAACATTATTTCCATTTAGAAGAAAACACATTGTTTCAAGATCGTATGTGTGAATCACTGCTGATTACGATAATGGAAACTGCACCTAAGCTTCTTGATGATTTAGAAAGCTATGAACACCGTGCAACGATTTTATATAGTGGAACGATGGCTCTCAATGGAATGCTAAACATGGGCTATAACGGCGATTGGGCAACACATAATGTAGAGCATGCAGTTTCAGCAGTATATGATATCCCTCATGGTGGCGGCTTGGCCATTCTTTTCCCTAACTGGATGAAGCATGCATTGCATGTAAAGCCGGAAAGATTCAAGCAGCTGGCTGTTCGCGTATTTAATGTTAATCCGCAAGGGAAATCAGATGAAGAAGTGGCTCTTGAAGGCATTGAGCATTTACGTTCATTCTGGAATAGCATTGATGCACCATCTACTCTGGCCGACTACAATATCGATGACAGCAAGCTGGAAGAAATGGCCGATAAAGCCACATATAACGGGCCGTTTGGACGGTTTATGATGCTGGAAAAAGAAGATGTTTTATCAATCTACCGTGCATCATTATAAAATAGGGGACTCCTGTGATTGCAGGTGTCCTTTTTCTATATAATAATATTCACATAATATGAAAGCCAAGAAATGGGTACGATTACATAGACTGATTCTTGATAAACTGCTAACCTTTCGATAAAGTGATAAGGGTAAAGAATTTTATTAGTTATTTTCGGAGGATGAATAGAATGACACATATTCAATTTGATTATTCCAAAGCATTAAGCTTTTTTGGTGAACATGAAATTACATACTTGCAAGACGCAGTAAAAGCTGCACATCATTCATTGCATGAGGGGACTGGTGCCGGCAATGATTATTTAGGATGGATTGATCTTCCCGCAAATTATGATAAAGAAGAGTTTACTCGAATTCATCAGGCGGCTGAGAAAATCAAAAGTGATTCAGAAGTATTGCTCGTCATTGGAATCGGAGGCTCCTATCTAGGTGCCCGCGCTGCGGTTGAAATGCTACAACATAGTTTTTATAATTCGCTGCCGAAGGAAAAACGAAAAACACCGCAAGTATTCTTTGTCGGTAACAATATCAGCTCTTCTTATATGAAAGATTTGATTGATATGCTAGATGGGAAAGATTTTTCTGTTAATGTTATCTCAAAGTCAGGGACAACAACAGAACCGGCCATCGCTTTCCGTTTATTCCGCAAAATGCTAGAAGATAAATATGGTGTGGAAGAGGCGCGCAAACGTATTTATGCGACTACTGATCAAGCAAGGGGCGCTTTGAAAACCTTAGCAAATGAAGAGGGCTACGAATCTTTTGTTATTCCTGATGACGTCGGCGGACGGTATTCTGTACTGACAGCTGTCGGCTTGCTGCCAATTGCTGTCGCTGGAATAGATATAGATGCAATGATGGAGGGGGCAGCTGCAGCCCGTGCGGATTTCTCTATGCCTGAACTGGCAGAAAACCTTGCATATCAATATGCAGCTGTTAGAAATGCTTTATACAATAAAGGAAAAACGATTGAAATGCTCATCAATTATGAGCCTGGTCTGCAATACTTTTCTGAATGGTGGAAACAGTTATTTGGAGAAAGTGAAGGGAAGGATTTAAAAGGCATTTACCCATCCTCTGCCAATTTTTCAACGGACCTTCATTCACTAGGCCAATACGTACAAGAAGGGCGAAGAGACATATTTGAAACAATCATTAAAGTAGCGAAACCGCGCCACGAAATGACGATTGAAGCAGCGGAATCCGATCTTGACGGGTTGAACTACCTTTCTGGTAAAACAATTGATTTTGTAAATAATAAAGCTTTTGAAGGTACAATGCTCGCTCATACTGACGGCGGTGTTCCGAACTTAATTATTTCCATTCCTGAGATGGACGCTTATACGTTTGGCTACCTTGTATATTTCTTTGAAAAAGCATGTGCAATCAGCGGATATTTATTAGGTGTTAACCCATTCGACCAGCCAGGTGTGGAGGCTTACAAAGTGAACATGTTCGCGCTGCTTGGTAAGCCGGGATATGAAGAGAAGAAGAAAGAGCTTGAAGATCGCTTGAAATAAGGGTTTTTGACTCTTGTTACTTTGATAATTACAAGATAAAAATTAATGAATATGGCTGATTGACCACATTTTGACCACATTTCATGCAAAATGTCTATAAATCAGCCATATATTTTGAGACAATTGACTGTACTTCCATTTTTTCAGTTACATGACTATAAATATTACCAATCATCATAATGTCTTTATGTCCAAGTCTACCTTGTATTTCTTTAAGTGAAACTCCAGCTTCTAATAACATGACCGCGTGGGTATGTCGAAGATCTAGTATTCCTAAACCTTTTTAAGAAAATTCAAGGAAGCTGGCAAAGTGAACTCTGTAGTCAAAGGGGTTCAATTATCCGAATTGGAAGTTTTTAAATAGTTAATCAACAACGTTTCGTATATCAAATAGTTAATCAACAACGTTTCGTATATCAAATAATTAATCACAAGAATTATTAAATTTCATAAAAAACGCTTTCCTCTTAATGGAAAGCGATGATAGGGGTTAAAAAAGAATACCCCATATGTATTTTAATCCATCCCATAAAGCTAAGGCTAAGATTACAGCAATAATCCCTTTAAAAATATCTTTCATTTTAGTTGCACCTCCATACAGTTGCTATTTATGCATACGGTTAAGTGTTTTTAAAGGTTTCATTTTTGAGAATTTCAAAATAACACAAGAGTTTGGAGGCAGTCATGGAACAACTTGATTTATTTTCCTTCGCTTTGAAAGACCAAATCGCTTAAGATTTTTTCTGGTTTATGAAAAATGTGGTTTTAAAAATCCATTCTCATTCGAGAGGGGCTTACAAATCTTCTTCAGTTATTTGTTGTAAGGTTACTCCGTAATGCAACTTTTTGTAACGTTTCCTCATTAGGAACTGTAACATTTCTCTCGTATCTGGATAATTAATCAGTAGAAATACCGATCTCTTTTGCATTTTTAGATTGTTGTTTATTTAATTTAAATCTCAACATTCGTAAGTTTAAACCTAAGCTGCCTATCATCTTATCACCCATTTTATTTATCGGGTCAACCTCCCTTTTTGTTTAAATAAACATCTAACAGTTCCTCACATTTGTTTCTAAGACGTGAATTAAAATAGTTATGCTGTTCTTCAAATCCTTTATAGAGGAACGAAAACATTGTAAAAGTCTCGTCACGATTGACTTGATGAACTTTCATATTTCCTTTCCACATTTTATCTCGTGCAGCCTTAAGATCCCCTTTGTAAAGCTTTCAACTCATTTTCTACAAGCGTAAGGTAAGGGCGATTAATTTTAAATGGTGTCTTCTCAATAATCTGCAAATCACGTTCAAGAATAATGACTATCATGGGTAAATAAATGGTCTGTTTAATTAGATCGCGATCATTTTAAGGTATCCTCGTCATGGTCATATCCTTTCTGCAGCAATAATCTTCTCAATATGTATACATTTCATTTCATAATCTTTCTGAGCTTCCACTCTAATTTCTCTCTTTATCATATCCAAGGTATCTACAATCGCAGTCATATGATGAGTAAAACCATTTTCCCAAGTGGATATCTTAATGGGCAAGGTGTAATGAAGAGATTCCATGATGACAATTTGTATCTCTTCTAATTGATGTTCATCGAGTGGCGGCTTTGATATTTTATTGGCATCAATCTCAACATCCTTAAGCATCTTTACATGTTCCGGTATAAAAAATGCACTTTGCCATTTCATTTTTCCGCGGTCACGAATCATAATCCCATCTCCTTTCTTTTATTATATGCAAACGTTTGTTCCTTATTCAATTGAAGTCGAACAGAAGTTCTTATATAATTAATGGTAACAAGATGAATGAGGAGTGAAGATAATGGGGGTAAAAATGCCTAAGAAGTCTAAACCTCAGCGACCTTCAAGGGATGAATTTGAATTAGAAGAATTGGGAAATGCAGTGGTTGAGGCTCATAGGGAGAATAGTGAGGTCTTAATTACGTTATGGCAAAGAGATCCAGTACAAGGGAAAATTGTTAAGCTTGATGGTCAAACTCAGCTTATACATATAGAAAGTGGTTATGACACAATAAAAGTGAAGTTTATTGATATATTATCAATTAAAAGCGCTCCTGAATAATAGGAGTGCTTTTTAGGTGAAATTGGTTTAGATGATTAATTACTATTCTTCATACAGAAAGAAACCATCATAGATTTTGGAAGTTGTTATAATTTCGTTTTTGCTGTTGATAGATTGTACTTTAGCGTTAGTTAAAAAATAGAAATATTTTCTTTCGCTAGTTTGTGAATTTCCTCATTTTATGATGTGGTGTACCAACCAAAATACTATATTCACATGTGATTAAAAAAAATTTTCCAAGGGTGTAAAGAATCAATCTCTCGAAAGACTTTTATTTTTTTATCTCTACTTAGAATTGATTTTAAATGTGCTTAAGTGGGTGGTAAGTGCTATATGAAAATGACCACATTTGTGACCACATTTTTTCTGTTAAAGCGTAAAATAATTTGAATTAGATTTAAGTGATAATGCTGTATTGAATAGGCATACGTTCACATGTGAAATTTAACGAAAACGCATGTGTACAAAGTGAACATGTTCGCGCTGCTTGGCAAGCCGGGATATGAGGAGAAGAAAGCAGAATTGGAAGAACGGTTAAAATAAAAGAAAAGGCTGATTGCGTTTCAACACTCAATCAGCCTGTTTTTATTTCCACATAATTATAATCAAATCAGCAACTAGCCGTTTCATCACACAATATTCTACGTGGGAAAACCTTCATTACTCGGCATACCTTAGATAGTTTTTTATCTATTTCACATATGATTCATGAAAATTCCTTTTTAGGAAAAACTAAAAAAAAGTCATGAAAAGGGGTAATTATAATGATTGAAATTCCTTCAAAAATCGAAGGCGAACAATATCATTTGTTTAAACTTGAGCAAAAATTAAAGCCGATTGGCTATAGCATTGGCGGCAACTGGGACTATGATCATGGCGCATTTGATTATAAAATAGATGCTCAGGAAGGCTATCATTTTTTGCGTGTGCCATTTAAAGCAATTGACGGACAACTAGATACAAGCAATTGCACTGTTGAACTGGGCAGGCCTTTTTTGCTATCACATATTTACGAAGAAGGTACTGATCATGACTATTCCAATATCGGGAATTTTTCGGCCTCATTTAATCAATTTGCTGAACCGGTTGATAAAGATGGAAAAGTCCCTGAACAATATGTGGATACTGGAAAATCACTTGTTGAGGAACTTGAAGATACATTATTAAATTATTAATTAGTTATGACGATTAATAAGTCGTTCTCTTGAATGATGAAGGGATGGAGAGGATTCACCATTGTTTCTTCTCCTCTTTTAATTCCTAATAATAAAATTCCATCCTCCATTAACTTCAAGTTGATATCTGTAAAGGTGTAATTCATAAAATCGACAGGTGCCGGCTGTATAGTAAGTCTTCTTTTATCTAACTGGCTTAATAAGTCCATGAAAGAAGTCACCAAATCCTGCGATGTTAAGCTATTAATCATCACAAAACTAGTTAATAAATTGGATTGTACAATTTCGTCCGCACCTGCTCTTTTTGCATTTGTCACTTGCTCGTTAGTTAGGATCTCAACGATGCACGGGACCTCGGCATTGAGTCCTTTAATTGCAATAAGTGTAAGAATTGAATTCATATCAGCATTCAATTCATCTTTATTTTGATCTGCTGTTATGATGACCTTTCTTGCCTTCTCAATATTCGCTTTTATTAAAGTTTCATCACGGCTCGCTCTCCCTTTTACAAAATGAAGATTTTTATTAGGCAGCGGGTTCTCCTCTAATGTTTCATCTATTAATGTAACCGATAGACTATTTTCTAAGCTGCAAACTGTGCGCAATAATTCTTTGGATCTTTCATTCCAACCAATGACAACGATATGATCACTTCCCTTAAAGTGGAATTTACCTTGAATATAGTCATTTTGCTTTGAGACGGCTGCGGTAGCTAATGCAACGAAGTATGAAGCTAAAAAGCCAGCTCCAAACATAACAAGAAGTATTCCGGTGATTCTGCCTACAAATGTTTCAGGTACATAATCTCCATATCCCACAGTGGATGCAGTAATGATTGCCCACCAAATACCGTCAAACCAAGTTGGGAAGCTTTCCGGCTCTATTAGATGGGCGAAGCAGCCGAAGAAAATTACGGCAAATAAAGCCATAATCAGTATTCTTATGACGAGCGGAAGCCTAGTGAAATAAGAATAAATAAATTGCGGCATAAAAAAACTCCTTAAATTTTAAAAATCTATTCATCATTATGGACGAAAAACGGCAGATCCATAAGGGTAAAAACAGTATATTTGATATGTTTAATCCGGTTTGAAATAATAGCAAGTGAAGATAAGGAACATCTGAAAGGAGAATGAAATAATGAAAGTACTTGTAGTCGGCGCAAATGGACAGATTGGTAAACATGTGATTAATAAGCTAAAAGAAAGCAATCATTTTACGCCAAGAGCGATGGTAAGAAAACAAGAGCAAGTCGATTATTTCAATGATTTAGGTGTAGACACAGTGCTTGCTTCATTGACTGGAACCGTTGACGAGATTGCCGAGGCGGCAAAAGGCTGCGAAGCGATTGTATTTACAGCTGGTTCTGGTGGACACACAGGATATGATCAAACACTACTTATCGACTTAGATGGTGCAGGCAAAACAATTGAAGCTGCTCAGAAATCAGGTGTTGACCGCTTCATCATGGTCAGCGCTATACATGCAGACAAGCGGGAGAGCTGGACAGCCATCCAACCATATATGGTGGCGAAGCATTATGCTGATAAAATGCTGGTCGCCAGCGGATTAAACTATACTATTCTTAGACCAGGCGGCTTATTAAATGAAGAGCCAACAGGAAAAATTTCAATAGGAAGCCATATTGACCGAAGCACGATTCCACGTGAAGATGTGGCGAGCACAATTTTAGCTGTATTGGAAAATAACAATACAATTAACCAATCATTTGACCTCGTATCGGGAGAAACTCCGATTAATGATGCGATTGCAAAAATATGATATATGAAAAGAGAGCTGCTTTATCAAAGCAGCTCTCTTTATTTTGACATGGAGTCATGTTTGTTTGCATGTGAAGTAGCCAAACGAATTACTTGAGCTGCTCGAATAAATCCTGCGTCATTTTTCACTGGATAGTTTATTTTTTTTCATCCATAATAGAAGCTCCGAGATACATAGACAGGAGATGGCTTTATTGAGTGAAAAAAGAAAGATTCCTAAATTTCTAGTTCCATTCATTATTGTGATTTGCATTGTTTCAGCGATCATTGCACCTAATATGAATGAACTGCAGATGTTTGATGATTCAAACAATGAGAAGCATATACATGAATATGATGAGACATACTATGAAAACGCGATAGGGAAAGCAGGAGAGGAATTAAAAACAGCTCTTCATGAGATTATAAGCGGCCACCACGAACTGACTTATGCTGAGGTTTGGGAAGCATTAAAGAAAACAGATGAAGATCCGAACAATGAGGATCACATTATGTTATTTTATACTGGAAGATCACAGGACAAGTCGACAAACGGTCCTCATCCAGATGATTGGAACCGCGAGCATATTTGGGCAAAATCTCATGGCGGCTTCGGAACTGAGAAAGGTGCCGGAACAGATATTCATCACCTTCGCCCAACAGATGTAAGTGTGAATAGCTCAAGAGGGAATTTAGACTTTGATAATGGCGGCAAAGAGCATGCTGAAGCATTGGGGAACTTCTATGACGGAGACTCATGGGAGCCAAGAGATGAAATGAAAGGTGATGTAGCAAGAATGCTTTTCTATATGGATGTTCGTTACGAAGGACAGGATGGCGAACTCGATTTAGAATTGAATGATAAAGTAAACAATGGCAGGCAGCCCTATCATGGAAAACTCTCTGTGCTATTAGAATGGCATGAACAGGACCCAGTTGATGATTTTGAGAGGAAAAGAAACAATCTCATTTTTGAAGAATATCAATATAATAGAAATCCGTTTATAGACAATCCTGAATGGGCAGAAGAGATTTGGGGTGAATAAAAAGCTTCAGGCAGTTAAGCTGGAAGTAACCGGGATTTATTCCGCTGAAAGAGAGTCAAAAGAGGAACTACAGCAGAATAAAATGAGCTTATTCGCCGAAAAGAGATGCATGTCATTTAAATGAAGGGACATGCATTTATTTTTTTAAAAATTATGTGTAATATTCCAAGCAAAAATTTTGTCATCATAAAACTAGAAAAACTTGGTTGACATCTTTAATAAGCGATGGTAATTTATACTTATATCGTTCTTTATATAGAACTAAAATAGTTTGATAGTTGCAATTTAACATAATTGCTTTCTTTTTTTTAATTAGGTGATTCTTTAAAAAGAACAACAAAGGAGGAGTGAGATGTCTGCCATTGCAGGAATCCTTCACCAAAATAATGACCCTGTTCCTTATCAACATAGCGAAGGAATGATGCAGGCATTTCGAAATTTTCCAGTAGATCAAACAGCCGTGTGGAGCAAAGAGCATATCTTTCTTGGCTGCTGTTTACAATGGATTACGCCTGAATCAATTCATGAATTATTGCCATTTTATGATTATGAAAGAGGCTTAGCGATTACAGCAGACGCAATTATTGACAATCGTGGGGAATTATTTGAAAAATTGCAAGTGCATAAAGACGATCAACAGAAAATATCTGATAGTCAGCTCGTGCTGCTCGCCTATTTTAAATGGGGAGAGGAATGTCCAGCATACTTGGTTGGCGACTTTGCTTTTATGGTATGGGATGAGAGGAATAACAAATTATTTGGTGCAAGGGATTTTTCCGGTACACGCACGCTTTATTACACATCGCAAAATGAACGGTTTGCCTTTTCGACAACTGTGAGCGGTCTTTTATCGCTTCCATATATAAATGATGATTTAAATCCGCAATGGATCGCAGAGTTTATTGCTAATCCTGGTATGTTTGAGTCGGTTGATACATCAGCGACGGTATATAAAGAAGTTTTTCAATTAGCTCCCTCTCATTCAATCACAGTAACTGCTGGAGGCATCAAGCTGAAAAGGTATTGTACATTAAATGAAAGAAATAAATTAAGGCTAAAAAAGGATGATGAATATATTGAAGCGTTTCAAGACGTGTTTCAGTCGGCGATTCAATCTAAATTGCGGACATTTAAAAAGAAGGGGGCACATTTAAGCGGTGGGCTTGATTCGGGCTCAGTTGCGGCATTTGCCGGAAAATCATTAATCGGCGAGCAGTTGCATACATTTAGCTTTGTGCCTGTTCATGATTTTGAAGACTGGACACATAAAAGCAGAATAGCCAATGAAAGACCATATATAGAATCAACCCTTCAATATCATTCTAATTTATCTCCAAACTATGTTTCAGTATCAGAACGCAATCCTTACACCGAAATAGATGAGTGGCTACATACTTTGGAAATGCCCTATAAATTTTTTGAGAATACATATTGGCTTAGAGGAATCTATCAAAAGGCTGCTGAGATGAATGTTGGTGTGCTCTTAAATGGCCAGAGAGGAAATTGGACCGTTTCATGGGGGCCGAGCATTGATTATTATGCCCGACTTATAAAAAGAATGAAGTGGTTGAAGTTTTATCAGGAAGTGCAAGCTTATAGCCGCCAATCAGGGATAGGAAGAAAACGGATTGTATCTGTTGTCGTTAATCGGAAGCTCATGCCAACGACTTATAAAAAAGAGGATTTATTTCCCATTTTTATAAACAGGAATTTTGCAAAAGAAACAGGAGTTTTTGAGAGATTGCGGATGAATGGAATAGATCCTGCAGGTAAGATGAGTAGCGATGCATACAAAGTGAGGCAGAATCAATTTCAACAGCTTTACTATTGGAATACAACGGGGACTTACGGTGCGAAAATGGCGCTAAGATATGGGCCTGTACAAAGAGATCCTACTGATGATTTGCGCGTGATTCGCTACTGTCTGTCTATTCCTGATGATCAATTCGTCCGCAAAGGAATGGACCGGGCACTCATAAGAAGAGCTGTTAAAGGCTATCTTCCTGACAATATCCGTTTAAATGACGAAACGAGGGGCGTCCAAGGTGCAGACGGCGTCCATCGCATGATGCCAGCTTGGGAACAGTTCACAGATGAAATTAAAAAAATGATAGAGAATCCACTCATTCAAGAGTTGCTAAATAAAGAAGTTTTAACAGACGCATTAGCGAAGATCAAACATCCGGATGCAAGCTTAGCTTTTGAATATGAAATGAAGATATTAATGAGGAGCTTGATTTTGCATCGCTTTTTAATTGGGAGGGGGTGATTGTATGAAGAAGCATTGGCAAAAGCCGACATTAGAAGTGCTTGATATGAAAATGACAATGGCGGGACCTGGCCGGAAAACACCGGATTCAGTTCAGCCAGATCCGGATGATCCAGTAAAATTCAGCTAAACTAAGTGTCTTCCTATTTTTGTTGCTGCCCTCGTACCCATCTAAAAAGTATGAGGGTTTTTACTAAGTTTTGTTTGGAGGTTCTATGTTAACTACAATAAAAACCTATATGTATTTTGCATTCGGTTTGCATTTGCAAAGTTCAATGCCACTGCCGGAATTAATGATAGATAGACAGTCTATAACAGAAGCCGATGTTCAAATAAAAGTGAATGATTTGACCGGGCTATGGAGTAAATATGGAAAGCAGAATAAATTTAATGTAATGCAAGATCATTCAGTTTTATTTGAAGTGCCTGACACAGCGATTTACCATATTGAAAAGGGGAATAAAATTACTGTTTCGCCAATAGAGAATGCTTCATTTGATAAAATCCGCCTTTTTGTTCTAGGCTCATGCATGGGAATTATTTTAATGCAGAGAAAAATACTTCCGCTTCATGGAAGTGCAGTTAAGATAAATAACCAAGCCTATTTAATTGTCGGCGAATCTGGGGCTGGAAAATCAACGTTAGCATCAGCATTGCTTAGCAAAGGGTATCAATTATTAAGCGACGATGTCATTGCAGTTACTCTTTCAAACACTAATCAGGCAGTTGTCACCCCTGCATATCCACAGCAAAAACTATGGCAAAAAAGCTTGGATGCATTTGCAATGGCTTCTGAAGATTACCGTCCCATTGCTGACAGAGAATCCAAGTTTGCTGTCCCGGTTCATACACAATTTTCATCTGAAGTACTTCCGCTAGGGGGGATATTCGAATTGGTCAAAACCGATACTGGAACTTTAAAACAAGAGCCAGTTGTAGGCTTGAACAAATTGCATACTTTATATACACATACTTACCGTCAATTTCTAGTTGAACGATTAAACTTAACAGAATGGCATTTTCAATTATCAGCAAAAATTTCAGAGAATACTAAAATATATAGATTAACAAGGAATGAAACTGGGTTTACTGCTTATTATTTAGCAGACAAACTGCTTGAATCAATATTTGAGGGAGTGAAAAAATGAATAAAGAAAATGTGTTGCTTTTTAAAGAGAAAGTGCAGCAAGTAAAAGGGAATATTGTCAGTGATATGGGCGGGGAGAAGGTCATGCTCAATATTGGAAATGGAAAATATTATAACTTAGGCACGATTGGCGGTGATATTTGGGAGCGAATGAGTGAACCTGTTGAAATTGGACAGATTATTGCAGATTTACTTAATTATTATGATGTCGATCGTGAAAAATGTGAAGAGGAGGTCATTAACTTTCTTCTTCATCTGCATACAGAGAAATTAATAGAAATGAAGTGTGATTAAGAAATGAATGTAGCGCAAAAAATAACAACTTTCTTTTTATTGGATTGGGATATAAAAAAGCTCTACATAGAAGCTTATGCCTACTTAGCTTACGGGAGAATTTTTAAATTGTTTCCCTTTAATAAAAAATCTCATCTATTAGGATGTTATATGAAAGAAACGAGCTATGAATCGAGTACACATTTGAAGGAAATAAAGAATATATCCAATGCGATTCACCATATGAGCGCATATACATTTTGGGAAAGCCAATGCTTAGTTAAGGCTATTGCTGGAATGAAAATGCTTGAAAGGCGGAAAATCGATAGCACACTATACTTGGGGACTGGAAAGGATGAAAAGGGGCGCTTAAGCGCTCATGCCTGGCTTAGAAGCGGGCAATTTTATGTATCAGGTGCAGAGGAAATGAGCGGGTTTACGATTGTTGGAACATTTGCCAACATAACAAATGGCAAAGGAGAATAACATGGAAAAGGATATAAGCTTGAATTTGGAACAATTGCCATCAGAAATGCAGCTTATATTGTCTATCATGACTAAAAATGGGCAGCGGTATCAAGATCTAACAAAGAAAGATTGGTCTTCATTTCTGGAATTCACAATGCATCATAGATTATTTCCGCTAATATACACTCAACTATCAAATCTTAAGGATTGGGAAATCCCGTCATATGTAATAAATTCATTAGAAAATAGATATAGAAAAAATACCTTTTATATGCTTCATCTCACATCACAAATGGAGTTAATTAATGAACAATTTGGTCAAAAAGGAATCGATACGCTCTTTTTAAAAGGCCCTATCCTTGCAAAAGAATTATATGGAGACTTATCATTGCGAACTTGTGGAGATATAGATTTACTTATTAAAATAGACGATATGCAAACAGCTGATAGGATAATGAAATCACTAGGTTATCAAAAGGATGATTATATAAAAACTGTGTTAAATGATTGGAAATGGCGGCATCATCATTATACTTATTTTCATGAGCAGCATGGCACAAAGGTTGAAGTTCACTGGAGGCTTAATCCGGCTCCAAGTAATGAACCGGCATTTTCAGAGCTTTGGGAGAGAAGAAGGAAAAGTCATATCCATGAAAAGTGTACATTATTTATGCTAGGTAGTGAGGATTTGTTTTATTTTCTTGTTACGCATGGAGCAAGACATGGATGGTCGCGTCTGAGATGGCTGAGAGATATTCACGAGCTAATTAACAGCGAATTAAATTGGGATAAAATCGACGGTCATATTACTCAATTTAAATATAGGAAGGTTGCAGGCCAAGCACTGATCTTGTCCTCGTCCCTGTTTCAAACAGACTTACCTAAAGAAGCACAATCCTTCATCTCATCTCAGTCACTTAAATTAGCCGATCAAGCATTATTTTATTTAAAAACACGAGTGAATCTTCATAGTGAACCTGTGCCTAGAGATGTAGCTAAATATCATGCTTTACATCTTTTCTCTCTTATGAATCTTGAACAGAAATTATTGCATAGCTTGATGATATTGCACCCTTTGTATACAGATGCGGAAACCTTACCATTGCCGAAACGATTGCATTTTTTATACTTCCCGCTAAAGCCAATCATTTGGATTTGGAGGAAGACGCGGAAATCCACCTTAAAAAATATCAAAATATAGTAATTTTCTAGGGCGAATTTCATAAGCGGAAGAGAAAATATATTGACATGTTCTTTATATAGAACTATTATATATCTTAAGAACTTTATTTTTTTATCATTTTGTTCTTTATTTAGAACGATGAAATAAGGTGGTTAATAATGAGCCGATTTACTGATGACCTCAAAGGCGCGAAGGAAATTAACTTATACGAATTATATAAAGTAATTAAAAAGCGCTTTTGGGTAGCAATCTTATTTACTGTACTTGCTGGGGCCGCGGCTTATACGTATAGCAGTTTGAATAAAACAACACCGCTCTATCAAAGCTCGACCAATATTATCATTGGTGCGGAAGCAGCATATCGGAACACGCTTCAGGTCATAATCAAAGATACAATCGTATTAGAGAAAGTAATTGAACAGTTGGACTTAGCCACTACATCAGACGGCCTGGCAAATAATATTACTGTAGAAAGCATTGACGATACACAAGTCGTTAAAATTACAGTGACAGATACTGACCCTTCAAGAGCAGCTAATATCGCCAATAAAACCGCTGATGTATTTATTTCTGAAATACCCAAAATAATGGATTTTGAAGATGTAAGAGTATTGTCAGAAGCGACATTGAATGCAATACCAATTAATGAAAGCAATCAAATACCAATAATGGTTATGGCAAGTATTTTTGGTTTTGCGGCTGGTATTGGCTTAATATTTTTGCTTGATTCATTAGATGATACGATTAAATCTGAACGAGAGATTGAAAGGCTGCTAGAGGTTCAAATAATAGGAACTGTTTCAAAAATAGATAATAAAAATTTAAGAAAAAAGCAAAGTAAACGAGCTGTGACCGAGAATAGGGGGGAAACAATTGAAATGGAATAAAACAAGTGCTAAACGAAGAAATCTGGTCACCTTTTCCCATCCTGATTCCGTTATTTCTGAGCAATATAGGACGATTAGAACAAATATTCAATTTATCATTGGCGAGCAAAAAAATAGCATTCTTTTAGTTACATCTCCGAGTAGATACGAAGGAAAATCAACAACTGTAGCAAATATAGCCGTTTCTATGGCACAGCAGAAGGAAAAGGTTCTGCTCATTGATGCCAATTTAAGAAACCCATCCATTCATGAAATATTAAAGCTCCCTTATTCTTTAGGTTTAACCGATGTTTTAAAAGGTTTTACATCTTTCGAAGACGCGGTCGTCTCATCTCATATTCCAGGCTTAAAGGTATTGCCGTCTGGAGAAATCCCTTCTAACCCATCTGAGCTGTTAAGCTCAAGTATTATGAAAAGATTGCTAGAAAAAGTGAGTCCGCTTTACGATATTATCTTAATAGATTCACCGGCTTTATTAGATGTCACTGACACGAAAATATTAGCCAATGTAAGCGACGGTGTCGTTCTTGTTGTACGAAAAGGAAAGACGAAAGCTGAACATACATACAATGCAAAAAAGGTCCTGCAATATGCAAAGTCGGAGATCATCGGGGTTATCTTAAATGAGGAATTCAAATAAGCTATTTTTTTGTTACGTTGTTCGTTATATAGAATAATATTGTTTTTAAAAAAGAAGAAAGGTGATGTTTCCTTACCTTTATCAATGGAAGCACTCGGTCATGCTGTGGGCATTTGCCTTAGACGCCAGTCGTCGAGAGTGTGATGTGAGGAGGGGTTCAATGCCCCATTTTTAAAATAAAGGATTTAGTTATGTGTTTTTTCATTTAAGAACTTATAACTAAAACCTTTAATTAATCAAAATAGGAAGGGAGACTCAGATGACTTATAGACAACGGCTTTCTTTATTTATTTTAATTGATTCCTGCTTAGTATTAGCTTCATTAATCATAGGGCTGCTCATAGTGAAGGAAACGTTAGTTGAAATGCCTTCTGTTCTGGCTATATCAGCTAGCATCTTGCTTTGCCATCATTTATTCTCATTTAAATTTCATCTCTATAATAAGGATTGGGCTTATGCGAGTATTGGAGAATTAATCATTATATTAAAGGTTGTAGCATATACTGTGCTCATAACTTTCATCATTCATTTTATTCTTTTTCAGTCTATCCCTATCAATCTATTTTCTATTATGGGCCTTCTCCATTTTTTTTTTATCGGGGGGTCGCGTTTTTGTTGGAGAGTCTATCGAGATGAAGTGATGAATAAAAAACAATATAAGCAAAGAACGCTTATTATTGGAGCTGGATCTGCTGGTGTGATGGTAGCAAGACAGCTCTTGAAAAGTAATGATGATCATTTAATCCCAGTCGCTTTTATTGATGATGATAAGCTAAAACACCACTTTGATATATTAGGTCTTCCGGTGGTTGGTGGAGTAGATGTACTTGAAAAGGTAGTAGAGCGCATGGGTATTAATCATATTATTATCGCAATTCCATCATTAAATAAAACGATTCTAAATAAAATCTTCAAAGAATGTGCAAAAACAACTGCTAAAACGCAAATATTACCGAGGTTGGAGGATATTATCACAGGGAAGGTATCCGTTAATCAGTTTAGAGATGTACAAGTAGAGGATCTTCTAGGGAGAAAACCGATTCAGTTGGATATTGAATGTATTTCCGAGTATATCACAAACCAAACTGTTTTAGTTTCAGGAGCAGGTGGATCGATAGGCTCAGAAATATGCCGGCAAATTTCACAATTTAAGCCGAAACGGCTCGTCCTTCTCGGGCATGGAGAAAACAGTATTTACTCTATTCATATGGAATTAGAAGCGAATTTCAAATATAGAGAAATCGAGTTTATTACAGAAATAGCTGATATTCAAGATGAGAAAAAAATGCTAGCGGTCATAAGTGCTCATAAACCATCTGTCGTCTATCATGCGGCTGCACATAAACATGTACCGTTAATGGAGAAGAACCCTGAAGAAGCTGTAAAGAATAACATCATTGGTACAAAAAATATCGCCGAAGCTGCCCACTGGGAAGGTGTCGATGCATTTGTCATGGTATCGACAGATAAAGCGGTCAATCCTACAAGTGTGATGGGCGCAACAAAAAGGCTCGCAGAAATGGTCGTCCAGCATATGGATACAATTAGCCAAACAAGATTTGTAGCAGTAAGGTTTGGCAACGTATTAGGAAGCAGGGGCAGTGTTATTCCTCTATTTAAAAAACAAATTGAAAATGGTGGACCGGTGACAGTCACCCATCCGGATATGATTCGCTATTTTATGACGATTCCAGAAGCATCTAGATTAGTCATACAAGCTGGTGCATTAGCAAAAGGCGGGGAAATATTTGTTCTTGATATGGGTGAGCCAGTCAAGGTGGTTGATTTAGCAAAGAATTTAATCAAACTCTCAGGCTACCATATAGATGATATCGGCATAGAGTTTACCGGAATTAGACCAGGGGAAAAATTATTTGAAGAACTATTAAAAGCAGATGAAGTATATGAACAGCAAGTATATCCAAATATTTATATCGGTAAGTCATCTCATATATTTCTAGATGAAATAAATGAGATATTGGCGCTTTTCGAAAGTGTTGAAAAGGATGTTTTAAGGGACATTTTGCTGAACCTGGCAAACAAAAAGGCTGAAGGTAATCCTCAGCCGGTAATGACCATGTAAAGCAATGAAAGGAGATGCACAATGAAGGTCAGAAAAGCAATTATCCCGGCTGCCGGGTTAGGCACCCGCTTTCTTCCGGCAACGAAAGCAATGCCAAAGGAAATGCTGCCTGTTGTTGATAAACCAACGATTCAATATATTGTGGAAGAAGCCATTGCTGCCGGCATAGAGGATATTATAATTGTTACTGGAAAAGGCAAACGTTCAATTGAAGATCATTTTGATTCATCGTTCGAGCTTGAAAAAAACCTGCTGGAGAAAGGCAAGTTAGACATTCTAGATGAAGTGCAGAAATCATCAACGATGGCGGATATCCATTATATTCGGCAAAAGGAACCAAAAGGTTTAGGGCATGCGATATGGTGTGCTAGAAAGTTTATTGGAAATGAACCATTTGCAGTATTATTGGGTGACGATATTATTCAGTCAACAAAGCCATGTATAAAGCAGCTGATTCATCAATATAATCGCTATCATGCTTCCATTCTAGGGGTACAGGGAGTATCGGACGATGAAGTGTCCCGTTATGGAATCATTGATGGATTTGAAATGGCAGAAAAAATGTATTCGGTAAGAAACGTTGTTGAGAAACCGGCAAAGGAAAATTCCCCATCCCGCCTCGCTATTATGGGCCGATACATATTGACTTCGGGAATTTTTGAGGTATTAAATACTCAACAGCCTGGTGCAGGCAATGAAATTCAGCTTACTGATGCGATAGCTGAATTAAATAAACATGAGGCTGTCTATGCCTATGAATTTGAAGGCGTTCGTTACGATGTTGGTGAGAAGCTTGGCTATTTGAAAACAACGATTGATTTCGCCTTGCGAAATGCTGAGCTAAAGCAGCCTTTACTGGATTATTTAACAACAGTTGTTGAAGGGCAAGCGATAAAGAAATGAAGAAAAAAATATTATTTTGTGCAACAGTAGATTACCATATTCGTTTATTTCATTTACCATTTATCCAGTGGCTAAAGAGTCAAGGGTGGGAAGTTCATGTAGCAGCAGCAGGGAACTCAAAACTTCCTTATGTAGATCAGCAATATCATCTTCCTATACATCGTTTTCCATTAAGGAAGGAAAATATATTAGCTTATCAATTGCTGGAGAGTATTATTGAGAGCAATTCTTATGATATCGTAGATTGTCATACACCTGTAGGAGGTATGATTGCTAGATTGGCAGCTAAAAATAGAAGAAAAGATGGACTTAAAGTGATGTACACTGCACACGGATTTCATTTTTGTAAAGGGGCACCTTATATTAATTGGCTCATGTATTACCCTATCGAGAAACTAATGGCGAATTATACTGATTTGCTTATTACTATAAATCAAGAGGACTATCAGCTGGCTCGACAAAAGAAATTTAAAGCAGCAGATATTACTCATATTCATGGCGTAGGTGTAGATACAGATCAATTTTTTCTAGTATCGAAAGAACAAAAAAATAATTTGCGAGAAAAGCATCGTTTTCCAGAAGATGCTTTTTTATTATTTTATGCTGCTGAATTCAATCGTAATAAGAATCAGGCTTTTCTAATCAAAGTATTAGCTTTACTAAAAGAAACTCTTCCAAATGCAATTTTAGTCCTTGCTGGCGATGGAAAAGAGCTGAGTCATTGTCGGCAAATTGCATACAAAATGGATGTGAATCATATGGTTAGGTTCTTAGGTTACCAAAATAATATGAATGTTCTCCTCCAGATGAGCGATATCGTTGTAGCGTCGAGCAAAAGAGAAGGATTGCCAGTAAATATTATGGAAGCCATGTCATGCGGCCTGCCAATTGTCGCTTTTCCAAATAGAGGACACCGAGAGCTGGTATTGGACGGGGTAAATGGATGGTTGGAATGTACTGAAAAAGGAATGGCTGAAAGAATTGTGCAATTGGCAGAAAATCCGCCTTTAAGATTTAATCTCGGCAAAAATGGCAGGAAAATCATCATAGAGAAGTATTCACAAAATCAAGTATTAGCAGAAAAACGTCGGGTATATCAATCAATCGTAAATGAAATGGAGGAAAGGATGGAATGGACAGCCCATTAAGAATATTGCATGTGGTCGTAAATATGAACCGGGGCGGAGCCGAAACGCTTATTATGAATCTCTATCGTCATATTGACCGATCGAAGGTGCAATTTGATTTTTTAACGTGTAAACCAGGTGCGTTTGACAAAGAAATAATGGAAATGGGTGGAGTAGTCCATAGAATTCCCTATGTTACTGATGTAGGCCATTTCAAATATACCCGGCTGCTGGGAGATTTCTTCAAACTTAATCCTTATCACATTGTTCATTCACATATGGATAAGATGAGTGGTGCCGTCTTAAAGAATGCGAAAAAGTATGGTGTTCCTGTCAGATTAGCGCATAGTCATAATACAGAAAGTGAAGGGAATTCCATAATCAGATTATATAAATGGTGGAATGGAATGAATATTGGCAGAAGCGCAACAAAGTTCATTGCTTGTTCTACAGATGCGGCAGAATGGCTATTTCACAGAAAGGCAGCGAAAGCACAAATAGTAAAGAATGGAATCGTCCCAAGCCAGTTTACTTATTCCAATGAAACGAGAACACGAATAAGAGGAGAGCTTGGATTAGCTGAACATAGTTTTGTGATTGGCCATGTTGGGCGATTTGCCAAGCAAAAAAACCATGAATTTCTGATTGAGCTTTTCTCTGAATATGAACAGTTAAATAAGGATGCTGCTCTTGTGATGTTAGGTGATGGACCAATGAGAAATGAAATGGAGAGTAAAGCTAAAGAGCTGGGGTTGGTACGTAAGGCGAAGTTTTTAGGTGTAAGACAGGATGTGGAGGAAGTGATGCAGGCATTTGATGTTTTTGTTTTTCCATCCAGACATGAAGGACTGCCTGTCACATTAATTGAAGCGCAAGGGTCAGGACTTACTTGCATTATTTCAGATGCTATAACAAAAGAGGTCGACCTTGGTTTAGGCTTGATAGATTTTCTTCCTTTACATGATCAGCGGATATGGTTAAATAGGCTAGTACAAAGCCAAAAGGACATAAATAAAAGAGGAAAGAATCACGAGGCTTTTATTAATAAAGGGTATGATATCACGAAGACAGCAGCAGAGATAGAGTCAATGTATTTATCATTTATAGGTGAAAGCGGATGAAAAAACTAACCATTTTTACGCCCACTTATAATCGAGCTTATTGTTTGGAAAAATGCTATAAGAGTATGCTTTCTCAAACGAATAAATCATTTATTTGGCTTATAGTTGATGATGGCTCAACAGATCAGACAAATATATTGGTACACGAATGGATAGAAGAAGGGAGCTTGGATATTCAATATGTTTATCAGGAGAATCAAGGGATGCATGGAGCTCACAATACCGCTTATCGTCTAATAGAGACAGAGTTGAATATGTGCATTGACTCTGATGATTATTTAGCGGTAGATGCCGTTGAGAAAATCATAAAATTTTGGGAGGATAACGGCTGCGATAGAGTGAGCGGAATCATTGGCCTAGATGCTGATCAGCATGATGGAGTCATCGGTACAAGACTGCCTTCTCATTTAAGGCAATCGACCTTGTTTAACCTTTATTATAAACATGGCGTAACAGGTGATAAGAAATTAGTATACCGTTCTGAGCTAACTAAAAAATATCCATATCCTATTTTTAGTGAAGAAAAGTATGTTGGTCTTGCTTTAAAATACTATTTGCTTGATAGAGAATATGAAATGTTATTAATGGATGAAGTTCTATGCCATGTTGAGTATTTGCCAGATGGTTCATCTAACAACATGATGAAGCAATATAGGAGCAATCCAATGGGGTTCGCTCATTATAGAAAAGAATTAATGAAGCTTCCTTTCGCGGGGAGGATTTTTAAGTTCAGGCAAGCCATCCATTATGTGTCAAGCTCTTTAATGCTAAGAAATCATCATTTTTGGCGGGAAACGCCACAGAAAGGCCTAACTTTTTTCGCTCTTCCTTTCGGAGTCATTTTATATGCTTATATTATCGTAAAATCCCGGACGCCAAAGGCTTTTAATTAGAAAGGAATGAAGAGCAATGACCTTTCTATGGTTAAACCTTTTGTTAGCTTTTACACTGGCGTTTTTTTCAAGATATTTTGCAAGGCCAGCACTTCATTCAGGAATTTATGCACCTGTCCGGCCAAATAAAATTCTCGTCTTAGGTGTAATGTTTATCTTGGTTATCGTTTCGGGCTCGAGAACAAATATAGGGGATACTTATTTTTATCGGCATGCATTTGAAACAAACCATTTTACTTGGGGAACAATTGGAGATCAGAAAGATATAGGGTTCGGCCTTCTGCAAATGTTTTTGAAGAGCATTTCAGAAAATCCGCAAATTCTCGTGTTTACAGCTGCACTTATTACGAATGTGTTGATTGTCTATGTTTTAAGTAAATATTCAAGAATGTTTGAACTAAGCATCTATGTTTATATAACTGGAGGCTTATTTTTAATTTCGATGAATGGGATGAGGCAAGTACTGGCAGCTGCAATAGCTTTTACTGCTACAAAATATTTATTAAATGGAAATTGGCTCATGTATATGCTCATTGTATTCATCGCATCCCTTTTTCATCAAAGTGCTTTTATTCTTATACCGATCTACTTTTTAGTACGTTATAAAGCATGGTCAAAGGCGACTATTTTGTTGCTTGTATTTTCAATCATTATCGTAATTGGCTATGAACAATTTTCGAAAATATTATTTTCCGCGATTGAAAATACACAATATGGAGAGTATGCAGATTTTCAGGAAGGTGGAGCAAGTCTTTTAAGGGTGGCTGTAAATGCAGTGCCTCTTATGATTGCCTTTCTTGGGAGAGATAAGCTCAGGGAAATATATAAGAGCAGCGATTATATTGTCAACATGGTGTTAGTTGGCTTTATTTTTATGGTCATCTCAACACAAAATTGGATTTTTGCCAGAGTATCCATTTATTTTAATCTTTATCATCTGATTTTAATCTCATGGATTATTGTCTTATTTCGGACAAAGGAACAGCGATTTGTTTATTATGCATTATTGACTTGCTATTTAGTTTACTACTATTACGAGAATGTGATTAGTTTAAATATTTTATATAAAAGTCCATTACTAGAACAGCTATTTTAAATAAGGGGGGACAAAAGTTGACGAGGTACAGAGTTTTGCATGTCGTGAGTTCGATGGGACGTGGAGGGGCGGAAACGCTGATTATGAACGTCTATAGACAAATGGACCGCTCGAAGTGCCAATTTGATTTTATAACCCACAGCCATGGAGAAAATGATTATAATCAAGAGATTCGCCGGTTAGGTGGAGATATTTATCAGATCGATAGTCTCGGCCTTGTCGGACCGAAGCAATATTTAAAGAGATTAAAAGATGTAATGAAGATTCGCGAATATGATGCTGTCCACGCCCATACGGATTATCAAGCAGGCTTTCCAGCCCTTGCTGCAAAACAATTAGGAATCGCCACAAGGATTTGTCATTCCCACAGTTCCGGATGGCCGAAAAACAGTTGGAAGGACCGTCTTACTTTAAAAGCGATGCAAGGCTTAATTCGGTATTCAGCAACAGAATATTGTAGCTGCAGTGAGGAAGCTGCAGCTTTTTTATTTGGAAAAAGAAAGGCGAAAATACTGAAAAACAGCATCGATGTCCATTCATTTTTAGATATTCATCCCGACAGCAAACAGTTCATGCATGAATTGCTGAATATTCCCCAATCTGGAAAAGTAATTGGGCATATTGGAAGATTTTCAACATCAAAGAATCAAAGCTTCTTGATTCCTATTATAAAAAAGCTATTACATGATGATTCGTCCTATTATCTTGTTCTTGCAGGTGATGGCCCATTAAGGGAGAAGGTTGAGGCAGAGGCAAAAGCAGCCGGCATTTGGGATCATATAAGATTTCTAGGCATTAGAAAAGATATACCTCAATTGATGAATGCATTTGATGTGTTTTTATTTCCATCAATTTTTGAAGGATTTGGCATTGTCATGCTGGAGGCGCAGTGTGCTGGCATCCCTTGTATAGCTGCAGATACAGTTCCTAAAAGCACAGATATGGAACTAGGTTTAGTAAAATATATCAGTTTGGAAACAAAGATAAGTGATTGGTGCGATGAGATCGAAGCTTCATTTAACTATTCTAGACCGAGCAAGGCGCTCATCCATCAACAATTCGCGAATAAAGGATTTCATATTAATGACGCATGGAAGGATTGGTTCCAGCTTTATCCAGAATCAACTGGAAGTAAAAGCCCTACTTCAAAGTTTTAAGGGGACAATAAAGGATATGTGGGGAGGAAGGAAAACCCCCATGATGGAAATTTTTACTCTATCACGTAGGTTAAGAAAGGTCAGGTCATTGTGAAAAAGAAAATATTAATCACTTCATTTGATATGGCTATCGGTGGGGTAGAAAGAAGCTTAATAGGCTTATTAAACCATATCGACTATAACGAGTATGAGGTAGATATCATGCTGTTCAAACATGAAGGAGAATTTCTGCCATTGCTTCCTCCTTCATCTAGATTATTAAATGAGGTGCCACAATACACTACTTTTAGATATTCAATTGGTCAGGTTTTAAAAAAAGGGTTTTATCAGATAGGTTTAACAAGGCTGGCGGCACGTTCTTTTAGCAGCATTTATGGCAGGATAAGAAATGTAAGTGAGCCTGGTTATTTAAATATCCAGTTTGGATGGGAACTATCCAGTGCATTTTTACCGAAATTTGAAGAAGAGTATGATGTTGCAATCGGCTTCCTTTGGCCACACCATTTTATAGGCAAGAAGGTAAAGGCGAAGAAGCGGATTGGTTGGATTCATACAGACTACTCTAATATTACTTTGAATCGAAGAATTGAAACGAAAATGTGGCAGCGTTTAGATTATATCGTAGCTGTTTCTGAAGAGTGTCGAAATCATTTTCTGCAAAACTATCCTACATTTAAAAAGCAAACAAAGGTAATAGAAAATATATTATCTCCTGACTTTATTCGGGAACAGGCAGTGATTGATAAGGTAATAGAAATCAATCACTCACCTGAACATACTATTATCGTTACTGTCGGCAGGCTCTCGCATGCAAAAGGATTGGATATAGCTATTCATGCATGCAAGAAACTTATCGACAAAGGCTATCAAATACGATGGTATGTTATTGGATATGGCAGTCTAGAATCAGAATTGAAAAGTATAATACATGAGCTCCAAATGGAAGAGCATTTCTTCCTACTAGGGAAAAAGCTTAATCCCTATCCATATATTTCCGCCTGTGATATTTATGTTCAACCATCGAGATATGAAGGTAAGGCAGTAACAGTAAGGGAAGCGCAAATTCTAGGAAAGCCAGTCGTTTTATCAGATTTTCCTACAGCTAAAAGCCAAGCAGTTGATGGCGTGGATGCCCTTATTGTGCCGCAGCATCCAGAAGGAATAGCTAATGGAATTGAACAGCTTTTAGGCAATGAAGCACTTTCCAGCCAACTAATCAGCAATACTTTGGCCAGAGATTATGGTAATGCAGACGAAATTAATAAGCTGTACAGCCTCATAAGATAAATAGAAAGGTGGTTCGGAGAATGACCATATTAATTACAGGTGGTGCTGGCTATATTGGAAGTCATGCATGTGTAGAATTTTTAACTGCAGGATATGACATTGTAGTGATTGATAATTTTATTAACAGTAAGCCAGAAGCATTGGAACGCGTCAAGGATATTACTGGTAGAGACTTTCATTTTTATGAAATCGATCTATGTGATGGCCCCAAATTGGAACAGGTTTTTATAGAAAATAAGATTGAAGCAGTCGTCCATTTTGCGGCATTAAAAGCAGTGGGAGAATCAGTTGAAGTGCCGCTAACTTATTATCAAAACAATATCATCGGGACAGTAATATTGACTCATATTATGCAAAAATATCAAGTTAAAAAACTGGTATTTAGTTCATCAGCTACAGTATATGGTTCACCTGCAGAAGTACCTATTAATGAAACAGCACCGTTGCATGCGACAAACCCATATGGTCGGACGAAATGGATGGCAGAGGAGATTCTAAAGGATTTATCTGAGGCAGATTCTAGCTGGCAAATCTCTATATTAAGATACTTTAATCCGATTGGTGCACATATAAGTGGAAGGTTAGGAGAAGATCCGAATGATATTCCGAATAATTTATTGCCTTATATTACGCAAGTGGCGATAGGAAAGTTAAAGCAGCTTAGTGTGTATGGCAATACTTACCCGACACCTGATGGAACAGGAATAAGAGATTATATACATGTAGTCGATTTAGCTAACGGGCATGTGCAGGCATTAAAAAAGCTGGATACCATCCAAGGAACAGAAGTGTATAATCTCGGAACAGGCAAAGGGTACAGTGTATTTGAGGTAATTCATGCTTTTGAAAGGGTAACGAAAGCAAAAATACCTTATAAAATATCTGCACCTAGATCAGGTGATATTGCCATTTGTTATGCCAACCCAGAGAAGGCGGAAAAGGACCTCGGCTGGGTTGCTGAAAAAGGCATTGAAGAAATGTGTGCGGATGCCTGGAGATGGCAGCAAATGAATCCAGAGGGCTATCTTAGCAATACGGAAATGTACTCTTCACTTGCTTCTGCGAGTGGAGATTTTTTAGCTAATAGGAAGTTATATTAACTTAATTTAATTTAATTTAATGAACCTATCCTATTGGCCTCTATTGCCTAGTAAAAAGCATTCGCTTACGGCAAATGCCAGTTATTCTATAAGGAGAAAGAGACTTTGAACAAAATTTCTGAACAGCAGTTAATAGAATTAATGAAGGAAATCTATATTCGAGTAAACAAAAATCAATCATTGTCTACGATGGAGATTATTGGAGAAATAAAGGATAGATTAAATGATCTGTTCTACATAAAATGAAGCACCCTCATTAGTTAGGAGATTGAATAAGGTGAAAAGAGTGTTTGATGTAGTGGCATCATTATTTTTATTGGTTGCATTGAGCCCGCTCATTGCAATCGTTGCATTCCTTGTCAGAGTAAAAATTGGCTATCCTGTCTTCTTTAAGCAGCTTAGGCCAGGATTAAACGAAGTTCCATTTTATCTTTTGAAATTTAGGACAATGACAAATGACAAGGACAATGCCGGCCAATTATTACCTGATGAAGAAAGAATAACTCGATTCGGTCGGTTTTTAAGAAAATATAGCTTCGATGAACTTCCACAGCTTGTAAATGTTTTAAAAGGGGAACTGAGTCTTGTTGGACCGAGGCCGCTGTTAATGGAATATTTACCTTTGTATTCAGCAGAGCAGGCAAGACGTCATTATGTGAAACCAGGTATAACCGGCTGGGCACAAATAAATGGAAGAAACGCAATTAGCTGGGAGGAAAAGTTCGCGTTGGATGTGTGGTATGTCGATCATCAAACCTTTTGGCTAGATATGAGAATCCTTCTTCTGACATTGAGAAAGGTATGGCTTTCAGAAGGTGTTTCTCAGCAGGGGCATGCTACAGTTGACCGATTTAAAAGCGAGGAAATACGAGTGAAAGAGGGAAGAGGATGAACGTTGCAATTATTGGCAGAGGGGGACATAGCAAAGTCATAGAGGACCTCATTGCAAGCAATGAAAATATGAAAATAATTGGCTACTTTGATGATAAATACCGTTCACTGAAGCTTCATGACGATTATTGTTTAGCGCCTATTGATTATCTAAAAGACATTTTTCATATGCAAGAAGACTTGAAAATCATTATTGCTATTGGTAATAACAGAGTAAGAAAGCAAATATTTGAGCGTCTTCATTTACCTTTAGAAAGCTTTGCAACAATTATCCACCCGTCCGCTTGTGTAAGTCCATCTGCTACAATTGGGTGCGGAACTGTTGTTATGCCTCGTGCAGTTATTAATGCAGATTCCGTCATAGGCATTCATGCGATTATTAATACAGGAGCGATTATTGAACATGATAATCATATTGGCGATTATGTTCATATTTCACCTAATTCAACTTTGACAGGGATGGTCAAAGTGAATGAAGGGGCGCATGTTGGATCCGCTTCAGTCGTTATTCCAAAGGTTGAAATCGGTCAATGGTCTGTCATTGGTGCTGGATCGACTGTCATTCATTCTTTGCCGTCAAAGGTAATGGCTGTTGGTTTACCAGCTCGCACGAAAAAAATACTAGAGTGGAGTGAATATAATGAAAAGTAAAATTTATCTTTCTCCGCCCCATCTGACCGGTAATGAAATGAGTTATATCCAGGAGGCAATGAACCGAAATTGGGTGGCTCCGCTTGGTCATCATGTAGATGGATTTGAAAATGAAATAAGTAATTATACTGGAGCCGGTGGGGCTGTTGCAGTCAATTCAGGGACTGCAGCAATTCATTTGGCTCTTTCTTTATTAAATATAAGTTCTGATGATATGGTTTTTTGTTCGACATTAACCTTTGTTGCAAGTGCAAATCCCATTTTATATTTAGGCGCCCGTCCCGTGTTTATTGATTCTGAGCCAGACACCTGGAATATGTCCCCTCAAGCATTGGCCGTCGCCTTCAAAGATGCTGAAGACAATGGAAAGCTGCCAAAAGCGGTGATTATTGTTCATCTATATGGGCAAATAGCAAAAATGGATGAACTATTAGGAATATGCAATGAATACGGAGTTCCTGTCATTGAAGATGCTGCAGAATCTTTAGGTTCCTCCTATAAAGGCAGAGCAAGCGGGACACTCGGTCATTTTGGCATTTACTCTTTTAATGGAAATAAAATAATAACAACTTCCGGTGGAGGCATGCTTGTTTCAAATGATATAAACGCACTGGATAAAGCGAGATTTTTAGCCACACAGGCACGTGAACCCGCCAGGCATTATCAACACGAAGTATCAGGCTTTAATTATCGATTAAGTAATTTATTAGCAGGTGTAGGAAGAGCGCAATTAAAAGTGATTGATGAGAGAATTTCTGCCAAAAGAATTATATTTGAAACGTATAAAAGCGAGCTATCTTCTATTCGGGGAATTAGCTTTATGCCTGAAATGAAAGGAACCTTCTCCAACCGTTGGCTTTCAGTCATCACTGTCAACAAAAATGAATTAGGCATTTCCTCATTAAAGCTTATTCAAGCACTTGAAGAAGAAAACATAGAAGCACGACCCGTTTGGAAGCCATTGCATCTGCAGCCTTTGTTCAGCGAATGTGAATTTTATCCACACGAAGGCCGTGACATTTCAAGCGAACTATTTTCTCACGGCATATGCCTTCCTTCTGGCACAAGCTTGTCTATGGAAGAACAGTATAGAGTCATAAATTGTATAAAAGATTCCGTGAAAGTAAAAGTATAGTAGAGTAGAGTTCATTATGAAAAAGAGGTTAGGTGAATGTTAGGAAACAATATAGCAGAGATCAGGAAAAGAAAAGGAATGACAATGACTGAGCTGGCAGAAAAAGCTGGCATCGCTAAATCGTATTTAAGTAGTATTGAGAGAAATGTGCATCAAAATCCTTCTATTAATGTGATTGAGAAAATAGCTAAAGTACTGGAGGTAGACGTAAGAATCTTATTGAAAACGGACAATATTAAAAAGTCTTACCATCAGTTAGATGAAGAGTGGATGGATTTAATATATGAATTGAGGGATACAGGTGTTACAAAAGAGCAGATGGATGAGTATCGAACGTTATTAAAGTTTATTAAATGGAAAAAAGATCAGAAAATGTAAAATGAAAAAGGGAGAGGATTATGCCATCAAAAGTAAGTATCATTGTTCCTGTTTATAAAGTAGAGAAATATTTGCATAGATGTGTAGATAGTTTAATCACACAAACCTATGGGGATATAGAAATTATTTTAGTAAATGATGGCTCACCAGATGAATGTGGAAAAATAATTGAGGAATACAAGATAAGAGATCACCGAGTAAAAGCGGTGCATAAGGAGAATGGCGGATTATCTGATGCAAGAAATGAGGGAATGCACTATGCTACGGGAGATTATATATATTATGTTGATAGTGATGATTGGGTTCCGGAAGATAGTATAAAAATCTTAGTTCATGCATTGGAATTTTATAAAGCAGATATTGTTCAAGCAGCCTTCTATTATTCATATGATGATTACCTTCTATATGATAATCGGTATTTTATGAAAAACCATTCTCCTATTATTCTGGATAATGAGGAGCTAATGAGTGAACTAGTAAAAAATGAAGTAGTAAAAAATTTTGCATGGGGTAAGCTCTATAGGCGTCAGGTTTTAGAAGGTCTCTTATTTAAAAAAGGAGTGTTGTTCGAAGATGTTTTTTGGGCTCACCTTGTTATGCAGAGAGTACATACCTATGTAATTATTCATGAGCCACTATATTACTATCAGCAAAGAAATGATAGCATCGTTTCTACATTTTCATCGAGAAATTTGGATTTATTAACGGGGTTAATCGAGAGACACGAATTTATAAAGAGAAATTACCCCGGTTTAATTGATGAGTCTTATAGGCATATTTTAAAAGTTTGTTTTTCATATTATTTGATCATTCTTAGAAACTGGAAAATAAATAAAACAGGGAATGACACATCGAATATAGATCAGTTTATAAAAAAACACTATAAGTATTTAAAAAAAGCTGTAAAAAAAGATAAGTATTTAATGTATCAGCTAAAATTTTTTAGAATTCATCCACTTTTTATGATTATTTACCTTGGTCTAGCTAAAGTCTTAAGAAAAATAAGGTTATTACCGGAGCAGAATCATTTACAGCGAATAGAAAAAGCTAAAGGTTAGGAGTAGGTAGATGGCATGGTAATAGAAAAATGTAGAAATATTATTGCTTTAAGTATTGTCTATTTTTTTCGTTTGTTTCCTATAAAGAAAAATAAACTATTCTTTTATAGTTATTATGGAAGTCAGTATGGCTGTAATCCAAGATACCTTACAGAATATATATTAAAAAACTATCCTAAAGGTTATTTTGATATCGTTTGGGCATTTAATGATTTAAGTAAAAGAGAAAGCATGAAGGATATGAGAATAGTTAAAACGATGTCATTGAGATACTTTTATGATTTGTGTACAGCAAAAGTTGTGATTACGAATTTTAGAACAAATGATATTTTTATGAAGAGAAAGAGTCAATACTATATCCAAACCTGGCATAGCTCATTAAGGTTAAAGCAAATAGAAAAAGATACGGAATCCACACTTGCAGCTTCTTATATTAAAATGGCGAAAAAAGATTCGAGAAAATGCGATCTCCTATTATCTGGCTGTCAATATAGTACAGATATTTTCAGGAGGTCTTTTTGGTATGAAGGTGAGATTTTTGAATATGGCACACCAAGAAATGATTTGCTGTTTGCTCAGCCTCAAAATATTAGGCAGGAGCTTTTAAGTGAGTTGAACATACCAGCACATAAGAAAATTTACCTATATGCACCTACATTTCGTAATAATAATGACGTTACAGTTTACCAGCTTGAATTTAATATGCTGAAGCAAGCATTAGAAGATAAATTTGGAGGTGAATGGCTTTGTTTAGTCAAGCTGCATCCGCATTTACTATCTCAATCTTATGAAATCATAAATGATAAAAATGTAATTGATGTAACGAAACATCAAGATATTCAAGAGCTCCTTATGATTGCAGATGTACTAATAACAGATTACTCTTCATTAATGTTTGATTATGCTATTTCGAAAAAGCCGTGTTTTCTTTATATTCCTGATTATAAAAGTTATATAAAAAATGAAAGAAATCTATATTTTGATGTAAAGGATTTGCCTTTTCCTGCAGCTGAAACATTTCCAATACTTATAGAGCAATTAAAAAAACATGATTATAAACAGTATCAAGCAAAAGTTAAAAGGTTTTTGAATAGTATTGGAACCTTTGAAAATGGTCATGCATCAAAAATGCTAGCCGAGAAAATTAACGAAATTTGCTTTGAAGAAAATAGGAGGGAAATGAATGAAGCCGTATAAATTAGGTTATACGACAGGTGTTTTTGATTTATTTCATGTGGGGCATTTGAATATTTTGAGAAGAGCAAAGGAACAATGCGAATTTCTTATTGTAGGGGTAAGCACAGATGAGCTTGTACAAGATTATAAGAATAAACGACCTGTTATCCAACATAAGGAAAGAATAGAAATCATTGAGGGTATTAAGTATGTAGACAAAGTCGTTTCACAAACGAATAGAAATAAATTCTTAGCATGGGAAGAATTAAAATTCGATGTCATGTTTGTCGGTGATGATTGGAAGGGCGACTCGCTCTTTAATGAAGTGGAAAACCAGTTAAACAAAGTTGGAGTGGACATTGTTTATTTACCGTATACTAAAGGGGTTTCATCAACGATTGTAAAGGACAAAATTAAAATATAAATTATAAGGATACTAGCATAATGTGCAATCAAATGGTCATAAAAATAAAAATGTACTTTTCAATAATCATATTAAATTTAGTGGGCTGAAAACATATTATCAGTTTAATGAAATCTATAGATGTTTAATTAATAGTTAAAGAAAAAGAGATGTGAGTAATTGTGAAAACAAAGATGTTATTTGTAATAGATTCATTAGAATGTGCTGGAGCAGAAAAGAGTTTAGTTACATTATTGTCATTATTGAATTATTCAAAGTACTCAGTAGACCTAATGCTGTTTGGTCATGGTGGTGAACTTGAAAAATTAGTACCAAATGAAGTTAATATTTTAGAGCCGCTAAAATACACTGAATTTTCCAATATGAACTTATCAGAAGCTATATATTATTCTATTGCAAATGTAAATATAAATTTATTAATTGCTAGAATGAAATATTCAATGAGTATTCGAAAGAAAAAATACAGTAATGCTCAGAAAGCTAGAGTTTTTTGGAAGAGTATTTCTAATGTAATAGAAAATAATCCAAAGACATATGATATTGCAATCAGTTACGCACAAGGTGTCCCCACTTTCTATGTTGCTGAAAAAATTAAAGCTAAGAAAAAATATGCGTGGGTGAATGTTAGTTATCGCTTAGAAGAAAACGATAAAGTGTTTCAAAGAAAATATTATAATCTTTATGATAAAATCGTTGCAGTTTCTGATTCAACTAAGGAAGTTTTGTCGGAAACATTTCCGGAATATTCGGAACGAATAGAAGTTATTTATGACATTAATAACCCTAAACTTATTTCTGGAATGGCGGGAATAGGAAAAAGTTATGAAGATGATTATGATGGTCTCAGGATACTTACAATCGGTAGACTCGCACAACAAAAAGGATATGATATGGCATTAGAAGCATGTAAAATGCTTAAAGAAAAAGGTCATAAGTTTAGGTGGTATGTATTAGGAAAAGGTCCCTTGGAAAAAGTGATTAAGGAGAAAATAAAAGAATACAATTTGATAGAAAATTTTATTTTATTAGGTGTTAAAGCAAATCCATACCCTTATATAAAAAATGCTGATATTTATGTGCAAACATCAAGATTTGAGGGTTTTGGTTTAGCTATTGCTGAAGCCAGAATGTTGAATATTCCTATAGTTACCACAAAGTTTGATGCTGTATTTAATCAAATGATAGACGGTGAAAACGGACTTGTCGTAGACATGAATGGTAAAGCAGTTTATGAAGGTATTGTAAGGCTGATAAGAAATCAAGCTATTTATAATCATATTCTTGCATACCTGTCTTCAGAGAAAAAAGGAAATATTGAAGAGCTTGATAAGTTTTATCAATTAATTGAGGAAAGAAAGCAAGTGGTTCAATGAAAAAGCAAAGTATACTGTTTATGGTTATTAATATGAACGTAGGTGGGACAGAGAGAGCGCTCTTAAATATGATCAATGAAATACCGAAGGATAAATATGAGATTACTGTTCTGATGCTAGAGAAATTTGGAGGGTTTCTTAGTTTTATTCCAGATTGGGTAAAGGTGGACTATATAGATGGGCATGATCAATTCAAGCCATTGATTAAAAAGCCACTTCATTTGATAGCGTTTGATTACTTGAGGGAATTAAAGTTTCATTATTTTTTCATCTATTTAATTTTATTTATTGTATCTAAAATGACAAAAGAAAAATCTCTATTTTATCGTTATATTCTTAGAAATTATCCGAAACCAAGTGAAGAGTATGATATTGCAATCGCTTATGCTGGTCCAATGGACTTCATAAGCTTTTTTATTGCTCATAAAGTAAAAGCAAAGAAGAAAATCCAATGGATTCATTTTGATGTAACGAAGATAGGCTTTAATACAAGGTTTGCAAAAAAAGTATACGAATATTTTTATCAGGTAAATGTTGTTTCTGAAGAAGCAAAAAACTGCTTAGTTAAACTCACCCCATCATTAAAAAACAAGATATTTGTATTTCCAAATTTAATCTCTAAGGAAATGATCATCCGGCAAGCAAATATTAGTGAAGGATTTAAAGACAATTATAATGGCATAAGGATTTTGACTGTTGGCAGGTTGTCATTCGAAAAAGGCCAGGATATAGCAATAAAAGCTGCAGCAAAGCTTATTAAAGACGGGATGAACGTAAGATGGTATTGCATAGGTGATGGAATAGCAATACAAGAATATGAAAGATTAATAAAAAAGTTAAATATGAAAGAACATTTTTTGTTACTAGGGTCGGACAGTAACCCGTATCCTTTTATGAAGCAATGTGATTTGTATGTGCAGCCTTCTAGACATGAAGGCTATTGTATGACAGTAGCTGAAGCAAAAATATTTAATAAAATGATTATTTGCACAAATTTTACAGGGGCTAAAGAGCATATGGACGATGGAAAAATCGGAAAGATTGTACCTGTGAATGATCCTGAAAGACTGTACAAAGGAATTAAGGAAATAATAGAAAGTAATAAACTACTATTTTTAGATAAAGATAACCTTATTAAAAGTCCAAAAACTACAAATTAAGACGGAAGGTTTAAAATGAAAAGTCAACTAAAAGCTGGGGCAATATTATCTTATGTACTACTATTTTTAAATAGTGCCATTTCCCTCATATATACACCTATCATGTTAAGTTTATTAGGGCAATCTGAATATGGACTTTATAGTTTGGCTACTTCTGCAGCTGGATATGTTAGTGTATTAAATTTTGGATTGGGTAATGCTTTAATAAGATATATTGCCAAATATAAGGCATTAGAGGATGAACAAAACTGTTCAAAGCTATACGGCATGTTTTTTATTATGTATATTGTTTTAGGCTTTTTGGCTTTAATCATTGGAACGATTCTTACGCTAAATGCCGATGTCGTGTTTTCCTCTTCTTTAACCCCAGTCGAATTATTTAAGCTAAAAGTGATTATGGGCATTATGGTTGTTAACCTATCTATTGGGATTGGTTTAGGTATGTTTAGTGTGATTATTTTAGCACATGAAAGATTTATCTTTCAAAAAATAATTGTAATCTTCACTTCATTGTTAAACCCCTTAATTATGTTACCTCTTTTAATGATGGGGTATGGATCGATTACAATGACTATTGTTACAACATCTATTACTGTTATAACGATCATAATCAATATTTTCTACTGTTATAAAAAATTAAACATAAAAGTATCATTTATAAGTGTTGAAAAGAAGTTATTTAAAGAAGTAATTATATTTTCGTCATTTATCTTTCTGAATTTAGTCATTGGACAGCTTTATTGGTCAACAGATCAAGTATTATTAGGAATATATAGCGGAACAATCGCTGTCTCTATTTATGCTATAGGAGCCTCATTTACTGGATATTTTTCTGGTTTTTCAAGTGCTATCTCTAATGTATTTTTAGCAAAGGTTTCTAGAATGGTTACGAAAGAAGCTACAAATGATGAGATTTCAAACTTATTTATTAAAATAGGCAGAATTCAATACATTATTATTGCATTTGCATTAAGTGGGTTTATTGTTTTCGGTAAAGAGTTTATCCAATTGTGGGTAGGAGCTGAATACAGCCAATCTTATTTAATTGCCTTGATTATTCTAATACCTATGCTTGTAAGTCTTATCCAAAGTATGGGTGGAATAATTCTTCAAGCAAAGAATATGCAGGGGTTTAAAACGGTTATTAATCTTTTTATGGCGATCCTTAATGTTATTCTCACGATATATTTTATAGAATTTTGGGGAGTGATTGGTTGTGCAATTGCGACAGGTTTTTCATTTACTTTAGGAAATATTATCATTATGAACATTTATTATTGGAGAAAAATAAAATTAAATATTTATCGATTTTGGATAAATATGCTTTCGATGAGCTTGCCAATTACTTTAAGTATCATTTACGGCTGGATGATCAACCCTTTGATATTAGCTAGTAACTGGCTTGTTCTAATAATTAAAATCATATCATTCTCAATTATATATCTTTCTATCACGTGGATATCTTCGATGAATAGCTATGAGAAGAGTCTATTGCTTAATCCAATAAAAAAATTATATAGAAAAAAAATCCCTAGAAATCATTATATTTAATTATTTATGAAATAAAAAGACTATCAGCAATTGCTGATAGTCAAAATATTTAACTAAGGATACCTTATATTATCAATGATATTATCAAACCGTAAATGGGAATTACTTAGTTGGAGCCGAGTATTAAAAAGAATATTATCTTTAGCAAACAATTTAACGGTTGGAGAGTTATCGGATTTGATTGCATTCATATTTTTTGCCAAGAAGGTATTGCTTGTTAAAGCAAACGATTCTATTGAAGCGGTTCTAGTTATTTCTATCATGGAGCTGCTGCTGCCATTAAGGTAGTTGAAAGTATTGTTTGAAAAGAGTATATTTCCCCAATTTCCATTCATGTAAAAGGCATAATCACTCGTAGATGGATTATAAAAATAACAATTTGAAATGATTAAAGTATCAACTTTAATAGAAGAACCGATATAAAACAATGGATATGAATCCCACTTAAAGTAGCAGTTATTAAATTCGAATTTAGAGAAGTTCGGTCCCGGATTGCTGTTCAGACGACCGGAATGAATAAATTGACAACCATTATAGGTACCAGGAGGCAATCCGGTTACCCTATTGCTTCGATGTTTAATATTAATAAAAGAAACATTCTCTAATTGCCAATCATATGCACCAGCGGGAACAACAGTAAAAGCTTCTTGACCGCTACCTTCAAAAACTGAATTGGAGATTGTTTGCGGTTCTATACTAAAGATTAATGGAGCACCGGGGTTAGAAGAAGCAAGGTAAAAGTCATCATCAAATAAAAACTTACAGTTATTTATTTGTGCAACATATGCCTTTTGTTTATCAAAGTTAATAGCACTGTTATGAAACTTGCAATTATTCACTAATGCTTCAGAGGTGCCTAAAAGTCTCATCCTACTATTATAAATGTGATTGTTAGAAAAAATGGTTTCGCCACTTAAACGAGGATCACTATTATGAAAATGATTATCAGATACAATTACTTTATCTGCACCTGAATTGATTGTAAAGATACCTTGCTGTATGCGATTGCTAGTAATGTTGATATGCCTGCCAGCAATAACAATGATATTATAAGCTTTGTTATCATAAATATTATTTTCATCTATATAGATGTATTGATTTAAATCATAGCCATCTTCAATATCAATCGCGCCAGCAGGTGAGGTACCACTTATATGATGAATTTCACATCCTCTAATATAGCATTGCTTCATCCCGCAAATGGCGACTCCTAATCTTCGGCAATGGTGGATATTACATTTTTCAATATATATATGTTTAGGGAATTCAGGGGTTCTTATTGTTATTCGTATGCCTTGTGGAGTAGGAATCGTAGATTGATGCAGGACAACTTTTGCGTAGCTTGCTTCAGTTGGAACTTCAATTTCATCGAAGAAATGTAAATCTGTAATAGAGGATAAAAATGAATTGTTGCTTTTATAGAAAATAACATCAAAAGTATCAGTAGATATTTCGTTGCCAATTCCTCCATAGCTGTCACCGTAGAGACCGAAATAACCGAGATTTGTGATTTGGGGAACCATTGGAATATTAATTGAGGAGCGAATTCTGTTAGTATCAGGGGTCAATGTTCCGTTAGTAGTATTTATTCCACCTTGCTCTAAGTTACCAGGTAGTTGAGGAAATCCTCCGCCAATTCCTCCGTAAGAAGTTAGACCTATAATACCATCACCAGTGGTATTATATATTTCGAGATCTTCAATAGTTATATTTTTTGAACCAAATCGAAGATTAATTCCAACTCCAAATTCATGTGTTCCACCACTATCATAGTTGTGTGTGTATCGGTCCCCCTCAACTTTACCGTTAATTATTCGTACATGCTGTTTGTTGTTCAGGAGAATAATTGAGTAACTTGGCAAGCTATTATCCCGAATACGTAATGTAGCACCTCCTAAATTCAATGTTAAAAAACTTTGGGGAATGATGGGGTTATTTTCGTCAATTAAATAAACTCCGTTTGGGAGCACCAGCTCTGCAAAGCCTTCTGTAGCGGCCCAAGATAATGCGTTATTAATACCTGCAGATGTAGTAACTGCATTTGTTCCATCATTTTTTACATTCCACCTGGATAATTCCAGTAAATAAGAACCAGTCATGAAGTTTCACCTTTTCCCTTTCAAAAATGGGTCAAGCACTTATTAACTAAACTATGTTAGATCATTAGTATTAGACAGGGCGAATGTATCCGGAAGTTTTACTTTTTTTTATAATGAAGAAAATTAGGAATTAATACCTAAAAATGATTGACACAAAAATAAAGTGATGATATTTTATTATTAATAAGTTCTTAATAAAGAACGAAGAACCCCTGAAAAATAAGGGGATTTTTTTTGGAACCCTTGTTCTTTATAATGAACATTAAAATGTTTTGCTTAACAGGAGGATGTCATCTTGAAAGATCTTTTATACTTCGTTAAACAGATTCAAACGTTTGCAGGAAAGAAGTTATATATAAATCTTATTGCCATGACATTCATCGGTCTGCTTGATGGAATCGGCCTTTTGTTGCTCGTACCATTAATCAGCATGACAGGTATTGTAGACTTAGGTTTAGAGGAAACAATGTTTACCGGATTTACCCTTTTTAATGATTTCCCTCCCTCTGTGGCACTGCCTATTATTCTATGTATTTATGTTTGCATAGTGATTGTCCATCATTTAATTGAAAGGGCCGTTATGATTCGGAATGTTCAAATTCAGATGGGATATTTAAGGTATTTGCGGATGACTACATATGAGCATGTATTACGGTCTGATTGGTCGTTCTTTATTAGGAATAGGAAATCAGATTTAATTAATCTTCTTCTCACAGAGATAGCAAAAACAAGTGGTGGGACGAATTCATTTTTACAATTGTGCTCAGCATTCATTTTCTCTCTTATTCAAATTGGCATAGCCTTATGGTTATCGGTGGAAATAACAATATTTGTATTAATCGCAGGGGTTTTTATTGTTTTTCTTAATCGCCGATATTTAAAGAAGTCAAGCGCGCTCGGTTCTAGAAACTATAGGCTTGGAAAGGATTTCTTAGCTGGCATGACGGACCATATTAACGGGATTAAGGATATAAAAACAAATAATCTGGAAAAATCACGATTAGCTTGGGCACGATCCATAACAGCGAAGATGGTAGAAGAGCAGATAGAATATACGACAATTAGAATGACATCACAGCTAACTTATAAAATATCTTCAGCGTTATTTATCGCATTATTTATTGTTGTATCAGTTCTTGTTTTCCAAGCGCAGGCTGGGGTTTTACTGTTAATCATTTTGATATTTTCAAGGCTATGGCCGAGGGTAGCTGGCATTCAGGCCTCACTTGAACAAATAGCAACAGCAATACCTTCCTTTAATGCAGTTAAAACATTGCAGGAGGAATGTAAGCAATCAGTTGAATATGCAACAGCAGCAGAAGAAAAAATGCCAGTAAATATCGGGATAGATTGCAGGGGAATTGACTTCCGCTATAACCGAAGTCAAGAACAATATGCTTTAAAAAATATTAATATTTTTATTCCTGCAAATAAAATGACGGCTATAGTCGGACGTTCTGGAGCAGGGAAAAGTACACTAATCGATTTAATAATGGGGCTAAATCAGGCAGAACAAGGAGAAATCCTAATAGATGGCCAGAAGCTAACAAAGGAAAACCTGTTTATGCTCCGTAAAAACATCGGCTATGTTCCTCAGGACCCTTTCCTATTTAATGAAAGCATTCGGGAAAATCTATTGCTTATTTCGCCAGCTGCTACTGAAGACGATCTGTGGAATGCCCTTGATTTTGCATCTGCTGCTGAGTTTGTAAAAAGACTACCGCATGGATTAGATACATTTATTGGTGATCGAGGCATTAAGCTATCAGGGGGAGAACGTCAAAGAATCGTCCTTGCTAGGGCAATCTTACGCAAGCCTTCTTTATTAGTATTAGACGAGGCTACGAGTTCGCTAGACACAGAGAGTGAATTGAAAATTCAAGAGGCTATAGAAAAATTAAAGGGAACATTAACAATTATTGTTATTGCCCATCGGCTTTCAACAATAAGAAATGCAGACCAAGTCATTGTCCTAGACAAAGGACAAGTCGTACAGCAAGGCGGCTTTCAACAATTATCACTGGAGAAAAATCAAGTATTCAGCAAGCTATTAGGGAGGCAGGTGGAGGTCATGTAATTCCTGCACTGCTCCTGCAATGAAGGAGAATAAACAATTTCATATCTGACAAAAAGGAGAATGAGGATGAAAAAGAAATGGAAAGAATTAAGCTTAGAAGAGTTAGAAGTTAGTATGACAATGAAAGGTTGGAAACCGCCAGGAGGCGGAGGCAAGGACCCGAAGCCAGAAGAGCCAGAACCTGAAATTCCAGGTTTAGATAGTTAATTAGTAAAGTCCTTATGTACTGGGAAAAACTTAGTCATAAGGGCTTTTTTTATCAAAAATGAAAGGTGAGACTTATATGTTTGAAATTGTCCTATCCTTAAATCAGCAAAAAACTTTTGAAAACACATGGGAATATTTTTGCGAATTATATGGCTGGTACAACGATCCATATAGTACAGGCGGATTAAGATACCTTTTGCTATTGCCAAGTCATTCAAAGACAGTGATAGGAACCATCGAATTTATTCCATACGATGAAGAAAATCCGAATAGTACGGTTGAGGGGCATTTTCAGTTTTCAAAAATAGAAAAGGTGAAAGAACATAAAGAAAGAGTGTGGGAAATTGATAAGTTGTGCTTACATAAGGATTTTCAAAGAAACGGACATTTTGAAGGGTTTCTTGAAATTTTTTATCACCATGCTCAGGAGTACCGTCCTAAGTATTATATTGGCTTAATGGAAAAGCGTTTTTTTAGAATGGTAAGAATTATATTTGGCGTTTATATCATCCAGGTTGGAAAAGAAATTGAAGGCGAAACCACTATCCTTATACCAGTTGTCCTGGATATGGAAAAAATAATGAATAATGAAAAGATGGCGTTAAATTTATTTAATAAAGGATTTAAGCATAAAAATACCTTTAATATTAAACAGATTTTTAATTTTAAACTGAAGAGAAGGAACACCAAGAAAAAAGTAGAAACTAACCATTAATCAAATTAATGAGGAGGATTCGGATGAAGATTGCCTTTATTTCAGATATTCATGGTAATGCAGTAGCACTTAAAGCGGTATTGGAGGACATTGAAAAGAGACATGTAGATGAAATAATCGTTCTTGGTGATATAAGCTTTCGCGGAATTGAGCCTGCTAAATCATTAAAAATGGTTAGACACAATTCTGAGTGGGTCATTAAAGGAAATGGCGATGAATGGATAGTAAGGGGAATTGAGCAGGGAGAGGTTCCTGATAACATGCTTTCGCTAATGCAGCAGGAGCGTGATTGGGCAGTTCAACAACTGGAAGAATCAGAAATGAATTATTTAAAGGAGCTCCCTCACTCGATAAAGAGAGACATAGAAGGTGTAAAGATCCATGCTTTTCATGCCACCCCACAAAGTTTGTTTGATGTTGTCTTTCCATATGAAAAAAATGAAATCTTGCAAGAGAAACTCAAATTAGATGAAGCTGACATCAGTATATATGGTCATATTCACCAATCGTTTATCAGATATGTAAATGGAAAATGTGTGATGAATATAGGCAGTGTGGGGTTGCCATTTGATGGAGAATACAAATCTTCTTACGGTTTAATTGATGTCCAACAAAATAATTATCAAGCATCGATTATTCGCGTGAATTACGATAGAGATCTTGTGTTGAAGAAAATAAGCGAGTCTGATTATCCAAATAAAGACTTTTTTAGAGATTACTATTCAAGTGGAAAACAGTAATGGGTAAAAAAATCATTTTATTGGTTCTGATTTTCTTATATATGGCCTTTATTTGGATTCAATCAAGCTATTTTAATCCAAGTGGCTTACTTAAATATGCAGATTATATAAGTTTGGATGTTGTGATTATCGCAGGAATTATTCTGGAATTGGCTCATTTAATTGAATTTGGGATTCTCTATTTGCTCTGTATTTTTTTCCTTTTAACATTTGGAAAATTAACTATGAAAAAGGAAATCATTGCAGCTTTATTTTCAATAGCATATGGGGCAGTTGATGAGGTACATCAAATTTTTGTCCCATTTAGGTCATTTTCAATAGTGGACTTAATTAAGAATATAGTTGGTGTGCTGATATTTCTTTATAGTTTTAGAAAGGTCTATTATAAGAAAATGAAAATTAACGTTCTTCCGAAATAAGTCTCCCTCTTCAAGCGTGTGAAAGGTAAAGCCTACGAGAAAGAGGGAGATAATTTTTCGTTTGGTCGATAGCCTAAAGATTTTTTCTTTTGTACATTTCCTCAAGGGGGGTATAGTCAGAGCCAGTATTATAAAGACAAAGTTTTGATGTAACAGTGAACAGTAACAACCATTCAGTATTCGAAGCAAAATCGACCACCTATTCAAAATTAAACACTTTATCGGTAAATTGCCTCGCTATTTCTTTCGTGGCATCAGCTGACCCTGTATCCACTATAATTAATTCATCACTGACTCCTTTTACGCTGCTCAGCATTGTTGCAAAACCTCCTCTTCTTCATTCTTCACAATAATAGTACCAAATGCATTCACCACCACATAACGATTCTATAATAAATGAGAATCCTATAGAAAAGACACCGCTCTCTTATTTAGAGAGGCGGTGTTAATCTTATGACCGTGTGATAGCGGCCGCTAATAGCTTTTGAACATCATTGATGCTGCTGTTTTTACCAAATTGTTTATTAATTGCTGGATTATCTGCGCCGGATATCCATATTTTTAACTCTGAGTCTAAGTCAAACCTTCCGGCAGTCTCAACGCTAAAATGTGAGATGGATTTATAGGGAATTGTGTGATATTCAATCTTCTTTCCAGTAATCCCTTGTTTATCAACAAGGATGAGTCGTGTATTAGTGAAGACCAATAAATCTCTGATTAACTTGAATGCTGCATCAATATCTTCCCCAGGTATTAAAACGGCGCCTAATTCATTCTTTACTTCATCTGTGCTAATGGTTGAAGCGTTACCGAGTAACCCATTTAAAAATCCCATCATTTTTCCCCTCCAGAATTTTACTTTTTCTTTTATTATAAATGCAAAATAGTAGAAAAGGAAATAAGGTGCTTTAATTTAAGCAAACAGCAGGTAAATAAAATGGTATGTAATAAATAGGCCTATATAAGCACCAGCTAATAAAAATATAGGATTTAGAAACACTGCATGGACATTTGTCATAAACACAGTTTGATCAATTATTATGTCATAAATTGTAATAGCGGTTATATATCCAAATATCATGGTGGCAATGATTGAAAGTAAACAGAATAATTTGTGCAAGAGGTTCCAACGTGTTTGAAAGAAAAACATCAAAATCGGAACGACTATAATAGAAAATAAAATAAAGATCTTCAATAATAACACCCTCATTCTATTTAAGATTCTTTATATTATTTCAAGTGCATTGAAAACTCATGCAAGCTTTAAATTATATAATATTATTTGAATTTTCTGTTAAAAATAGAGGGTTTTAATGTTTTTTAGCGAATCATAAAAATAAAAAGAGGAGATGAGCATATGGAGCAAGTTAAACAACGATGGATTTGCTCTAAGTGTAAACAAGAAATTGACGACAAGAACGAGTATTACGACAATAAAGGCGTATGTGATCAATGCTTTTCAATTAAGCTTAAAAAGAGAAGAGGATTTAAAATATAACCAGTTAAAACCTTGATTGCAGCAAGCAATCAAGGTTTTTTGTTGAATTTGCGTCATTTTTTATAATTCTTGCTTTCTTTCTTTTTAAGACAAGCAGGGCAGACAATCTTCTTATTTACCATGTCGGTCAGTTCAAAGCTGACAAGCTCACCACATCGGTCGCATACAATAAATTCACTCATTGAATCTGCACTCCCTAGTTTTTATTACTAGTTTATGGGCAGATTTTCCGTTTTATGCTACAAAGATGGGTTCATAGGCAGCTTTAATTTGTAAAAGCTCTTATTGTTGAATTATTGATTTTTTTGGAAATTTTCCATGTAAATAAATCTTATTCATTAATTCCTAATTGGATTTCCTCAGTTTCTTCTTTAATTTGTCCGATTAAAGATAAAACAGATCCAATTGCTTGAATCCAGCTGCCGCTAACACCTAAAAATTGGCCATATTCATCATTATTGTTATAAAGTTGATCAGTGCCGCCTAAAGCCTGCATGGAGTTGCCTATCCCTTGCAAGAGGCCGCCTGCAATATTCAACGCACGACCTGATGGGGTGGAATCAAAAAATTCATCAGTAAGACCAACGAAGCTACCTAAGGCTTGAAGCCAATTACCGGTTATTATCAATTTTTGATTAACGATATCATTAAATTGTATAAGCAATCCGACAACTACTGTGGAATTGCCAATCGCCTGGATTTCATCCCCAATCAGTTCAAGGGACAATGAACCCTGACCGTCAGCTGATAAACTGGCACCTGCTGCTTGAAGGACGTTCCCTTGTAGACTTAAATTAAACTTTGTCTCCTTGCTTAATTGTTGGAAGGGCGTACTGCCAATTGCTGCTTCAACTGTTCCAATCACAGACAAGACTGATCCTAGAATTTCTTTAATGTGACTGTTCATTTTAACCCCTCCAACAATGGATAATGATTATACTATTCATATTTAGTTAGAATGTTTTTGTGATACCAAGTTTTAAATAGGTATTAGAGAGGAATAATAAAGGTATAAAATCTATACATAAAGGAGATTAAGTATGAAAAAATTACTTTTATTGATTAGCGGATTATGTTTGTTTTTATTAATAGGCTGCAATCAAGACAATGATCAATCAGCTCCGCCTCAAAATGATACTCAAAATGATACTCAAAATGATACTCAAACAGATAATCAAACGGCAAAGCCTGATTTAAATAATGAGGAGCTGTCAGTGAGTTTTAATGATGCAATAGATGAATTTAAGAAAAAATATGCAGATGCTTCTATTACAAAGATTGAACTAGATAGTGATTTAAAAGAGTGGAAGTATGAAATCACTGGTGTTGATGATACGACTGAATATGAAGCAGAAATAAATGCAAATACAAAAGAACTTACTAATACCGGCGAAGAAGCGCTTGATCAAGATGAAAAAAATACAGAAAAAGAAACAAATGCGTTAGATATTGATAACGTCATTTTACCTGACAAAGCCATTGAATCTGTGTTAAATGAAACAGAAGGCGAGATTGATGGATGGACATTAGAAATAGAAGATGGACGTACTATTTATGAAGTGACTGTAAGAAATGGTAATAAAGATATTGATTATATTGTTGATGCAATGAATGGTGAACTTCTCGGGACGGATAAATAAATATAACAATTGTGAAACCCTCTTTTAAATAGAGGGTTTTTTGTTGTTTAACATGTCAAATCAAATATTTCCTTGATTTGAAATATTAGGATATGATTAACGTAAGCTATGTTGCCAATAGTGGAATAAATTCGGCAATATCGTTTTGAAAAAGAAGGAAGGTTGGTAGGATTGGAAGTAATGATAGAAAAATTAAAATTAGATGATGAAAAAGCGCTTTTTGACTTTGAAACGAGCAATAGATATTTCTTTGAAACGCTAGTACCAACCAGAGGAGATGAATTTTACATACCTCCATATTTTAATTTACGGCTACACGCTCTTCTAGATGAGCAAGAAAAAGGGCTGTCATACTTCTTTTTAATAAAGAATAGCGAACATGAAATAGTCGGCAGGGTAAATTTAGTAGATATTAATGAACACGGTACTGGCCAAATTGGCTATAGAGTGGGAGAAGAGTATATTGGCAAAGGTATAGCTTATCAAGCGGTACAGCAATTACTAAAGGAAATAAGTCAGTATAAAAAAGTTAAAGTGATCGAGGGAAAAACGACGGCGAATAATATTGCGTCACAAAAAGTTTTAGAAAAGAATGGATTTGTTTATTGTGGTGAAAGCAATGAAGGTGTAGATCATTTTCTCCACTACAAATATGAAATAAATGAAGGATTGGAGGAATGTTAATTGGAATTTACATATGTAAAAGTGGAAGTGCTTTTACCTGAAGAACATATAGAATCATTAAGAAATAGATTAAATGATTTAGGTGTGCTGACTGTTGGAAAATATGACCATGTCGTTTCTTATTCGCATGTAAAAGGATACTGGCGTCCATTAGACAATGCTCAGCCATACAATGGACGTACAGGTGAAATATCCTTTGGATCGGAATGCAAGCTTGAATTTAAATGCTCATATAAGAAAATCGATCAAGTGAAACAGGCAATAAAAAATATTCATCCGTATGAAGAGCCTGTGATTTATGTTCTACCATTATTGGATTAGCTGAAAAGAGGTTGATGAATTGAAAATTATTACGTTATGTGGATCAACAAAATTTAAAGAGCAATTCAGAGAAGCTGAAGCAGCTTTAGCTTGGGAAGGCAATATTGTCATTAGTCTTGGTTTTTTTGAGCAAAGTGAAAATATTAAACTAACAAATGAACACGAAATGAAGCTTGAAGCGCTGCATCGCAAAAAAATAGATATGTGCGACGAAATCTTCGTCATTGATGTTCATCATTATATTGGTAAAAGCACAGCAAAAGAAATTGACTATGCAAGGCGTAATGGAAAGGGAGTTAGGTACTATTCTGAGGAAAAGCTTATCGCTATACATTAATTATGTCCCTTTTTATATGGTTAAATAATATTAATAATTAAATTTAGCAGGTGAATGATGGGAATATTCTTTCAGTCGCAAACAAAAGAAAATATTAAATCGTTGAATGTACTTAGAACTCTCCTTCTCCTACCTATGGTTTGTTTTTTAATCATGTGGTTAATGAATAGCCTATCCTCTCAGCATTTGAAATATTTTTTTATTCTAGCCGCAACCATTTCTTTTATCAATCTTGTGGAAGGCTTCATTCAAAAGGAAAGTAAACGTGTCCTATATATAGAGGTAATGTTATTCATCATTTGGATTTCATTGACTTTAACTTTATGAAAATAATAGCGAGGAAGGTGCGTGTATGATAAAAGGAGAAAATATCTATATAAGACCTTTAACAATAAATGATGTTAATCAATTGCATTTATTTCAAACTGAGAATGCTGGATTTTTTGAAAAATACGCGATGGAAAGAACGGAACAATTTTATACATTAGACTATCAATCCAGTTTGATAAACAAGTGGGAAAACGATGCAGAGACTGACGGCGAATATCATTTTGGCATATTTAAGATGAATCAACATCAGTTAGTAGGCAAAATCAACTTGTTTCAGGTTTTGCGCGGATCCCTTCAAAGCGCTTTTATTGGCTACTTTTTAGATAAAAGCCAAAATGGGAAAGGCTATGCCACTGAAGCAGTTAAGTTAATAACACTATTCGCATTTGATACATTAAAACTGCATAGAATTGAAGCAGGCGTGATGCCAAGCAATCCAGCTTCTATCCGTGTATTAGAGAAGGCGGGTTACCATAAGGAAGGAATTGCTGTGAAAAATGTGAGAATTAATGGTAAATGGGAAGATCATCAAGTATTGGCTATCATTAATCCGAATGATTAAATCATAAAAAAGAGATGAACTTTACAGCGATTCATAAAACATGAGGGGCTGCCGATGTTAGTAAGTTCATTTTTAACATATGATTTGTTGCATTGAGCGGCAATTGAAAATCTGATAGTTGTTTTCTATGCATTCATTACGCACTATTTAAATAATGGTAAAATTGGTATCAAAATGTAATTGTTTGAATATAATTTTATAGAGGTGATGAATGTGTGGATTTTCCTTGTTTTTTGTGCAGGGTTGTTAGGTCTAGGTTTTTTTATAGATTGGCTTGCTAAAAGGAAAGGGCTCGATCATTATAGCCCTGAAGAAAATGAAAGGAATGTTTCTGAGTCGGAAAGAATCTATACAGAAACATATATGAATCAGATGAGAAATAACAATGATCAAGGACCTTTGCAATAAGCATGTCACTAATAATAGTGGCATGTTTTTTATGTTTTAATAAAAAGCTACACGATTTCATTGCAATCCAAATTCTTTTTAACACAAGCATTTAACCACTCCAAGTTTTTGTGATTCTCCTTTCGAGGTAACACTGCATACCCCTATTGTACGTATAAACGTACAAGCATTAACTGGCAGTAAAACTCCCGCTACAAGACCTTCATTGTGAAGTGCCCCTGTCAAATAGACAATTATAAAAAAGCACAATTATGCAACCTGAGTCCTGTATTGATATGGACTCAGGTTATTTAATACCTTTTGGAAATGCGGATGGTTATAGAATCGCATATATATATTTAAAGCCTTTAATATAGCTGTAGCGATATCGAGTGAAATGCAATTTACACCTCATTTGAAAGGATTTCATTCCAGGAGGTAACCTTGATTGTTGATAAATATGGCTTTTTTCCTTTTCCATAAAACAGATAGGCCATATCGGTTAGAAGGTCTTATCCTAGTTCATGCTAAATACTGGTCTCTTTTTTGTTGATTTCATAGCGAGTAACGTCTAAGGCTATATTCCTGCTCATTTTGTAACAACTTGTCCATAACTTATAAGAATCACCTCATACAAAATTTGATAAATTATATTTATAAGATATTTTTGTAGGAGATAGGAGAGCAGTAGAAAATTGCAAAAATAATTATTAAATAAACTTAAGGAATTAGGTATGATTGAAAATAAATGGTTAGCTAAATTATCATTAAAAAAAATGACGATATTGCTTGTTTTGACGTCAGCCATCGTTTCGTTAGTTGCTAGCAGTCTTTTAAATTTATATGTGTTGAAACGAGAACACAATGTTGTAAAAGAAAAATTAGCAAGTATCGCTAGAATGGTTGCGAAAGATCCGCGTGTAATAAATGAGGTTGATAATGATTCGTATAGTTCAGCTATACAGCAATTTACCTTGGAAGTGATGGAATCGTCGGGTGTTAGCTTTGTTGTTGTACTTAACAATGATCTTATTCGAAAATCACATCCAGACGAAAGTGTTATAGGCAAACCTTTTTCAAATATTGAAGATGCCAAAAAATCATTAAACGGCACTGAGCATTTCTCAAGGGAAGAGGGGGTGCTAGGAGAGGGCACACGTTTCTTTACTCCCATATGGAATAAAGAAGGGAAGCAAGTTGGGATTGTGTGTGTAGGCTTTGTACAGCAAACGATATATCAAGAACTATGGAAAACACAGAAAAATCTGTACTTAGGTATAGGGGTAGGCATTTTTGTAGGCATGTTGGGGGCAATGTATTTAGCACAGCAATTAAAGAAAATGTTATTAGGACTTGAACCTAAGCAGATAGTCGCAAATATAAAGGAACGCGATATTATTATTGATTCAGTAGGTGAAGGGATTATTGCTGTTACTCCAGCTCGAAAAATTCTTTTACAAAATTTAAACTTTACAAAGCTTATAAAAAATGCAAGGTTTACTGGGGACAATATGAAAGATGGTTACCTTGATAAAGATATCTTTTCTACATTCTTTGAAGAAGTATTTACAACAGGAAAGTCAATATCTAATCATGTAATTGTTGTAAACCAGTTTGAGTTCATCGTTAATGTTCAGCTTATCTATATAGAGAACAGGATCTATGGTGCGGTTGCAACTTTACGTGATCAATCAGAAATGCAACAGCTTATTCGAGAGCTTAGTGGAACAGAACAATATATTGATTCCTTGCGTGCTCAAAATCATAAATTTATGAATCAATTACATACAATTTTGGGATTAACTGAATTGGGCAAATATCAAGATGTCGTTCACTATATTCGTGTATTAAATACTGATTATCATAGGGAGATAGGGTTTGTAACGGATAAAATTAAAAGCCCAGCAGTTGCAGGATTCTTAATTGGAAAAGCAAGTGAGTTAAAGGAGCAAGGTGTTAAGTTAATAATAGATTCAGATTCTCTTTTTCCAAATATGAAGATGGGTGAGATACTTCACGATTTGCTTTTATCAATGGGGATTTTACTAGATAATGCCAAAGAGGCTATGGATCTAACTGTCATAAAAAAAGCAACTCTCTTTCTTTACTATGATGAGGAGGAAGAAGTGATTTTAATTGAAGTGAAGGATACAGGAATAGGCGTTGATGAAGGAACAATGGAAAGGATTTTTGAGAGAGGATTTTCAACAAAAGGTAGGGCTAGAGGCTATGGATTGGATGCTATTCAATCGATTGTCAAACAATATCATGGAATTGTTGATGTTCAATCTGAATTAGGTAATGGAAGTATCTTTCGAATAGAAGTACCATACAAACGGAGGAACCTTGATGATTAAAGTTATTATAGTTGAGGATGACCCCATGGTTGCAATGATCAATCAGCAATATATTGAGCGGTCTGAAGGCTTTAAAATTATCGCTACAGTAGGAAATATTGGGGAGCTATGGAATGTAATCAAAGAGAATCAACCAGATTTAATATTACTTGATGTCTATTTACCTGGAGAAACTGGGATTGATTTTTTACAAAAGGTTCGTCAAAAACAGTTCTCAATACCAATTATTATGATTACAGCAGCTCATGATATATCTACTATTAAAAAAGCGCTAGAAAATGGTGTAATAGATTTTTTAATTAAACCCTTTACATATGAAAGGTTTGAACTAGCGATTGAGAATTTTCTTCAATATCATACACTAACTACAAAATTAGAAGAAGCTGACCAGGACGCGTTAGATCAAATATTAATAAAAGAAAGAGGTCCTTTGTCTTTAAATCAAGTTGGTAAGGAGCTACATTCATCACTGCCTAAAGGATTATCAAAACTAACATTAAAAAAAATTCTGCATATAGTAGTAAATCAAGAAGGATATTTTTCAACAGAGGATATTGCTAAAGAAGTTGATTTATCACGTATTTCAACTAAGAAGTATTTGCAGTATCTAAATGATATTGGTTACTTAATTGAAGAATTGAAGTATTTAGCAGTTGGACGACCAATTATGGTATTTCATATTGCCCCAGAAAAAGAGTATTTAATCATGTCTTATAAATAGACGATTGATTTAAAAAAAGAGTCAAAACCTGACTTATTGTTTCATGTAGGTTTGACTCTTTTTTATCAAAGCGAGTTAATCATTACTTAGAAATAAGTTTTCGTTTTTTGGGTAAAGGAACAGCATTTGCTGTGCTCCCTTTTGTAATTAAATCATGTAGGTTTTCGAAGCTTGTTTCAATCATATTAGTAAGTGCTTCATCTGTATTTGATCCCATATGAGGTGTCACAAGGACACGAGGGTATAGTCCCAGTAGTTCTTTTACTGTTGGATCTAGGTTTTCAGTTGTTTTGTCAAATTTTTGGAAGAATATGTTTTCTTCGTTGGCAAATACATCTGTTGCAAACCCTTCTAGCTTATGAGATTTAAGGGCATCAAGTATGGCTTCATTATCATGAAGTTCGCCCCGAGCCGTATTAATGAGAATGGCTCCATCTTTCATTTTTGAAATAAATTCAGAATTGACCATTTTGTCATTTTTTCCTGGAAAATAAGGAATATGTATACTTACGATATCACTTTCCTTTAATAAATCATCCAGCTCCATAAAGGTAACCGTGCGTTTTGCCGAATCACTTTGGAAAACATCATATCCAATAACTTCAGCACCAAGCCCTTTAAAAAGTTTCGCCTCTGTCAGCCCAATTTTACCAGTACCAATAATACCGACTTTACAGTTTCTGATTTCTTTACTAAACATAACGTTATCTACAGTGAAATCTTTATTTGCTGTTCTTGTTGTCGTGTAGGTGGTATGTCTCAACAATGACATTGCAAGTGTTAAAGATAGCTCCGCAATTGCATTTGGAGAGTAGGAAGGAACTCTTGCCACGTGCATGTCGTTATCTGCTGCTGCTTGTAGATCAATATGATTATAGCCAACAGTTCGTGTGAACAAATATTTTACGCCGTATTCTTTTAATTTTTGAATATTCTTCAGATCAGCTACACAATTTCCTCTTAATAAAACAGCATCCATTCCTTGAGCTGTTTCAATATTATCATGTCTAAGTAAATCTTCAATTAGGTATAACTCGAAATTATACTTATTTAATTTATTAAAAAATGGTGCTTCATTTTCTCTAACTCCGTAGCAAGCAATTTTAATGGTCATGTTCAATCTATCCTTTGTTTTAAATTTTGTTATCCAAATAGCCTCGTAAAGCTGATTAAATAAATGGCAATAATCCATATTGGAATCATAACAACTGCACTGATTGTTGAAAGTAATGACGCATTGGAAGCAAGCAAGGCATCCTTATCAAAACTAATTGCATAGGCAGCTGCTACTGTAGCAGTAGGTGTCGCCATCATTATGACTACAACCCCAAGACCAATAGCACTCATTGAAAGAATTCCTGTTAGTGAAAGAATAGCAAGAAATACAATATTGATAATAGGAACTAACACAACTTTGTTTATACTGTAGATTAAAGATGTCCGGTCTGTAATGGCAGTTTTGAAATTTACAGAACCGAGTGTTGCTCCGATGGCAAGCCAAGCAAGTGGTGAAGCTAGGCCAGATAAATAAGTCAGCGGTTTATATAGCCAAACCGCAGTTTGATCAATTCGTAAAAACGCAACTTTTGATAATGTCCCATCAGCAGCTGCAACAGTCACTTGAGGAAGATAGCCTTGGAAAATCCAAATGAATAGTCCTAAAAATGTAGCGATGACAATAGGGTTTATAAACATTTCCTTAATATTTTTCGCTTCCATTTTAAGTCCACTCATCTTGATATAACCATAGGAATATAGAAAAATTCGATAACCAATATTAAAAATGGAAGCATACAGGACACCTTCAGCACCATATATAGCACCTACAATAGGAATACCAAAGAAAGTTGTTGATCCAAAGATTGTTAAAACACGCAAGGTATCTTGTTTGTCCCCTTTATAATTATGGTACAGAGGTTTAGACACAAAAATTAAAATAATGTATATAAGCAGTCCCCAAATTAATATGCTCATTCCTTCAGATAAAGATTTTTGATCAATATCCATCATAAAGGATGTTAAAGCAAGTGCAGGTAATGCAACTGACAATACTACCTTTGATAGCATCTTTCCAACCTGATCATTAAAGATGCCTTTTTTGCGAAAAAAGTAACCTAATAAAATAATGAAGATAGTTGAAGTAATGGCACTTACAATATTCATATCAGTAAGTGTTGTCTGAATAAGTTCAAACATTTTCATGGATTTTTCCTCCAATTGAATTTGTTTGTGAATGATTTCACAAAAACCCTTAAAAAATTTTTTTGACCGCTATTTCTTACAAGTCCATCATAAGTTAATTTGTATTTTATAAAAATAAATTGTAATAAAAATAATTTATGCAATTAAAGTAAGTGAAATATTGAGCAAACTATAAGTCATTTCATAGTTAAGGAAAAAATACGATTGATTTCGATAATTACAAATCACTTTCGTTATTTACGTATTATAGAAATGCATGATTTTTTTTTTTACATTTAGAACGGGAAAGCTATTATGATTCAATTTATTGTTCTCATATAATTTAAAATCTTTTAATTGCTATCTATTTAAAAGATATCGCTCCTGTGAACAATAAAAAGGAGGATGAAAAATGGACAAAAATGAACTTCATTTAGCAGAAACAATCGTAATAGGTGCTGAACCAGGAGGATATGTGACAGCAATTGGTGCTGGCCAGCTGGGGCAAAAAGTTACAATTTGTTGAAAAAGAAAACCTTGGAGGCGATTGTGGGTAATAAGCTTCAGATATAATAGCTGAACTTTCATTAGCGATGGAAGCAGGCTTAATAGCAGAAGATTTGCTTAACCAACCATGCCCAGCCAATCTTGGAGAAATTGTGATGGAATCAGCAGAAGTTGCACTAGAAAGCCCTATCCACATTGTAAAATGAAATGTTAATTAGATTACACCACATGGACTTTATGAACTAGTTCATATATCTGGTATGAATGAAAGTGATTTGTAATTTTGTTAAGGATTTCTTTGTTTCATATATTGAAAAAACAAAAAGAGGGATAAAAATGGACAAGAAAAAATTAATAGCGATTTTCCTAGCTTTTACAGTATTTTTCATTATCGTCCTATTGCCAAATCCTGATACCCTTCCAATTGCAGGACAAAGGGCGCTAGCGATATTAGCTTTAGCTGTCATTCTCTGGGTGACTGAAGCTGTAACTTATCAAGTAAGTGCTGTTCTTATTGTCGTACTAATGACTGTTTTTATAGGACTTGCACCAATGATTGAAGATCCATCAGTAACTTATAGTAGTACAGGTGCATTAAAAATGGCACTGAGTGGATTAAGCTCTCCGGCTGTCGGACTTGTGGCAGGGGCACTATTCATTGCTGCAGCCATGGAAATAACAGGCTTGCATAAACGTCTGGCCCTATTCATTATGTCAAAAGTAGGGACAAAAACAAGTAATTTAGTTTTTGGAACGATTGTGGTTAGTATCGCTCTTGCCTTATTCGTACCAAGTGCAACAGCACGTGCGGGTACAATCATTCCGATACTATTGGGAATTGTAGCAGCATTCAAGCTTCCAAAAACAAGCAGATTGTCGGCATTACTTATTATAACAGCTGTTCAATCCATTTCTATTTGGAACATTGGGATTAAAACTGCGGCTGCACAAAACATGGTTGCTTTAGGCTTTATGGAACAATCCTTTGGTACTAATATCACATGGGGACAATGGCTGTTATATGCTGGCCCATGGTCCATTATCATGTCCGTCATCTTATTTTTTGTAATGAACAAGCTCATTAAACCCGAACTTGGAGAATTACAAGGCGGAAAAGAAATTATTAGTACTCAATTAAAGGAATTAGGAAAGATTTCCTCAAAAGAATGGAAATTAATTATTATTTCACTAGTACTATTAATCCTTTGGGCAACAGAAGGAATCATACATCCATTTGATTCTACAACTGTTACTATTGCTGCTGTTGCTGTTATGCTTTTCCCTCAAATCGGAATTTTCACATGGAAAGAAGTTGAAAGTAAAATTCCGTGGGGAACGATTAGTGTATTTGCAATCGGAATTTCGTTAGGAACTGTTTTATTACAAACTCAAGGCGCATCGTGGTTATCAGAGAGAACGTTAGAAGCTGTTGGATTAACCAGTATGCCACTAGTATTCATTATTATGGTATTAACTTTATTTAATATATTAATCCATTTAGGTTTTGCAAGTGCAACAAGCTTATCATCAGCTTTCATTCCGATTGTTATTGCACTTGTGATGTCAATGGAACCAACATCCTTTAATGGCCCAGGGCTTGTATTGATTCAACAATTTGCTGTAAGCTTTGGATTTTTATTGCCAGTAAGTGCTCCACAAAATATGCTTGCATATGGAACAGGGGCATTTACAACGAAAGACCTTTTGAAATCTGGTATTCCAATTACTCTAGTAGGTTATTTATTAATTATTATTTTCAGCTTAACGTACTGGCAATGGATAGGTTTACTTTAAGAGAGAAAAATTCAATAATGTTTAACTTAATAGAAAGGGATGGAAAGTATGAATAACACAACTAGTTCATGGCATGATGTTTCTGGGCCTAACTTAGGTTATTTGTTAGAACAATATGATTTGTATTTGAATAACCCGGATTTAGTTGACGAAAGTTTACAAGGGCTATTTGCGACGTGGGGAGAACCCCAATTAGATATAACTGAAAATAATGAAGAAGCTGCTTCACCAGCATTTGTTATTAATAAAATGAAGAAGTTTGTTGACGTATTGAAACTAGCAGAAAATATACGCACAAATGGGCATTTAGAGGCAAATATTTATCCATTAGAAAAGCAATCGCCATCAGAATTGCTCACTTTATCTTACTATGATTTAACAGAAGATGATGTGAGGGAAATTCCAGCAGAAATTATTTGTCCAGAGAAGAAGGGACAATTATCAGATGGGTTAGCTGCTATTCAATATTTACTTGAGGTGTATACAGGCTATATCGGTTTCGAAATTCAGCATGTAGAACCAGAAGAACGACGCTGGCTTCAAAGCAAAATTGAAAATAAGTATTATACATTGCCATTCTCTGCTGAAAAAAAAGCGGATCTTTTCTCTAATTTGTATAAAGCAGAGGCATTTGAACAATTTATTCAAAAAACTTATGTTGGGCAAAAACGTTTTTCTGTTGAAGGATTAGAAACACTTGTTCCTTCTTTAGAAGAATTGATTTCTTTATCAGCGGAAGAGGGAATTAAAAACGTAATGATTTCTATGTCACATAGAGGTAGATTGAATGTCCTTGCACATGTATTAGAAAAACCATACGAAGGGATTTTTTCACAATTTCAGCATTCAACATGGATGAACAAAAACCCTGATTATTTGGAAACAAAGGGCAGCACTGGTGATGTTAAGTATCATATGGGGGCAGTAAAGAACAGACAAATTCAAGATAAAAAAATTAAAGTCACCTTAGCCAATAACCCAAGTCATTTGGAGTTTGCAGGTACGGTAGTAGAAGGATATGCAAGAGCAGCTCAGGATGATTGTTCTGAAAAAGGGTATCCGAAACAAGATGTATCAAAAGCACTTGCACTATTAGTGCATGGAGATGCCGCTTTTCCTGGCCAAGGTGTTGTAGCAGAAACATTAAATTATTCAAGAACGAAAGCTTATCAAACAGGCGGCACCATTCATATTATTGCAAATAACTGCATTGGCTTTACAACAGAAAGTGAAGATTCAAGATCTACTAGATATTCCAGTGATTTGGCGAAAGGTTACTCTATTCCAATTTTCCATGTCAATGCTGATGCTCCTAAGGCGAGCTTGACAACGATGCGTTTAGCATTCGAATATCGTCAAACATTCAAAAAAGATGTTGTAGTTGATTTAATTGGTTATAGAAGAATGGGTCACAATGAAATGGATGAACCAATGGCTACAAACCCGTTAACATATAACATTGTTCATAAGCATCCAACGGTTACAACTGTATATAAGCAACAATTAGTAAGTGAAAAATCAATGACAGCTAAGCAAATAAAAGAAATTGAAACAAAAATATTAAAAAAAATTACAGAGGCGTATAAAAATATTAATAAAGAACATTCAGAAGTTCGCTCGATTTCAGAGTTACAGGCGGAAAACCATCATGAAATACAAAAAGTAGATACTACCGTCGATAAAGAAACATTAACCAAAATTAATTCCGAGCTTCTAGAATGGCCAAAAGGCTTCAACGTGTTCGGTAAACTACAAAAAATATTAAATCGTAGACTTGAAGTTTTTGAGAAAAAAAGGAGAACAATTGATTGGGCACATGCGGAAGCGTTAGCTTTTGCAACGATATTGAAAGATGGTACTCCAATTCGATTAACTGGACAAGATTCTGAGAGAGGAACATTCTCCCATCGAAATATTGTTTTATCCGATGTGAAAACGGGTGAAAAATATTGCCCATTGCATAAAATTAGTACGTCAAATGCATCCTTTGCTATCCATAATAGTTCACTTTCAGAAGTATCTATACTAGGCTTTGAATACGGTTATAATGTTATTTCACCTGAAACGCTAGTACTTTGGGAAGCACAATTTGGTGACTTTGCGAACGGTGCACAAGTCATCATCGACCAATTTATATCTGCAGGACAATCCAAATGGGGTCAAAAATCAGGAATTATAGTTTTATTGCCACACGGTTATGAAGGTCAAGGACCAGAACACTCTAGTGCTAGATTAGAACGTTTCCTTCAACTAGCAGCTGAAAATAACTGGACTGTTGCAAATCTGTCTTCCTCAGCTCAATATTTTCATATTTTAAGAAGGCAAGCAGCGATACTGAATACTGATGAAGTAAGACCTTTAGTAATAATGGCCCCAAAAAGCTTATTGCGTAATGCATCTGCTGGAGCGTTTTTAGAGGAATTTACAAATGGTCAATTCCAAGAGGTTATTGAGCAACCAGGATTAGGGAGTGAATCAGATCAAGTAGAGCGAATTGCCTTCTGTACAGGTCGACTCGCAGTAGAGCTATCAGACCATGTGGCCGATACAAAAACCTTTAATTGGTTAGATATTATTAGAATTGAAGAATTATATCCTTTCCCGGAAGAACAAATTAGAAGTTTAATTGGTAAATATAAAAACCTAAAAGAGGTTATCTGGACGCAAGAAGAACCAAAAAATATGGGTGCATGGAGCTATATTGCTCCAAAGTTACAAGCTTTAATACCTGAGCATATTAAAGTTTCCTATACTGGTCGACCAGAAATGTCAAGCCCTTCTGAGGGAAATCCAATGATTCATAAAAACGAGCAACAAAGAATAATAGATGAAGCATTAACACCAACTGATAAAAATACAAAGGAAGAGGTAAGTATTTAGTTGTTTTCGGCATAAGCAGGCGGATTAATTTGTACTTGTCAATCCAATAAAAGGGTGTGTAAAAAAATGGCAGAAATAGTAGTTCCACAATTAGCTGAATCCATTACAGAAGGTACGATTGCACAATGGTTAAAACAACCTGGTGAAACTGTTTCAAAAGGTGATTATATAATAGAGCTTGAAACAGACAAAGTAAATATAGAGGTTATTTCCGAGTTTAGCGGGGTATTAAAAGAAACTTTAAAGACTGAAGGTGATACCGTAAATGCTGGAGAAACGATTGCGATTATTTCTGAAAGTAACGTAAGCAGTTCTGAAGAAAAAGTAGTTGAAGAAAAAATAACTCCAGAAATAACGCCTATTGCAGAATCATTTACTGAACCTGTAAGTAATGTTATTGCCTCCCCTGCAGCAAGGAAATTAGCAAGAGAGCGAGGAATTGATTTACAAAATGTAGCTGCCTTAGATCCATTAGGAAGAATACGTAAACAAGATGTATCAAACTATGTACCTGAAGGTCGTTCAGTTGCAAACACTGCATCTCCAGCAGCACGGCAAACAATACCAGCTCAACAGACCGCTCAAACAAACAGCAACAAGCCAGTAGAAACAAGAAGGATGTCTCGCCGTCGTGCAACCATTGCCAAGAATCTTGTAAAGGTACAGCATTCTGCGGCAATTTTAACCACATTTAATGAAGTAGATTTGACTGCTGTTATGAATGTAAGAAAGAAAAGAAAAGATACATTCTTTAAAGAACATGATGTAAAACTAGGGTTTATGTCATTTTTTACAAAAGCTGTCGTCAGCGCTCTAAAAAGCTATCCGCTATTAAACGCTGAAATTCAAGAAAATGAAATGGTCGTTAAGAAATTCTATGATATTGGAATTGCTGTTTCTACTGATGAAGGCTTAGTGGTCCCAGTTGTAAGAGGTGCAGATCGGTTAAATTTCGCAGAAATAGAGAAAGAAATTAGCGATTTAGCACTGAAAGCAAGAGAAGCAAAACTTACTTTATCCGAACTTCAAGGTGGTACATTTACGATAACAAACGGTGGTACATTTGGTTCTTTATTATCTACACCAATCTTAAATGCTCCTCAGGTTGGAATATTGGGCATGCATTCTATTCAAAACCGACCTGTTGCTTTAGACAACGGAACGATTGAAATTAGACCTATGATGTATCTTGCACTCTCTTATGACCACCGTATTGTAGATGGTAAGGAAGCCGTTGGGTTTTTAGTGAAAGTAAAGCAATTGCTTGAAGATCCAGAAAAATTACTTTTAGAAGCTTAAGAATAGAAAGTCTTAGTTTTTTAGGAGGCATAATATGAATATCCATGAATATCAAGGAAAAGAAGTCCTCGGTCAATATGGTGTATCGACTCCAAAAGGAAGGGTAATATAGGTGATGAGACAGCATCACCAGCACATAGTATGTAAACATGTACAAGCATGAACTGCTGCTATCAATAATTAAAATGACACTATATAGGAAGGTCTAGCAAACCATTTATTAGGCTCTTATCTCCTTTTGCTTGTTTAATAGATGAATTAGTGGTTCTGTACAATCACTTTTTAAGTTTTTGCATAAAACTATTAAAAAAGGAGAGATTTATGATGGTTAAAATATTTATTGATCCCGGTCATGGTGGCACAGATCCAGGTGCGGTTGGTAATGGACTACAGGAAAAGGCGATAACCTTACAGATATCGACTAGAATGAGAGATATGCTCATTAATGGATATAATAATGTTTCCGTTTTAATGAGCCGTACAGGTGATGAGACGGTATCACTAGCACAACGGACAAATGTAGCGAATAGCTGGGACGCAGATTATTTTCTATCTATTCATATTAATGCAGGGGGCGGCACAGGATATGAAGACTATATTTATCCGGGTGTAGGGGCGCCAACTACAACTTATCAAAATATCATTCATGAAGAGGTTTTGAAACAAGTAGATTTCCAGAACCGAGGGAAGAAACAAGCCAACTTCCATGTGCTAAGAGAGTCCAATATGCCTGCGATATTAACAGAGAATGGTTTTATCGACAATGCTGCTGATGCAAATAAGCTTAAACAACCTGCGTTTATTGAAAGAATCGCCCGCGGCCATGTGAACGGACTGGCTCGAGCATTTAATCTTCAACCTAAAGCACCAGTTGTTTATCATACAGTTGTGACAGGAGATACAGTTTACTCTCTTGCCCAAAGATACGGAAGCACGATTCAGCAAATTCGTAGTTGGAATGGATTAGATGAGAATTATACTATTTATATTGGACAGGTCTTACGTGTAAAGTAATCCTAAAAGGTAGCAATACACAAACTCATTCCAATATATAAAAGAGTGGTTTGTGATTTTCTGAGGGGCGAGTGGTCTAACTGAAATGATTTTGTTTACACTTTATCTACACTCTGAAAGGATTCATATGGCATCCTCAGAGTGTAGACAAAGTGTGATACTAAGAAAATCCTAAACGTTTCTTTTTTTTGAAAAAGAGCTTCTCTACAGTCTATGATTCATTAATGAAGTGAAAACAGCATTCTAGGTTATTTATAGGGCTCAATATACTGCCATTTTTGAAATAAGTAAATTAATGCTGCACATATGAGGCAGTTAATATATATCATTAAATGATACTGAGATTTCATTTCATATATCCCCATGTATTCATACAAATTCAATATTCCAAAGGCAAAAATAGCATCGCTAATCGCATTAATGCAGAAATACAAGAGGAAATTTCCAAATGTGAAATATAAAAATACTGTAGGCAAAACAATATATATCCCATATATAAAGGGAGTAGTATTAGTTAACGGGAATATAGTATCTTTAATTTCTAAAAGGTTATATCGTTCGTATAATTGAAAGAAAATAGTTAATAGCAAAGCGCTTACTAATCCGCCTGGCAAAAAAGATTTTAATCTTTGTTTATCTAAAAAGAAGAAAATTCCCCAAGGCAAAATCAGCATTGTCCATAAGTATATATGCGTGAACATCATTTACATCCTCTCAGAATTGATGAGGATATTATTTCCAAATAGTTTGTTCATATGCAATTAAAGTTAAGAAACATTAAGCACTTTCTATTTCGGAGGTTCGTTAGAAGTGTAAAGGAAGGTTATATAAGGCGGTGGTGTCCATTCGTTTAAGTTATTTCTTCGCCTCATTTTTAATGTACAGAGAAAGCTAAATAATTAAATTAAGGCACTGCACCATGCCCTTTTTAGACATCTCCATCATTTGACCAAAGCTCCAATCGTATTCAGTAATCATCAATTCAGTCTTATTTTCACTCACACGTTTGAATTCTATAATATGAAGCTGATTCTGCGGAAAATCTGGAGGCATGCCTACTGCTGCAGGATCGATTTTATTTCCTTTATCGTCTGCCAAATTGTGAATATATTCGATTCGCTGTAAGTGTGAAGAACCAAATGGGTACGCAGTAGAAGGTCTTTGTAGGGTGTGTTACATAGATAAGCTTGAATTCAAAAAGGGAATGGATGAGGAACGATGATTCAATTTACTGTATATGGAGAGCCTGAGCTCAGGGAAGGACGAGAGCTACTACAATCAATGGACTAGTAAGAATGTATGATCCTAAGAAGTCTAAAGCTTCAAGGAGTATGTGAAACTTGTTGCTTCCCAAAATAGACCCTCTCAATTAATAACTGGACCGTTAGTATTATCTGTCATCGTACATTGAAAAGCTTTAGTAAAAAGAAAGCTTCAGAAGCTGAAAATGGAGAGCTAAGACCAATAACTAAACCTGACGTTGACAACTATGTCAAAGGTGTAAAAAATGAGCTCAAATCTGTTATTTGGAAAGATGACAGCCAAGTAGTGGACCTGCATGTTAGTAAGTATTTAGTCAGAACCCTCGTGTTGAGGTAACTATTCAGGAAATTAAACAAACCTTTTGAATCTACTAATCAAGCTTAAAACATAAAAAACAAGGGGGTTTTTGTATTGAAAACCGTTCAACCTATACGTGATTAGAGAAAATTGCTGCTATGAAACAAGTCTTAATGAATCAGCATTATAGAAACTACTTCTTATACGTATTAGGGATCAATACTGGTTTTAGGATAAGTGATTTACTCACTTTGAAAGTGGGTGATGTGAGGAATAGAAGTCACATTGTAATCAATGAACAAAAAACAGGGAAGTTGAAGCGGTTCAAAATAAACAGCGAACTTCAGCATCATATTAGTGATTTTACCATTAGCAAGGATGTCGCTGAGTACCTATTTAAGTCCAGGAGAGGCAATGATCGCATTCATCGGGCAAGCTTGGAAAATACTTAACATGGCTGCCAGTGAGGTTGGACTTAATGAGGTAGGGACTTATACGCTACGTAAAATATTCGGTTATCACTTTTATCAGATATAAGGATGTTGCGGTGTTGCAACAGATATTCAATCATTCATCACCAGCTGTAACTATGAGGTATATCGGAATTAATCAGGACATCATGGATGAGGCTGGATGGGTTTTCATTATAAGGAGGAATTTAAATGAATTGTCCCTTTGTGAGTCGAAGGTCAATATACTTAAAAATGACGCTCCTAAGGGGCAAACAACTATTGATGATTATATAGATGGACGAAACGATGGGGATGCAAAGTTCGTAAATTAGGAAGCGTTGAGGAAATGAAGCCTGAAACCAAAACGGATATGTTTGGAATCTAGAGCTTCGCTTAGAAACGATTCATTTTCGGTATACAAGAACCAACCAAAAGTAAGGCATGGAAAAGCGTTAAAAAAAGAAATCGGTTGGCATGGAGCCAAGTATGGCAATTTCAAAGCTAAGCCAATTTCCATACATCATACTGAACATCTAGGGAAGGGATTAGGCGCAGAAATCAAACGTATGTAATTGCATTTGTATTATGTTTCGTAAAAAAATAGAGAATAATTATCCTCTATTCATTAAGTACAAAAACCATACAGCATGATTTTGCTCATCTTTGGCTGCTCTATTAAATTGTTCTTTAATATATGGATCAACAGCTTTATCTGCAATTTCTAAATAAAAGTCCACAGAATGTTGCTCATCGTTAAATGAAAAATCTAATCCTGATTTATAAGAATTTGGGCACTGGTTATTTAATTGAGGAGAATGAGATTGACCAGTTAGTTGTGTATAAATCCTGTTAAATGATTTGAAATGCCTTTTCTCATCTTGTCTAATTTCTTTAATAACAGTCCTAGCTTTTTCATTAGGTGCTAATTGCTGAAGTTTTTTATAACAATTGATTGCAGAGTACTCACCATCAATAGCTTTGGAAATATCCATTATAAGTTCTTGATTGTTTCTAAAATCTAAAGGGCTGCTAATGTAATACATTTAATCAACTCCTTAATCTAAATCAGTTCAGTATATGCATTATGACAGATTAAGGAATTTGTACACATAAGAATTATTAAGTTTATTAAAAAAAGTACCTATGTGAAGGTGCTTACTTAAAAAATACATGAAAACCTAATGCCATGGGGATTAACCAAATGAAGAAACCTAATAAGGCTATTGGCGCAATAAAGTAATTGTAGAGTTTAACCGGCAAAAATTTAAATAGCAAAAGTCGGTAAATGAAAACAACTCCAAACATTGTAATAAAGAGAATTATTAATGGTCCAATAAATTGCATGAGTTAAATTCTATACCTTCAAGAATATCCATATGAAAACACCTCTTATGTAGGAAAGTAGTTATATTTTACTGTAATATGGAAAAGTTTGAAAAGAGAAATCAAGAGAAGTAATGAAGTTAATCACGAAATTTCTCAATATTATCGTAAATATTCAAATATTCTTTAATGAACATTGTAAAGATACCGTTTATGAATAAAAGAATTTATTTATATAGCGTTTATATTAACTAATATAAATAATAAAAGCAGGCATACATATAGCATGCCTACCTAAACTTATTAATATGATGCAGTGGTAGCCCAGACATTGTAATTAGAGCCATAGTACTTACCAAAGGCATAAGAGGATCTTGGATCTAAATCATAAACCATTGGAGTATAACATGAAGTTTGACCAGCTATGACTTTACCGTTACCACCTGAAGATTCACAACTTAATCGTTTACCATCAGTATTACGTGTTACTTCAGCATTAGCTTCAAAGCCAGATGGAACTTTACTGTCCATTGTAATTTTAGCCCAAGCTGTTTTACAAGTACTACTGAATTTTAATTCAACGACACCTATCTTTTTATTGTTTTCATTAACTAAATTGGCTGATGCTTTTGTACTTGCACTAGAAGCACAATCATTGTAGTAAGGGCTCTTCCCATCGTAAGAATGATTTTCAGCATGAGTTGTTATAGTTCCGAATACAAGAAATGGTAATAGGAGTAGAAATGATACTTTGATAAATAGTTTTTTCATAAACTTTTAACCTCCTAAAATTTTTTACCATACAAAATAAAAAGACAGTCCTCCTCTTTTGGTAATTTTATACACATAAATATTAATTGGATTTAATTATTGAGTCAATAACAAATGGAAAAAATAGTTAAAATGAACGGTGGGGTGAGCGAATACAGTAAGTAGAAATAATCATTACTTTTATCTCGATAGATCAGGAGTAATGAAGGAAATGGATAATGAAAAGGTATGTCAGGAATAAAAAGGTGAAGGATACTTCCGAAATCAATTTGGAACCAATTGGACAGAATGTGAAGAATGTTTAGTTGAAGGCGCTGCTGTATAGTACGAATAAAATATGAAACATATTGATCGGTTTGTTGATTATGAACAACTATTGTAATTAGTTATCCTTGTTTTTGAATGAAAAAATAATTAAATTAAGTAAAAATTCCAAGACTATATGAAGCATATAATTCAACTCCTTCTTAATTAAAGATATTAAGGATTAGGAGTTAATTTGGAATGGAATAAAGAGACCGAGCTTTTTAATATACTCATTTATTATGTAATACCTGTAGTTATACTTGGACTGGTTTTAATTGGAGTTATTTTACTGCTGAGGAATTTAATAAGGTTTAGAAATAATAACAAGAAAAAATCAACGAAATAGAAAGTAGGAGGAGTTAATTTGGCTTTTCGACCGCTTGAGTCACCTACGCCTAATTAGTTTTAAATTATATGGCAATATAAAGACGAATACAAAAAAGTAAAACAAAACAGAGAGAAAATTGAACCAACCTTTTACTGTCATATATCCAGAGTATTCCATTCCTAGTTCAATGGCAAAAGAAATGAATGTGAATAATATTACTAATTTCCATTTGTTTTTCGTATCCAAAAAACTCAAAAAAATACATGCTAATGATGAAGGTATGAATGTGAATGAAAAAATGTCTCCGATTCCTGGTTTTTTAGGAGAACCTAAATCAATCAAATCGAAAACTCTTAGAATAAATGCATCAGTAAACCATGTTGCAAAGCCAACTATACAAAAAATTATATATATTTCTACCCAATTAATTCTTCTTTTAGGGATCAGTAATAGGGTTACTAAAAGAGCGATACTTATCGTAATTGGAAACCATAATCCTTTTGCTCCAAGGTCTAGATTACTAAGGGCGGTAGAAAGCATTGTATCTCCTCCAAATATTACTAATCCTTAGTATGAACTTTGAAATTAAGAATAATTCATTAATTCCAGGTTCTATAAGTAAAGTTGATAATTTGAAGAAACACAAGATAGAAGAAGTTAATTTGAAAAAGGCTGACTAACGGGAAAGTAATTTACAAGGTTGAAGTCAGCCTTGAGAGAAATTATTTATCAAACTCACATAAATTTGTACCTATAGAACAACCTTGCGGGTCAACATTTGCAGCAGAAACAGTAGTTGTCAAAGCAAAAGATAAAACAGTTATTAAGCCTAGTCTTATCAATAATTTTTTCAATTTCTCACCTCCTTTTTTGTTATTCGTTAATATATTAACATCAAGAAAATCAAGTGTTAGATTAAGATCTAATATTGCACATGAACTTGAACTTCATAACTTATCAGATAGCTCTTGGATATCATTTTGCCTACATTTTGTTTGTGTTAGATGAAGCTCAGGCATGGATTTTGACGTCTGCTCACGCATTAGATCGTGTAGTTAATATAATGGTCGCTTTATCCTTTCCAGTGGCGAGTGTTGTAATTGTAGGGGCATCTCCTTCTTAATGTTTCGGAATGCGGAGAAGGCACGGGGCATGATATAGAATGCAGGATTAGGTTTTGTATTGATTCAAGTTTTGCCATTGATTTGAATGTACTTAAACAGGTGGGGAGTGCTATTTAAGATATAAAAAATACAGAAAGAAGAATTTTGACGACAAAATGACGACAAAGGGAAACTGGAGGATTAATTATAAATAGTCAAAAATAAAAGAAGCCCTGATAAATCAAGGCTTCTTGGTATGGAGAATAGGGGGCTCGAACCCCTGACCTCATCGCTGCCAGCGATGCGCTCTCCCAGCTGAGCTAATCCCCCGGATATGTACATAAAAGATTATATCTGGTGAATACTCATCTTTCAAGAGGAAATTATTAATTTTTTTGCTAAAAAGGATTTTTAACTTAATCAAAATGCGTAAGTGAATCTCAATATATATTGCCAAGTAAAATAAAGGCATTCGCTGATAGGAGTGGGCGAAGTTGAGGTTTTCTAGTGCATGCTTTCGATTTCCATAAATTTTACTCCGGGCAGTTTAGAAATATTGTAATAAAAATCAGTCGTTTTTTGTTTATAGTCGACGGCAATGGTTAGTTGTAATTGGGGATTGCCTTCTTCTGTGTCTTTAATTTTTGTTCTTCTAATGGTTGCTTTTAAATCTTTAATTGCTGGGATGATTGCTGCAATATTTTCTTTGCTTTCTACAGTTAATTTAAGCGTGATTTCTTTTTCCCGCAATTGTCTAGGTCCTATCAAGCCTAGTAAGTATGGAACAACCTCCACTGAGATAATAAGCAAAATGACACCAGCAGCAGCTTCCATATAAAAGCCTGCTCCTACCGCAATACCAATTCCGGCAGCTCCCCAAATAAGTGCAGCTGTGGTTAGTCCGGAAATGCTGTCATTGCCTCTTCTTAAGATGACACCTGCGCCCAAAAACCCAATGCCTGAAACGATTTGTGCAGCAAGACGCAATGGATCCATAGTTATATTGATGGCATCATTGCCAGGGAAGATATAGGCAGACTCAATCGAAACAATGGTCAAGAGGCAACTAACAATCGAAATAACTAAACTAGTTTTAAGACCAACCGGCTTTCTCTTTAGTTCCCGCTCAAGTCCAATAATAAGGCCGAGAACAGCTGATATGCCTAATTTCATTAATATTTCCATTTCTAGTCCAGTCATAGAATCGCCTGCTTTATTGTATTTTTTGCTTTTGAAAACAATATCTTTAACTAACAGGTACGGTGTAAAATAGTCTATACCCTATTTAATTATGAAAGAAACCAGGTGAAGAAAATGTCTGAAGCAAAAGTTAATCCGTACTTAATCCTAGCTATTGGGGTTATCTCTGTCTCCACATCAGCTATTCTCGTAAAAGTAGCATCTGCTCCAGCTGGAGTTATAGCTTTTTACCGCCTTTTTTTTACTGTCCTCTTCATGTTGCCAATCTTTCTTATAAAGTATGTTCATGAACTGCGTCATATTACTAAGAAGGATTGGCTGTTTTGTATGATATCTGGAGTGTTTTTAGCTTTTCATTTTATTTTATGGTTTGAATCGTTAAATTACACATCCGTTGCGAGCTCAACGGTATTAGTGACATTGCAACCGTTATTTGCTTTTGTCGGTACCTACATCTTTTTTAAAGAAAAGTTTTCTTGGAAAGCAATCATAAGCGCAGTCATTGCCATCGCTGGCTGTATAATCATTAGTTGGGGAGATTTTATGATCAGCGGTTCAGCGTTATATGGAGATATGCTGGCACTAATTGCTTGTGCTTTAGTAACTGGTTATTTAATGTTTGGTCAATCCGTTAGACAAAGGGTCTCTTTAATAACTTATACATTTTTAGTGTATGCAAATAGTGCGGCAGTCCTCTTTATATATGTTATAACTGTTCAGGAACCTCTGTATCCATATCCTGCTAGTGATTGGCTTTATTTTGTATTACTTGCTTTAGTCGCAACCCTATTAGGGCATACGCTGTTTAACTGGTCAGTTAAGTTTTTAAGCACCTCAACCATATCGATGGCGATATTATTTGAACCTGTAGGAGCGGCAGTACTTGCTTATTACTTATTACAGGAGAGCTTAGTATGGACACAAGTTTTAGGAGGATTCATTGTAATAGGGGGATTATCTATATTCTTACTAGATGAAAGAAGCATTCGAAAAAAGCAGCTGCAAAGTCAGTTAATTAAAATGAACAGTAGCAAACGATAGTAAAAGTAGAAAAAATTTTAGAAAAGGTGAAGGAGCGCGCTCCTTCACCTTTATATATATTTACATGAAAATATAGGATAGCCTTGAGAATATAAAGCCTGCAGTAACTGTAAATATAAATGTACCCCCATATACTTTCCCTTCAGAATTTGCGATTTTTATTCCTTCAACGTAGGAATAAGAGAATAAAAAAATTGCCATGATTACTGATAAATAGAGTGCTGCGGTCTCCAGCTTCATTCACACCTTTCTAAAAGAATAGAGATGATAGATTATATGAGTTGAGTTACTAGACTATTACTGTTTTATTAGTATTGTGATAAAAGAAAATAGATTAATACAGTGGATAAACTTATCTACAGGTTGTGGATAAAGCGGTGGATTGTTTATTGGAACGGGAAATATTTGTTGATAAAATTGTGGATTCATTAAAATTTATGATAGGACAAGGAGAACTTAATTCATTTCATACAATTATTTTAGAAAATATATAGTAGAAAATAGAAAACGCTCAATATGAAAGCGTTTGTATTTGTTAATGTTGAAATAGCTTACTAGAAAATGATTAATAATAAATAATATGAAAAAACTTTTAAAAACTATATTGCAAACACTTTTATTACGTGGTATATTATATCTCGTCCCCGATAATTAAATGATTTTATAACTTTAAAAAAGAGAAAAAAGTTATTGACATTATAAAGGGATATGTGTTAAATTAATAAAGTCGCTTTTGAAGCGAATGAGATTGATCTTTGAAAACTGAACGAACAAAAACGTCAACGTTAATTCTAAAAAAACAGCTGAATAACAGCTGAGCACCATTGGTGCAAAAACG